>CAZZBZ010000016.1:13290-18287 GCA_964653025.1 uncultured Verrucomicrobiota bacterium
AGGTCGGACGTCTGCCCGATGTAAAGGCCTCCCGTCGATTCGCTCCTCAGGACGTAGACGTGAAACATGGCTCTCTCCGAACCTACGATCCGCCTCAGGCGGATTAACAGCCGATCGCTCTATCCGCCTCAGGCGGACTACCGTGGAGACGGGCGCACTGTGCGCCAACGATCCGTGGATTTCAACCGGATTCCTCCACGTCGAGCAGAAGATGGGCTCGTATCCACGCCCGACCCTGCCCCGATTTGAGGGCGCGCTCCCGTCGCATCGCCCCGCTCCGGTTCTCAAATGCCTCGCTGTGGATCAGTATCCACGGTCCCTTGCGTCGTTTGGTATGGAGCGTGAGGCGATCAGACGGATCGTTGTGTTGCGCGACTCTCCGAACCAGGTCGGACGTCTGCCCGATGTAAAGGCCTCCCGTCGATTCGCTCCTCAGGACGTCACGCCCTGGCTCGCCACGCGCCACGAGTGGAGGGCCGCCGTGTCGGCGGCCGCGGAGAGGAAAGACGGACGGCGACACGCCGTCCCTCCAATCGCGATTCGAGCGTGATATAGGGCACACCTGCCCCACGTCAGGCGCGGCTCCGTCGTGCCCGTGCGAAGCTGCGCATTCACAAAACCCGGCAGAACTGCAATGCGCCCGAGAGCCAACTGCGGGAGTTTCATATGAGCCTCACTTACGAGGTGCATATTTTTATGAAAATATGCAGGCTGGTTCTCCCATGAGGCTCACGTTCACCAAGATGAATGGGGCGGGCAACGACTTCGTCCTGCTCGACAACCGTTCGCGCGCGATCTCCCTTTCCCGGGAGCAGATCGCCCGCCTGTGCGACCGCCACCGAGGGGTGGGGGCGGACGGGCTTCTCCTCGCCGAACCGTCCGTGACCGAGGGCGCACAGCTTCGCATGCGTTACTACAACAGCGACGGCGGTGAGGCAGAGATGTGTGGGAATGGCGCCCGCTGCTTCGCGCGTTTCGCACAGCGCCTCGGTGCTTGTCGGGATCGCCTCGCCTTTGACACCGCCGCCGGCCTCGTTGGCGCGACCTTCGAGGGCGAGCGGGTGCGCGTGGCCATGTCCGAACCGCACGACCTTCGGCTCGACGAAAAGCTGACCCTCTCTTTGGGTGAGACCATGGTCCACTTCGTGAACACCGGGGTTCCCCATGCCGTGGTTCTCGCGGAGGATGTGGGGCAGGTGGACGTGAATGGGGTGGGTCGCGAAATTCGCCGTCACGCGCGTTTCGCTCCCGCGGGAACGAACGCCAACTTCGTCCAGCGCCTACCCGATGGCACGATCCGGGTGCGGACTTACGAGCGCGGGGTCGAGGCCGAAACTCTGGCCTGCGGGACGGGGGTGACGGCGAGCGCGCTCGTCGCCCACATGCGGCTTGGCATGGGGTCCCCGGTCTCGGTGCGCGTGCAGGGGGGCGACACCCTTGAGGTCGCTTTCCGACGGGAGGGGGAGCGCTTCACCAACGTCTGCCTGGTGGGTCCTGCCGACTTTGTTTTCGAGGGCATGGTGGAGATCTAGGCTTCCACGGCGTGTCGCGGGGCTGGGGGGAGGCGCGATTTCCATTTTCGGGCACTGGCTTATCTGGTCTTGACGCGAGACCAGAAACCTTTTGATATGGACTCCATGAAAGACCGTATTCTGAATGCCATCCGCGAGAAACTTGCCGATTCCCTCACGATGAAGTTTCCGGCAATGACGCGTCGCGAGGCGGTTTTGCCAAGGATTCCCGGCAAAGCCCACGCCGTGGTCGGGATGCGACGGGCGGGCAAGACATGGTTCCTGTTGCAGTGTCTGGCGGACCGGCTTGCGGCGGGAGCGGCCCGCGAGCGGCTGGTCTATTTCAATTTTGAAGATGAACGTCTGGAGGGGCTACTCAGCGAGAACCTAGGTCTCGTGATCGAAGAGTATTACCGCCAGTTCCCAGATTTCCGCAGGAGCGGGAGCGTGACCTTTTGCTTGGATGAGATTCAGCTCGTTCCCGGCTGGGAGCGGTTCGCCCGACGGGTGATGGATTCCGAGATGGTGGAACTTTTCTTCAGCGGTTCCTCGGCTCGGATGCTTAGCCGCGAGGTGGCGACCAGCATGCGAGGCAGAGCGGTGGAAACCCTGATTACGCCGTTTAACTTTCGAGAGTTTTTGCGCCACAGGGAAGTTTCATTTCCCGGGGGACTGGTGAGCGCAAGACAGCGGTCCAAGTTGGTATCGGCTTTTGACGACTATCTGGCCACAGGGGGATTCCCCGAGGCCCTTTCCCTGTCGTCGCCAAGGGATCGTGTCCGCCTGCTGCAGGGGTACGTGGATGCGGTTCTTTTCCGGGATGTTGCGGAACGGCACGGCGTTGGAAATCTCGTGGCGTTGCGTGCATTTGTCCGTCAACTGCTGCGCAACCCGGCGGGTGCGTTGAGCGTGAGCAAGATCAGCGCCGACTTTCATTCCCGGGGCATCCCGGCATCCAAGGAAACTCTTCTGGCATTCCTCGATCACCTTCAGGACGCCTTCTTAATCTTTGCGGTCCCGATCTTCAGCCGCTCCGAGCGGCGGCGGCACGTCAATCCGCGCAAACTCTATCTGGCGGATCACGCCCTGGCTGCCGCGTTCAGTCCCTCCGCGGGACTGGATCGCGGCCATTTACTCGAGAATATTGTGGCATGCGAACTGGCGCGTACCAGCCGTGAGATTTCCTACTATAAGACTCGCGAAGGTTTCGAGGTGGATTTCCTCGCCACCTCCTATGATGGCAGCGAACGCCTGATTCAAGTCTGCGCGGATCTCTCCGATGCGGCCACGAGGAATCGTGAGTTGCGGGCTCTGGAATGCGCACATCAGGAGCGCCCGGCCGCCACCCCGCTCCTGCTCTGCGGCGAGGAGCCCCCGCTCGGAACAAAGTCCGGCCTGCGCATTGAGATGCTGTGGAAATGGCTCGCCACCCAGCCGAATGTCTCAAATAGATGAGAACTCGCTATCAATCGGTCGTTTACCGAAAGAAATCACACCAGGCTGGCGAGGTCGGGGTGACGGGCGGCGCGGGTCTCGTCGAGACGGCCCACCACGGTGGTCTTCGGGCAGGAGGTGACCTCGACGGGATTGGTTTCTGCGAGCTTTGCGATCTCGATCATCGCCTCGATGAAAGTGTCGAGGGTCTCCTTCGATTCGGTTTCCGTCGGCTCGATCATGATGGACTCGGGGATCGTGATCGGGAAGTAGACGGTGGGCGGGTGGAAGCCGCGATCAATCAGGGCCTTGGCGATGTCGAGGGCGTGGACGCCGTGGGTGGCCTGGCGCTTCGCCGAGAAGACGCACTCGTGCTTGCAGACCCCCGGCCGCGCGAGCTCATAGAATGGCTTCAGGCGTTCCTTGATGTAGTTGGCATTGAGCGTGGCGTGTTCCGAGACGCGCAGCAGACCCTCCCTGCCGAGTGACAGGATGTAGGCATAGGCGCGGAGGATGATCCCGAAGTTGCCGTAGAACGGCGCGATGTAGCCGATGGACTTCGGGTGGTTGTAGTCGAGGAAGAAGGTGCCATCGGCCTTCTCCTTGACGAGCGAGATGGGGAGGAACTCCACGAGCTTCGCGGCAACTCCCACGGGACCCGCCCCAGGTCCGCCGCCCCCGTGGGGGGTGCTGAAGGTCTTGTGCAGGTTGATGTGAACGATGTCGAAGCCCATGTCGCCGGGACGGCAGCGTCCAAGGAGCGGGTTGAGGTTGGCCCCGTCGTAGTACATGAGTCCGTCCACCGAGTGGACGAGATCGGCGATCTCCCGGACGCGTGGCTCGAAGAGTCCAAGCGTGTTTGGATTCGTCATCATGAGGCCGGCAACTTTGTCGTTGAGCGCGGCCTTGAGGGCGGAGACGTCCATCAGGCCATCCGGTCCCGAGGGGATGGAGCGGACCTCGTAGCCGGCGATGGCGGCGGAGGCGGGGTTGGTACCGTGGGCGCTGTCGGGGATGAGGAGGGTGGTTTTCCGGTTGCCGCGGTCCTTGTGGTAGGCTGCGATGATCATGACCCCGGTGAGTTCCCCGTGCGCACCCGCGAGGGGCTGGAGCGTGAAGGCCGCCATTCCGCAGATCTCGGAGAGGAGGCGGTCCATGCGCTGGAGCACCGCGAGGGCGCCCTGCACGAGCATCTCCCCCGTCGGGAGCTGCGGGAGCAGGGGATGGAGGTCGGTAAATCCCGGCAGCGCGGCGATGCGCTCGTTCATCTTCGGGTTGTACTTCATCGTGCACGACCCGAGCGGGTAGAAGCCGAGGTCGAGGCCGAAGTTTCGGCGGGAGAGCCCCGTGAAATGGCGGACGACATCCAACTCCGAAAGTTCGGGCAGCGCCGCGGGTTCCGCGCGCAGGAGCTTTGGCTCGATCGTGGGTGGCGGGCAGCCCGGCTGGTGGGAGGGGCGAACCCCCACGCGGCCGGGAATGCTTTTCTCGAAGATGACTTGCATGGGAGTCAGAGGTTCAGAGGTTCACAGTTCAACGGTTGGTTTGGCTTTGCGCGCCTTATACTTCTGAAGGTAGTTAATGAATCCTCTGACGGCCGCGCGCGTGCGCCGGGCCTGTTCGTAGACCTCCTGAAATTCAGCTTTGTTAATGTACTCTTCATCCAGGGCGACATAGAGCTCGCTCTGGACTTCGGTGCAGGAACGCTTGGCATACCGAAGGAATCTTACGAACTCGGTATTGGCTTCGGAGTCGAACCCTTCGGCGATATTGTGCATGGCCGATCCTGCGGCGTCCTGGATCTGTCCCTTCAGTCCATAATCCTTCTCAAAGCCGGATTTCCTGGTCAGGCGGTAGACCATGCGGGTGAGTTCGCGTGCCAGTTGCCATGCCTCAATATCTTCGAAACGCTCGATCTTCATGTTCTTCCAACCGTTGAACCGTGAACCGTTGAACCAAATCAACCTGCTTCACGCTCCTAAAGTGAAACCTCGAGGGTGTGGGCGAAGAGGTCGATTTCCTCCTTCGTGCGTTTCTCGGTGACGGCGACGA
>CAZZBZ010000016.1:18387-56427 GCA_964653025.1 uncultured Verrucomicrobiota bacterium
GTGTGGGCGAAGAGGTCGATTTCCTCCTTCGTGCGTTTCTCGGTGACGGCGACGAGGAGGCTTTTCTCCATCTGCGGGTAGTAGCGGACGAGGGGAAAGCCCGCCGCGAAGCCTTTTTCCAGCAGGCGGCGGATCACGCGGTCGGCGGAGACGGGGAGTTCGAGGACGAACTCGTTGAAGAAGTAGCGTTTTCCGAAGCGCATGCGAACCTCCGGGATGGCCTGGAGGCGCTGCGCCGCATAAGAGGCTTTCTCAGCGCAGGAGACCGCGAGCTCGCGGAAGCCCTGCTTGCCGAGAAGGCTCAGGAAGACGAGTGCGGTCAGGGCGCAGAGTCCCTGATTCGTGCAGATGTTGGAGGTCGCCTTCTCCCTTCGGATGTGTTGCTCGCGCGCTTGGAGGGTGAGGACGAAGCCCTGCCGTCCCTGGGCGTCCACGGTGCGGCCGGCGATGCGCCCGGGCATCTTGCGCACGTGCTCGCTACGCGTGGCCATGAAGCCCAGATACGGTCCGCCGAATGAGAGGGGCATGCCGAGGCTCTGGCCCTCGCCAACCACGATGTCGGCGCCCATCGCGCCGGGAGTCTTCACGATCCCGAGCGAGATCGGGTAGGCGGAGGAGATGAGGAGCGCGCCGTGGCGGTGCGCCAGTTCGGCCACATCGGTGAAGTCGTCAAGGCATCCGAAGAAGTTCGGGTTCTGGACCGCGATCGCGGCGGTCTGGTCATTGACTACCCGCGCGAGCGCCTCGCGATCCACGAGGCCGATGCGGGAGGGCGTTTCCACCAGCTCGATTCCGAGGTTGCGCGTGTAGGTGCGCACCATCGTGCGGTAAATAGGGCTCACCGAATCGTCCACCACCACGCGTCGGCGTCCCGTGACGCGGAGGGCCATCATGATCGCCTCGTAAAGTGCGGTTCCCCCATCGTAGAGGCTGGCGTTGGCCACCTCCATTTCCGTGAGGCGGCAAATCGCTGATTGGTATTCGTAGATGGCCTGGAGCACCCCCTGCGAGATCTCGGGCTGGTAGGGGGTATAGGAGGTGGAGAACTCGCTTCGCGAAACGATCGCGGACACCGCGGCGGGGATGAAGTGGTCGTAGAACCCTCCCCCGAGAAAGCCGATGAGGTCGGAGCGGTTCCCGGCTCCGATCGCCGCCATGCGGCTGCGGACGTCCTGCTCGGGAAGGCCGGGAGGAACCTTCAACTCCGGGCAGCGAATTCCGGGGGGGATATCGGCGAAAAGGTCGTCGACGCCCGAGCCGATGGCGCGGAGCATCTCCTCCTTCTGCTGGGGAGTGTTTGCGATGTAAGGCATGAGGGCGGTTGGGAGGTTCAGCGGTTCAGCGGTTCAGCGGTTTGGGGATGGCGGAGATTGCTTCCATTTCGTCTGGATCTGCCAACCGTGAACCTTGAACCAGTCAACCCGGAACCTCCCTTTCTAGTGCTTTGCCTCACTGTCCACGAGCTTCTGGTAATCCGCCGCGGAGAGGAGGCCCTGAAGGACCCCGGCGTTGGCAACCTTGATTTTCGCCATCCAGCCCTTGCCATAGGGGTCCTTGGTGAGCGCGTCGAAGTCATTCGCCAACGGGGAGTTGACCTCCACGACCTCGCCGCTCACCGGCGAGTAGAGATCCACCGCCGCCTTCACCGATTCGATCACGCCGATCGGCTGGCCCTCGGTGGCCTTCGCGCCGACCTTCGGGAGGTCAAGGAAGACGATGTCGCCGAGTTGCTGCACGGCGTAATCGGTAATGCCGATGGTCACGAGGTTTCCTTCGTCGAGGCGGGTCCATTCGTGCGATTTGGTGTACTTGAGATTTTCGGGGAGCATAGAAGATTTCGGATTGATGATTTCTGATTGGCGATTGCGAGGAAAGGGGAAAAACGGTTCAAAGGACCGGACGGGCGTACGGTGGCACGCGTGAATCGAGGTGGCGCTCCACGACGCGGGCGGGGAGGCGGTTGCCGCGGACCTCCACCTCGATCGGGTCGCCGTTCTTCACCCGGCTGTCCACCAGGGCGAGCGCGAGGGCTCGCAGGGCGTGGATCCCGGGGGTGTCAGGATGCCAGTAGGGAACCATCGTCCCGCTGGTGACCCAGCCGCAGGGGGCGCCGTCCCGCAGGACCGGTGCGCCGGCGCGGGCAATGCCCCGCCCCTGGATCGCAAGAGGCACGATGCGTCGCGGCAGGTCTGCGAGGCGCGAGGCGTTGACGGAGAGGAGGAGGTCGAGCGCCTCACGCTGGCGGAGGAGGGCGGCCCGGCCGATGAAGTTCCCTTTGGCGGGCGTAAAGCTCACCGCGAAGCGGGCGAGGGGGCATGCGAAGATCGGGATCGGCGGCCCGTCGGGGCCGGTACCGAGTTCATGTCCGTAGAGGGGAAGCCCCGCTTCGAGGCGGAGCGTGTCCCGTGCGCCGAGTCCGATCGGGGTCGCTCCTTCCTTCACGAGGCGGTCCCAGAGGGCACCGGCGAAACCGGCGGGGGGCATCATCTCGAAACAGACCGGTTCCCCCGTGTAGCCGGTGCGAGCGATGAGAATGGGCGTGCCCAGGAGGTGGACTTCGCCGGCTGAGTTGCGGCGGGGTTCGGGCAGTGCTCCCCGCGTGATGAGGCGGGAGAGGAGTTTTTCCGACTCGGGGCCCTGCAGGGCGATCATGGCGAGTTCCGCGCTCCGGTCCCGCATCTGCGCCGCCGGGAAATCCGCCTGCAGTCGTGAGAGGTGCTGCCAGTCCTTGTCGCGGTTCGAGGCGTTCACCACGAGGAGGAAGTCTATGGCGTCGAAACGGTAGAGGTAGGCATCGTCCACAGCGCCCCCCGATTCGTCCGGGATCATCGTGTACTGGGCGCATCCGACAGGTAGGGTCGAGGCATCGTTGGTTAGGGCGTGCTGGAGAAAGGGGAGGGCGTCCGTGCCGCGGAGGGAAAAGCGACCCATGTGGGAGACGTCGAAGAGCCCGGCGCCGCGCCGCGTGGCAAGGTGCTCCTCGACGATGCCGCCGCGGTACTGAACTGGCATGCACCAGCCGCCGAACCCTACCATCTTCGCGCCGAGCGCCTCATGGCGGGCTTTGAGTGGGGTGGCAAGGAGGTTATCCATGGAGGCTCATGATCAGGAGGAGACGATGCGCCAGAGCATGGCCCGAGTCAAAGGCGTTGAGCGAATTTGGAACGACGATCCATGCGAAAACCTTCAGATTTTCGAGAACTGCCGTCGGGCAACCCTACCCCTGCGCGTGGTCGCATCCCGCTTCCATGATCCCATGCCAATCTTGCTTCCCGGGCGAGATTCTGCCTAGATGATGGACATGCGTTTTTTTTCACGAAGTGCCCTTCCCACGCTCCTTGTCGCCGCGCTCTCCCTCGGGTCGATGGGCTGCGGTTCCTCCGCGACACGCAAGGTGATCCAGAAGGCGGAGGCTTTCTCGGGGGCGCGGGAATACGAGAAGGCGCTGAAGATTTTGAATGATGCGGTCGCCGCGAGCCCGAAGGACGCGAAGCTGCGCGAGGCGCGACTCGTGGTTCTTCTCGAGGTGGAGCGCCTGGACCTCGCGCGGCAGGAGATCACGATCCTGCGGCAGGTTCTCCCGAAGAAGAGTTTTCTCCGTGCCGCGGTCCGCCATCCCGATCCGCGGGTGAGGAAGGGGGCTGCCCAGCTTCTCGGGTCGCTCGGCGACCCCGCGGTGGCCTCCTCGCTGGTTCCTCTCCTGGGCGATCCATCGGTGGATGTTCGCCGCGCGGCGGTGGCCGCCTTCGGCAACCTCCGGGACAGCCGTTCCTCGAAGCTTCTCCAGGCATCCCTCCGCGACCCGAGTTGGTACGTGCGTTCCGATGCCGCGGAGGCGCTAGTGAAGCTCAAGGATCCCGAGGGCGTCGAGAATCTCATCCCCCTTCTCTCCGATGAGGAGAGCTACGTGAGGTTTGTGGCGGCGCGCGGACTGCGCGAGTTGGCGGAGACGCGGCACCGAGCGCAGCTTGAGAAGTTGCTGGAGCAGAGCAACGCCTTCGTGCGGGTGGCGGGAGCAGTCGCGCTGGCTCGCATCGGCGACGTGCAGGCGGCACCCGTGTTGCGCGGGGCCCTCGCCGACAAGGACTGGGCGGTTCGTCGCGACGCGATCAGCGGGCTGGCTGCCCTTCGCGACCGGGCCTCGGTGGCGGAGGTGCGGAAGCGCCTAGCCGACCCCGAGCCTCGTGTACGCCTGGAAGCGCTCGTGGCGGTTCGCCAGTTGCGCGACATGGAAGCGATTCCCGACCTAGAGCGCATGGCGCTGAACGACCGCGAGGATCGCAACCTTCGCATCGCGGCGGCGGTGGCCGCCCGTGACTTGCTCAAGGCTGCGCAGGCTCCCGCCGCTCCGGCGGCGGGAACCCCGACGCCCGTCCGTTGAGCCATCCCCGAGCCGCCAACGGACGGGCTTGCGCGCGGCGTGCGCCCGGCCGAGGTTTGGCACTTCCGAGTCCCGTCATGCCATGAGCGAGGTTCCTAAGACTCCCACCTCCCTGGAGGTTTCCCAAGGGATGCGGCGCAGCATCCTCGCCGGCGGGTTTGCCTCGATTTTCGTGGTCTGCACGGCGCCGCAGTTCCTGAATGGATTCCTCCAGCGGCTCCATGCGACCGAGTTTCAGGTTGCGATGCTCACCACGCTGCCGATGCTCGGATTTGCCCTGCAGTTCGGCATGATGCTGTTCCTGCATCGCCTGCGGGAACGCCGTCCGGCGTGGTTCTGGCTGGTGAGCGTGAACCGTCTGCTCTGGCTGATGCTCGCCGCGGTGCCGCTGCTGGCCGGAGTCCTCGGGGCCTCAGTGTCCGTCGTGTTGTTCCTTTCGGTGTTCTTCCTCAGCGCGGCATTCGGATCGGTCGCCTCGCCGCTCTGGCTTTCCTGGATGGCGGATCTCGTGCCGAAAGATCGAGCCGGGGCGTTCTGGGGGCGTCGGTCGGCGGTGGTCAGCCTGCTTCAGGTGCTCGCCATTCCGTTGGGATGGGGGGTGGACCATTTCACGGGAGGGGGGGCGCTCTGGCCTTATGCGGTGATTTTTCTCCTCGCGGCGGCCTTCGGGCAGGTGGATATCGTGATCCACAATCGTGTGGTGGAGCCCCCCGCCGCTCCCGCGAGAAGCGGCACATTCGCCACGCTTTCCCAGGTTTTTTCGAACCCGGACAGCCGTCGGTTGCTGGTCTACAACTGCTCGGTGAGTTTTGCGTCCCTCCTCGCGAGCAGTTTCTTGGTATTTCATTTCCTGGAAATGGGGGTGTCCCAATCCTTTCTTGCGCTCGCCGCAAGCGTGATGTGGTTGATGCGGTGGGTGACGGCCCGCTACTGGGGATTCCTCGGCGATCGTTTGGGGCATGCCGCGGTCCTGCGCCTCTGCGGGGTCGCCATCGCCATCTGGCCGTTCGCGGTGGTGCTGTTTGGGGAGAGTCATCCGCGGGCGACGCTGCTGGGGATTCATATGTGGATGGGCTCGTTCAATGCGGGCTTCGAGAGTGCGCTTATGTCGCTCCTCCTGCGCGTGGGCCCGTCCCACTCGCGCTCGCTTGCCCTTTCGCTCGTACAGGGGTTGGGCGGCCTTTGTGGGGCGGCCGGCCCGCTCGCGGGTGGGGCGCTGCTGGCGCTGATGAAGCACTTCGAGCCGTCGCTTCCCATGGGGCGCTACGAGATTCTCTTCTTGATCGAGGGCGTGCTACGGCTCGTGACGCTCGGCACACTCCCGCTGCGTTTCCGCGAGGCAGCGGGGGCGACCCCCGGCATGCTGATCCGTCGGCTGATGGATGCGAACCCGTTCAAGGTGGTGCACCACAGCTACGTGCTTGAGGAGGGGGTGGAAGAGTCTGCGCGTGTAGATGCCGTGCGGGAGTTGGAGGACGCGCCGAGTTCGATCGCGAGCGGATCGCTGCTTCGCGCGTTGCACGATCCCAGTCTCGACGTCCGACGTGGTGCGGTGCGGGCGCTTGTCGAGGTGGGGGATCCTTTCTGCGCACCGAAGCTGATCGAGGCAGCCTCCAACCCGGAGATGCAGGTCCAGTCGGAGGCGATCGAGGCGCTTGGGCAACTGGGGGACCGTTCGGCGACGCCGTTCCTGCTTTCCGCGTTGGAGGAACCGTCCTTCCGGCTACCCGCTCTCCGAAGCCTGGCGGCCTTGCGAGACCACACCACCCTCGATCGGGTGCGGGAGCTTGCCTTTTCAACGGAGAATAACGAGATCGTACGGTCCGCGGCCTTCGAGGCGTGGTGCGCGCTCGCGGACGGGGGTGCCGTGGCTCCCTGTCTCGCGTTTGTGCGCGGGTGCCGGGCCGACATCCCGCGCTGGCAGGCGGCGATCGCGCTCGCGCGAATGACCGTGGCACCTGAGGATTACTACTCGGCCCTGCACCAGGAGTTCAAGGTTTCGGGGAGCGCGGTGGCCGACCAGCCACTCGTTTCCCCAGGGATGGTCCCTTCCTTCGGTCGCGGGAAGGCCTCGGCCCGCACGGCGGGAGCCCTTTTCCGCGAGGCGCAGCGGTCCTACGTGGCGGGAAGGTGGCGGGAGGCCGCACTCGGCTTCAGTTTTGTGGCACTCGTTACGCTCGATGTGGTGCCCGCGCCCCGGTCGGTTTCCGGGGCCGTATGGCGTGAGGCACTTGCGACGCCGACGAGCGATGCTCTCGCTCGAACGGTGGCTGCCCTTGCCCCAACCCGGTCCCAGTTGCTCAACGGGCTCCACCTCGCGAAGGCGATTCTCGATGCGGCCCGCCCCGAAGGAGCGACCCTGACTCGTGAGGAAGCCCTCCTGGCCTGCTGTCTCTCGCGGAAGCTCGCGGGATCCTGACCCGGCTCAGAGCCCTCCCCAACCAACGACCTTTCCGTTCTCGAACTTCACCTCAAAGCTGTCGCGGGATCCGGTAATCGTGATCGGCTCATAAGTGGGGAGGATTCCGATGTTGCCGTTGTTCATCCGGTAGGGCACGTCCCGCCAGGCGGAAATCACCCGCGATTCCATCTGTGTGTAGACCCAACGCTCCAGTTGAACCCCCTTGTCCGCGCCAGTGGTAATTCGTGAGGGGCGTCCGAGGGCGACATACACAGCATCGGCGGTCATTCCCTCGCGGAGATGGCCGTTGAGGGCGGCTTCGCGCATGGGGGCAGGAAGCGCGTCGAGGGCGGTGGCGCGCTCGTGGGCGCGATCCTGGACGGTAGAGCATCCGGCAAGAAGGAGTGCGGCGAAGAGGATCGGGGAGGCAGGGAGGAACTTCATGCGGTGAGAGGAGACCTACGCCCGCGGACGGTCAAGCCAAAGCTGGACCGTATGCGGAAATGGATGCGGTCGAGTCTCTTACAAAACTTGCGCATGGGGGGAGATAGGCTAGACTCGTCACCCATGTCTCAAACTGACTTTGCCATTGGAATTGGCGGCGAGAACGGGCAGGGGATTGCGACTTCGGGGAATGTCCTCGCCCGCATCTTCGCCCGCCGCGGCCTTCACTTCGTCGCCTACAATGCCTACCAGTCCATCATCCGGGGCGGCCACACCTTCCTCACCCTCCGCGCCAGCGAGGGGGAGGTCCTCTCCCATGGCGATCGGATCGACGCGCTCCTCTGCCTGAACCAGGACACGATGGACCGCCACCTGCCGATCATGAAGGTGGGCAGCTCCGTGATCTTCGATTCCGACAAGATCAAGCCCGGCACCTCCGCCGACGGTGTCCAGATCTGCGGAATCCCCTGCAAGGACCTTACCCCGAACAAGCTTCTCGCGAACACCGTGGCCCTCGGAGCGGTCCTGAATATGCTCGGGATTGAGTTCGCCTACCTCGAGGGAATCCTCACCGCCCAGTTCAAGAAGAAGGGGGACGCGGTGATTGCCGAGAATCTCGGCGCCGCGAAGGGCGGCTTCGATTACGCCGCGGCAAACTTCAAGCCCTATCCGAAGCCTCTCCCGAAGACGGGGCGCAAGCTCGGGGTGCTCACTGGCAACGACGCGCTCGCCATGGGCGGCGTCGCCGCCGGCGTGAACTTTTTTGCGGCCTACCCGATGAGCCCGGCGACGGGTGTCCTCGTGTGGTTCGCGAAGCACGCGCGCGAGCTGGGGATCATGGTTCGCCAGGTGGAGGATGAGATTGGCGTGGCCAACATGGTCATCGGCGCCGCGCACGGCGGCTGCCGCGCGATGTGCGCGACCTCGGGGGGAGGTTTCGCCTTGATGACGGAGGCCTTCGGTGCCGCGGCGATGATGGAGGTCCCGGTCGTCGGGATCAACGTGCAGCGAGCCGGCCCCGCCACGGGGGTGCCCACCAAGACCGAGCAGGGGGACCTCTGGCAGGCCCTCGGTGCCGGCCAGGGGGACTACCCGCGCGCGATCGTCTCGGTCTCCAGCGTTGAGGATGCCTTCCGGACGGTGCCCGAGCTTTTCAACCTCTTGGACAAGTTTCACTGCCCAGGGATTATCCTGAGCGATCTCCTTGTCTCGGAGGGGACGGCGAGTGTGGACCTCGAGGCCCTCAAGTTCGATGGGCCCATCGACCGTGGCCCGATCATTTTCCCGAAGGATGCGCCCGCGACCGCGACCCCGTCGAGCGGGGTCAATGATCGCGCCTATCTCCGCTACAAGATCACCGAGAGCGGGGTCTCGCCGCGGGCGGTGCCCGGCGTCCCCGGCCACCTTCACGTGGTCTCGAGTGACGAACACGACGAGGACGGCGTGTTGATCAGCGATGAGTACACGAACCCGAAGAAGCGCCGTGCGATGCACGAGAAGCGCATGCGCAAGGTGGAGGGGATGCTCAAGGCGGTCGCTCCCCCAAAGCTCTTCGGTCCCGCGAACGCGGTGGTGACCCTCGTCGGCTGGGGCTCGACCTGTGGGGTGATCCGCGAGGCGGTGGCCAAGCTGGCGGGCGAGGAGGGGATCGTGGCCAACCACCTCCATGTGAAGTGGCTGGTGCCCTTCCACGCGAGGGAGATCCTCGAGATCCTTTCGAAGTCGAGGAAAGTGATCGTTGTCGAGAACAACCTCAGCGGGCAGTTCGCCCGCTACCTGCGCTCCGAGACCGGTTTTACGGCCCACGGCCACATCCGCAAGTACGATGGCGAGCCGTTCATGCCCCACCATCTCGTCGAGGCGGTGAAGGAACAGCTCGCGGGGAAGACGACCCTCTCCGTTCCCGAGCACGAAATCACAGTCTGAAGAACGAAGCTTGAAGCTGGAAGTTTGAAGCCCAAGACGATCCCTTTAACCTTCACTGACAACCCTCGACCATCTTCGCCTCCTCCTTCTCGCTTCCTTTGACATTTTTCATTGACCGTTGATCATTTTACATTCTTCTCCATGAGCACTGCCACGAATACCGAACCTGCCGAGAAGGCCGCTCCCGCGGCAGCCGGCCTGACGACGACCAAGGACTTCAAGCATCGTATCCATCCCGACTGGTGCCCCGGCTGCGGGGACTTTAGCGTGCTGGCGGCGCTCCAGACGGCGCTGGGCGAGTTGAACCTCCCGCCCCACAAGGTGGCGGTGGTCAGCGGCATCGGCTGCTCCTCAAACCTTCCCGGATACATCAATGCCTACGGGATGCACACCCTCCACGGGCGCTCCCTTCCCGTGGCGACGGGCCTCAAAATGAGCAACCATGAGTTGACCGTGATCGCAACCGGTGGCGACGGGGACGGCTACGGCATCGGCGGCAACCACTTCATGCACACGGCCCGCCGCAACCTGGACATCACCTACCTCGTGATGGACAACCAGATCTACGGGCTGACCACGGGGCAGACCTCGCCCACGAGCGTGAAGGGGATGAAGACGAAGAGCACCCCCTACGGCAACGTCGAGAACCCGATCATGCCCGTGCCGCTTGCGATGATCGCGGGGGCCACCTACGTGGCGCGCGGTTTCAGCGCGAAGCAGAAGCACCTCGTCGAGCTGATCAAGGGGGCGATCCTCCACAAGGGTTTTTCCCTCGTGGATATCTTCAGCCCCTGCGTGACCTTCAACAAGGAGAACACCTACCCGTGGTTCAACAAGCGGGTGAAACTGCTGGAGGATCTGAAGCACGACCCGACCGACTTCCACGCCGCGATGGAGCAGGGCTACAAGTGGGGCGACGAGATCCCGATCGGTCTTTTCTGGAAGCGCGACGACCTCCCCACGCTTGAGCAATGCGAACCCGTTCTCGCTGAGGGTGGACCGATTGCCTGGCGCAACGGCCGCATCAACCCCCAGCAAGCCGAGGCGCTCCGCAAGGAACTGCTCTAACTGCTCTGGGCGGTTCATGGCCGTATTTCCCGGCTTGGCATGGCTGGCTGCGGATGATGGAATGCATGCCTTCCCATGTCCTCCAAATCCATGACCCACCGCGAGCGGTCGCTCGCCGTCCTTCGCTACCACCCGTACGACCGTCTTCCGCTCGTCCACTTTGGCTTCTGGCGGGAAACTCTCGAGAAGTGGGTCACTGAAGGGCACCTCACGGTCGAGGAGGCCCGCGACTGGAGGGACGGCAACCCGACCGACACCGTCATCTCGAAGAAGCTCGGCTTCGACGGAAACTGGGCCTGCCACTTTGGTGCGAACAGCCACCTCTTCCCTTCCTTCGAAACCCAGGTGGTCAAGGAGCTTCCCGATGGCAGCCGTCATATTCGGAACGCCGAGGGGGTGATTGTCCTGCAAACTCCCGGCACGGTGAGTATCCCGGCAGAGATCAAGCACACGCTCGTGGACCGAAAATCGTGGGAGGAGCATTACAAGTGGCGCCTCCAGTGGAGCGAGGAGCGCGTACGCAAAAACGGCGTCCGCGTGAACGACCGGGTCCTCCCATTCGATGAGGGTGGGCTGGAGTTCCTGAAAAATGGCGAGCGCGACTACCTTTACGGGATCTCGTGCGGGAGCCTGTACGGGCGGATCCGCAATATCCTTGGTGTGGAGGGGGCCTGCTACCTCCAGTCCGACGACGAGGAGCTTTTCGATGAGATCATCCAGACGTATGCGGACCTTTGCTACCGCGGGGTGGAATGGGTCCTCAAATCGGGTGTGAAGTTCGATACCGCGCATTTCTGGGAGGACATCTGCTTCAAGAGCGGCCCGCTGATTACCCCCGCCGTCTTCCGCGAAAAGATCGGCCCGCACTACAAGCGGATCACCGACCTGCTCAAGAAATACGGGATTGAGATCGTCTCGCTCGACAGCGACGGCAAGATCGATGCGCTCGTCCCGATCTGGCTCGAGAATGGCGTGAACACGATGTTCCCGATCGAAGTGGGGACGTGGGACGCGAGCATCGCTCCGTGGCGAGAGAAATATGGCAAGGGTCTTCTTGGTGTGGGTGGGATGAACAAGGTGGCCTTCACGCGCAATCGTGCGGCCGTGGATGCCGAGGTCGAGCGGATGAAGCCACTTGTCGCCCTCGGCGGGTTTATCCCATGCCCCGACCACCGCATTTCGCCCGACGCCGAGTGGGATCTCGTTCGCTACTATTGCGACCGCATGCGGTCGACGTTTGGATGAGGTAGCCCGGGGGAGATCTCACGCGAAGGCGCGAAGCCACATTTGATTGCCGAGTTGGAGAATAATTATGGTAACTACTCAGGTGCTAGGTTTATCCGCGGGCTGCAGCCTGCCTGCCGCGCTGAGCTTGGCGCAGGCAGGAGGGCACGACGAAGCGTGCCCCTCCCTTGGCCAACAGGATTGGAGGGGCACGCTTCGTCGTGCCCATGCGAAGCTGAGTAGATACAATTTATGAGCCTTAAAATTGGAATCGTCGGGGCGGGCGGAATGGCCCGCTATCACATCCAGGGATTTCGGGCCGCCGGCGCCGAGGTCGTCGCGATTGCGGACTCGAACGCCGCCGCCGCGAAGGCCGCTGCCGAGCGCCTCGACGTGGACACCACCTTCGACAGCCTCGGGGCGATGCTCGCCTCGGGTTCCGTGGACGCCGTGAGCATCATCACGCCGAACAAGTTTCACAAACTCCTCGCCCTTGAGGCCCTCGCCGCGAAGAAGCACGTCTTCTGCGAGAAGCCCCCCGCTCTCAACGCCGCCGAGATGACCGAGATGCTTTCCGCTTCCGAGAAGGCGAAGCGCAAACTCATGTTCAACTTCAACAACCGCGCCCGTCCCGAGGCGTATGCGATGATGGAGTACGTGAAAAAGGGGACCGTCGGCCGAATCAACTCCGCCCAGGCCCTCTGGATCCGCCGCACCGGCATCCCCGGCTTCGGCGGGTGGTTTACCACGAAAGCCCTTTCGGGCGGCGGACCGGTGATCGACCTCCTCCACATGATCGACCTCGCCCTCTACTTCATGGGCTTTCCGAAGCCGAAGTGGGTCCTTGCCGCCACCTTCAACGACTTCATCGATGACACGTCCTTCAAGGGACCCTGGGGTATCCCCGACGTGGCCAAGGGCGTCACCGACGTCGAGGCTGCCGCCCACGGCTTCGTCCGCTTCTCCACGGGCCAGGTCCTCTTCCTCCGAAACTCCTGGGCCGAGATGAACGCCCGCGAGGAGGTTTCCGTGACCTTCCAGGGCCGTAAGGCGGGCGGCATGGTCCGCCGCCTCTTCGGACGCGACGGGCTCGACGACACCGCCGAGGACGCCTGCGAACTCTACGTGCAGGAAAACGGACACTCCGTGAATCGTCGCATCGTGGTTGAGAAGGACGAAACGATGGGTCGCGTCCGCTCGGCGATGAACTTCGCCCTCGCCGCGCAGGGGAAAGAGGCGCCGCTGAACACCCCCGATGAGGCGCTCAAGCTCATGCAGATCGTGGACGCGATTTACACCTCCGCCGCCTCCGGCAAGCCGGTCGAAATTTCCTGAACCAGAAGCCACGGATGGAACACGGATGTCCACGGATAGAGGAATGCGCCGATTCCGCCACACGGAATCGGCGCGTCCCGTTGAGAGGATCGGAAGCCTCAATAGCGGTTGAGGTGCGGCAAGTTCGTGTCAGCGGACTTGCCGCTCATCATCTTCCATCCGTGTTCATCCGTGGCTGATCTCTCTCTCCGTCGCAATCCCCTATGAAAACACTCAACGTCGCCCTCATCGGTTACAAGTTCATGGGCAAGGCGCACTCCAACGCCTGGCGCCAGGCTCCCCGCTTCTTCGACCTCAAGGCGAAGCCGCGGATGAAGGTCATCGTCGGTCGCGACCTCGCTGGCGCGAAGGCCGCCGCCGCCCGTTTCGGGTGGGAGGAGGCTTCCAACGACTGGCGCAAGGTCATCGCCCGCCCGGATATTGACGCTGTGGATATCACCACGACCAACGACAGCCACGCCGAGATCGCAATCGCCGCCGCGAAGGCCGGCAAGGCGATCCTCTGCGAGAAGCCGCTCGCGATGAACGTGGCCCAATGTGAGCGGATGGTCGCTGCCGTGAAGAAGGCGGGCGTCACCCACATGATCTGCCACAACTACCGTCGTATCCCCGCGCTCGTCCTCGCGCGGAAGATGATCCAGAACGGGGATCTCGGCGAGATCTACCACTACCGCGCCCGCTACCTGCAGGACTGGATCGTGGACCCGAAGTTCCCCATCGTCTGGCGCCTACAGGGGAAGATCGCCGGATCGGGCTCCCACGGCGACATCCACGCGCACATCATCGATGCGGCCCGCTTTCTCGTCGGCGAGTTCGACGAAGTGCAGGGTCTCATGCACACCTTCATCAAGGAGCGTCCGATCGTCTCCGGCGGCTACGGCGGCCTCACCGCCCGTGGCGGCACGCGTATGGGAAAGGTCACCGTGGACGACGCGGCGATGTGCCTCGCCCGTTTTCGCAACGGCGCGCTCGGCAACCTCGAGGCCACCCGCTTCGCCCTCGGGCGCAAGAACGGCATCCATATCGAGGTCAACGGGTCGAAGGGATCGATCTTCTTCGACTTCGAGGACATGAACCACCTTCTCTACTACAACAACGCCGACCCTGCGGACCGGCAGGGCTTCCGCAAGATCATCGTCGGCTCGGGTTGCCACCCCTACATGGGGGCGTGGTGGCCTCCCGGGCACATCATCGGCTACGAGCACACCTTCATCCACGCCGTGGCGGATTTCGTAAACGCCGCCGCGAAGGGTCGCCCGACCTCGCCCGACTTTGTGGAGGGCCTCCGCAACCAGCAGGTCCTCGAGGCCGTGGCGAAAAGCGCGAAGAGCGGCCGCTGGGTGAAGTTGCCGAGGTAGGCGCGGCGGGTCCCCATCCGTGTGAAGACCCTCTGGCTCCTGCGCCGTCGGTACACCGCCGTGGGGGGAGGCGAGCGATTCGTCGCCCGTCTCGCCCGCGCCCTTTCCCTCCGAGGTTGGCAGGTCCGCATCGCTTCCGAGGACTGGCCTGAATCCGACGACGGCCACTACACCGTCGTCCACGTTCCAACCAACTCCCCCGCCGCCTTCGCCCGCCACTGGTCCACTCACCTCGCCCCCGCCGCCGAGGGGGTTGTCTTCAGCCTCGAGCGCACCGCTCACCAGCACCTCTACCGCGCCGGGGACGGCGTCCACGCCGCATGGCTCGAACGTCGCGCCCCGTCCCGATCCCCCTTCGATCGTCTCCTCGCCTCCTTCAACCCAAAACACCGCGCCGTCCTCCGCCTCGAACGCTCCACCTTCGCCCGCGCGCACACCGGGCGAATCGTCGCCAACTCGCCGATGGTCCGCGACGAGATCCTCGCGCGCTTCGCTTACCCCGCCGACCGCATCGAGGTCATTCCCCCGGGCGTGGACCTCGACATGTACACGCCATGCCAGGACACCGGGCGCCGCGAGGCCCTTCGCATCCGTTTCGGCGTGCCGTGCGACGCGATCGCCTGGGTCTTTGTCGGCTCCGGCTTTGAGCGCAAAGGACTTGCGACCGCCCTTCTCATCGCCGCCGCGCAAAAGGCCGCCCCGATCTGGCTCCTTGTCCTCGGGCGGGGACGCGCCGCTCCCGTGCGCCGCCTTGCGGAGCGCATGGGTCTCGGCTCGCGCCTCGTGTTCCTCCCCGCGGGCACGCCCGCCCTTGACGCCTACCATGCGGCCGATGCCTTCATCCTGCCCACGATCTATGACCCCTGCTCGAACGCCACCCTCGAGGCCGCCGCGTGCGGTCTGCCGGTGATCACCACCTCCGGCAACGGCGCCACCGCCTTCGTCCGGGCAATCGTCCTCGATGACCACCTCGACGACGCGGAAACCGCCGCGCGCTGCGCCCCCGCGGCGCGCCCCTTTGATCCCTCGAAGGTGGACGAGAAGGCTCGTGCCCGCCTCGACGAGAAGCCCTGTTGGGACGCGCTCCTCAGGCTGGTCGAGCAAGCCTCCCCGTAACCCCCGCGACTGACCAAGGAAACACGTCGGCCACTTGATGTTGCCGCCGCAAAACGCCGCTCGCATTCACCGAGCACGGGGCGATCATGGCGGCAACGGTCCTGGGCGAAATGTGCGGGTGGGGAACGCTACCCAGCCTTCGGGCGCTTGACCTTCACGACCTCGCCCTTGAAGAGTTCGACGGCCTTTCGGATCATCGGGTCATTCTTGAAGGTCGCCGTGTCATCGAGAGAGATGGCAGCCGTCCCCGCCTTGGGCGTGGAGTGGGGGACGCTTTCGCTGCCGGGCAGGTCCGGGTCGTCCGCGAACACGATGCGGAGATTGAAGGCACGGTGGGTGAGTTCACGGAGCCGAGCGAGGATCGCCTCCTGGTTCTTGGGTGTTTCGGCAACTTCTTTCTCGAACTCCATGGTCCGATCAAAGCCGACCACCAGCGTATCCTGGGAGAGGGACATCGGGCGGGCCTGGGCGAGGGCGGTTTTTAGCATGGGGACGCCCTTGCCGATGGAATCGAGAAGGCGTGTCCATAAGGCGCCTACCTCGGGCAGGGGCTCCGGCGACGGGGCGGGGCGGGGGGGTGCGGCCTCGCGAATCGAAGCAGGTGCCGAGACGGGCAACGAGGGGGATGCAGAAGCAGGAGAGATGGCGGGGGCGGTTGACGGTATCGCTGGGGACGGGCTCGCGGGAAGCGGCCCGACACCCCGGAGGCGGGCGATCAGCTCCTCGATGGCAATCTCGTGTTGTGTCTCGATGGTATTGAGCAGGGCCACCTCAAGAAGGATGCGCTTGGAAAGGGCGTAGCGCATCTGCTCCTGCGCCGCTCCGAGGATTTCGAGGATGCGGAGGGCGCGGGCGCGCTTTAGTCGAACGGACTCCTCGCGGAGCTCGGCGAGTTCCTCGTCGGTGACCTCGGAGGGCTTCGCGCCGGCGAGCAGGATGAGGAGCGCGCGGAAGCGCTCCACGAGCTCGTCGAGCAGGCGGGAGAGATCGCGCCCCTCGTCGGAGAGCCGCCCGACAGTCTCGACAACCTCGGCGCGGCGGGCATCCAGAATGCCCCGGGCGATCGCCTTCACCTGCTCACGGGGGGCGAGGCCGAAGATCGAGAGGACGTCGCCCTCCTCGACCTTGTCTCCGCAAAAGGCAATGAGCTGGTCGAGCGCGGATTGGGCGTCGCGCATGCCGCCCGCGGCCCCGCGGGCGATGGCGAGGAGCGCGTCGTCCGACACGGCGACCTTCTCGGTTTTCGCGATGGTGCGCAGGTGCTTCACGATGAGGTCGCTGGGGATGCGGCGGAGGTCAAAGCGCTGGCAGCGCGAGAGGATGGTGAGGGGGATCTTCTGCGGGTCGGTCGTGGCGAAAAGAAACTTCACGTGGGGCGGCGGTTCCTCAAGGGTTTTGAGGAGGGCGTTGAAGGCCGCCGTGGAGAGCATGTGCACCTCATCAATGTAGATGATCTTGAAACGGGCCTTGCTGGGGGCGTAGCGAACGACCTCGCGGAGCTCGCGCACCTGTTCGACCCCGTTGTTCGAGGCGCCGTCGATCTCGAGCACGTCCATCGAGTTTCCCGCGGTGATTTCCTTGCAGTTGCTGCACTCGTCGCAGGGGGTGGTGGTGGGCTCCTTCGATTTCTCGCAGTTGAGCGCCTTGGCGAAGATGCGGGCGAGGGTGGTCTTGCCTGTCCCGCGTGGCCCGACAAAGAGATAGGCATGCGCGATGCGCTTGCGGCCGATCGCGTTCTCCAGGGTGCGTACGATGTGGGGCTGGCCGACCACCTCGGCGAACTGCTTTGGGCGATACTTGCGGGCCAGTACCTGATACGCGGTCGACATGGCGGCAATCTGTGCCGAAAAGGGGCGCGCGGCAAAGCAAAAACGCGGACAGGGACGATGCGGGGCGCATTGCGGTTCTGCCGGGTTTTGTGAATACTCAGCTTCGCACGGGCACGACAAAGCGTGCCCCTCCAATTCTGTTGGCCAAGCGAGGGGCACGCCTCGTCCCTGATCCTCGCGTAACGAATGACGCGATGCGCGTTTCTGCGGGGAGCATACGCGGCTCGCGTGTTCTGGCCGCCGGCCCGGCGGCCAGTCTCCGAGAAGAAAATCGGCGGGCCGCCGATTTCAACACGCGAGCCGCGTGTGCTCCCCAGACCGTTTTGCCATCCTCGTAGGCTGAAGCCTGCGACTCAGGCGGAGATTTTGGAACCGTGTCAGCGCCCTTGATTTCCGCAGTAGGCCGAGACCATGCTGTCCCCCGTCGTGTCCCCCCTCGAGGAGTTGATTCGGACCGAGATCGGTGGCCAGGGCCCCATGCCGTTTTCACGGTTCATGGCCCTTGCCCTCTATCATCCGGAGTACGGGTACTACGCCACGGCGAACAGCGTGGTCCGCGTCGGTGCGCGCGGGGACTTCTTCACCGCGGTCTCGGTCGGTGCGGTCTTCGGACGGATCCTCGCACGACAGTTCGCTCGCTGGTGGAAGGAGGATGGTTCCCCGATCCCGTTCGACCTCGTCGAGTGGGGCGCCCACGATGGCCAACTTGCCTTCGATATCCTCGCGGCCTTCGAACGGGATGCGCCGTCCTGCTTTGCCGCGACCCGCTACACGATCGTAGAGCCTCTCGCGAAGATGGAGGAAACCCAGCGACAACGGTTGGAGGCGTGCGGGAAGGTGCGGTGGGTACGCGAGGCGAAGGCGCTGGGGAGCATCCGCGGGGTGATCCTTGCCAACGAACTCCTCGACAGCCTGCCGTTCCGTGTCTTTGAGCGCGACTCGCAGGATCACGAACTCGGGGTTGGCCTCGACGGAGAGGCCCTGGCATGGCAACCGTTCAGCGGCGTCAACGGGCCTGTGGAGGCGATTCCCGCCTCGTGGCGCGGGCGCTGGGAAGAGCGCCCCGCCGTGTCGGCCTGGCTGGATGATGTCGCCGCCGTTCTCGATCGAGGAAGAATCCTGCTTTTTGACTACGGCTGGACGGATGAGGAATACTTTGCCGTGCCGCGTCCGCAGGGTACGGCCCGGGCGTACCGGGGACACCGGTTATGCGATCACCTTCTCGTGGATCCCGGCCAGCAGGATCTCACCGCCCACGTGCGCTGGACGCCCACGGTTCGGGACGCCGTGGGACACGGGTTTGAAGTTGAGGAGTTTCTCCAGCAGGGGCGCTGGCTCACACGCGCGCTTGCCGCAGCCCCGTGGACCCTTGATCCCGACGAGGTCCGCCAGTTCAACACCCTCACGCACCCAAACATCATGGGCGAACCCTTCCGCGCGCTGGTGCTCCAAAAATGCTGATGAGCTGGAGCCGAAGGAGGGGATTGAACCCTCGACCTACGGTTTACGAAACCGTTGCTCTACCACTGAGCTACTTCGGCGATTTTCCCTCTAAAACAGGGGTCTTTCGAGGGGTCAGCAGGATTGACTTGTCACCCTCTACTCGGCGCATGAAAAGGAAGGAACCTGCCGGGCCTTCCAGCATGCAACGGGCGGACGAGAACCTGTGGCACAATCAATCATCGGGCATTTACTATGCCCTTTTTAAGCGGTCGGGCAAGCAGATTAGGCGGATGCTCAAGGCCACAGACAAGGCCCTGGCTCGGCGACGGTTGGAGGAACTTCGAGGCAAGATCGGAATAGTCAATCTATACGCATAAGCTTCCAACGCCAGCCGGGCCCTTGAGTTTCCTCACTTCCTACAAGGGAACATTGACCGCCTCCCTTTCGCCCTCTACAAAACCAAGGATCAGGTGGCGCACGATTGAGTGAAACCCACCGCATCCTTCGATTGAAGTCTTCACCTCATGCGGACAGAAAGCCGTCCGCGCTCCACCCCCGGCTGAGAGCCATCGGCGAGGTGGCATGGCAGAAGGCCGACGGGAAGCTCGCTGCGATCCGTGATGCGCGGGGACTCGCCCGCGCCCGCGTGGGATTGAAGACTGCGTTTAGGGAGTTGTTTGGGCCACTTCCGGATTCTTCGGCCAGAGTGGGGTTTCGATTCGGGAAGACGCGGGTCTACCAGGATGTCGCCTTGCGGCAGGTGGTCCTGCGGTCGGCGCTGGGTTATGGGATCTCGGCGCTTGTTTACCAAAGGCGGGATCTCCGTGGCGCGCTCCCTGGTCTCGTGTTCGCGTCAGGGCATGAGGAGATGGGCTCAGGCCATCCTCCCTACGTGCAGTTCTGCGTGTTTGCGGCGATGTGTGGGTTTCTCGTCGTTGCCTTCGATCCGCCGGGCCAGGGCCCCCGGAGGGAGGTATTCCTCCGTGGGGATGACCCGCTCCACTGGCGCACGACGGCGCAGCACCAGCATCTCGGGGCGGTCACGACCCTCCTCGGCCACCCCCTTTCGCATTTCTTCGTCCATGACGCCATGACGGCGGTCAGCTTTCTCTGCCAGCGGCCCGAGGTGGATGCCTCGCGAATCGGGTTCGCGGGACACTCGGGGGGGGGCTTGCAGACGTACTGGGCGATGGCCGCCGATTCCAGGATCCGTGTGGCAGTCCCGATCAAGAGCGGGGCCACCCGTCGATCCGCATTCATGAACGGCGAACTGTGCGATGTGGAGCAGTGCCCTCACGGCGCGTGGTCCCGGGGCTTCGATCTCCACGAGATGGCGGTCCTGTTCGCCCCGAGGCCGTTGCAGATCGTTATGGAGCCGGGCCACGCGCCCCAGGGGGATGTCTATCGGAAACTGGAACCGATCTACCGGAGGCTCGGATTTCCGGGGAACCTTGCGCTTCACTCTTCCACGCCGGACCACGGCCTCGGGCGGGCAGACCGCGAGGCGGCGATGCAATGGCTGGGACGGCATCTCGCCCCCGCAGATGAAGTTCCTGCGGAACCATCGTGGAAAGGGTGGGAACCTTTCTGCCGCGAACTGCAGGGCGACCGATCCGGGATCCGTCTGCGAAACGACGGCATCCTGGGGTACTGCCAGAAGGAGGCGCGGGCGGCGCGCCCGTCGCTTTCGGGGACGACCCGCGCGATTAAGGGGATTCCCATTCTCAAGGATGCCTTCAAAAACAGGGGTGTCCTGAGAGACCCGCGGGGCGTCCTCCTCCGCAAGCCGACCCTTGGGAAGCAGTTTCTAGAACTTGCCCATGGCGACCGGGTGCCGGTGGTCGTGGATCGGGGCCGCTGTCGCAATGGCGTGGTCGCCCTCGTCGTGGACGAAGAGGGGACCGACTCTCCCCGGGCGGGACCGAGTCGCCTTGCGGCCTCCTCCCTCTCGGAGTGGGTGGTCGCGTTGGAGGTGTTCCCCGGCGACGACCGTCGCGACGAGTCGGCGGATCCCGGTTCGCAGAGAGAGCCCTGGTTCTCGGAAGGCGTCCAGCGTGCGATGGAGGCGGGGATGGCTGGCCACTGTCCCATCGGCCTCGCGCTCGGGGAAATCCGTGCCCTTCTTGAGGGCCCCGCATGGAGCGGCAGGCCGCTTCTCCTGTTCGGGAGGGGCTGGCCGGCCGTGAGCCTGCTGCTTCTCAGCGCGGCAATCCCTCGCGTGGTCGGGTGCTGTCTTTCCGGCATGCCTCGGAGCTACGAAATGCTGCGGGAGGCAGGACGGTTTTGCGTGGATTACAGCCATCTCATCCCGGGCATTCTCAAAGCCACCGACCTCCCGATCCTCCTTCGTGCTCATCCGAAAACGCGCTACGTGCTGGCTTCCCCGCTTGAGTTTGGGCGAGATCCTGCGAGGCGGGGCGGCGTGCGCGTGGATAGAAACGTCCTCCATCTCCCGCGGGAGGACGGGGTTGCGTTCCGGGGGGCGATCACCTGGCTCGGTCGTTCGGTCCCGGCGTCCCGGACCGGATCAGCTTCCTGACCGGGGGAACACGCCTAGACCGCCGGGGGTTTTGAGTGTTCGCCCCCGAGGCGTTTCCACTCCCGGTAGAGAAGGTAGTAAAGAAACAGGGCCACGGTTTGGAATATCTGGCCCCAGATCGGAAAATAGCGGTAGGCAAAATCGCTTCCGTGATGCAAATGTTTCAGGAGATCCAGCGAACCGCCCAGCACCAGGCCTCCCACCATACAACCGGCGGCGCTGAGCATGGCCTGGGCGGAGCAGAACTGCCCGTAACGTTCCTTGGGGAAGATCCTCATGTGCATCAGGGAATCGGCGGCGTTCAGCATGGCGCACATCGGGAGATAGGCGGCGTTGGTAGCCAGAAAGATGAGGAAGACGGTCTTTGGCGTGAAGTTCCAGAAGAGAAAAATCAGGTTCACGGAGTTCAGGAGCACCATGAGGAAACGTGCGAGGATCGCGATGCGGAGCGGGTGGATGCGGTCCACCAGGATTCCGCAGGGATAGATCAGGAGCATGATCACCAGCCCGGAAATGCCGCCGACCTTGCCGAGTTGTTCGAGCGTGAGGCCGATTTCCCGGGAGAAGAAAATACTGAACCCGCCCGGATTCACCACCCCGACCGCGAAACATGCGTTGGCTAAAAAGTAGAGCAGGTAGTAGCGATGGGTGAAACACTCGGTGGCGTAGGTCTTGATGTTGGACCAGACTCCCTGGCGCTGGTCCACGGTGGTCGGCGGGGGGGGGTATTTCCCCTCTTTGACCTTCCAGCACATGAGGAGAAAGGCCGTGCCATAAATGGCGGCGGCGCCGAGGAAGATGAGCCGCGCATGGGTCTCCGCGTGTGGAAAAACAAAGTAGCTGAAGAGGGCGCCCGCCGCGGTCCCGACCATTCGCATGAGGGCAAGGAAGCGCCCCATCAACTCGATGGGAACCACATCGTTGAAGAGGTACCAAAAGATGGACATCACGAACATGTTGAAGAAGGTGTAGAGCACCATCAGCACGCCGATCACCACGATCGTGGCCGCGCCGACGGTCATCCAACTCGCATTGGCGAACAGGGCCCGGTGCAGGGAGGCGCCGAGCTCGGGCGAGAACCCGAGCAGGAGGAGAAACAGGCAGATAAAGGGGGTCGGCCAGAGCAGGAAGGGGATGCGCCGTCCGAAGCGGCTGCGGGATCGGTCGCTCGTGTAGCTCACCCAGGGGCAGACCGTCATGTTCAGAAAGGCGGGGATGGTGCTGGTGATCACCGCCATCAGGAGGTTCGGCGCGGACAGGGCCTTGAGTTGGAGCGGGACCACGATCGGGACCACGGCTTCCATCAGGTTCAGGCAGAAATCCCCCCAGAGGATCCAGAAGAAGAGGCTCACCAGGCCGGCCCGGGTGTAAAGAAGCGTGCCGCACCGCCATGTCTTGGGCTGGCCCGAATCCACGGAAGAAGAAGGGGAGGGGGCCATTATAGGGGCGACGGGGAAGTGAAGGTTGGGCCGTTCGACAGACCCTCGTAGCCAGCCCGCGGATTCGGGTCAATGTAATCCCATCCGCGTCGGTGAGGGATGCGCGACAAAATTGTTGGGCACGCGGTCAATTTCTCTCTCCCGTGCTGGGGACAGCACGGGCTACCGGCGGTAGCCCGCCGTGTCCCTACGGCGGGAACACCAACAAATGTCGTCGTTCGTCTTCGTTCTCCAAGGCCGCCGACACGGCGGCCCTCCAAGGAGGACGGACCGGCGGAACTTTCCTGCCCAGAATTAATCCCATGGAGGGGCACCGCGACCGCATCTCGGATTTGGGTAAAAGGCCGCAGTCTGCGGATAAAGACGGCCGGGCCGCGCCCGGGCTAGACTCCGGCATGTCGCATGGCGATGATCCATCCGCTCACCTGTGGATATCCTCTTGTCTCTTTTTGATTCGTGGAATGTGCGGCTTCCCGCTGCGGCTACGCTTTGTGCGCGAGGGGGAACGGCGGCTGTGACGGGACCGCATGGAAAATGCCTCGCGCCCATGTCTCCTGGGGCCGCCAAAATCTTGAAAGCCCGCCTTTTTACAGCCCTGCAATGGGCCTCGATGGGAGCCCTGCTGGTCGGCACCCTCATGGGGACGGTCGATCAGGTCTTTGCGGCGGAACCGCCCCCTTACCGTCGTTTTATCGAGGCCGAGCAGATGATGATCGAGGGCAAGGGCTATCAGGTCGTCCCCCGGCAGGGGAGCAGCGGCCATGCGGTCGTGGAGGCGTCGTTCTCCAGCGCGGAGCAGGCGGCCGCGGGGGGCCGTCTCATTCAAACCTTGGAGCGCACATTGCCGCCGGGATCGTATGCCGTCTGGGTCCAACTCCACGTCCCGAGCGGGGGAAGGACGAATGGCCCACCGATCTCGGTTGAGGTGGATCTCGGGGGCAGCAAGCAGATCCTGAGCTTCGCGGGGCGAAGGGAAAATGAGGCCGCCGGCACGGTCGTCGCGGCGACGGTCGCCTTCCCCACGGTCGCGATTGCGGTGAGGAGTGCCGAGCCGAGGGTCCTGCTGGACCGGGTCTACCTCTCGAATCGTCCCGGCGATCTTCGCCCCAATGCGGGCCTCAAGACCGATGAGATTGACCTGGATGGGATTCAGCGCGAGATGTCCGTCAAGGTCTCCCAGAAATCCTCGGGGTTTCCAAGTTACGCGGACGCCCGGGCGCCCGATCCGCCCAACTGGCTGGAGAATGGCAGCTTCGAGGTTGGGTTCGGAAGCGATCAGTGGTCCACACCCTACCAGTTGTGTTACGCCCTCACTCCCGAATGCTGGGATGCGACCCAGGCGAGCGAGGGCAAGCAGAGCCTGGCGGTCCGATTCTACGCCTCCGGGAGGAGGTGGCAGGAGGACGACCCGTCCCTGCCGACCGACTTCGCGATGTTCCACCGGATCCTCAAGCTGAAGCCGAACAAGACCTACTGGTTCCGGGGCATGTTCCGCTCCGACGCCCCGGTGGCGCTCAGCCTCTCCGCGACGACCGCTTACGACACGCCCGCCGGCGTGGGCGCCGTCACCGCGCAGGTCGGGGGCGAGTGGAAGGCCGTGGAGATGCCGATCAAGACGACGGACGACGCACGGGGGTACTTCCTGCGGGTCTCGGCGACCTCGCCCGGCGCCGCCCGTTTGTGGATGGACGCCTTCACCCTTTCGGAGAACAAGCTGACGGAGTTCGTTCCCTCCGCCCCCGTGGAAGTCGGCCTACACTGGACCGCGCCGGGGAAGATCTTTTACGCCGACGAACCCGCGGACATGACCCTTCTCGCCCGCAACCACGTTTCCAAGAACCCGGCCCGGGTGTCGCTGCGTTACCGGGTGGTGGACTACTTCGACCAGACGGTGATCGAGGAGTCCCTCCCCGACTGGAGCCTGGATTCCGAGGCGACCCAGAGCCGCGTGCTCCACCTGAACAAGGGGCGCACGGGAGTCTTCCGTCTGATCGTGGAGGGGAAGGTGCAGGCCCGTGGCGGGGCGCAGGACCTGCCGTTGCGGGAGGTCGCCTTCAGCATCCTGCCGCGGCCGCCCGCCGCGATGAAGCGCACCTTCGGGTCCTACTTCACCCTCGCGCCGGAGCCGGTCGAGATCCTGAGCCGCGCGGGGATCCGCCGCACGGTGACCCTGAGCTGCGCCAACGAGCTCCTGCAGGTCTGGAACCGGATCGAGACCGCACCGGGCAAGTTCAACTGGGCGGATCAACGGGTCGCCGACGCGCGCAAACGCGACGTGGCGGTCCTCGGCAACATTGATCTCGGGGAGAACGCAAGCGCCATCCCGGAATGGGCGCGCAACCCCGCGGACCCTGCGGACGTCCTGAAGGCCTCCGGGTCACGGATGACCACGCCCGTGAAGTTCTCGAAGAAGGCGTGGACCGCTTTCATCGAGAAGGTGGTGGGCCACTACAAGGACACGATCCAGGACTGGCTGCTGATTGACGAGCCGTATCACTACCAGACTCCCGAGGAATACACCGAGGTGATGAAGGCGAGCTACGCCGCGGCGAAGCGCGCCAATCCGAACTGCCGGGTGATCGCCCACGGCGGATTCGGCGAGGCATGGATGAGCAAGGTGGAGAAGGCGGGCGGCGTCCCGTTCTTCGACGGAATCTCGGACTACGCGCGCAATCGCAAGCAGGGCGAGTTCCTCAAGGTCTTTTCCAGGAAACACCGAAAGTTCGTCCTCACCGTTGAGTATCTGTGGCAGACGAGCATGTACGAGACGATCGAGACCCCGGCGCTCCTCATGGAGCGCTTCACCCCGTGGTACCAGGACGTGACTGCCCAGGTAACGGGGGCCATCAGCGCCATGTGCTGGGCCGGCGCGGAGGGGTTCAATCTCTACGACGCCCGCTACCCGGGCGCGGACTTCACCCAGATCGACAAGTACAAGTCCAGTTTCGAGTTCGACGGCGCGCTGAAGCCGACCGGCGTGGCCTACGCGATCATGGCGGGCCTTCTCGACGGATTTCGTGGCGTGGAAGAGCTGAATCTCCACCCGCGCCTCGAGACGTTCCTGCTCGAGGACGACACGCGCTTCGCGATCGCTTTGCGGACCCGGAACCATGAGATCGCGGAAACCTCGCTCGCGTTGCCGAAGGAGGTCCGGGCACTCGACTTCATGGGCAACCCGACTTTTTCCTCCCGCCCGACCCTGCTTCCCAACTACGCGCTCGATTACCTCGTCGGTCCAAAGGCCGCGCTTGAGAAAACGCGCGCGGCCCTCTCCGCCGCGTCGCTCAGTGAGGCGGTCCGCGTGAAGACCGAACTCGTGACCGACCCGCGCACGGGCCAGCCGACGCTCGCGGTGACCGTGCTTAACCGCCGCGCGGACCGCCCGTTGAAGGGCGTGCTGAAGCTGGTCTCCGGTGCGCTCCGCGACTTCTGGGACAGCGTCCGCGAGGTGTCGCTGAAGCCGGGCGGGAGCGTGATCCTGAGCTTTGGGCTGAACTCCTACAAGGGCGACCGTCCGGCGACGCTGGAGGCGGATGCCCGCATCGAGTTCTTTTTCGAGGGCGCGATCCTGAAGCAGGCCATCCTTGGCCTTGCCGAGGACGCCTCCGCCTACATGAAGCAGGCCGATGACTTCGCCGCGGCGGGGAAACAGGCTGATGCCGAGGCCGTCTACCGCAGCATTGTCGTGGGCCTTCCCGAGGGGAGCGCCCCGGAGGTTCAGATGAAACTCGCCCGATGCCTGGCGGCGCAGGGCAAGGTCGGGGATGCCGCCGCCGAGTATCGCAAGGTGGGCGCGATGGTCGGCGCCCGGCCCCCGCAGGCCGTGGCCGCGGCGATGGCGCTCGGGGGCCTCCTCGAGGGCCAGAAGAAATGGGACGAAGCCCTCGCCGAGTACCGGAAGATTCCGTCCGCGAAGGGTCTGCCCGTCGCCGACGCGGTGGCCCTCCCGATGCGGATGGGCGGTATTCTCCAGGCGCAGAGGAAGTTTGCGGAGGCCGCCGCCGAGTATCGCAAGATCGCGTCGATCCCGGGGGCGGGTGCCGTGGAACTCGTCGCCGCCCAGATGAAGGTCGGGGAGGTCCTCGCCGCCCAGGCGCAGTACGACGAGGCCGTGGCCGAGTACGGGAAGGTTGCCGCCATCGCCGGGGCGACGCCCCTGGACCTCGCCACCGCGCAGGTGGCCAGCGGCGGAGTCTTTGAACTGCGCCGTCAATACGACGAGGCGTCGACCCGATACCGGGCCGCCGCGGGGGTCAAAGGGCTGTCGCCCGCGGCACTCGCGAACCTGCATTACGAGGCTGCGCGGACGATGCGCGCCCGGGCGAACCCGCTCTACCAGGAGGAGATCATCTCCGAGTACCGCGCGGCGATCGCCATCAAGGAGGCTTGGTCCACCATCGGGGCCTGCGCCCAGCTTTACCTCGGGAAGTACCTGCAGGACAGCAAGCGGTACGACGAGGCCCTCGCCGAGTACCGGATGGTGCTTGCCACGCCGGGGGCCAACGAGGTCTACGTGAAGGAAGCCCGGGAGCAGATCCAGGAATGCCTGAAACAACCCGGCATCAAGCCCGCCAATTGATTCATGATTCATGCAGCCGAAATACACCCTGTTCCACGCGTAAGCGGCGTTTCCAGAGCGAAGCCGTTCGCACCCTCTCGTCGAACACCGTTACTCTTGAGAACGTTCTGGGGAGCGCACGCGGCTCGCGTGCCGAAATCGGCGGCCCGCCGATTTCTTTTTCGGAATCTGGCCGCCGGGCCGGCGGCCAGGACACGCGAGCCGCGTGTGCTCCCCAAAGAAACGGACATCGCAATGATCCTTACGCGAGGATTTGGGATATGTGAGGGATTGATGATCGGCCAACCGTTGAACCGCTGAACCACTTAACCATGAACCTTCACTCCAAACTTCTACCCTTGGCCCTCGTCTCCCTCGCATTCTACGGCATCCCCGCGCGGGCGGCGCCCGCCACGAAACCCGCCCCCGCGAAGATCGAGGTCACCAGCGTCAGGGAGGCCGACGCCCTGGTCGCGGACAAGCAGTATCCCCAGGCGGAGGCCGCCTACCGCGGCCTGCTCAAGGGACTCGAGGGCAAGGAGGCCGCGCAGGTGCAGCAGAAGATCGGCCAGTGCCTGGTCGCCCAGGATAAACTGGAAGAGGGGGTTGCCGAATACCGGAAGGTGGTGGCCATCCCCAACGTGCCGCCCGACGAGGTGGTTGCGGCGCAGTTGCTGATCTGCGACGCCTTTGAAAGCAAACGGAAGTTCGAGGAAGCCATCGAGGAGTACAAAAAGACCCTCGCCTTGAAGGACATCACCCCTGTGCAGCAGGCCACCGTGCACTACCAGACGGCGCGCGCCCTCCGGGCCCGCAATGCCCCGGGGGACTCCGAGGAGATCATCGCGGCGTACCGGAAGGCGATCGCGATCGAGGAGGCGTGGCCCGTGATCGGCGCCTGTTCGCAACTCTACCTCGGGAAATACCTCCAGGACAGCAACCGCCACGAGGAGGCGCTCGTGGAATACCGGAAGGTCGTGGGAACCCCCGGGGCCAACGAGGTTTACGTGAAGGATGCGAACGAGCGAATCGCGGAGTGTGAGAAGATCGTCCCGCCTCCCGCCGCCCCAAAAAAGTAGGAAGGCTATGTTACGGGAAGGTTCACAGATTGGGTTCACGGTTCAGCGGTTCAACGGTTGGAGATGAATGAGCCGATGAAGAAGCCCGTGATTTCGAATGCGCGAACCGAGCCTCGACGACTCAGTCGGAACAGAATCGGCGCGAGCCGCGCCTCCCACAACTTGGGATCGTTTTGTTCTGGTGTGGGAGGCGCGGCTCGCGCCGATTCTGACTGCATGGATGCGGCTGAGCTGAAATGGGTAACCGCTGAACCGATGGACCGTGAACCGTTGAACTCAGTAACCTGAGTCGTCCGCCCCCCATGCGCGATCTACTGGACATGACGCGCCCCTCGCACCGCGAGAGGACGCCGCATGTTTACTTCATGCGCGAGGAGGGGGAAGCGGCGGCCCGTGCTTGGAGGGACGGGCGCCTGCCCTTTCCCGCGAAGGAACTGATCCGCGAAACGAAGCGCTTCGTCGCCGCGGGCTGGAACCACTGGAAAGTCGCGATTCCCGGCCCTGACGGGATCCGAACCTCGGAGGGGCGCGGACGGTTCTTCGGCCTATTGGATTCCGGCTACATGCACCTGGGGCATTATCACGCGCTCACCGGCGACCGACGTGCCGCCACGCTCGCGCGCGACCTCACCGAGCGGATCGTCGAGCGCTACCTCGCGTGGCCGTTGATCCCGGGAACTCCGGGAGTTGATTACACGGGACGTCTCGGGACCTGGGTGGACACCCAGGTTCTCCTCCGCCTCGCATTCGTGGTGCGGGGAATTCGGGATAGCGGCGTTGTGGGGGAGGGGTTTCTCCGCGATTTCGCCCGCCGCTTCGCGAAGCCGATCCTCGAGGTGAATACCCTCCCTGCGCACGTCTACCGTCACGACAAGTACCACAACGCCCTCACCGACGGGTACGAGGCGATGGCGGTGGCCGGCTCCTTGCTGGGACGGAGGCTGGTGGTCAGGGACCTCGTGGGTGGGACCAAGGCGTGGACCGGGGACGAGCTCGCCGAGGAAACCTGGACGGGGCCAAAGGGCCTGGGTTTCTTCGTTGCCAACGCGTTCAACCGGGACGGGACCTACTGGGAGCTGAGCAGCACCTACGCCGGTCACGCCTTGAGCTACCTCCTTCCCACGCTCCAACTCGGACGGGCGAGCGGGCGACGGCTCGATCCCGCACTCCTGCGGAGGCTGGGCGCGGCGATCGGGGAACTGGCGGAGGAGATCTTCCCGAATGGCGAGTTGCCGCCCGTCAACGAGTCCTTCCTCGGCCTGCATCTTTCCGCGCCGATGGTGGAGGTTGGGGCGTGGCTGACGGGGAACCGCCGCCTTCGCGAGCGCCTGCCCCTTTTGCGTGCGCTCCGCGACCTCAGCCCTTTTCCCGACGCGTCCGAGTGGGGGAAGTTCATCCATCGGATCTTCCTGCCCGGGACGCGCCCCGCCGCCCCGCCCCCGGTCCGGGTCGCCTGGGGGGACCATCTCCACCCCGGCTCCGGGCAACTCGTCGCTCGGAGCGAATCGGGCAACCTCGCGCTCCACCTGAACTGGGACGCCTTCCAGGACTATCATTCCGACAAGGACGCCCTCGCGTTCTGCCTGCAATACCGAGGACGACTGAGGTTCTGGGATTCGGGCTATCTCCCCACCGGCCAGCCGTACCGGGGGTGGGTCCGTCGCACCTCGTCACACAACACGGTGACGGTCAACGACGAGGACCAGGGGGCGAGCCCGCGCTTCGGGCGGGTCGAGTCGTATCATTCGACGCGCGAGTTCACCTGGGTCCGTGTCTCGGCCCCCCACGTGGCCGATGGCGCACGGATCTACCGGCGTTCAATGCTGGTGATGAAGACGGAACCGTTCCTCGTCGTGGACTGCTTCGAGGTCGAGGGGGGCTGGCGGCATGCGTATCGCCTCCACGCCGGTGGCCGTTGCGTGCTCGAGGCCGGGCCGAAGGGTTGCCGTGAGCGCGCCACGTGGCGCGACGTGGATGGCGCATGGGTCGCGGCGGAGAGCTATTTTGCCCAACCCCTCCGCGCCGAGCTGCAGCCCATCTTTCCCACGGAAGGCAATGCCTTCCGGAAACTCGTGCTCACCCACGAGGGGAAGGCCCCCGTCCGCTCCCTCTTCGTGAACGTCCTCTCCATGGGCACCGGTGCAGCGCATTGGTCCCGTGCGCAGGTTGCTTTCGACGGGGGGGGAGTTAAGGTTCGGCTGCCAGCGTCACGTGGGAGAAAGGCGGTGATCCTGCATCTTTCCAGTTCCGGCATTTCGCACCTGTCCCTCGGGGGTCGCCGAAGCCGCCTCGGCCCGTGGAAGGGGCGTCAGGCGACATTCAGCCGACCCCTTCTTCTCTCCGTGGACGCCGTGGAAGGGGCGCGGACGATTCGGACCGCATGCATGCCATGCTGGCCGATCGAGCGGGGGATGACCCTCGCGCTTGGTCGTCGTCGGTACGCGCTGGAGGCCTGGCAGTTCTCGGCGCCGCCGCTGCGCACGGACGCGGAGCGCTGTGCCTGGGAGCCGCGCGCGGTCCGCCTCCGGTTCACGGGAGAAGCCCCTTTTCGAAAGAGCGATCGCGGGGCGGTCGCCGAACTGCAGCCACCTTCTCACGGAAAGGAACTTCCATGAATTCTCCCTATCCCATAGCGATTGATAATTCTGAGGGGAGCACACGCGGCCCGCGTGTCCTGTTGGGCGGCTCGCCCAGCAGTCTCCCTCGGAAAATCGGCGGGCCGCCGATTTTGAACACGCGAGCCGCGTGTGCTCCCCCAAACGAAATTCATAAATTTTTATCCGCCTCAGGCGGGCAAACTTTTTCAAATATGGCTGCGCAATCAGTTCGAAGAGCGTTTACGCTCATCGAATTGCTGGTGGTCATCGCGATCATCGCGATCCTTGCCGCGCTGCTCCTGCCCTCCCTGAAGTCAGCGCGGGAGACGGCCTACTCCGCGAAGTGCGTGAGCAATCTGCGGCAGCTCTGGGCCGCGGAGTTGCTGTATGCGAACGATTACCGGGGCTACTACACGCCCTATGGCACAAGTCCGGGAGGTACCGTTTTTTGGTATCAGCGTCTAGGGCCTTATTGCCAGACGACGTGGAATACCGGCAGTTGGCTCGACCAAGTGAAAGGAGCCGGACTGATTGGGATGTGCCCGAGCAAGATGAACGGCACCGCCTGGGATCCCGCCTACTACAAGTTAACTTTCAACGGGAAGACCGGGTCATTTTTCTATTTTGGATATGGGATCAATGAGCCCGTCATGTGCAACGATCCGAGCGGGAACTATTTGGATCAGCCGCCTTGCAGTGTTGAGCAAATATTACGTCCGAGCGCAAAACCGGCGATTGCCTGTACCTATCTCGATTTCACAAGTCTCTTCGGCTGGTCGGCTAGCTGTGGCATCTATGTCAGTTCACCAAGCCGCCCAGATCAGTTTGCCTTCATTCACCACAAGAAGACGAACCTCGTGTTCTTCGACAGCCATTGTGAGTCGTGGACCCGGGCCCAAGTCATGGATACCACCACCGGGTGGCAAGACCCCCTCAAGTAACGCGGTGGGACACCGTGGAGTGTAGGAGCCGCTGCCAGCGGCGAAAGCTTTCGGGTCCAGCGGCGACCGGCAGGGTTACTGAGAGGCGGAGGATCGCCGCTGGCAGCGGCTCCTACAGGAGAATCGATGGTGACGGCGGGCGGATTTTCTACGGCTTCTTCGTCAGCGTGAGCTTGTGGTCGAAGGGGACGACCATTGCGCGGAGGTTCCGCTGCATCATGGCGCGGACCTTGTCGGGGTCCTTGATCAGATCGACGGCCTGCAGACCGCCGTCCTCGGGTTTGATCACGACCTGCTGGATGGCGTTGGTCTGCTGGATGAGCGTCTTCGTCTGGATCGCCCAGTGGATCGAGTGGTGGCCCATCACCAGCCCGAAGATCTTGTTCCCGTTCGCGCTGAAGGGGTTGTCCGGGTACTCCTTGGAGATGTTCACGCCGCGGGCTAGCTCGGTGGCATCGAACTCCTTCGGGAACCGGCTCGTGAGCTTGAGGTCGGGGTAGTAGGTCTCCCACTCGAGCACATACCGTCCCGCGGGAAGGTTCTTCGCCGTGAACATGCAGCGGTTGAGGTCATCGTAGAAACCGCAGAGCTCGGCGGTCTTCCGCGCGTCCCCGAGGGCTTCGGATCCCTTCCAGGGAATGTCCACGAGGTACTTGCTGCTCCGGATCTCGATGGAACTCTTCTCGGGGTCCACCTTGAGGACCTGGTGCCCCGCGCTGGCGGTCGCGGTCTTCGTCGCCGCGTCGTACTCGAAGCGCCCCACGTCGCCGCTCATCCCGAGGGCCTTGAGGATGCCGGTGGCGAGGACCACCTGCCCGGCCCAGTCGGAATGGGCGCCGTCCTGCATCGCAAAGTCGAAGGCGTCGCCCTTGGTCTTGCGCATCGCGGCGAGCGCCTCGGACTGGGCCATCCAGTTGTCGGCGAAGGGGAGGCGGTTCTCCTTGGCGATCCGCTCCATGATGTCCCTCATCGTGCGCAGGGTCGCGTCGTTGTAGGTCGGGGTTTCCTTGATGACGAGCTGGCCGACGATCCCCGGCGTCCCGAGAAGGACCTGGACCTTGTTTTCCTGGAATTTCTTCACGATCTCCCGGAGGTTGGCTTCGTACTTCTCGCCGATCTCCGGCTTCCACGGGCCCCACTTCCCGTCGTTCATCGCGTACATGACCGTGACGAAGGTGGGCTTGAAGAGGTCCAGCGTCTGCTGGAACCGCTTCTGGAGGAACATGGTGGTGTCCTCGCCGGAATAGCCGTTCTGGACGACTTCCACGTTCAGCTCCGGGTAACAGACGGTGAGGAAGAGGTCCACGAAGGTGGCGTACTTGTCGCGGGCGGTGATGGAATCACCACAGAGGACGAGGCGATCCCCGGTTTTCAGGAGGGGTTTCGCGTCGGCGGCGCGCGACGGGAGGGCGTTCATGAGCAGCAGGACGGAGAGCAGGGCGAGAGCAGGGGTGGGTTTCATGGGAGTTTGGAAGAAAGTGGGGCGCGGGTCGGGGAACCCGGACTCTATGCGAGGAGGGAATCGCCGTCTTTGCTCATGGTCGGTGTTTGTTTACCCGAATCCGCGATGGAGGGGAAGGCGCAACGGCCATCCCACGATTTAAAGAAAAGCAGGTTACGTTTTGGGGAGCACACGCGGCTCGCGTGTCCTGTTGGGCGGCCCGCCCAACAGTCTCTTTCGGAAAATCGGCGGGCCGCCGATTTTGAACACGCGGGCCGCGTGTGCTCCCCCAGAATCATGATCGCTGTAGGATGGCCGCGGAGAGGCTCACCTCAGCAGCAGGGTGCCACCGTTTCGGCTGGCGCCGGCCCAGCGCAGGGTGCCGGAGACCAGTTTCCCGCTCTCTCGATCCACATCCGTCCAGAAGAGATCGAAATCCAGAGGGTCTCCCGGTTTCGCCGAGGCGCCCAGGTCTTTCCATGGGATGGAAATCTCCACCTTGATCATGGCCTTGGTGCTTGTGGAAACCACCTTGATGTTTTTGGACGGCTGCCGCTTGAGCGTTGCGGTGCCCTGGCCGGATTCCGCGGGGTGGATCTCGATTTCCGCCGCTTCCTTTCCTTTCGGACGGAGGACGATCCGCAGTTTTTCCCCCTTGCCGGTGTCAAAGATGGGCTGGTCGTCCTCCATTCGAAGGGCGAGGTAGAGATTCTCCGCATCCCAGGAGCTCCAAAAGGCCGCCCGCCCATCCACGGTGTACGGCGGAAAACCGAAATGCTCGCCGCCTTCATCCAACTGGCTCGTGGAACGTCCCAGGAGGTTCCATCCGTGATCGTAGAATAGCCAGGCCGCGGAGCGCTTTTCCCACTCGTCCAGCTTGCCATCCATGACCGGGGGTTTCGGCGCCCGGGGCGCGGGCATCAGCCAGAGCGAGTCCTGGACGACCCACTCGCCCCCATCCGAAGATCGGAGGACGGTGCGGACCACGGCATCCTCGAGGGGAAGCTGGATCTCCGGGAGCATCGGCAGGGATACCGAAACCTCCTTGCCGGACGGGAGGTCCCCGATCGCCTTGAAGGGTTCCATAAAGATCCACTCTCCGGCCGCGCTGAAGGGCGCCTTCCCGGGCGGGTAGCGCGCATCGAGCGACAATCCCTTGAGGTCCTTACCGGATCGGTTCACGACCCGGACGCCCAGGGCCAGCTTGTTGTCCGCCAAGGTCTCCATGGTGAAGGAGATTCCCACCGGCGGCGGGGGCATCGTCACCTTGGTCAGCATCTGGATAAACTCCTCCTTGCTGAGCGACTGGTTCATGATGAACGTGGGTTCCTCGTCCAGGTCGAGCGTGAGGAGTTGGTCGCGCCACGCGGCGCTCGGGAAGGGATTCCAGTACATGTCGCGCACCGCGACGCTGTCCTTCGCGCAGGTGAGGGCCAGGCCGCGCAGGGTGCGCTCGGCGGTCTTCCAGTGGTGGTCGTAGTCCCGGGTGCAGGTGGCCCAGGTGACCGCCCCGAGCTGCTTGCCGGATTGGAAGACGTAAACCCGACGGCCGGTATCGCCCAGGGGCAGGTCCTCCAGCGGCTCGGCCTCGGCAAGGAGGCGGCCCATCGTCGCGAAGGTGGCGCCGCCGGGCAGCGGCGTGCCGTCGTAATCCACCAGCGGCTTGTCGCCCGGCAGATGGTTGCCGGCGTTGCGCCAGATGCCCGAGTAATGGCCGGCGACATTCAGGTCCTGCAGCAGGAGCATGTTGATCATCTGGCGGGCGACCCACGCGGCCTTCCAGCGGATGGGCTGGTAGGTATAAACGGTGTGGTACATGGTGGCGGCCGGCGCGCGGGCGCCGACGCCGTAGCTGATCCATTCCTTGCCGTACTGGTCCTTGAGCCTCTTGGTGTAGCGCGACTGCCAGTACTGGAAGTCGAAGGCCGAGCTGGCGAAAAATCCCAGCTTGCTGGCGTCCACATAGCGCAGCAGTTCCTCCGTGTACTCCGGCGTGCAACTGGTGCCCGCCCGCACCTCGGGAACGCGGGTGCGCAGGGAGTCGAGGGTGGCGTTCACCAGGTCGGCATAGATCGCCGGGTCCCAGTGCACCTCGACCTCGTCGTCGATGTTCCAGTCGCGGACGTCCTTCTTGTAGTGCTCGGCCACCGTGGCCACGTACTCTTTCCACAGGTCCAGCTTGGGCATCGTCTTGCGAGTGCCCTGGTTTTTGGTGGGCCGCTGCGGACGGGTGATCGGCTGGGAGAGGAAGTCGGGCACGCCGTTATCCGGCCAGAAACCGGGATGGAGCTGCATGCCGAAATCTTTGGGGCGGGCGACGCGCGCGTCCTGCCAGTTCCAGGTATTGGGGGACGGGTGGACCCGCCCCACCTTCCCGACCTCGATGGTCTTGCAAGTCAGGACCCATTTGATGCCCATGCGCGAATGGATGGCTAGGTCCACCGGGTGCAGCGTCGTGTTGACGCCGAGTTCATGGCGCGTCTTCTCCTTGGCGGGCGCGGGAATGGCCATGTACACCGTCTCGCCCTCGGGAGTCGGCCGCCCCTCGAGGGCCCAGGTCAGTGAGAAAAGGCCGTGGAGCGGAGGAGCGATTGCCTCCTCGACGCGGAGGGTCTGCCCCGGGGCCACGGAGACCGGCGGGGTCACCCCTTCCGCCACCACCCGCTCGCGAATGTCCACGATCCGGTAGCGCAGGCGCGCCTCGGCCTTCTTGGCGCCGCTGTTGTGGAACCAGACCGGGAGCTTCTTCTGCTCGTCGTAGATCACGTTGGCCAACTGACCGGTCCGGATGGCACCCTCGATCTCGGCGCGTGGCGCGTAGGCGGTGGGCGCCGAGCCCTTCTCCAATTGGATGGCGTCCATCCAGAAACCGTCGGCGCACTCAAAGCTCAGGTAGTACCAGCCCGGATCGACCTTCCCGCTCGCCTGGATCCGCGTCCACGATTCGGCGAGGGTTCCCTTGGCGGAGATCGCCGGCTTGATGCCCGCGATCAGGGGGGTGACGTCCACGAAGGTCTCCTTGCCGGGGATCTTCTTGAGGTGCGCGGTGATGGGGACGCCGGCCTTGCCACGGACGTAAACCGAGAGGCAGAGGTCTGCGGCTTCCGAGAGATAATAGGGGCGGCTGAAGGGATAGATCCCGGGTGTGAGTCTCACGGCGGGCTCGGGGCCCGGCACCCAGGTCTTGGGGTCGGGCGGCACGGGGACGCGGAGGGACCAACTGCCGTGGAAGGGCTTGTCGGGATCGAGGTCCTTGTCGGTGACGCACCAGGGCTGCGTCCCCGCCCAGCCGTCGTTCATCCCTAACTCGAAGGAGGAGTTTGGCCACAGGTTTTTTCGTCCATCGAAGGAGGCGAGGAGGATGGGGTCGGGCACTCCTTTGCTCTCGGGCGGCGGGGTCTTGTGCTGTTCGTCCGAGAGATAAGGCGGGCGCGCCGGCCATGCGTCGGGCGCGATGCCTGCGCGGGCGAGGCGCTCCTTGTCGAGGGGAGGCGGTTCCTTCACGGTGAGATCGCTCGTGAGGTAAAGCGTGTCGATCCAGATGGAACGGTTCACGGGCTCATAAATGGTTCCCATGCTGTTGCCGCCAAACTGCGCCGCCGTGAAGGTGACGGTGTCGGTCGCCTCGGCAAGCGTGAGGTCAATGCCGGGGAGCCAGAGAAATCCAAAATAGTGGTCCGCGAACCGCCAGCGGAACTCGCCGGTGGCCTTGCCAAGACCGAGGCGAACCACCGTGTCCTGGTCGCTCACCCACTGGACCGGGACGCGCAGGAAGGCGCGGTAGGTGCCGGGGGGAAGGGGGCGATCCAATTTTCGGGACATGGTCCGCTGGTCGGGGGCGCTGCTTTCATGGATGGCGGCGCAGTAGGTGTGTCCCGGCGCGCCCGTGCCGCGGCAGTTGGCCTCGCGGGCGTACCAGCCCGGGGTTTCCTCGTTGTGGTAGGGGTAGCGGAGCAGGGAGTCGCAGTCCTCGGCCTCGACGTAAAGGTGCAGCGGCTTCTCGGCGGCCCCGGCGGACCCCATGGCTGCGAGGCCGGCCGATAGGAGGGCGGTGCGAATCAAGTTTCTCATAGAGTGGGCCTCTCGGCAGACGCCGGATCCGAAGTTGCGGAAGGAGCGGAGGCGCACCATGCGTGAAGCCCGCCACCGGCGCAAGCATGGAGGGGGGCGGGGGGGGAAACGGACAGAAGGAATTTTGACAGGATTTACAGGATTACCGGGATTAAGAGAGAGAATCAGATTGAGGCAACCCCGCGCGCTTTCGCATTGGCGTCAAGCTAGGATGGCGGATTTACCCACGAAGGAGGACCCTTTCACCCGAGTTTACAGAGCAACAGAGGGCACGGAGAAGAGGGAGAGAGCAGAGTTCTCGCGCAAAGGTCGCCAAGGCCGCAAAGGGGAGCAGGATGAAAAGGCCGAATACGCGCCCCGACAAGAGTCGGTGCTCACCGTATTCGGCCTGATCTCGCTTGAAGACAGATCTGTGTCCGCAACCCCAGCGATGGGGGGGGGCTGAATACGGAGAGGCCCGATGCGGATCGGGCCGCGTATTCAGCCCTCGGTTCCCCCTTTGCGTACTTTGCGACCTTTGCGCGAGACCTCTGTTTGCCATCGAGAATCTGAACGTTAGCTTGACGCCGATGCGCGCGCTTTCGGGGAAAGGCGCTCAGGTTCTGCAATCCTGTTAATCCTGTCAAAAATTCTCTCCTCGGCCCGATGGGCATCGGGCCTCACCGTATTCGACCCTCTTCTCCATCCTCCGTGCTCCGTGGGTAATTCTGCTTCTGTCATCCGTCCCGCGAGTGCGGGATCCGTGGCGATCCGCGGTTGCGGGGAGGAATGACGGAAAAACATGGAGGGTCGCCGCGGAATCGGGTAAAGATCCGTCACCGAGCAGGACCGTCATGATCACCAAGCTGGA
>CAZZBZ010000017.1:0-53135 GCA_964653025.1 uncultured Verrucomicrobiota bacterium
ATCCCCGACGGATTTCTCGATACAAAGACGGTGGCCATCACATGGGTACTCGGCGCCGGGGGGGTGGCTCTTGCCTCCCGCCACGTCGGGGCCGCCATGCCCCGCGAGCGCGTCCCGCTCGTCGGCCTTGCCGCCGCCTTCGTTTTTGCCGCGCAGATGTTAAACTTTCCCGTCGCCGGCGGAACCTCTGGTCACCTCCTCGGCGGGGTTCTCGTCGCCGCGCTGCTGGGACCCGGCGCGGCGGTGGTCGTCCTCGCCGCGGTGCTGCTCCTCCAGTGCTTTCTCTTTGCCGACGGGGGCGTGACGGCTCTCGGCGCGAACGTGGTGAACATGGCCCTCGTCGGGACGCTCGGCGGTTGGGGGATTTTCCGCATCCTCTCCGCAATCGTTCCCGGGCGTGCGGGACGGCTGGCGGGCGTGGCGCTTGGTTCGTGGTCCTCCGTGGTTCTCGGGGCCGCGACCTGCGCGGGCCAACTCGCGTGGTCGGACGTCGCCCCGTGGAAACTCGTTTTCCCAGCGATGGCGGGGATTCACGCCCTGATCGGGGTCGGCGAGGCGGTCATCGCCACGATGGTTTACTCGGCAGTGCTGCGGGCCCGTCCCGAACTCGCGGGGCTGGACACGGAGACCGGCGAAGGTCGTTCCGTGGTGCCTCTCGCCGCGCTCGGCCTTACGTTTACGCTCGCACTCGCCCTTTTCGTAGCACCGTTCGCATGCCCGTGGCCGGATGGCCTGGAGAAGGTCGCCGCAACACTCGGCTTCGAGCGCCGCGCAGAGGAGACACTCCTGGCCTCTCCGATCCCCGACTACGCCTTCCCGGGAATCTCCTCAGAACGTGCCGCCACGGCGGTCGCGGGCGTTCTCGGCACCCTCATCCTGTTTGGGGTCGGTGCATTTTTCGCGCGCCTGATGGCCGCGCGCTTGTCCCGCTCAAAGCGGGAGGGTGGGCGTGCCCGATGATTCGTCCCGGCACCATCGACCGCCTCGCCCGTTCTGGGAGCCCGGTCCATCGCCTGCCCGCCGCGCCCAAGGCGCTCACGGCCCTGGCCCTCATCGTTATCCTGGCGACATGGAGGGACGCACCCCTCGCGTTTTTTGTGGTGGTGGCCCTGCTCCTCGCAGGCGTGGCCGCGTTTTCGCGCCTGCCGTGGCGCTTCCTCCTCGGTCGCCTGCTCATCCTCTCGCCTTTCATCCTCGGCCTTGCGGCGCTCTCGCTGGCCTCCCCTGGGGGGTGGAGGCAGGGGGCGCATGCCGTGGTACGGAGCCTGCTCTGTCTGGCCACCGCGATCCTGCTGGCGGGCACCACGCCTTTCTCGGGACTGCTGCGGATTTTCCGCCAACTGCGCGCGCCCCCCCTGCTCGTGACGACCCTTGCCCTCGCCTACCGCTACTCGTTCGTCCTCGCGGATGAGGCGCGGCGGATGGGGGTGGCGCGGCAGGCGCGCTGCTTCAGCCCGAGGAAGCGGCGCGAGGCTGGCTGGCGTGCCGCCCTGCTCGGCCGCCTGATGCTGCGCTCGATGGATCGTTCGGGACGCGTTTACTCCGCGATGCTCGCGAGGGGGTGGCGATGATGTCCGCCCTCGAACTGCAAGAACTCCGCTTCGCCTACCCGGATGGGCGCGTGGCGCTCGACGGGGTGAGCCTGTCGATCGCCGAGGGCGAGCGCGTGGCGCTGATCGGGCCGAACGGGGCGGGCAAGTCCACCCTCCTCCAGCATCTCAACGGGCTGCTCCCCGCGCGCCTGCCGAGCGAGCCGTCGGTGCGCGTCTTCGGGGTTCCGCTGGGGGAGAAGACCGCGGACGGGATCCGCCGCGAGGTCGGCCTGCTTTTCCAGGACCCCGACGACCAGTTCCTCTGCCCGACGGTAAAGGAGGAGGTGCGTTTCGGACCCGAGCAGTTCGGCTGGCCGGAGGCGCGCGTGGAGGAGGAGACCGCGCGGGCCCTCGCGCGGGCGGGAATCCCGGGCTACGGGGACCGCGAGCCGCACCACCTCAGCCGCGGGGAGAAGCGGCGCGTCTGTCTCGCGGCGGTCCTCGCTTGCTCGCCGAGGGTCCTTGCGCTGGACGAGCCGACGAGCGACCTCGACCCGAGGGGGCGGCGGGAACTCCGGGAACTTCTCCGTACACTTCCCGTGACGATGCTGCTCGCCACGCACGACCTCGAGATGGTGGTGGAACTCTGTCCGCGCTCGGTGCTTCTCGATGGGGGGAAGGTGGTGGCCGACGGCCCGACCCTCGACTTGCTTTCTGACGAGCGGCGGATGCTGGCCCACGGTCTGGAGCGCCCGCACATCCTCACGCACCGCCACCCGCACGGGTCCGCCTGGCACGCCGTGACCTAGTTTCCCGAGTCAAAAGTCTACTTCAAAACCCTAGCCGGGTTGGCGGTAGGGGCAGCCGCGCCGGCTGCCCGCTTGTCCTCAGCAGCCTTGGCGGAGGAAGACGGCTTGCCGGGCACACCACGCAGGCGGAACGGCGAACCCAACCATCCTGAATGTCCGTGCCAACATTTTCATGGAAAGTTCCAGTTCAGGACACTCGCAGCCGATACGAAGGGCATTTTCTGTCATTCCGACCCCGAAAGCCTTCGGGGGAGGAATCTCTGCCGTGGGCTCTCTTGAGGGAGTGAGACGGGAGCGGATTACTCCGATGGGCTTGTATCGAATACTCTTCATGTCTTGCCGTTAACGTGCGTCGTTGGCCTGCTCACTTCTGTCCGCGACAAGCACATCTTGATGGCACCCGCGAAACCTGCGCACGCGCCAACCCTTCTTCCTAAAAAAGCCGGCGAGCCCCGGCATCGCCACCTTCGGCCTCGGGTGAACCTTCCCTTCGAGGCGGTGGACACGGTCGAAAATGTCCAGGGCGGTCTCATTGAGGTCCGCGACAATAACTTTCCCGCTCGGCTTTACCAACCGCAGCATCTCGGCCACCACCCGCCCCGGGGCCTCCATGTGATGCATCGCGTTCATGCTGACGACGGCATCGAACGAGGCATCGGCCAGGGAAGTCCGACCGGCGTCCCTGAGCTTGAAGCGGACCCTGTCCGCCACCCCGGCATGCTTCACATGGAGGCGGGCTTCACGTTGGGTGGCGCGGTCGATGTCCAAGGTGGTCACTCGCGCTGCATGTCGGGCCACTTCCGCGAGGAAGCGTCCCTTTCCGGTGCCGACCTCAAGGACATGCCCGCACAGGGGAAGGACCTTGGAGAGAACGAAACGGATGCTCGCCGCTGAATCGTAACCAAGGCGGCGATGGTGCGCGTCCCGCGCCTTCATGCGCGCCTCGTTGGCGCGAATCGCGCGGGAGTTCGTCTTCATGCTGGACCCACAGTCTGCACGCATTTCCGTCCCGATTGCACGCCGCCGATTCGCCACGATGCCTTCATGCGCCATGGCAGCAACGATGAATCGCCCCGCGACGGAGTTCCCCCCGAAGCAGCTTGCGAACCAGTTCCTCCGGGGTCCCCGGTTCAGCGGCGACCACCGGCTCGATTCCCGCCCTGGTCAGTTCGATGGCCACGCGGTGCCCCATGCCGCCGGCAATCACGGCCTGGCAACCCTCCAGGGTTTTCACGATTGCCTCGTGATGCCCGGGATGCGCCTCCCCGCCGCTTCCATGGCTCCCCTCCTCGTGATGGGAATGGGCGTGGGGGGCGGCAGAACGGTCCTCGCTCACGCGGGTGGTCGGCGCCTCGGCACCCGCGTCGGGACAGGTGAAGATGGCGAATCGTTCCGTCCTGCCAAAATGTTCGGCCAGCGTATCCCCGCACAGCGCCACAGCGATCTTGATCATGATGTTTTCTCCTGGGTTAAGTTCATTTCTTTGTCCTCCAAAAAACTGGCCCGGGCTTCCGCACATTCCTGCCCCCCTTGGCAGATCACCCCCCAGACGTGGTGCAACGGCCTGCGAAACCGGGTGCGCCGCGCCTCCACGGTGCAGTCCTTGCCGGTCTCCACGGGTCGGTAATAGCGAACCTGCAGGGAAGCGGTCACCGCCGCCACTCCCGCTGAAAAGAGGGCATGCGTCATGGCACCGTCCAGCATCGCCGCAGCCACCCCCCCGTGAATCCTCCGGTCGTAGCCCTTCCACGCGGACTGCACGTGGACCGAGGCGGTTACATGGCCGGGGGCGAGCACGGCGAACCGCATTCCCAGCCCTCCGGACTGGGTGGGATCACACACGAAGCAGCCTCGATGCAAGCGGCCAAACGGATTGTCATGCCGTGTGGACGGGAGCGTCGGGGTCATGTTATGAGCGTACGCTCATAACATCTCACCGGCAAGGGCAATCCGTCCGACCGCAGGAACGACCGGCCCGAACACACGCACGGCAGCGCTTCCGTTTGCCGCGAGGCAGGTCCAGGCGCACCACCGGGCCACCCTCGATTCGCAGCGCGGCGCCCCAACCCAGGAACTCCGCCACCTTCCGCCGTGCCGCGCGAAGGATGCGCGTGAACGTCGGGCGGGACACCCCCATCCTCACCGCGGCCTCCGCGTGTTCAAGTCCCTCCCGGTCCGCCAGGCGGATCGCCTCGAATTCGTCCAGAGGGAGCACCACCTCGCGCAACTTGAAAAGGGGCACGCCCGCCGGTTTGAAGTAAATCACCCCCGGAGCCCCCTTCACGCGTCTCGGGCAGCAAGGTCTTGGCATGCGACGGGTTTAGCACGAGGTGCGGGCTTTGGCTATCCGCTGATTCACTTTTCGTGACGGCTCAGGTTGTTGGGATTCAACGGTTCACAGCTCAACGTTTGCCAAGGCTTCTCACGATTTCCCAACCGTGAACCGTTGAACTTCTGAACCGTGAACCTGCGTTGTTAGCGCTTTTCTCCACGTTTCGCCGGGTTATCCTCAACCGCATGTCCCCCCTTCATCTGGTCCTCCTCTGCGAGAACACCGCGCGCGGCGCCGGGATCCTTGGGGAGCACGGCCTGGCATGGTGGATCGAGGCCAACGACCAGGTCCTCCTCTTCGACACCGGTCAGGGCCTTGCCCTGCGGCACAATGCGGAACGCCTCGGCCTCCCCTTGTCCCGTGCCCACGCCGTGCTGCTCAGCCATGGCCACTACGACCACGTCGGCGGGTTGGAGACCCTTATCGCGGCCAATACCTCCTGCCCCATCTGGACCCATCCCGCCGCCATGGCCCCGAAGTTCCTTCGCGCTCCCACGGGAACGCCGCGACGGGTTAGCACCCCTTTCTTCGAGGTGCTCCGCCCGGGTCCCGGGTTCCCAAGGCTCCAAACCTCGGTCACTCCCGTGGAACTCCTGCCGGGAGTGTTCTCGACCGGCCAAATCCCCCGCGTGACGGATTACGAGGACACCGGAGGGCCATTCTTTCTGGACGAGAAACTCTCGGTTCCGGATCCCTTGGAAGATGACCTTTCCCTCTTCTTTGAGACCGACAAAGGAGTGATCGTCGTTCTCGGCTGCGCGCACGCCGGGCTCGTCAACATCCTACTCCACGTCAGAAAACTCACTTCGGGGCACCCGATCGCCGCGGTCTATGGGGGGATGCACCTGGAGGCAGCCTCCCCGGCCCGCATGACGCAAACCCTCGCCGCGCTCCACAACCTGGGCTCGCCCCGCCTCTACCCGAACCACTGCACCGGGGCGAGGGCCATCTTCCAGTTGCACGAAGCCTTCCGGGGCAGGGTCCTCCCCGCCTCGGCCGGAATGAGCTGGGACTTCTGAGAACGGGCGGAGCAAAGCCTCGCACGACCCCCTGAACTCAGTCGTGGTCGTTTTCCGCAAGGGCTGCTGGCGGCCAGTCTTGGGAAGGCACTCCAAAAAGGAGTCACGGAATTTCCTCTCCCACGTGCCGTTCGGGTTCGCCACGACGCGTTTCGTACTCATGATTGCGTGCCTCATCTTTCCGGCCAGAGGCAGCCTGCGAAGTGCTGGCCTCTACTACCCTGCGGTGGCGGACGACGGCGAAGGGGCAGGACTCACCGCCCTGCCCTTGTGTGGAGGCGGGTCGCCGAGCACCACCCACCCAGCGGCCGGAACCGAGGTGCCACCTCGGAGGTCACGCCACCGGCTGGTCAGCCCTTGAGAAAACTCTTCAGCATCCAGATGGTCTTCTGGTGAAGGGTGATGCGCCCGATCATCAGGTCCTGACTCTCCGGATCGTTCGCCTCGCCGGCAAGGTCGCGGGCTCGCGCGGCGTCGGCCACCAGCTTCGCGTTCGCGGCAATGAGCATCCGCACGTAATCCTTCTGCCCCAGCGGGGAGGAGAACTCCTTCATTTGAGCCGTCTGGGCGAACCTGGCGAGGCCGCCGATGGCATAGACGTCGAGCGCACGGATGCGCTCGGCGATTTCGTCAATCGCGGTGAACAACTCCTCGTATTGCGTCTGGAAGGCGGTGTGCAAAGCGAAAAAGCCCGGCCCCTCGACGTTCCAGTGCGCCAGATGCGTCAGGGACATCAGGGCATAGGAGTCGGCAAGCACTTGGTTCAGGCCTTCGCTCAGTCGCGTGTCATTCTTGCTCGTGATGGTTTTCATGGTTTTCATGGGGTGTCCTTCCGAAACCAACGCGGCGCAGTCTGCCATGCGGAACATGTTCCAGCAAGCAGCGATCGACAGCAGTGGTCGGGAAGGGTGATTTACAGCTTCAATCGTCCAGAGGCTTCGGGGAGACGGAAGCCGCCGCCGGCGGGAGGATCTCAGAAAAGGGGGCGCGCGGCGCAGATGATCCGCATCTGCTCGCGGTCGGCGCAGGGATGTTCGCGATGGCGAGCATGTTGGCGAGAGCGATGCTGAAGAGCCCGGGTGGACGCGGACGCGCGCCGCCATGTGTGGCACGTAGAGGAGCGTGGCCATGGTGGTGACGGCGTAGCACACGATGAAGAAGACGATGCAATGCTTGATCCAACCCCTCAGGCGGTCGTGGAGTGCGCCATCGGTCTTCATCAGTGCGTAGATCGCGCCGTGCATCGTGAAAAGTGTCAGGGTGGTCACGCCGAGAAGCAGGGCGTAGGGGTGCAGGAGACCGAGGAAGGCACCCCCCGAGTTTTCGCTTGTCTCGGCGAAGGTCTCGGCGCATCCATCGGTCCATGCAGCGGAAACTTGGCTCCACGTCGATCACCGCCATTTCGGCGGGCGATCGCTCCCCTGACCATCCCGCCACGCATCCCCCGTGCCGGGCAAAGGTTGCTCGGGCGCTGCGTTGCCTGCAGGAGGCCAAGCTCCGGGTGACGAAACCCCGCCGGGCGATCCTGGCCCTCCTCGCCTCGAAGCACGGACCGTTCACAATGGAGGAAGTCCATCGTCGCCTTCCGGGGCACGCGTGCGACCTCGTCACCGTCTATCGCTCGCTCGCCGCCATGGAGCGAAAGGGCCTCGTGCGCGCCTGCCATTTTGGCGACGGCGCCGTTCGGTACGAGCTCGGCGGCGCCTCGAGCCACCACCACCACGTGATCTGCCGCAAGTGCCGACGGGTCGAGACGCTCCACGTCTGCCTCGTGGACGCCCTCGACCGCATGGTCCGCGAACGGGGGTACTCCAACGTGGACCACGCCCTCGAGTTTTTCGGCACCTGCTCCCGCTGCCAGAAGGCCGGTCGGTCGTCTTCCTGACCCCGGGGCCAACCGCGCCCCGCGACGCGCGTTCTCCCTCCCCGCGCCTTCTTCCGCTTGCTTGTAATGCATATTGATTGCATCATGTGATGCAATGGATTTGCGTCATCACATCCTGTCCGCCGAGCGGGCGGCCTTTACCCTGATCGAGTTGCTCGTGGTGATCGCCATCCTCGCCATCCTGGCGGGGCTGCTCACCCCCGCTCTCTCGAAGGCGCGCGAGCGCGCCCGTGCGATCAACTGCCTCTCCAACATGCGAAACATGGGGATGGCGGTGCAGATGTACGCGAGCGACAACGACGACGGGGTGGTCGAGGGCAAACTCGCCCACGGCAGCACCAGCCACGGAACGAACGCGATCCAGGGAAGCTGGATCACCACCCTCCAGGCCTACTACGGCAACAAGCTCGTCGCCCGCTGTCCCTCCGACCGCAGCACCCACTGGGCCGACAACTCCCGTCGCACGAGCTACGGGATGAACTTTTACTACGACTACAGCGAGCCGCACAGCACCTACGGCCCCTACTCGGGCTATCCCTACAACAAGCTCCGCTCCTTCCCCCATCCCTCCTCCACGATCTTCCTTCTTGAGATGGCCGAGGAGGGAGACTTCGCGGCCGCCGACCACATCCACCCCAACACGTGGTTCCAAAACCAGAACACCGTGAACGCCGGGGCGCGGGAGCAGATCGCACACCTCCGCCATTCGGGGAGGGGGAACTACGTTTTCATGGACGGCCACGCCGAGGCCCTGGCCCTCTCGGACGCGGTGAAGCTCACGGGACGCTACCGGTGGAGCGCAAACCTCTTCGACCCCGAATACCCTCGCCCCTCGAACCCCTGACACGACCCGCCATTATTTTCATTTTGTATTGCAATCTATTTGCATCACGGTATCTTCCTGTACCCAAGGGAGGCTGCATCCCCCGCATCTCCCCCAGCAACCAGCAACCCGATCGACCACGACCAAACCCATGAAACCCGTCAGCTCGCTCCACCAGCCCGTCCGAACCCTCCTCTTTGCTGCCGCGGCCCTCCTGCTCGGCCTTGCCGCCCCGAGGGCCCCCGCGCAGCACACCCACGCCGGCGACGTGCTCATCGGGCGCGATACCAACTCCGCCCCGTGGAACTTCAAGGTCGACTCACCGTCCCACTCCCACACGCTCACCTGGCAGGGGGGCAACCTCTGGAGCCTGGATGATCCCGGCTTCATCAGCCTCGACGCGGACGACCCCGACGAGGGGCACTACCTGCTGCCCGTGAACGAGATTACCCGGCTCGAGATGATCGACCGCAGCCACAGCCAGTCCCTCTGGAAGATCTACAGCGGCAGCTCCGAAGTCCTGACCAACAACGGGGCCGTATACACCATCCCCTGGTCGAGCGGGGTGATCCACAAGCACTTCAGTTTCGAACTCACTGCGCCCCAGACCGACTTTCAAGACTACTGGTTCGACCTGAGGCTCACGGGGCCCGGCGGCGGTTCCACGGACACCTTCCGCCTCAACTTCACCACGATCCCCGAGCCCTCCTCCGTGGCGCTGCTGGCCCTCGCGGCCGTCGCCGCGCTCCTCGCGGGCCGTCGCCGACATTCCCCGTCCTGATCGCGCCGGGCGCGAGCTTCCCGGGGACATGAACCCAATGGCCGTGCCGCCCCCGCGAGGGCCGCAACTCGCGGTGTTAGCCTGGTGCTCGGGGGGCGCAGGCTCCTCCGTGTGCTTGCCGTGAGCGTGGGGGTTGTCCATGCTGGCCTGACGCCATGAGTGAATTCCTCACCGTTCTCAATGCCGTGGTCCCCGTCTTTGCCGTGATCGGCATCGGGGCGCTCATCCGCCACCTTGGCTGGCTGACCGTCGAGGCGGACGCGAGTCTCTCCCGCGTCACGATCAACCTGCTTTTTCCCTGTCTCATCCTCGAGTCCCTTCTCGGGAACCGGGTGCTGGATGACTGGAGCAACCTTCTTCTCGCTCCCATGCTCGGCTTCGGGACCGTCGCACTGGGGTATGCGGTCGGGTGGGCCGTGGGCCGTGTTGCGGGAGGCCCGGTCCAGCGCCGCACCTTCGCGTTCAACTCGGGGATCTACAACTACGGCTACATCCCGCTCCCCCTCGCGCTCGCGCTCTTCGACCGCCAGACGGTGGGCGTCCTTTTTGTCTACAACCTGGGGGCGGAAATCGCGATCTGGACCGCTGGGTTGGCGGTGCTCACGGGGGGCGCCTCCACGCGCGATTGGCGGAAGTTCATCAACGTTCCGTTGGTCGCCGTGCTTCTCGGCGTGGCCATCCATTTCCTCGGCCTCGCCCCGCGCATCCCGCTCGCTGCGGTGACCTGCCTGCGGACGCTTGGCCAGTGTGCGATCCCGGTCGCCCTGCTCCTCGTCGGGGCCACCGTGCTCGATTTCGCGGGGGAGGCGCGCGCGGCGGCGGGAGGCGCACGGACCGTGCTCGCCGCGTGCGTCCTTCGGCTTGGGGTCTTCCCGTTCGTCTTTCTTGCGCTCGCGTACTGGCTTCCTTGTTCGGTTGAGTTGAAACGCGTCCTCGTCCTCGAGGCGGCGATGCCCGCGGCGGTTTTTCCCATCGTGATGGCGCGCCATTACGGCGGGGACGTGACCACGGCCCTCCGCGTGGTGATCGGGACGAGCCTCGCGGGCCTGGCCACGATCCCGTTTTGGATCAGCACGGCCCTCGGCTGGATGCCGTGGCTGAGGTAAACGGAGAAAGTTTGAAGGACGGCTAGGGCGGGGTTGTCGACCCCGACGACTTGACGGGGGTCAGCCCAGTGCGTGGGCGAGGGCGGAGACGGCTGCGTTTGAGATGCGGACGAGGAGGTTGGGAAAGATGCCGAAGACGGCGAGCGCGACCACGAGGGTCGCGGCCACCACGCGCTCGCGCGGGGAGAGATCGTTTGTCGTCGGCCCCGACGGACCGAAGAAGACGCGCCCGAACATCGTCAGAATGTAGAAGGCGGTGAGGAGCAGGCCCAGCACGGCCACGCACGCCATCGCCCCGGCAAGCCCGAACACGCCTCTAAAAATCATGAACTCACCCGCAAACCCGGCGAGCCCGGGCAGTCCCAGCGAGGCGAAGGCGACAATCCCCATCAGGCCGCAAAAGACCGGCGCCGGTTTTCTCAGGCCGCCGAACGCGCTGTAGGCGCAGGTCCCGAAACGGGTCTCGAGTGCGCCGGCGAAGTAGAAAAGCCCCGCCGCGCTGAGGCCGTGGGCCACCATCTGGAAGATCACCCCGTTGAGGGCGAGGGCCTTCTCCTCAAAGCGACCCGTGACCGCCCCGACGGCGAAGACGCCGAGCAGGCAGTAGCCGAGGTGGCTCACGCTCGAGTAGGAGATGAGTCCCCGAAGGTCGCGCTGGGCTGCCGCCGCCCATGCCCCGAGGAGTACCGTGGCCACCGCGAGCGCCATGAGCGGCACGGCGAGGCGGGCCATTTCGGAGCCGAAGAGCGGCAGGACGATCCGTAGCAGGCCGTAGATCCCCATCTTCGACATCAGGCCCGTGAGGAGCATCGCGCCTGCCGCCGGCGCCTGCCCGTAGGTCTTCGGCAGCCAGGTGTGCAGCGGCCACATCGGGACCTTCACCGCGAAGCCGAGAAGGACCATGAGGAAGACCGCGCGTGGCATGGCATCCGCGAAGCGTTCGAGCCCGACGCCCCGCGCGAAGTCCGAGAGTTTTCCCGTCAGCGACGGGCCCATCCGCCCCAACTCGACGAGGTCCCAGGTGTTCGTCGCGAGGAAGACGAACTGCATCCCGACGAGCATCGCGACGCTCCCGAGGAAGGTGTAGACGAAGAACTGGTAGGAGGCCGCCGTCCGCTGCGCGCCGCCAAACATCTTGACGAGGAAGAACATCGGGACCAGCGAGGCCTCCCAGAAGATGAACCAGTGGAAGAAGTTGAGCGCGGTGAATGCGCCGTAGAGCCCGGTCTGCTCGATAAGCACCAGGGCGAAGAAGGTGCGCGCGTCCTGCGGGCGGGCGTCGAGCCCGGCGATGCGCCCGACCGAGCCGAAAACCGTGAGCGGCACAAGGACCGAGACGAGGAGGAGGAGCGCGAGGCTCAGGCCGTCCACGCCGACGTGGTAATCAATGCCGAGCGTCGGGATCCACGGCACGCGCGTGGCAAACTGCATTCCTTTGGCGACCGGGTCGAAGTCGTGGAGCAGTCGCAGGGCAAGCAGGAGGGGGGCCCCGCTCGCCGCGAGGGCGATCCGTCGGCAGGAGATGGCGTCGTCGGCGCGCGCGAGGAAGAGCGCGAGCGCCCCCAGCAGCGGCAGGAAGGTCAGCGCGCTGAGCAGGCAGTAATGGAAGTCAGGGAGGTGGCTCACGGTACGGCCCTCCGGGCCAGGAGCATCAGGAAGGCGGTGAGGAGGAAGATCGCCGCCGTCGCGATCCGCAGGTAGCGCTGGGTTGACCCGCTTTGGAGGAGGCGGTTCATCTCGCCGGCCCCTTGCAAGGAGGCACACCCCTGGTCAAACCCCCGGTTGATCACCCTCTCGTCGAGGAGGTGGTTCACGAATGAGATGGTCCGAACGAGGACCGACACGCCCCCCACCAACCAACGATCGAGGATCCCGCGGTCGAACCACGAGGCGACCGCCCCGATCGTGCGGTTCGCGCGGAGGAGCGTGGCCGCGTAGATCTCGTCCATCCAGCACTTGTGGTGGAGCACGGTGAAGAGGCGGGGAAATAGGCTTTCGAACGGGTCCTTCGCTCCCGCAACGAGTGTCGCCGGACCATAGACCTTCCACGCAACACCGATGGCGAGAAGCACGAGCGAGGTGCTCGCGAGGGCGATGCTCACGTCGAGCCCATGGCCGTTGGTCGCGGGGAGGAGGAAGGCTTGGAAGTGGTTGTGTCCGGGGAAGCCCGCAAACCCGGCGACCACGCTGAAGGCCGCAAGGATGGATAAGGGGACCAGCATCCAGCGGCCGGCCTCGCGGGCGTGGGAGGCGCCCTCGCTGCGCGCCGCGCCGAAGAAAGCGTATCGCACCTGGCGGGTCATGTAGAAGGCGGTGAGGAAGGCCCCTGCGAGGGCCGCCCAGAAGGGGAAAAAAGAGCTCCAGTGCGGGTGGCGCTCCGGATAATGCCAGGCGGCGAGAAGGATCTCATCCTTGCTGAAGAATCCGGCGAACGGGGGCAGTCCCGCGAGGGCGAGTGCCCCGACCGCGTAGCAGACGAAGGTGAGCGGCATCCGATTCTTCAGGCCGCCGAGACGGCGGATATCCTGCTCGTGGTGGCAGGAGTGGATCACAGCACCGGCCCCGAGGAACAGCAGGGCCTTGAAGAAGGCGTGGGTGAAGAGGTGGAACATCCCCGCCACATAGCCCCCGACGCCGAGGCCGAGCATCATATACCCGAGCTGGCTGACCGTGGACCATGCGAGGATCCGCTTGATGTCCCATTGAGCGAGGGCGATCGAGGCGGCGAAAAGCGCGGTGAAGGCTCCGAGGAGGGCCACCACGTGGAGGGCCGTCGGGCTGAGTTCGAAGACCGGGTACATGCGTGCCACGAGAAAGACGCCGGCGGCCACCATGGTCGCCGCGTGGATGAGGGCGGAGACTGGGGTGGGGCCCTCCATCGCATCCGGGAGCCAGACATGGAGCGGAAACTGGCCCGACTTGCCCGCCGCCCCGCAGAAGATGAGCAGCGCCACCGCCGTGGCCGCGGCACCTGCAAAGGCATCCAGTCGCGCCCCCTCGAGCGCCCCGTTCCCGAGATCGTAGAAGAGCGAGGTCCCCGCCCCTTGGTAGAACCAGAGCAGCCCGATGAAGAAACCGAGGTCGCCCACGCGCGTGACGAGGAAGGCCTTCTTCATGGCCGCCGCCGCGCTTGGCTTGTGGTACCAGAAGCCGATCAGGAGATAGGAAGAGAGCCCGACGAGTTCCCACGCAGCGAAAAGGAGGAGCAGGCTGTTCGCGGCGACGAGGGCGAGCATCGAGCCCGCAAAGAGCGAGAGGAAGCAGAAGAACCGCGTGAAGTTCTCGTCCTCCTCCATGTATCCGACCGAGAAAACGAAAACGAGGAAGCTGACGAGGGAGACGACGACCAGCATGAGCGCCGAGAGCGGATCGAGCAGGAAGCCGAGTCGAACCGCCGCCTGGCCGGAGGTGAACCAGGTGAAGTTAAAAACCTCGCGTCCTCCCGCGGCGGCAAAGGACGGGTCCATTGTCCGCGCGAGGGCGACGGCGGACAGCACGACCGCCGCCGCGATGGCTGCAAGGGCCACCGCAGCCGAGGCCCGCCGCCACGCACGTGGAAAGAGCGCCATGGCGCCCGCCGCCGCGAGCGGCAGCAGGGGAATCAACCAGAGATGGAGGGAGATCCAGGACATCAGGAATGTAAAATGGGCAACGGCCAATGAAAAACGAACAAGGGAGGGATCAGGAGGCTAGAGGTGGAAGTTGGGAGAGGGGAGTCAGAGGAGTCCAGACGGCACGACGAAGCGTGCCCCTCCGTCATTGACGTCCTGGTTCTTGGTGTCTGGGAATCGGTTTAGGGTAATCAGCAGTCGGCAATCAGAAATCAGAAATTTCTCGGCGGCTATCCCTTGAGCCCGGCCACCTCATCAAGGCGGGAGGTTTTAAAGCGGCGGTAGATGGCGATGATCAGGGCCAGGCCGACGGCGGCCTCGGCGCCGGCGATGGCGATTCCGAAGAGGACGAGCATCACGCCATCCGTGGCGGCGGGATTCCCATAGTGCCAGAAGGCCACGAGGTTCACGTTCGCCGCGTTGAGCATCATCTCGATGCCGGCGAGGATGAGGATGATGTGGCGGCGCGTGAGGGCGCCGGCAAGTCCGATGCAGAAAAGCATCGCGGCGAGGAAGAGGTATTCGTTGAGCGTTGGCATCGGCGGGTCATCCCTTGCGGGAATCGTTGGGAGGTTCCTCCATGGCGACGACGGCCGAGCCGACGAGTGCCGCGGTGAGGAGCAACGCCATCACGAGAAAGGGGACCGCATGGCGGGTGACGAGCAGGCGGCCGATCTCGGCCATCGGGAGGGTCGGGCAGGGGTCGGGCAACGGGGGGGAGACCACGTGGTGGAGACCGTGAAAGAGCACCGCGAAGACCCCGGCGCTGATGAGCCAACCCATCCACTTGCCCCGGCTGAAGGGGGCGCTCTGGTCCCCGAGGCGGCTTGCGTTGTGGGTCACCATGATCGCGAAAAGGAGCAGCACCGAGATCGCGCCGACGTAGATGAGAAGCTGGACCGCGCCGAGAAAGTCCGCGTAGAGGGTGAAGAGCAGGGCCGCGATGCCGGTGAAAAAGGAAATCAGCGAGAGCGCGCAGTGGATCATGTTGCGGCGCGAGATCGCGAGGAGGCCGCTGGCCACCGTCCAGATCGCAATGAGGTAGAAGGCGAGGCGCATGGGGTCAGGCGTAGCGGTAGTTGCGGCGTTCCGTCTTCCTCTGGCGGATGAGGAGGCACAGGCCGAAGTAGGTGCCGGCCATGAGTGCTCCCCCGAGGAGCCACGCAGCACCGCGCCAGGGCAGGTACATCCAGATTCCCGCCGCCAGCACGTTGACCAGCGAGAGGGGTAGGAGAAACTTCCAGGCGAAGGCCATGAGCTGGTCCACGCGCAGGCGCGGGAAGGTTCCGCGCACCCAGATCATCAGCAGCATGAGGGTAAAGACCTTGAGAAAGAACCAGGCCCACGAAGGCAGCGGCATCGGTCCCTGCCACCCCCCGAGGAAGAGGGTCACGCCCAGCCCGCAGACGGCCACCATCGCGATGTACTCCGACATGAAGAATAGGGCGAACTTGAAGCCTGAGTACTCCGTGTGGTGGCCGGCGATAATCTCCGATTCCCCCTCGGGGATATCGAAGGGGGATCGGTTCAGCTCGGCCAGCCCCGCGACGAAGAAAATCAGGAATCCCGAGAGCCCCCAGGGCTGGAGGACGTACCAGCCGCCCATGGTGTTCGCGAGATGGACCACCCCGCGGTGGAGGAGGCCCGCGTCCGGCGCGACCGCCAGGGCGAGGCGCTGGGAGTCGACGATCTCCGCGGTCGAAAGCGTTCCCGTGACCATGACCACCGTGAGCGCGGAAAGGATGAAAGGAATCTCGTAGGAGACCATCTGCGCGATGGCGCGCATCCCACCGAGGAGGGAGTACTTGTTGTGGGAACCCCAGCCCGCCATGAAGATCGCAATCTGGCTGATCGAACCCGCCGCGAAGAAGAAGAGTACCCCGATGTGCAGGTTCGCCGCCGTCATGTTTCGCCCCATGGGCAGCACGGCGAGCACGAGGAAGGAGGGGACCATCACGAGGATGGGCGCCAGCGTGTGAATCAGCTTGTCCGCACGCTCGGGGATGATGTCCTCCTTGGTCAGCGTCTTGAGGCCATCGGCCACAGGCTGGAGGAGCCCGAAGGGGCCGACCCGGTTCGGGCCGAGGCGATTCTGGATGCGCGCGAGAAGCTTGCGCTCCACCCAGGTGGTCACCGCGAAAAGGAGAGGAAAGATCATCGCGATCGGCGCCACGGTGAGGACGATGCGGGCCGGCAGTTCCAACTCGGGGCAGCGGGCCGCAACCCATGTCTGGACCAGATTCCCCAGGCGCACAAAAATCTGGTCGATCGTCTCGTACATACGGCAGCCGGGAGATGGTCAATCGGACGCTTAACAGAACCTACTTCAGGCCTGCCATCTCGGCATCGAGGTAGGCGACGATTCCCTCGAGGGCCTCGCGTCCGGGGTTGGCGGGGCAGGCATGGAGGCAGGCCTCGGCTTGATGAAGGAGATCGCGCGCCCGCTGTGCGGCGGCCCGGATGGAGTCGTGTTTTCGGAGAAAATCGAGGAGAAGCGCGCGTCCCGTGGCATGCTCATTGAGGAGGATGGAGCTGACGAGGTTGTGCTCGCTGTCCTTTACTTCGCGGAGGAGAAGGAGGATGGGGAGCGTGAGCTTTCCCTCCTGCAGGTCGGTGCCGAGGGACTTTCCGATTTTTTCCTCGGTGCCGACGAGGTCGAGGCAGTCGTCATAGATCTGGTAGGCAGTGCCGAGGAGACGGCCGAAGTCGCGGAAGGCGGCGACACACGGATCGTCGGCGCCACTCTGGCGGGCGCCGAGTTCGGCAGCCAGCGCGAAGAGCGCCCCGGTCTTCATCTCGATAATGCGCAGGTACTCCGTCTCCGAGAGCTTGAGATCGAAGCGGCGCTGGGTCTGGAGGATCTCGCCGGAACAGGCGAGGTTGGCCGCCTCGGCGACCGGTCGGCAGACCTGGGGTGAGGGAAAGGCGGCGGCAAGCATGAGGGCCTGGGCGAAGAGGCAATCCCCGAGGAGCACGGAGATTCCCTTCCCCCACTTGGTGCCCGCCGTGAGCTGGCTTCGGCGCATCGAGGCGCCGTCCATGATGTCGTCGTGAACCAGCGTGGCGATGTGAACGAGCTCCACGATGGCGCAGGCGCGGAGGAGTTCCTCGCTGGCCTCGTCGAGGGGTTGGCCATCGCTGGCGCGTGCGCTCAGCAGGCCGAGGGCAGGGCGAAAGCGCTTTCCCTGGTTGCTGGTGACGTAGCGTGCACAGGCGGCGACGCCGGGCTCGAAGGTGTCGCACTGCTGCTCGATGAAGCGGTCGAGTGCGCGAAGGGGCCGCGCAAGGGGTGCGAGGATCTCGGTCAAATCCCGTCGGGGAGGGGGGGCGGTGCGCGGCATGGCCCCAATATCGTCAGAAAATCGAGGGAGTCCAGTCAAAGGAGAAGAATGGAAAGGGGAAAGGGTCGAGGGCCGGGGGAATACGGAAGACGGAGGACAGAAGACGGAAGGCGGAAGGCGGAAGGCGGAAGGCGGAAGGCGGAAGGCGGAGAGGAGGGGAAGAGGGGAAAAGGCGACGAGGCGAGACGGAAGGCTGAAGGAGGCAAGGCTTCCGGCATGTGTCTGTGCTTTTCGGTCCGTCGCTCAGGCGAGGGTGCGGAGGCGGTAGATGCCGATGACGTCGAGGAAGGCGGCGGCCTGGCCGGCGGCACGGAGCGCGATCTCCACGCGTGGGGATTTCGGGATGCCTTCGAGGTCGATCCAGAACGCATACTCGTTCGGGTGGAACATCCCGGAGCGCTTGCAGAGTGGGCGGGAGGTGAGCCGGGTGAGGTTGATCCTCTGGTTGGCAAAGATGGAAAGGATCTCGACGAGGGAGCCGGGGCGGTTGGGAAGGCCAAGGCAGAGCGCGGTGCGCTGGGCGGGCATGCGGGAGAAGGGACGCTTTCCGAGGGCGTAGAAGCTGGTCTGGTTGGGCTGCTGCGGGATCGCGAGGCGCGCAGCCTTGAGCCCGTAGAGGGCGGCGGCGGACTCGTTGGCGATGGCGGCGGCGCCGGGTTCCGCGGTGGCGCGACGGGCGCCCTCGGCGGTGTTCTCGACGGCCACGCGCTTCGCTTTCGGGAGGTGGCGGCGGAGCCACGGGGTGAGGAAGTTCAGCGGCACGGGGTGGGAGTAAACCGTGCGGATGCGCGCGGGGGTCTCGTTGGAGAGGAGGCGGAGGCGCACCTTCATCGTGATCTCCTCTTGGATCCGGATGCAGCTCTTTAGGAAGCGGCGCGCGAGCAGGGCATCGATTGAGTCGGTGATCATCCCGCCCGAGCTGTTCTCAACGGGCACGAGGCCACAGTCGGCCTTGCCCGAGTAGAGGAGCCCGAGGACGTTCTCAACCCCCTCGCCGGGGAGGTAGCTCCGGGCACCGGGAAACGCGCGGCGGGCGGCCTCGTGGGAGAAGGTGCCCTCGAGGCCGAAGTAGGCGACCTTCATACGGGGGTGGCACCCCGTCATCCGACGTGGAGCGCGAGCTTGGCTTCGATGTCCTTGCGGCTCACGGCGCCAACGAGTTGGTCCTTCATCTCGCCGTTGACGAAGATGAGGAGGGTCGGGATGGAGCGGATACCGAACTCCCCGGCCAGTTCCTGGTTGTCGTCCACGTTGACCTTGCCGATCTTGACCTTGCCGTTGAGCGAGGGGGCGAGTTCATCCAGCACGGGGCCGACCATGCGGCAGGGGCCGCACCATTCCGCCCAGAAGTCCACGAGGACGGGCAGCTTGGATTGCTTCACCTCGGCGGCGAAGTTGGATTTATTCAGGGTGACGATCAGGTCGCTGGCCATGGAGAGGATGGGTTGAAATGGAGCCGCGCATCGGGCGCGACAAGGGCAGGAAAAATCAAACGCCGCGGGTCGCTGTCAGATGGAGAACAGAAAAATGGCAGCGCCGACCGTGCAGACCATTGCGGTCGCGGCGAGGGCGACGTCCACCACGGAGAGGCGGGAACCTCCATCCGCAGGGGCCATCGGGGCGATATTTCGCGCCTGGGCCGGCGGGCGGGTGGCACCCGCGGGAGCACCCGTGGGCGCGGTCTGGAGCTTGACCGTGGGTGCGCCGCTGTCGGCGGACGGCACGGTCTGGAGCCTGACGGTGGGAGCGGAGGTATCCGGGGACGGAGGGGCGGCCATCTTCACCGTGGGCGCGCCGCCGGCCGAGGTGGGGCCCGCGAAAGGAACCCCGACAGCCGAGGGGGCCTTGGGGGCAGTCGGCGGGAGCGGGAAAACGCTGGAGCCGGGCTTCGGCGCCATGGACGGCGGGGGAATCTGTGCAGTCTCGCGGGCTTTCGTGACCGAGCCGGCGGGAGGGGGGACGGAAGGCGCCGCGGGTTTGGGCGGAGCCCCGGGAGGCAGGGGGACTGGGGGTTTGGCCGCAGGGGGCGGAGCCGGAGGCTTGCTTATGGCTGGCGGCGCGGGCGGGGCAGCGACGCCCTTGGAACCGAGCATCGTCGAGCCCGTGCCGGTGGAGGGAACCGGCGGAAACTTGGGGACGGCCCCTGCGGGGGAGGGGGAAGGGAACGGCGGCTTTGCCGCGGGAGCGGAGGAGGGAGGAGCCGGGGGTGTGGCGGGTTTCGGGGGAGTGGCGGGAGAAGGAGCCTGGGCCTTACGAAGGAGGCTTGGGGGAAGGCTGATGCGAACGGTCTCCTTCCTCTGCCCCGGGGCCGCAGGCATGCCCGAACCTTCGCCGACAGCAGGGGGTGACTGAAAATCGGTTTTTCGCTGCGGGTCCTTGGAGCCCGGTGGTGGAGGGGGGGGAGGGGGCGTTGCCATAAGTCAGGGACTGACAGTGGATTATGGAAATATCCTAAAAAGAGTCAAACAGTAATTTTGCGACGATGTGGCGCAAGATTTTGCGTGAAAAATCCGTCCGAATGAAGTAGAAGCTTCCCCATGCGTGTCCTTGTCACCGGCATGATCGCAGGTCTGGACGACCGCGAGTACCTCGCGAAGGCCATCAAGCTCTGTGCGACCAAAGGGCTTCATGTGCCTGTCTTCAACCTGATCGACATGGTCACGCGGGACGGCACCAAGCCCTTGGAGAAGATGCTGGGGACGACCGACTACATCTTCGAGTTGACGCGCGAGCGAGAGTGGATTCGGATTGGCTACGAGATTGAGAAGTCGGCATCGCCGCATGTACTGGTGCGTGCGCCAGCCACGATCGAGTGGAATCGCATCAACCGAAAGTGCAAGGATGCGAAGTACATCCAGCAGTATGTCCGCCCCGACCTCATCGTCACGCTGATCGACGCGGAGTGGATCATTCAGAAGCGGCTGGAGAGCCCGGCGCCGGATGACGCCTTCCTGGCGGCGATCAAGGCGCGGAACCACACGATCTACGAGATTCTCTCGTGGATGAACGAGGAGGTCAGCTTGAGCGAGGACTGGGCGAAGATGATGGGGATCCGCCACCTCGTGCTGGCGACGAAGCAGCCGCCCCACTCGCTCTACCAACTCATCCGTTACCCCGACATCCACTCCTTCTACGCGAGCTACTGCATGACGCACGCGGAGCCGGAAATTCGCCGCCAGGTGGACTCGGTGATCGAGCGCCTGCACCGCTATGCGGTGGTGATCGATCCGAAGACCATCGAGATCGGCACGCACTTCGACGACTTCCGCGACAAGGAGGCGATCTACTCCTACACCGTCCACCGCGATCTGCACTGGTTCGTGGGAAAGACCGATTCGACGTTGGCGATTCACCCCTATCTGGAGCGCCCGCCGCTCAGCACGGGGATGATGGACGAACTCGGGCACGCGCGCGACTACCACAAGAACCGCTACATGATCTACCCGAAAGGGCTGAGTCCATTTACGACGGACAGCTATATCGAGAAAGGGCGACTCTTCGACTCGGACGAGCAGTTCTTCCGCCACCTTGAGTCGGTCGAAGGTTTCAAAGCCCGCGACTGAGCCGGGACAATTTTGCCTGCGGCCTGCTGATCTGGGCTTCCAGGTTTTTCCTGCGCGATGAACACGACCTACCGAAGCTCGGACGAAGCGGGTTGGGCAGTCCAGCCCACCCCCGCGGTGAAGTGGCTTCTCGCGATCAACTTTGCGGCGTTCGTGCTGCAGAAGATCTTCGGTCTGATGGGGAACTCGCTTTTTGAGCAGTTTCTCAAGCTTTCAGCCCCGGCGGTGAACGAAGGATGCCTCTGGCAGTTTGTCACCTACATGTTTCTCCACGGGAGTGTGCTTCACCTGCTTCTGAACCTGCTCATGCTCTACTTCTTCGGCAACGAGGTGGAGTTCGCGCTCGGACCGAGACACTTCCTATGGATCTACCTTGGCGGTGGGTTGGTCGGGGGGCTTGTGTGGTTTGCGTTCAACTTCCACACCGCCACCTCGATGGTCGGCGCCTCGGGGGCGATCTACGCGGTGACCATCGCCTTTGCCACGCTCTACCCGCGGCGACCGATCACGCTTCTCGTCTTCTTTATCCTTCCGGTGACGCTCATGGCGAAGCAATGGGTCGTCGTGGCGGTGGCCCTCTCGGCGCTTTTTTGTGTGAGCGACGATGGGGGCAACGTGGCGCATCTGGCCCACCTCGGGGGCATGGCGGTGGGGTACCTCTACGTCCGAAGGCTCTCGGCTCCCGAGGTCGTGGGGGTTCCATCGACGTCGTGCGCCCCCCGTCGCTTCACGGAAGGAAGGTCCCCCTCGTCGTCTGCCGGCGCGGGTGCGTTAAAGTCGGCGCTTCGCAAGAGCGATTTTATCTCACGGCAAGTGGATCCCATCCTCGACAAGATCGCCGATCGCGGGATCCAGAGCCTGACCCGCGAGGAGCGGCGCGTCCTCGACGAGGCCAAGGATCGTCTTTCGTGAGGGCGTCTGCCGCTCTCGGCCTGGCCACCCTCCTCGGCCTGGCCGCCGTGGGTCCTGGCCTCGCGGCCTCGGACCTCCCTTACGCGGACGCGGAGCGGTTGACCTACCACTTCTACTGGGGATTCTTCATGGTGGGGCGGGGGACTTTCGAAGTTCGGCGCGAGAAAGGAGGAATCGAGGAACTCACGGTGGTCGTGCGTTCCAATGATTTCGTCTCCACGATTTATCCGGTGGAAGACACCCTGCGTAGCCGGTTCGACCCGGTCCGCAAGCGCGCGCTTTTTTTTGAGCAGATGCGGAAGGAGGGGCCTCACCGCGTCTGGGAGCAGGCTTGGTTTCTCTACCCCTTCGAGCACGGCTGGATGCAGTCCTTCCTCACGGGGGAGACGAAGTGGTTCGAGATTTCCCCGCAGGGGGTGGTGGATAAGCTTTCCCTCATCTACCTCATGCGCCACAGGGACTGGCGCGTGCGGGATCGCTACGCCGCGACCGTCGGCAATGACAAGGGTAGCCAGACGGTCGAGGTCCGAAAACTCGGGACGGAGGTGGTGAAACTCAACGATTTCCCACCCATCGCCGCCTTCCGCGTGGAGCCGGATCCCCAGTATCTGCGCGGGTTCGTGAAGCGAGGGCGGATGGAGGCATGGGTGAGCGATGACGATCGGAAGATTCCGCTTAAGGTGATCTCGAAGCTTCCCATCGGCTCCGTCTGGGCTCAACTGGTGCGGGTCGAGGGCGTGGGGGAATGGCCCGCGGGCGCCCCCGAAAAGAAGTGATTCCCGCGGAGATGTTCGTTGACGGGGTATTTGAAGAAACCGACGAACGCCACTCCTGACCCTACGCGTTCAGCCCCTGCCGATTTCATCGAGTTTCTTCGAGAGGGTCGCGCGGTCGAGCATTTCCACGGGCAGAGAGATGAGTTGCTCGATGCAGCGGAGGAGGCCCCTCGCGAGATTACGGAAGACGCCGCGCTTCTCCTCGTCGCCCCCCTTGCACTTGATGGGATCCTCGAAGTCCCAGTGGGCGATGACCGGGTCGCCGGGCCACACCTTCGGAATGGCGGAACTCGCGTGGCCGCACAGGGTGATCACAAAGTCGAAGGTCTCTCCCTTGAGGTCCTCCCACGACTTGCAGCGGTTGCGCGAGATGTCCGCGTGAAGCTCGTGTGCAACCTCGATGGCCATCGGGTGGACGCAGCCGGCGGGATCGCTCCCGGCGCTGGCGCCCTCGAAGCGCCCGCCGTTGAGGTCGAGACGGTTGATGAGGCCCTCGGCGATCTGGCTCCGGCAGGAGTTTCCCGTGCAAAGGAACAGCACCCGCCGTCGGCGGGTCGCTTCGTCGACGTGCTTCCTGTGCCTGCCAAATATCCGGGGCATGGGGGATCTTCCAGTGGCGACCCTAGCAGGCCGTTGAATTTCGGGCAATCATCGAGGGGGTGGCGTGGACAGGTGAACCGGGATGAGGCAGGGTGGGGGTCGACATGACCCGAGCCCCCCGGATGAAGCTGCCGTCTCGGCCGCGGAGGAAGTTCCTCCCGGCGAAGTTTGACCCTGCCGATGCGCGCGCGCTCGTCGCACGCTTCCGCGAGCTGGATCGCCGCCCGCTCCCCGACCTTCCGTCCGTGATGCGCTGGTTTGATGAGACGCAGGAACTCGCCGTGGTGATGGGGGAGCACGATGCGCTCTGCCACATTCGGAAGTCGGTGAACACCCGCGACGCGAGGGCGCGGAAAGCGTACCTGCATCTTATTCAAAAGGTCCATCCCGCGACAGCGCCTTGGTGGGACCGCCTCGGCCGCCGCCTGCTCGGGCACCCGCTCCGTGCGCGTTTTTCGAAGCGCTGGGGGCTCATGTTGCGGAAGAAGCAGGTGGCCGTGGACCTCTTTCGGAAGGAGAACATCCCGCTCGACCGGAAGATCGAGGAGACCGCGGACGGCTACGCCCGCCTCATGGCGGGGCTGCAGGTGGAGTTCGACGGGCGGAAGCAGACGCTCTCGCAGATGGGGGTTTACCTTGAGCGTCCCGACCGAGAGCTTCGCGAGAAGGCGTGGCGCATCGCCGCCGAGCGACGGCTTCGCGAGGCGGGAAAGATCGAGGCGACCTTCGATGTCCTCCTGGAGCTGCGCCATCGCGTGGCGCGGAACGCGGGCTTCCGCAGTTACCGCGACTACGCGCACCGGAAGTTCTGCCGGTTCGATTACACCCCCGACGACTGCTTCCGCTTCCACGAGGCGGTGGAGAAGGGGGTCGTGCCCGCGGTGCGGGCGATTCGTGCGCGCCGGGCGAGAGAGATGGGAGTCGGGCAAATGCGGCCGTGGGATGTGGCGGCGGATTCGAAAGGGCGGCCTGCGCTCCAGCCATTCAAGGACGGGAGCGAGCTCGCATTGAGGGTGGCACGGGTCTTCGCGCGACTCGACCCGACGCTCGCGGGGCAGTTTCGTCTTCTTATGCGGCGTGGGTTGCTCGACCTCGACAACCGTCCCTTCAAGGAGCCAGGCGGCTACCAGTGCACCCTCGACGAGAGCCGGGTGCCGTTTATCTTCATGAACGCGGTGGGGAGGGACACCGACGTGCGGACGCTTCTCCACGAGGCGGGGCATGCCTTCCACATGCTCGCGGCGCGGGATGAGGAGGTGCTCGACTACCGGCAGGCGCCGATGGAGTTTTGCGAGGTCGCCTCGATGTCGATGGAACTGCTCGCGAATCGTCACGCGGGGGTCATTTATCCGAAGCGGGACGACCTGGAGCGAAGCACGCGGGCGCTTCTCGGGGGGGCGATCGAGATTCTTCCGTGGATCGCGACGATCGACGCCTTCCAGCACTGGCTTTACACGCACCCCGGCCACTCGCGGGGGGCGCGGCGCGCGGCGTGGCTGAAAATCCGCGGGCGGTTTAACGATGGGTGCGACTGGTCGGGGTTGGAGAGGTTCCAGGCGGCGCTGTGGCACCGCCAACTCCACCTTTTCCACATGCCATTCTACTACATCGAATACGGGATCGCGCAGCTTGGGGCACTCGGGTTGTGGCGAAAGGCGCTCGCGAACCCGCAGGCGGCGCTCGCGGCCTACCAGCGCGCTCTCGCGCTTGGGGGAACGGTTGGGCTGAAGGCGCTCTTCCGCGCGGCGGGGCTGGAGCTGGATTTTCGCCCGGCTGCGATGAGGCGGATCGTTGCGGCAGTCATGGCACGGGTGGGATGAGCGAAGTTCGCCGTGGATGAACGCTGGCGCGGAGACGAACCTGACAGGGTCGAAAATTTCTTTGGCGAATGAAGGTTTCGGGCTAATCTCTCCCCCTGTGGAAGACCCCCAGCAGACGAGCGCACCGCCGCCCCTCGCCCCCGAGGTTCCCGTCGTTCCCCCCACCAAGGTATTCGACAAGCCGCGCGAGGTCAGCGGTGAGAAGCGCCGCGAGATCCCGAAGGGCCTCTGGACCCGCTGCGAGGGGTGCGACGAGATGATCACCTCCAAGGAACTCGCGGAACTGTTTCGTGTCTGTCCCCGATGCCAGTTTCATTTTCCCGCCACGGCCCGTGAGCGGATTGCATGGCTCGTCGATCCCGACACCTTCTCGGAGATGGACGCGGCACTGTCTCCCGTGGATGCCCTCGGTTTCCGCGGCGCCGTCAGTTACGCCCCGAAGATCCGCGCCAATCAGAAGAAGACCGGCCTGCGGGATGCGGTCATCACCGGTCTCTGTGCCATCGGTGGCCGACGGGTGGGGCTCTCGGTGATGGACTTCGGGTTTCTTGGCGGGAGCATGGGGTCGGTGGTCGGGGAGAAGATCACCCGCCTGATTGAGCGATCCACCCGAGCGAAGCTTCCGGTGATCCTTGTCTGCGCCTCGGGTGGGGCAAGGATGTACGAGGGGATGCTCAGCCTCATGCAGATGGCCAAGACCAGCGCCGCCCTCGCTCGCCACAGGGAGGCCCACCTCGCCTGCATCAACGTTCTCACCAACCCCACCATGGCCGGCGTGATGGCCAGCTTCGGTTCGCTTGGCGACCTCATCCTCGCCGAGCCGAAGGCCATGATCGGCTTCGCTGGTGCGCGCGTGATCCGGGAGACCACCCGTGAGGAACTTCCCGAGAGCTTCCAGACCGCGGAGTTTCTTCTCAACCACGGTCTCATTGACCTCATCGTCCACCGCCGCGACCTGAAGGTCATGCTCGGTCGCCTGGTCGATTTCACCTCCCGCCGCGCGAGCAGGTAAACTTGGGCGTTGCACCCCGGGGGGAAGGCTGGTAATCTCATCGGCTCACCCAAAGAACCTCATTTCGGCAATCCCATGGCCAAGCAAGTATCTCTCAAGGCATTTCTTCGCACCGGCGTCGGTCGTCCGGTCGCCAAGCGTTCCCGCGCGGAAGGCATGATCCCCGCGATCATCTACGGCGCCCACATCAAGCCCACCCCCGTCCAGGTGCCCGAGCTTGAAGTCACCCGCATCTTTAAGCATGCCACGAGCGAGAGCATGCTCGTCCAACTTACCCTCGAGGAGAAGGGCAGTGCCTCCGAGCGACTCGCCTTCATCCAGGAGATCCAGCGCCACCCGCTCACCGACCGCGTGCTCCACCTTGACTTTCACGAGGTCCGTGCCGACGAGAAGCTCCACGCCCGCGTCCCCATTGTCCCCCTCGGCGAGGCCGAGGGCGTGCGAACCGGCGGTGGCGTGCTTGAACAGGCGCTCCGCGAGCTCGAGGTCGAGTGTTTCCCGAAGGACCTCCCCGAGCGCATCGAGGTCGATGTTTCCGCCCTCGTCATCGGCGCCAACATCCACGTCAACCAACTCAAGGTTCCTGCCGATGTTCTCGTTCTCAGCCATGCCGGCGTCTCTGTCTTCTCGGTGCTTGCGCCGGTCAAGGAAGAGGTGGTTGCCCCGACCGCCGCCGCGGTCACGGAACCCGAGATGATCAAGGAGAAGAAGGTGGAGGGCGAGGAGGGTGCCGAGGCCAAGACGGATGCCAAGGGCGGAAAGCCTGCCGATGCCAAGGGCGGAAAGCCCGCCGATGCCAAGGGTGCCGACAAGGCCGCCCCCGCGAAAGGCGACAAGGCTCACGGCAAGGGCGACAAGAAGTAACGCTTCTCTCCCGCAGGCCAACATGCGACTTCGCGCCGCATTCCTGCTTGCCCTCGCCGCGGCCGTGTTCGCGGGCTGTGCCGACTTTCGACATCGCACTTTTCGCTTCGGGGAGCCCGCCCCCGTCAAACCTTTCTCCATCACCCTGCGGGACGCCGAATACGCGCTCCGCGACGGACGCCTCCTGCTTCGCGTCCATGTCGAGGTTGCCAACAAGTCCGGGGAACGCCAGTCCCTCGCTCGCGACCGCTTCACCCTCCGCGTCGGCCGCGACACCGAGTTGCGGCGCGACCTCAACCTTATCGAGCGCGTCGGTCTCGATACCGCCCGCTTCGAGCCTGGTGAGATTGCGATTCTCACCCTCCCGTTTACCCTTACCGTGGACGCTCTCGCGATGCCGATCCGCCTCGTCGTGGATCGCCAGCCCCTCAAAGGGGGAGGGGAGCGCCTCACCCTTCTCGACGTGAAACACGCCGCACGCCCCGCCTCCCTCCCCGCGCACGGCGAGTGGGATCGCGTTTCTTCCGCACACTGGTGATCCGCATGCCTCGCGAGCGGACCCCCCTTGCCCGCGTCGAAATCGCCCTCCTTGGGGGACGCGCCGACAAGATTCCGTTTACGATGTACGAGAACAAGATTCCGCAGTGTGCCGCCGAGCGGGCGCTGCGCAACCGGGGCCTCTGCATCGTCAAGCGGGACATTCCCGCCTTCCACACCGTCCGTCCGAACGTCCGCACCACCGAGGCGGTCGAGTGGCGCGACGGGAAGCGGTTTGTCCGCACCCGCCACGAGACCCCCCAGGGCATCCTTGAATCCCTTCGCGAAGAGGCGGGATTCACCTCCTGGGTTCATGAGAAGCTTTTTAAGTCACCCGACGACTACAAGGCGCTGCTCTTCTTTATCCGTGATGCACAGCATACGCCGAACTATGGAGCCTTCGCCCGCGCGCAAGCCGACTTTGGTGAGGATGCGATCTTCCGCGCCGGGTTTGGTCTCGAGCCCCTCCAGGAACTCATTTCCGGCGGCCTGATGGACATGCAGGATTTCTGTGTCGAGTGGATGGACCATCGAGACGAAATCCTGCGACTCTACGAGGCGAATGTGGAACAGCGCCGCAAGGTCTATCCCCTCGTCGCCGAATCCCCGGCGTTCATTGCCAACTACGGGGGCAATGTCGTCGTGGACGTCATCGGTGCGAAGGGTTTTGAGGAATACTACCTGCCCCATTATATTGAGGCCGCCGAGGCGATGCATCGCCGCGGGAAGCGAATTGGCTGCCACTTCGACGCCAACTGCCGCGCCCTCGCCCCCTTGATCGCGCGCTCGGGGCTCGATTACATCGAGGCATTCACCCCCGCACCCGATACCGACATGACCCTTACCGAGGCGCGCGCCGCCTGGCCCGACAAGGTTCTGTGGATCAACTTCCCTTCCTCGGTCCACCTGCGCCCTGATGTCGAGGTTGAGGAGATGGCCTTCCGTCTTGCGGGAGAGGCCGGAGGTCCCGACGGCTTCCTCATGGGCATCACCGAGGACATTCCCCCCAATCGTTGGCAATCGAGCTGCGGCGCGATCATGGACGGCCTCGATCGCCACGTTCGCGAGCGGCCGTCCCTCTACGCCTGCTGAGGGGGGCACAACCGGGCTGTTGGTCATCGGCATGTCGGTCGGTGCGAGCCGTGCCGATCTGGAGGAGGCAACCCCTGCTGGGTTCTTCCCGGGAAAGGGTTATCCGCCCGTTGAGTGACTCTTTTTCCTTCATCACATCTCCTTCATCGTTCATCCTTCCCGCGTGCCCCTCGTCGAGCTCAATGGCGTTCGCAAGATTTACCGCATGGCGGATGAGGAGGTCCGCGCCCTTGACGGCGTGGACCTCGTGATCGAGCCGGGCGAGTTTATCGCGATCATCGGCCCCTCTGGCAGCGGCAAGTCCACCCTGATGCACCTTCTCGGCTGCCTCGACACCCCCACCGAGGGGAGGATCATCCTCGATGGCACCGACATCTCGAGGGCCACCTCCAACGAGCTTGCCTCGATCCGCAACCGGAAGATCGGCTTCGTCTTCCAGTCCTTCAACCTCCTCCCGCGTCTCGACGTCACCCAGAACGTCGAGCTCCCCCTCATCTACGCCGGCTTCCACGCCCGCGCGCGGCATGAGATGGCGCAGCGCGCGCTCGAACAGGTGGGGTTGGCCAATCGCGCAAAGCACCGTCCCGGCCAACTTTCCGGAGGCCAGAGCCAGCGCGTTGCCATCGCCCGCGCTTTGGTCAACAACCCCCGGATCGTTTTCGCGGATGAGCCCACCGGCAATCTCGACACCGCCACCGGCGAGACGATTCTCGGCCTCTTCCGCAACCTCAGTCGTGATGGCCGCACGATCATTCTCGTCACCCACGATCCGAAGATTGCCGCGCAGGCCGCCCGCCGCATCGAGATTCGCGATGGCAAGATCGTGAAGTAACCCGCGGCGGACTCCGGCCCCTGCTCACTCCTGAAAGCCAAGCCTACCCGCTTTCTCCCAGCATCCTCTCCAGGACCCTCGCCGAGTCGAAGAAAACCTCGGCAGCCTGGCGTGCCTTGCGGGTGAGGGCGGGAGCCTCGCGCATCACGCGTCGCACCGCCTCCTCCGCCTCCCCGGCATCGCGCACCCAGAAGATCCCGCAGTCGGGAGGGAAGTATTTCGCCGCGCCCGTATCCTCGGCAACGACCGGACGTCCCGTGGCGAGGTAGGCCACCGAGCGGTCGCTCACCCATCCGGAGCGCATCAGGCTCTCGATTCGCTTGCAGGCGCTAAACTCGGCGAGCGATCCGGCGAGGTAGTTGCGATAGGCGGCGGGGGTTGAGGCGACGCGGTGGGGCACGGCGAGGCGCCAACCCAGCCCGTGGAGCCGCTCGATTTCGGGATCGTCGGGATTCAGGTTCACGGCGAGTTCCATCTCGGCCTCCGGCACGCGGTGCGGGAGATCCGAAAACTTCTCGAAAGAGGCCTTTTTGGAGAGGTCAGGGTACGCGCCCTCCACCTCGATGCTCTGGCTCCAGTACCACTGGGTGATGGTCGTGAAGCGCGGGCGGATGGGCAGGGGAAAAGGCTGGTAAAGGCGTGTGTCCACGAGCGGCGGGAAGGTGCGCCACTTCACCGTCGGGGGTGACATGCGGCAGTCCTCACCGTGGCGGTTCAGTCCGATCGTCCAGAACTCGTGGTGTGAGGACTGGCCGACCTCGATCCGCGTCATCCAGTGGGCGATCTCCGAAGGGTCGAGGTCGCAAAGGATGCGCCGCTCGAAGAGCCCGACGAGCGGGGGGCGGAAGGAGTTACAGAGGTTGAGGAGTACCGTCGGCCCGCGGAGCCGGCGGCGCAGCGTGGCCATGTCCATTCCCCGCGCCTCCATGCTCGCGAGGTCCTGCTCCTTGCTCCCGTGCGGCTCGACGAGCAGGGCATACCGCCCCGCAAGCCCGTGGACGGCAAGCTGGGTCTCAAAGTTTTCTGCGCGGGCCGCATCCTCCGAGGGTTCGCCCGTTGAGGGCATCACCTCCAGCCACACCGCGTCGAGTCCCAGGCGGAGCAAGCCCAGCATCCACTGGATTGGGACGGAAAAATTGCCCCCGCCCTGCGGGTATTTCGCGGCAAAACCGCATCCGAGGAAAACGGTCGCCCCTCGGAAACGCCGGGCAAGGTCCATGGGACGCGGGGTCACCGCCTCCTCAGGGTTTTGGGTTTCCCTGGGCAGTGCGGGCGGGCAGCAGCTCGACATTGGCCACCAACTCGCCGCACACACGCACCGGGACGGCTTTGGGGTTGCTCACGGGGATCGCGTGCCCCTCGATGGCGAGGCGAATTTTAGGGCGTTCCGACTGCAGAAAGTTGATTCCGCCATCCTTGAATCGCCAGCGAGATCCGTCGGACATTACGATCTCGGTGGTTTCCTCGGGGCTGATCTCGTGGGTTTGTCCCGTGACCTGCTCGGCGTGGATTGCGGCGGAAACCGCGACGTTACCGATGTTCAGGGAAGCCCCGCCCTCGGCCTGGCCCTCGAGTTCGGAGGGGTTCTGGCCGCCGTGGAGGTCTCCCGGTGTTTTTAATGGGCCAAGGCGAAGCCGGAGGCTTGAGAGATGGAGAACCTTGTCGCCGACCTGGAGGTTCCCTCCGTCGGTCTCATCGGACATGCGGGCGTTCTTCCTTCGGGCGGATTCCTCCCAGAGGGCCTCCGACTTCTTGTTGAGTTCCTGCTGCGCGGCCTGTTTTTGTTCCTGCTGGTGGCGCTGGCGCTGGGCTTCGCGGTGCCTGGCGCAGCCTGTGGAGCCGAGGAGCAGGGTGATGGCGGCAAGGAGGGGGATGGCCCGTGAGAGGGAGGTCATGCGGCGGGGGCCGCCTTCCGCAGGCGAACCCATTGCAGGATGGAATCGAAGATCAGGCGACCATCTTCGGAGCCCAGCGCCGCCTCGGAGGCGCGCTCGGGGTGCGGCATCATCCCGAGGACATTTCCCTCGCGGTTGGTGATCCCTGCGATGTTCTCTGCCGAGCCGTTCGGGTTGGTCTCGGGTGTCGTGCGGCCCTGCTCGTCGCAGTAGCGGAAGAGTACCTGGCCGTGGCGGTTGAGTTCGGAGAGCGTCGCAGCGTCCGCGTAGTAGTTTCCCTCGCCGTGGGCGATCGGGATGCGGAGGATCTCGCCGGTGCGCGCCATGGAGGCGAAGGGCCCCGCGTGGCCCCGCTCGACGCGAAGCCGCACCGCCTGGCACTGGAAGTGGAGGGAGGCGTTGCGCTGCATCGCGCCGGGAAGAAGCCCCGCCTCGAGGAGGATCTGGAAGCCGTTGCAGATGCCGAGGACGAGCCCCCCGTTGGAGGCGAAGCGCTTCACGGACTCCATGATCGGCGCGAAGCGGGCGATCGCCCCGCAGCGCAGATAGTCCCCGTATGAGAAGCCGCCGGGCACGATCACGCAGTCGGCCCCCTTCAGGTCGGTCTCCTTGTGCCAGAGGTAGACGGCCTCCTGCCCCATCACCGAACCCGCCACGTGGAGGCAGTCCTGGTCGCAGTTGGACCCGGGAAATTGGACGACGCCGAAACGCATCCGTGAAGATCCGTGTTTCATCCGTGGCTTCCCCATCTACCGCTGGAACGGATTGCGGAAAGAGCGAGCAGACCGCCCTGTCACTTTTCAATCTCCAGCTTGTAGTCCTCGATCACGGGGTTTGAGAGGAGGTCGCGGCAGATGCCGTCGAGCTTCTTACGGGTGGTTTCCACCTGAGTTCCCTCGATCTCGATCTCGATGAACTTGCCGACGCGAACCTCGCGCACGCATTCCATCCCGAGGTGGCGGATCGCCTGGGCCACCGTTTTTCCCTGGGGGTCGAGCACCGTTTTCTTCGGCATCACGGTCACACGCGCCTTCACTTTCTCTCTCCTTCCCCACGGGCCTGCTTCAGCGCTCGTTTCACCGCGAGAATTACATTTTCCATTTCGGTTTCCTTGCTCACGAAACCGCTTGCGCCCGCCTTGAGGGCATCCTGCATGAGGGTCTCGTTGTAACCCGCCCCGGTCAGCATGATCACGGGCACCCCGGGTTGGGCGGCACGGAACTTCGGGAGAGCGGACAGGCCGTCCTCTCCGGGCATGCGGATATCGAGAAGCACCGCGTCCACGGGCTTCTCGGCGATGCACTTCAGGGCCTCGGACGAGGAAGTGGCGGTGATGGCTTCAAAACCCGCATCCTTGAGGAACTCCGAGGTCATCTCCAAGATGAGCGGCTCGTCGTCCACCACGAGAATGCGGCCAGTCGGCTTACGGAAAAGGCTCATGGGATGGATGGCGTTTAGGTTGAGAATGGCGCACCGGCAAGCCAAAACGCGTGGGGACCGGCGATTGCATTGCCGACGGTCCCATGCTGACATTCCCTTTTCCGCTCATGAACCCCCGATTCTCCATCACGACCCCCATCTATTACGTCAACGACCGCCCTCATCTTGGGCACGCGTCGACGACAGTTTGGGCCGACGTTCAGGCGCGCTACTGGCGGCAGTGCGGGCGGGAGGTCTTTTTCCTTACGGGCCTCGATGAGCATGGGATGAAGGTTCAGCAGGCCGCCGAGAAGCGTGGCGTGACGCCGAAGGCCCACTGCGACGAAATGGCGGGGCACTTTCTTGCGCTCTGGAAGGCGCTGAACATCAGCAACAACGGATTCATCCGCACCACCACCGACGCCCACCAACGGGTGGTCTGTGCGATCCTCCAGAAGCTCCACGACCAGGGGGACATCTATCGCAAGAAGTACCGTGGTTGGTACAGCAAGTCGGCGGAACAGTTCGTGACCGAGAAGGAAATGGTGGACGGTCGCTGGCCCGCTCACCTTGGTGAGGTCATTGAGTTGGAGGAGGAGAACTACTTCTTCCGGATGAGCAAGTATCAGGATTGGCTCACTGGCTATATTCACGAGCACTCCCGTCCGAAGGTTCTGAAAGACGGGGTTAGCGACGTCGAGGAGTGGATCCAGCCCGAGAACCGTCGAAACGAAGTCCTCGGGGCCCTCCAGAAGCCGCTGGAAGACCTCTGCATCTCCCGCCCGAAGGCGCGCCTTTCGTGGGGGATCCCGTTGCCGTTTGATCCCGAGTACGTTACCTACGTCTGGTTCGACGCGCTCATCAACTACATCTCGGGGGTCGGTTATGGGACGCCGGAGTTCGACAAGTGGTGGCCCGTGGACTGGCATCTGATTGCCAAGGACATCCTGACGCCGCACTGCATCTACTGGCCCACGATGCTCAAGGCGGCCGGGATCCCGCAGCCGCGGCGCATCCTCGCGCACGGCTGGTGGCTCATGGGGCGCGACAAGATGAGCAAGACGCTCGGAAACGTGGTGAACCCGCACGATTATGTGGCGCGGTTCGGGGCGGACGCCTTCCGCTACTTTATCTGCCGCGAACTCCAGCTCTCCACGGACACCGATTTTACCGAAGAACGCTTCCTCGCACGCTTCAACGCCGACCTTGCCAACGGCCTCGGAAATCTGGTGAACCGCACGATCTCGATGGTAAACCGCTACCGCGAGGGCAAGGTGCCGTCCGCGGGGGCGAAGACGGCTTCCGACGAGGCCCTGGCCAAGGTGACCATCGAGGCGCTCGGGGACTACCACCAGCGCCATATGCCGAACATTGACTACGGCCGTGCGCTGGAGTCCGTATGGCATCTCGTTACCCAGGCCAACCGCTACGTGGACGACAACGCCCCGTGGAAGCTCGCGAAGGATCCCGCGCAGGCGGCGCGGCTAGACACCGTCCTGGCCCACCTTGTCGATGGGGTGGCCCTTCTCGGCAGCCTGGTCGAGCCCTTCATGCCGGCGACGGCAGGGGAGATTGCCCGTCAGTTGAATGTGGAGAAACTTCCCCCGAGCCATCTCGACGATTGGACGAATCCCGCTGGGACGGGGCACAAGCTGGGCGAGGCGAAGCCGCTCTTCCCGCGCGTGGTTGCTGAGGGCAAAGCCCCCGCCTGACCCGTGAAGCGCGAGTCGCTCTATTTTCTCGATGGTCGGATCGTTCCCGCCTCGAAGGCGAGCGTTCCAGTGCTCGACCTCGGGGTGATGCGTGGTTTTGCGCTCTTCGAGTCGTTGCGTACCTACGGCGGGAAGCCTTTCCTCCTCGGTCGACACCTCGATCGTCTGCTGCGCGAGGCGGGGCGCGTCGGGCTCAAATGCCCGCATTCGCGGGCGGAGATCGGGCGGATCGTGGACCGTCTGCTCCGCCGCAACCGCTTTCCCGAAGCGCTCGTCCGTATCCTCCTCACGGGTGGGCCTTCCACGAAGATCATTCCGACGGCCTCCCCGACCTTCGCGGTTCTGGTGGACCCGCTGCATGCTTTTCCCGCGTGGCAGTATGAAAAGGGGGTTGCCCTGATGAGCATCCCGTTTGAGCGTGCGTTTCCCGAGATGAAGACGACCAACTACTTCGCCGCCGTCTGGGGCACGATGCGTGCGCTGCGCAAGGGCTTCCACGAGATCGTCTATACCCGGGAGAACGGTGACCTGCTCGAGGGGAGCACCTTCAACCTCTTCGTGGTGCTCCCCGGGCCGCGACTCGTCACCCCGCGCGAGGATGTCCTGGCCGGAGTGACCGCTGGTTGCGTCCTCGACCTGGCGCGGAAGATGAAGATCCCCATGGAACGCCGCGCGATCCACCCTGCCGACCTGCGCCGTGCGCGGGAGGCCTTCATCACCTCGAGCAACCGGGAGGTGATCCCCGTCCGCCGCGTGGACCGTCGCATGATCGGGAACGGGAAATCGGGGTCCGTTACGCAACGGCTTCACGCCGCCTACCGCGCTTTCGCCCGGGCGAGATGAGGTAGGGGCGAGCCGCCGGCTCGTCCGTCTGCTCTTCCGAGTGGAGGGGCGCGCTTCGTCGTGCCCGTGCGAAGCGGGGCTCAGCCAAAATCCGCGCATAAGCGGTTTCTCCAGAGCGGAACCGTTTCCGTTATTTCGCAGATAACCATCCCCTTCAAGAATGGTCTGGGGAGCACACGCGGCTCGCGTGTCAAAATCGGCGGCTCGCCGATTTCTTCCTCGGAGACTGGCCGACGGGCCGTCGGCCAGGACACGCGGGCCGCGTGTGCTCCCCGGAAAAACGCGCGTCGCGACATTCGTTACGCGAGGATCGGAGCTCAGCTTGCGACCTTGACAGGGGTGGGCGAATGTCGGACAATGTCTGACATGAAGACGGCCACCCTCAGTATTCGGCTGGATGCGGACCTGGAGCGGTTGCTTGGCAGGGCGAGCAAGCTGTCGGGGCAAAACCGCAGCGAGGTCGCGCGCAAAGCCTTGCGGCGGCAGTTGAGGATTACGCAGTTCGAGGCGATTCGCCGTCGCATGATGCCCTTTGCCGAGGCCCGCGGGTTCCTGACCGACGAGGATGTCTTTGCGAAGGTTTCATGAGGGTGTTCCTCGACACCAACATCCTTGTCAGTGCCACGGCCACCCGGGGCCTCTGCACGGATGTTCTCCGCGTGACCATGGAGTTCCACGAACTGGTCGTGTCCGAGCACCTTTTCGAGGAACTTGAACGTACACTGAAAACGAAGTTCGAGGCGCCGGCCGACCTGATTGTCGAGACCCTGGAGATGTTGCGGCAAGATGCGGTGATCGCCACCTCCGAACCCTTGGCCAAGGTTTTCCTCAAGGATCGGAACGACCTCGCCATCGTTTCGGCGGCGATTCAGGGGGGTGCCGAAGTCCTAGTCACGGGCGACAAGGAAATCCTTGCTCTCGGGCGCGTGGGAACGCTGGAAATCGTGAGCCCTCGGCAGTTCTGGGAGAGAGAGAAGGCCTGACTGCGGAGCGAGGCGGGGCTGGAGCGGAGAAGAACGGAATTCTCGCGCAAAGTTCGCAAAGGCGCAAAGGCAGAGAGAAGAGAGAGGGCCGAATACGCGCGCCAACCAGAGTTGTCGCTCACCGTATTCGGCCTGCTCTCGCTGGGAGATTCAGAGTCGTCCCCCGGTGGTCGTAGGGGTGGATCCCCGCGCCCGCCCTGCGGGGGCGGAAGGCGCCTGTCCCGCACGGAGTGGGATGGCTGTATCCCTCAAACTCCGACGAATCGTGAGCAGGAGACGTTCACGGCCCGAGCTTTGAGGAGAGGTTGAGGCCATCGGGGCCGAGGAGGGCGGTGATGCCGCCGCGCTCGTCGGTCCGCCAGGCGGCGAGGCCCGCCTGGCGCCAGCGTTCCTTCAGGGCGGGAGAGGGCAGGGCGCGGAGCGGGAACTCGGAGGTGTTCACGACCAAGGCCCCGGGATGGCAGGCGGCGAGGAAGTTTTCTCCCTGGTAGTCCTCTGCGGACGGGGGTCCTTGCACAAGGAGACGGCAAGGGCGCAACCGTCCGGCGACGATCAGATTCTTCTCCACGGATTCCCCGATGTCGGAGGCGAGGAGCACGTCGCCGAAGGGGCTTTCAAGGCGGAGGACGAGCGCGCCGTCATCCGCGCGGGCGGATGCCGCGTCCGACGGGGGCCAGAGTGCGACGAGGCGGCCCGAGCGGAGGTTGGCCAGATCGCCTTGGCGCCAGCGTTCCGCGGCGATCCCGCGCGCCCTGAGGTCGTCGAGCAGGGTTCGGTAGCCCTTCGACTTGAATGCCGCCGAGGAGATCGCGATGCGGCGGACCGAAAAGGTGTCGAACACGCCCAGGAGTCCCCCGTAATGGGCGGCGTCACCGTGGGTGACGACCACGAGGTCGAGGGCATTCACCCCGCGGACGCGGAGGAACGGGAGCACGGCGTTCTTTCCTTCCGAGCGGCTCCCGGCGTCCACGAGCACCCGTTCGAGGCGCGGGCCCGTGACGAGCACGGCCTGGCCCGTCCCGACGTCGAGGACGTCCACGCGGACGCGCGGGTCGAGCCATGCTGCGGCGACCGCGGCGGCGACAAGGGCCGCGCCGGACCCGAGGGTGGCAAGGGAATGGCGGCGGCGGCCATCGAGCCAGAGTTTCGCGGCGGCGGCGAGAAGGGCGTAGCCCGCGATTGTCCAGGCGACGGGCGGGCGGGCGATGTAGAACCATCCGATTCGCCACGAGCCGAGTTCGGCGCTGATGCCGGTCATGGTGTGGATGAGGAGGACGTGGGTGGCGTTGAGGGTGAGAGCCAGTTCCGTCCAGAGCGCGCCGAGGGCGAGGCTCACGAGGCCGAGCGCGACGCTCGCGGAGGCCAGCGGGACGATCGCGAGGTTCGCGGGGAGGGCGACGAATGAGACGAGGTTGAAGTAGTGGATATTCAGCCCGAGGGAGCCGATCCACGCGGCGATCGAGACGGCGACAAGCGCCGTGGTCCAGTGAAGCGGGGTCTTCACGGCGAGCCGCCAGCGTGGGATGAGCTTGCGCGGGATCCATGGATCGGGGTCCACAGTGCGCCGGAAGCGCGCGTCGAAGGCGGAGGCGAGGAAGATGAGGGAGGCCACGACGCCGAAGGAGAGTTGGAAGCCGGGATCGAAGAGTTGGAGCGGGTCCACGGCGAGAACGAAGAGGGCGGCGGCCGCGAGGTTATTGAGGAGGGCCACGGGTCGGCGAAGCGACCAGCCGGCGATGACGATCCCGGCCATGACGAGCGAGCGGACCGCGGAGGCGCGGAGGCCGGTGGCGGCAACGTAGAAGATGAGCGCGGGGAGAACGATCCAGCAGGCCGCCTCGCGCGGCACGCGGGCGATGTGGAGGGCGATGAGGAGAGCGAAGGCGATGCAGGTGATGTGCGATCCGCTGATGGCGAAGACGTGGAGCGTGCCGGTTCGGCGGAAGGATTCATTCACGTCGGGTGGGATGTCCTCGCGATAGCCCAGGAGCATCCCGCGGATGATGCCGCAGGCGAGTGCGTCCTCCTCGATCCCAAGCGTGAGACGACGCGCCATCTCGCGTCGTGCACGAAAGACCCAACTCCATCCGGAGGCCGTGCCGAGCACCCGCGCGCACTCCGGCCCCTCGGCGGCGAGGGTGAAGGCGATGCCCTGGCGCCCGAGGTACTCGGCGTAATCGAACAGGCTGAAGTTGCGCGCCTCCCCCGGATGGTCGAGGACGCCCTCGACCTCCAACTCGCGGCCAAACTCGATTCCCTCCATCGCGGAGTTCCCGGTGTGGGTCGGCAAGCGCAGGCGGACCTGGACGTCTCCGCGCGCGGGCTCCCATTGTGTGTGGAAGCGAACTGCGCTTACGCGCAGCGTGAACTCGGCACGCGGGCCTGTCGCAGGTCTTGCCCTCTTCACGGGGGCTGCCTCGATGGCTGCGGGGCGGTCTTCCGTTTCGCGCCAGGCGGGGTCGCTGGTGACGATTCCCCGAAGGGTGACGCGCTGCGGCACGCGGAGGGCCAGGGCCTGCAGGCTTCCCGGGCCGCGATCGTGGTTTGCGGCGTCCTGCGCGGCGGTCAGCATCATTCCGGTGACCATGAGAAGCGGGGCGAGCGGCCATGGAGGGAGGAGCGTCCTCCACGAGATGACAAACCAGGCGACGGAGGAACCCGTCGCGAGAAGGAGCCACGGATTCCATGCGGGGGCGAAGGCATCCTGCAGGACGATCCCGAGAGAGAAGAGGAGCGTGGCGAGGACGAGCGGCTGCTTGGGGTGCCAGTCGCGTCGAGGACCGGGGGGCTCGGTCGCGGTCATCGCCGCGAGTGTCCCCCGGTCCGTACGGTCCGGCAATCCGGAAGAAGCCACGGATGAAACACGGACACCCACGGAAGGAGAAAGGCGCCGATTCCGCTACACGGAATCGGTGCCTCATCCGCTGGGAGACGTTGGTTTCATGCGTGTGAAGCATGCCAGGTCCGTGTAGCGGACCTGGCAGTCTGTTTCTGCAATCCGTGGTCATCCGTGGCTCTCCTGACTGCTACAAAACTGCTGCAAAACCGCCTTGCCGGATGGCTTGACTCCCGTTATCCACGGGTGGCCATGTCAATCAGCACGTTACCCTCCTTCGGGGAAGCAACCCTCGTCGAGGCCCGGAAACTGATGCATACGCTCGATCACGAACCCGCCCACGTGGAGCAGGTGACGCGGATCGCGCTGGGAATCTTCGACGCGTTGGACCCGTTCCCGGAGGGGGGAGGCTCGGAGCGTCTCATCCTCGAAGTGGCCTCGCTCCTCCACGACATTGGCTGGAGCGAGAGCGAGGACGGGAAACGGCACCACAAGATTTCCGCGCGCCTCATCCTGGAGCATCCGTGGCAGGCGCTTCCGCCAGAGGCAACGTTGCGAGTGGCCTGTGTGGCGCGCTACCACCGGCGGGCGGTCCCGCGCCCTGGCCACAAGCTTTATGCGATGCTCTCCCCCAAGGGGCAGAAGCAGGTGGGGATCCTGGCGGGGATCCTTCGGATTGCCGACGGACTGGACCGCACCCACCTCCAGCGCGTACGGCGGGTGACACTCGTTCGGGACGACCGCGGAGTGCGCTTGGGGGTCGAGGGTTCCAATAATTTGCGCGCCGAGATTCAGGGCGCCCTGCGGAAGGCGGACATTTTTGAAGGGGTTTTCGGGGGTCGCCTCGAGATCGAGCAGGTATGAGCGCGCGCGTCATCGTTGTGGGGAGTTCGAACACCGACCTCGTGATCGGTGTGGAGAGGCTTCCGCGTCCGGGCGAAACGCTTCTCGGCGGTGAGTATTGCGCGCATGCGGGGGGGAAGGGGGCCAACCAGGCGGTGGCCGCGGCGCGCGCGGGTGCACACGTGGTCTTTGTCGGTGCCCGTGGGATGGATATTTTTGGCGTGGCTGCGGCGAAGGGCCTCGCTGCGGACGGCGTGGACCTCCGCTATTTTCGAAGGAAGCGCGGCGTCCCGAGCGGGGTGGCGCTGATCCTCGTGGGGGGAGTCGACCGCCAGAACATGATCGCGGTGGCGAAATCCGCCAATGACCGGCTCGTGCCTGGCGACGTCCGCGCGGCGACCGCGGCATTTCGCGCGCCAGGGATCGTCATGGCACAACTCGAGGTGCCCCTTGCGGCGGTGACCGAGGCGGCGCGCCTCGCGCGACGGCGGGGGCTGCGCTTTATCCTGAACCCGGCACCGGCAAGGTCGTTGCCCCTGGTGCTTCTTCGCCTCGTGGAGGTGATCACCCCGAACGAGCACGAAGCCGAGATCCTGACCGGGGAGATCCGTCCCGAGAAGGCGGCGGCGACCCTGCGGCGCATGGGGTGCGGGGCGGTGGCCCTCACCCTCGGGGCGCGAGGGGTGCTTCTTATGGATGGTGCGGGCGCGCGGCGTATTCCCGCGCCGAAGGTGAAACCCGTCGACACTGTCGGGGCGGGGGATTGTTTCAACGGCTGGCTCGCGGCTCTTCTCGCCGAGGGACGGTCGCTCGACGAAGCCGCACGGAAGGCGGTGCTTGCCGCCTCGATTTCCGTGACACGGGCGGGGGCGCAGGCCGCGATGCCTTCGCGGAGGGAAGTGGAGCGGATGGCGCGCTAGCTGCGTCCGCCGTGCGGACCCTTGCGTCCGAAGGGCCACCACCAGTTGGCATTGCCAATCAGGAGCATGAGAGAAGGGAAAATGAGGAGGCGGATGACGGTGGAGTCGAAGGCGATCGCGGCGGCCATGCCGGTGCCGAACTGGCGAGTTTCGAGGACGGAGACGAAGGCGAAGGAAAGGAAGATTGTGATCATCACCGCGGCGGCGCCGGTGACGACGCGGCCGGTGAGTTCGATTCCATGGCGGACGGCGAGCTTGTTGTTGTGCGAGCGGCGCCATTCCTCGTGGATGCGGCTGATGAGGAAGACCTGGTAATCCATCGAAATCCCGAAGAGGGCGCAGAAGAGGAGCAGGATCACCACGGAACTCATCCCCTGGCTCCCGCTCACATGCGCGGGAAGCAGGACCGCGCCAACGCCCTGCTGAAACCAGAGAGTGAGAAAGCCGTAGGCCCCGGAGACCGAGAGGAGGTTCATCCCGATTGCCTGGAGTGGGACGAGGAATGAGCGGTAAATCAGGGCGAAGCAGATGAAGGTCGTCGCGAGGCAGAAGACCGCGGTTTGCACGAGGTAGCGTCCTACCGCGCGATCGAGGTCGAGCGTGGCGGCGACCAGGCCGCCGACATGGCAGGTGAAGCCCTCATCTTCCGTCCACCCCTGGCGCGCGGTGGCGCGGACATCGTTGATCCAGCGGCGTCCCTGGGTGGAGAGCGGGTTGCCATCGTACATGGCGAGGATGAGATGGCGCTGTCCGCTCTTCGAGAAGAAGAAGTCGGAGGGGATTTCGATGCTGAACCCCTCGCTTTCCGCAAGCGCCATATCGCTGCCCCCCACCGCGTCGAGGGTGCCGGGCACTGCGCGGAGTTTGCGCAGGAAAGCGCGCTCGCGGAGGAGGAAGGCGCGGTCGTCCATGGCCTTGGGGTGCTGGATGACGATGAGGGCGGGCATGAGCCATCCGGCGCCGAAGCCGTTCCTGCAGAGATTGTAGCCCTTGCGAGACTCGAGACTCGATGGGAGTGCCTCCGGGTTCAGCGAGGCTTGTTCGAGCCAGAGGGCGGGCAGGGCCATCAGGGCCATGAGGGAGACCCCACCGGCGAGACAGAGCCTCGGGTGTTCCACGACGAGGTGGGTCCACTTCTTCCAGAACGGGGGGCGGGGCGGCTCCACCTTGCGGGAGATGATGAAGCGGTGGGTGACCTTGAAAAGGGGGGGCGCGATCACGAAGATGCAAGCTAGGGCGCAGAGAATGATGGTGATCCCGGCGATTCCCATCGCGCGGAAAAAGTTCACAGGGGTAAACACGAGCGCCGAAAACCCGATCGCCACGGTAATTCCGGAGCCGAGGAGGGTTGGGGAGGCGAGGTGCAGCGCCTCGATAATCGCCTCATCGGGCGTCTCGTGTCGGGCCGCGCATTCGCGGTAGCGCGCGAGAAGGATCAGCATGTAGTCCACTCCCACGCCGAGGCCGATCATCGAGATGACGCTCGGCACGAACATGGAGATCTCCATGAACTTGCCCACCTTGCTCATGATCGAGGAGCCCGCCGCCACGGCCGTCACCGCCACGATGATTGGGAGCAGGGCCGCTGTCGGCGAGCCGAACACCCAGATGAGCACGAGGAAGCAGATCGGGATGCCGATCCACTCCGCCTTCTTGAGGGTGCTGGACGCCTCCGTATTCAAGTCGTGGAAGAGCGCCGAGAGCCCCGTGACGCGGATGCGGTTTCCGATGGGGAGGTCGAGCGCCTTGATGGTCTGCTGAAGTTGGGAGGTGAGCACCTCGGCCTCCTGGTAGGTGCGCACGTTCAACTCGACCATGGCGAAGTTGCGGCGCGGCTCGCGGAGCACGCGGAGGTCCATCTTGGAGTCCTCCGGCAGATCCATGCGGTCGAGGGACAGGCTGAGTTCCCTTCTCCGGGTCTCACCCTCCTTGAAAGAGCGCACATCGGTCTCGGCCACGGCGATCACGCGCCCGTCGGCTTTCACGGAGAGCTCCGTGACCTGGACCCCTCGGGGAAGCCCGGCGGCGCGCATCGAGGCGATCACCTGCTGGGCTTCGTGGAAGGAGTGGGCGTTGACGGTGATGGTAGCCACGATCTTGCGCCCGAGATGCATGTCGATCACCTGCTTCACCGTGGGGATGGTGCGTACCGCCGCGAGCGCTTTCTGCCAGTTTTGTTCGAGTTCCGGGACGGTGCCGAGGCCCTCTTGCACGAGGATGGTGGGGAAAGCGATGGCGTGGGAGAAATCGGACTCGACCGCGCGGAGAACGACCTCGCTCTCGCTGCCCGGGAGGCTGATGAGGCCACCACGCAGGCGTTTGGGGAGCTTTCCCCCCTGCCACATGAGCAGTCCACAGACCACAGCGATCATCCCGAGCGCCAGCCAGGGATGGCGGATCTCCCGCAGCACGAGATACGTCCACGCGCGGTGGAACCAGCGTCGCGCGGGGTGGTGTTGCGGCGGGCCGTAGGTCATGGACGTTCCCTGCGGACGGTCACTGGAGGTAGGGGTTTGAGCGACGCTCCCGGCCCACGGTGGTGGCGGGACCGTGCCCGGGGAAGACCTTCGTGTCGTCGGGGAGTTTGAAGATCTTCCCACGGATGGCGCCGATCAACTCTTCCTGGGAGCCGCCCGGAAGGTCCCAGCGCCCGACGCCGCTGGCAAAGAGGACATCCCCCCCGAAGAGCCATTTCTCAGCGGCGAGGTGGAAACAGAGCGAGCCGGGGCAATGACCGGGGCACAGGAGCAGGCCGAAGCGGATTTTGCCGATCCCAATCATTTCCTCGGAATCGAGGCGGTGGTCGGGGACGCACGGGGGAATTTCCACGAAGGGATTGAAAGCGGCCTGGATCTGCGGGTGTTCGAGGAGCGGGGCGCAGTCGCGGTGGATGGAGACGGGGGCCTTGAAGCGGGAGCGGATCTCGGCGGCATCCACGATGTGGTCCCAGTGCCCGTGGGTGAGGAGCAGGGCGGCGAGCTTCGCACCGCTGATCTTCAGGCTGGCCTCGATGAAGTCCGCCATGCCCTCCGGCGCGTCGAAGGCCACGGCCTCCATCCCGTCCGTGACAAGGTAGCCGTTCGTCTCCGCCATTCCCCCGCAAAAAATCTCCCTTTGCATGCGTCCCCTGTATGCCTTGCCGCGAAGGGAAAATCACGGTGATTTTCTCGAGGGTGCGCGACAAATATGTAACTACCCAGGTGTTAGGTTTATCCGCGGGCTGCAGAGGGCACACTCCGTCGTGCCGGTGCGGAGCTGAGTCGTCGCAAAATACGAAAGAACTGCCATTCGCCCCGTTCGCCAGGCGACCAAAGACCGGCGTTGTCATCCGCCGTAGAAAGTCGTATTGAAACCATCCAGCTACCTGTCCACGCCATGAGTACGAAAATTGCTGTTACCGGGGCCAAGGGCCGCATGGGCCAGACCATCCTGAAATGCGCCAAGGACGATCCCTTCATCGAGGTGGTCGCCTCGATGGACAAGGACGAGTCGATCGAGCCCCAACTCCAGCGCGGGGTGGTAATCGTGGATTTCACCGTCCACAGTGCCACGCCGGCGATCGTGGATCTTGCGGTCGAGAAGGGCTGCCCCATGGTGATCGGGACGACCGGTTTCAGCTACTCCGAGCGCAACGCCATCGTGGCCGCCTCGAAGTCGGTACCGATCGTTCTTTCCCCCAACATGAGCGTGGGGGTGAACCTCCTCTTCATTCTCTCCCAGGTGGCGGCCTCCGTGCTCAAGGAGGGCTTCGACGTGGAGATCATCGAGAAGCACCACCGCATGAAAAAGGATTCCCCCAGCGGTACGGCGGCGCGTCTCGCGGAGCTGGTGGCCCAGGCCAAGGGGAAGCAGGTCTCCAAGCTTCTTCGCCACGGACGCTACGGCGACCTCGGAGAACGGACTTGCGATGAGATTGGCGTCCATTCCGTGCGAGGCGGGGGTTACGTGGGGGACCACGAGGTGATCTTCGCGAGCCAGGAGGAGGTCATCGAGATCTCCCACCATGCCTGTTCGCGAGATATTTTTGCGAAAGGTGCCCTCCTCGCAGCGAAGTGGGTGGAGAACATGGGTCCCGGCCTCTACGACATGCCGGACGTGCTGGGGTTGCAGGTTTCCCAGCCGCTCTGAGGCGTCCCGGGCCAATCATGCCCGACTCATTTTCCACGCGACGACGAGCCGCGGTGTCGCTCGGCTCCAACGAGGGCGACCGCATGGCCCATCTGCGCGCCGCGCTCGCCTGGTGCGGAACGGCGGCCGAGGAAACGGTCCATTTCTCTGCCGTTTACGAGACCGATCCTGTGGGTTGCGCCCCGGGCACGCCGGCGTTTCTGAACGCGGCCGTGGTTTTCGTAACCTCATGCGAGCCGGGGGCGCTGCTCCTAGGCATGCGCGCCTTCGAACGGGTGCGCGGGCGCCTTCCCTCATCCCCGCGCAACGCCCCACGTCCCCTCGACATGGACCTCCTCCTCCTCGGGGAACTCCGCATGGAGGGCGAGGAACTCTCCCTGCCGCATCCCCGAATGTTCCAGAGGCGGTTTGTTCTCCAGCCGCTTTGTGAGATGGTGCCGTCGTGGGTGGCCCCGGGCACCGACCGCACCCTGAAGGACTTTCTGGATTTGCTGCCCGCTTCGGGCGATGTTCGACGGTGGAAGGAAGCCCTCTGATGAATGCATCCCGCAAGAAAGTCACCGCCCCCGCGATTCGTGCTGCCAAGGGGGCTGGACGGCGTCTCGTGGCGCTTACCGCGGCGGACTTCATCACCGCGCGTCTTCTCGATGAAGCGGGGGTCGATGTCATTCTTGTGGGGGACTCGCTCGGGACAACCCTGCTCGGGTACGAGAGCACGGTCTTCGTTCGCATGGCGGACATGGTCCATCACGCCGCGGCAGTCGCCCGCGCGAAACCGAAGGCGCTCGTGGTGGGAGACCTGCCCTTCGGTTCCTACCAGGAGTCGCCGGCCCAGGCGGTGCGCAATGCGACGCGGCTGGTGAGGGAGGGAGGGGTGGATGCCGTGAAGTTGGAGGGGGGGGTGGCCTTTGCGAACCGCATCCGGGCGATCACGAACGCGGGCATCCCGGTGATGGCGCACCTCGGACTGCTCCCGCAGAGCGTTCTCAAGGAGGGGGGCTACAAGGTGCACGGGAGGACCGAGGCGGAGGCGAGGCGTCTCGAGGCCGATCTGCGTGCAGTCGAGGAGGCGGGGGCGTTTGCGGTGGTTCTGGAATATGTCGTCTCGGCGGCGGCTCGTCGCCTCACGGGGAAGGCGAGCATCCCGACCCTCGGGATCGGCTCAGGTATGGGTTGCGATGGGCAGGTGCTCGTGACGAGCGACCTGCTGGGCCTGCAGGCGTGGCTTGCGCCGCGCGCGGCGCGCCGCTACGCGGAGCTGGGCAAGACGATGAAGGCGGCCTTCACCCGCTTCGCGGCAGATGTCCGCGGCGGGAAGTTCCCGGGCAAGAAGGAGACGATCGCGTGAGGTTCCACCTACGAAGATGGAAGTTGGAAGCTTGAATCTGGGAGACGGAAGCGCGCGAACAGGCCCATCATGGTGAGAATAATCAAGTTTCAGGAAGGCTGCGCTTCAAGTGCCCACATGCCGTGGGGAGGGGAGAACCGGAGTCGGAGATTCTTGGGTCGGAGTGCCTTCCAACTTCCAACTTCCAACTTCTAGCTTCCTGTTCCTGATGCCCCGCGTTTCCGCCATTGTCATCACGCTGAACGAGGAGGCAAATCTTTCGCGTTGCCTCGACAGTCTGCGGTGGGTGGACGAGATCCTTGTCGTGGATTCGGGGAGCACGGATCGGACCGTGGAGATCGCGACCGAGCGGGGCGCGCGTGTTTTTAACGAGGAGTGGAAGGGGTACACAGCACAGAAAAACTCCGCGATCGAGAAGACGCGGGGGAACTGGGTCGTCTCGCTCGACGCGGATGAGGAGTTTTCCCCCGAGGCGCGCGCCGACCTGCGTACGCTGCTGGCGGAGGACGACCCGACCGTGCAGGCCTACGCGTTCCGTCGGAAGGTCCTCTACCTTGGGAAATGGATCACGCATGGGGACTGGTACCCCGACTATGTCGTGCGCGCCTGGCGGCGCCACGCCGGCCGCTTCGAGGGAGGGCACGTCCACGAGTCGGTTCGGGTGAACGGGGCGGTGAAGTACCTGCGCAGCGAGATTTTTCATTACAGCTTTCGGGATCGTCAGGATCATCTGGCCCGGGCGCGGAAGTACGCGGGTCTTTGGGCGCGGAACCAGTTTGAGAAGGGGAGGCCCTTCATCTGGTCGGACCGTTGGTTTCGCCCGCCGCTTCGTTTTCTCCGCGCCTTCCTCCTCAAGGCGGGGTGGATGGATGGCTGGCGCGGGGCGTGGATTGCGTGGGTTAGCGCGTGCGAGGTTTTTTGGAAGTACGGGCACCTGAGAGATTTGTGGCGGGAGAAGAGGGGGGCAGAAGCAGTAAGCGGTGCGCAGTAAGCGGTGAGCAGAAGGAGGGGAAGATGAACTCCTGGATCGAGGCGAACTCCCCTTGCGCGCCTCTTGGCGCGCCAATCCCCTGCGGCGGAACGCCGCACAAAGCCCAAATATTCACACGAAGTGTGAGATATTTGGGCTAGCGCAGGTGGCGGGCGAGCCAGAGGCCGGCGCCGACGAAGGCGATATTGGGCAGCCATGCGGCCACGGCCGCGGGGAGGCGCCCGCTTTGGCCGAGGACGAGAAGTACCTGGCAGGCGAGCATGTAGGCGAAGAAGACGAGCAGGGCGTTCACCACCGCCATGAAGGTGCTGCGGCGCTGGCCGATCACCCCGAACGGCACGCCGATGAAGACGACGACCATGCAGGCAAGCGGGTAGGCGATGCGCGAGTGAAACTCGCAGCCATAGAGCGCCACGAGTTTCGGAGGGAGGCGATCGGCGTAACGGAGGTTCTCCCAGAGCTCCGCGGTGGGGATGCGCTTCGGCTTTCTTGATCGGGTGATCAGTTGGGAAGGGGATTCCGTGAAATCCCGTGCCTCGAAGGCGGCCTCCCTGCGCAGGCTGGCCGGGTCCGAAGGGGGCAGGCGGTAGTCGTAGACGATCACATTTTCGAAAATCCAGAAGCCGTCACGGTAGGCGCCCGCGGCCGCGCTGATGCGAAGCTGGTTTCCCTTGCGTTCGTCGCTCTGGACAATCTCGACGCCCGTGGCCCGTTGCTCGGCGGGGTCGAGCATGCTGACCACCCAGAAGCGGTTGCCACGAACGTCGCGGTAGGTCACCCCGGTGGCGCGCGCCTGGGGTTTCTCGGCGGGCTGGGTGTTTGTGTCGAGGAGTTCCTTTGAAGACTGGAGGGCGTCAGGCGACCAGAGCACGCTGACGAACATCATGGCCGCGGAGCCCAATACCCCGAGAAGGAAAAAAGGGAACATGAGGCGCCCAAACCAGAGTCCGCTCGCGCGCATCGCGGTGAGTTCCCCGTGCTTGGACATGTCCGAAAGCGCGTAGAGCAGGGCGAGGAGCAGGGTGATCGGCATCACCTGGACCAGCCATGCGGGGACGAGGATGCTGTAGTAGCGGAAGATGACGCCGATCGGGGTCTTCGCGTTGATGAAATCCTGGATGTTGTCGTAGAGGTCGTAGACCACCATGCAGAGCAGGAACGCCACGAGGCAGGCCACGAAGGGCCTCAGAAACTCGCGGAGAAGCAGGCGGTCCAGGATGCACATATGCGTGGGTTTCTTCTAGCAGGCCCATCGGAAGGGAGAAAGCCCGGGATTCCGCCGAACGTTGTTGGGATCGCCACGGATGAAACACGGATGGCAGGGAGAATGAGGCAAGTCCGCTACATGGACTTGCCACTTCTCCGTTACGGAAAAGACCCCGTCTCGCAAACGAAGTCGCGCCGATTCCATGTGGTGGAATCGGCGTATTCTTCATCCGTGCGCATCCGCGTTTCATCCGTGGCTTCCTGTTCTTCTCCCCGTCTCTTGAGCCGGGCTTGCATTTTTCGCACGATCCCCCAAGCATCGGCCCGATGAAACGCGTCGTCCTGCTCGGTTCCACCGGTTCCATCGGCCAGAGCACGCTCAAGGTGGTGGGGGATTTGCCCGACCGCCTGAAGCTGGTGGGCCTTGCCGCCGGGGGAGGAAACCTCGACGAACTCGCGCGCCAGGTGCGCGAGTATCGACCGGTCGCGGCCTGCGTCTTCAACGCGGCAAAGCTGCCCGAGCTCCGCGAGAAGACGGGGGGCGTGGCGCGTCTCCTTGCCGGGGAGGAGGGGCTGATCGAGCTGGCCACGATGCCCGAGGCGGACATCGTCCTTATCGCGATCGTCGGCACCGCGGGGCTGCGTCCCGCGCTCGCGGCGATCGAGGCGGGCAAGGACATCGCCGTGGCCTCCAAGGAGATTCTCGTGATGGCGGGGGAGGCGGTGACGGCGGCGGCGAAGCGCAAGGGGGTGAAGATCCTGCCCGTGGACAGCGAGCACAACGCGATCTGGCAATGCCTCGACGGCAAGCCGCGCCACGAGGTGCGCAACCTCTGGCTGACCGCCTCGGGCGGACCATTCCGCAAGAAACCGAAGGCCGATTTCGCGAAGATTACGCTCCAGGAGGCGCTCAAGCATCCGACCTGGAACATGGGGAGCAAGATCACCCTCGACTCGGCAACCCTGATGAACAAGGGGCTGGAGATGATCGAGGCGCGCTGGCTTTTCGACATCGAGATGGCGCGCGTGCAGGTGGTCATCCACCCGCAGAGCATCGTCCACTCCTTCGTTGAGTTCGTGGATGGCTCGCTGCTCGCGCAGCTTTGCGAACCGAACATGCGGCTCCCGATCCAGTACGCGCTGACCTACCCCGAGCGGCTGGCAAACACGCTGCCCGCGGCCGATTTCACGAAGATTGCGCGGCTCGATTTCGAGATGCCGGATCACGAGCGCTTCCCGGCGCTCGGCCTCGCCCGTGCGGCGGGGGAGCGCGGGGGGACGGCGCCCGCGGTCTTCAACGCGGCGAACGAGATTGCCGTGGACCGCTTCATGAAGGGGGAGATCGGCTTCCCCGACATCTGGGCCCTCGTGGAGGCCGCCCTGTCGCAGCATCGGCTGGTCGAGCACGCGTCCCTCGACGAGATCCTCGAAGCGGACCGATGGGCCCGGGTCGAATCGAAATCGTGGCGGCGAGGTTGAATCCGCGCGCGAGCGGCCCCCTCGGAAATAGATGCCGCATCAACTCTCGCCCGAGGAGCAGGAGGGCTTCCTTGGGATTGCGTGGCTACGCGGGGATGCGGTGCTTACGGAGGGTGAGGAGCGTGCCCTTGTCGGGGGCCGGGGTGAAGGTGACCTCATCGAATGCCTGCCGCATGAAATGCAGTCCGAGGCCGCCGGGGCGGACCTCGTGAAGCTCGCGGCCCTTCAGTTGGGAGGGGTCGCACCGGGCGCCGTAGTCGCGGAGGCGGACCTCCCAGGTGTTGCCGCGCGCCTCGATGTCCATCTCGATGGGGTGGTGGATTTCCCCATGATAGGCGTGGCGGATGATGTTGGTACAGGCCTCGTCCACAGCGAGGACGAGCTTCATCACCGTGTTCTCGTCGAAGCCGAAGGTCTTTGCCGAGTCACGCACGCAGGCACGAAGTTGCGACATCTGCGAGGGGCAACTCCGACAGACATGGCGGACGGGCGCCTTCATGGATTGCCAATCGCCAATCGCCAATTTCCAAATGCGGAGAAGCGCGGGGGAGAGGGGGGGAACGCATGCAGGCCGATCCGCCCGAAACGGCTCGCAGCGACGAGGCGGACGTGCCCGGAGGTCTTGCGGCCAATTGGAAATTGGCAATCGGCAACTGGCAATGTCATCGGGGGCCGAAGAGAAGGAGGGTGACGTCGTCGCGCTGGGGGGCACCGTTCCAAAAACATTTCGCGTCGGTGATGACCGATTCGGCGGAGGACTTTGCATGGCCCTTCCATGTCTCGGCGAGGCAACGGAGGCGCTCGGTGCCGTATTCCTGCCCGGCGGGGTCGCGTCCCTCGGTGACCCCGTCGGTGTAGAGGCAGACGATCTCGCCCGGTGCCAGCACGATGCGTGAGGAGGGGTACTCCATCCCGGGGGCGATCCCGATCGGGGGGCCGGATTGCACCTCGACGAACGCGGCCCTGCCATTCCCGGCACGGAGAGGGGCGGGGTGTCCGGCGCAGGCGTGAACGCACTCGATTCCGCCGGGGACGGAGCGGGCGAGTCCGCACCAGGAGGTGGCGAACATCCCCCGCGTGCTCTGCGCGGCGAGGGCGTCGTTCATGCGGGAGAGGATCATGGAGGGATCGCTGCTGAGGGGCACCTGGTGGCGGAACTCGGAAAGGATCTGGGCCATGAGAAGGGCGGCGGGCATTCCTTTGCCGGTGACGTCGCCGAAGAGGAGGGCGACCGCGCCGCCCGCGGTCTGCTGGGCGTCGTAGAAGTCGCCGCCGACCTGCTGTGCGGGCTGGTAGGCAAAGGCGAGTTGGAGGTCGGCGGCGAGGCCGTCGAGGCTTTGGGGGAGAAAACGCGCCTGGATTTCGCGGGCGGCCTCGAGGTCCTGCTTGAAACGGGCCTGCTCAACCATGGCCTCCTGCCAACGGATCTTCTCGATGGCGGTGGCGGCCATGGAGCCATAGGCCTCAAAGATCTCAAGGTCGCGCTCGTCGAAGCTCTTCTTGTTTTTTGGGTTGAGGGCCTGGAGGACGCCGACGAGCTTGCCGTCCAACTCGAGGGGAACACAGATGATGGAACGGGTCTGGAAGCCGGTGCGGGTGTCGGCGCCGCGGAAGAAGCGCTCGTCGGTGTCGGTGTTGGGGACAAGCGCAGGCTTGCGGTTCTGGGCGACCCAGCCGGCGATGCCCTTGCCCATGGGAAGGCGGCCCATCTCCTTGAGCTTATCGGCCTTCTCGCCGAGGGCGATATGCCAGACGAGGTCGTTGGATTCCTCATGGTAGAGCATGAGGCTACCGGCCTCGCAGTCCATGACCTCCTTGGTGGTGGCGAGGAGGCCGGTGAGGAGTTCGCGATAGTCCTTGATCGAGTTGATGATGCAACTCACCCGGACGAGGCCGCGGTAGGGGTCCGTGGCGGTCGGGGCGAACGCGGGGGATTCGCAGGGCTTCATTGAGGAAATACCAACGGCCAGTTGGCAACTGGAAATGAAGTCCGCTCAGGGCTGTCCGCTCAGGGCTGTTCGGCGGCAGGTGTGGTCTCGGAGGATTTTCATTTTTCGGGGGCCTTGTACCCCTCCGACTTCTGCGCGGGGTGGTTCTTCTCCGAAGGCTGGTACTTCTCGTCCTCGGGCTCGATCTCGAGCGGCCCACCGAAGCCCCAGACGAGCTTCCATGGGCGGGAGGCGAGGACGTGGGTGAGGCTCTTGGTGTAGATGGTGATCTGGCGGGCGTTCTGGATCAGCTTCTCCAGGTCCTCGCGGTTGCGGGTGAATACCTGCTGGACGTCGCCGGTGAGCTTCTTGGCGTCGTTGGCGAGGAGTTGCGCGCTGACGAGGGTCTTCTCCATCTCGGCGATGAGGGGGGGGAGGTGCTCCTTGGCGTCGTTGGCGAGTCCGTTCGCGGTGCCGAGGGTCTTCTCCATCTCCCCGATGAGGACGGGGAGGCGGTCCTGCATCTGGATGACGATGGCGTTCATGTTCTTGGCCGCAACCTGCATCTCGTCGGCGAGTTGTTTGGCGGAGGCGAAGACGGTATCCATCGCGGTGGGGTCCACGCCCTCGAGGATCTCGTTCTCGCCGAGGTAGGTGGTGGAGCGGGACTCGGGCATGAGTTCGAGGTACTTCTCCCCCATGAAACCCATGGTATTGACCATGGCGCGCGTGTCCTTGGGAATCTGGATGTTGCGGTCCACGTGGGCGTAGACCTGGATGTAGGGCGGGTTGCGCGTGAACTGGGCGCGCTCCTCCGGATTGAGGATCTTGAGGCGCTTGACCTCCCCCACGCGGGCGCCGGCGAAACGGACGGGGGCATTGATCTCGAGGCTGTTGATGAAGGCGAAGTTAACGCAGATCTCGCGCTTTGGGCGAAGGTCGATCTTTGCGATGGCGGCGACCAAAATTCCGAAGAGGGTCATCGAAACGAGGGCGACGGCGCCGATTTTAATGCGGGCTCGGGTGTCAGTATTCATGGGAGGAGGCGGGTGATTGATGATTTCAGATTGCTGATTTCTGATTGGCAGGAACCAGTGCGTGTAAAGATTTGGCGTGGTTCGGGAATTCCTCAGCGAAAGTTCTTTGAATGGAAAGGGCGGTTTGAGAAATCGGTAATCGAAAATCAGAGATCAGCAATGTCTCGGTTTAGGAATCGCCGAAGAGGGATTTGAGGTAGTCATCGCCGGACTGTTTGAAAGAGATGGGGCCGTCCGCCTCGCCGTGGATAAACTGCTTCACGATGGGATCGGTGCTGGCCTGGATCTCGGCGGTGCTGCCGACGAAAATGACCTTGCCC
>CAZZBZ010000018.1:0-52656 GCA_964653025.1 uncultured Verrucomicrobiota bacterium
CGCCGAGTACCCATGTGATGGCCACCGTCTTTGTATCGAGAAATCCGTCGGGGATGTGCATGGGGGCTAGTGCGAGAGGCTGCGTCCGGTCGCGGTCACCGTCAGTTTCCCGTGCTTCACGCCGCGGGTGGTGATGAGGTGGTCGGCGAGGTGGCGGAGTTGGCCGGCGCGCCCCCGCACGACGAGGACCTCGAGGCAGTGGTCGTGGTCCATGTGGACGTGGAGGGTGGAGATGATCTCGCCGCAGTGGTCGTGCTGGATGTGGGTGAGCGCCTCCTGCAGGTGGTGGTGATGGTGATCGTAGACGAGGGTGATGGTGCCAACGACCTGTCCGGTGCTCTTTTCGGCGTCGTGCTCAACGAGGCGATTGCGCACGAGTTCGGCGATGGCCTGGGAGCGGTTCTCCTGGCCGCGGGATTTCGCCATGGCATCGAGCTGCCGGAGCAGCCCTCGCGGCATGGTGGCGCTGAAGCGGGAAAGCGGCTCGCGGGGGGCATGGGGATGCGTGTGCATGGGGTCAGGTCAGGTTCTTTCGGTGTGGGGTGAAGAGACGTTCGGCTCCTGGCATGGAGCGAGGCACTTGGGGCGCTCGTTCATCGATCTAGAATGAGACCGTCGTCCGCAGGCCGACCACCACGGCGTCTTCCAGCGCTTTCGATCCGCCCGGATGGAAGATGTATTGGAAGTCCGGCTGCAACGACCACCATGGCGCCAACGCGACCCGGTAGGTGGCCTCCAGCGACATTTCGTAATCCGGAACGGGGCCCTCCGCCAGGTGGTTGGGCGTGCCGCCCAACGCGACGATGGTGTTCGCGTCACGCTGGGCGCGGCGCAGGCTGTCGCTGACGCGGCAGTAGTTGATCGCCACGCCGCAAACATCGTTTTCGCGCGTGGGGATGGCGCCTTTGTAGGCCAGGCCGCCGGCAGCATAGAAGTCCATCGAGTTGCAGTCGTCGCCCATCCACGGCGCGACGCGCGCGTAAAGCCCCAGCCCTTCATCCAGGCCCTTCTTTTCGCGGAAGAGCATCTGGTCAATATTGAAGAAGACGCCGCCGTTGCCGTGACAGTTTCGCGGCACGCCGCGGGAGGCCAGGCCCGACAGCGTGCCGTCGTCCTCGAGACTCAGGCCGTCGCTGTCCAGGGAAAGGTGATCGAACCGGGCGCTGTGGTACCACCCTCCCAGTTTGTAAGTGCCGGGCAGGCCCCTGGATTCTTTCTCATGGTTCAGACGATAGGCCACCTCCACGATCGCCAGGACGCCTTCGCCGTCGCCCCAATGAAAATCCGTCCCGTTCCGGTTGATGCCGTCTTGATCGCACACGTCGCCCTCGACCGCCGCGGCGAGGAGGTCGAGTTGTTCGATCGGCGTCCACTTCACGCGCCCGCCGAGTCCGGCGACCGGATACGCCGTGCCGCCGCTGGGGATCGTGGCCGACATGAAGGCCGGCCAACCGCACGTGCCGCTCAGGAACAGGCATCCATATTCGCTGCACAAGAACTCCTCGTCCAGGGCAACCTGGCCGCCGCGGAAGGAAAGCCTGCCGTCAAAGAATCCCTGCTCCATCCACAGCTCGTAGAGTCGGGCTGTATCGTAGGCCGAGATATTGCTCGGTTCCAGGAACGCCGTGCCGGTCATCCCGGCAATGTCGTTGTGGCTGTTCGGCTCCGTGCCCTCGATCCACAGGCCGCTGACGTGGAACGCGCCCCCTTTCCAGCCGCCGGCCTTCTCAATGTCCAGGTTCACGTCCGACCGCAGCAACCCCTGGTAAAGCTCACCCCTGCGCACGCCGCCCTGCACGTTGGCCAGAACCTCGCCAATGTAAATCGTCTCAAACTCCAGCCCCTTCTCCGCCAGCCGCGTCCTCGTGCCGCCCCAGCTGCCCGTCAGCGTCTCGCGTTCCCAGGGCGACTCAGGGGTGTCCGCGCTCGCTTCGGCACAGGCGGACGAGATGGATGTTCCTTTCTCCTCTGCCGCAACGAGATGGAGAGACAGAAATGACGCAAGGATTGCAGCGGCCAACCCGCGTATGGGTATTCTGAAAACTGAAAGTCTCATATTACGATTTAAATATTTTGTAACACCAGTTCCGTGGTGTGTCAAGCGCGAATGCGCGGAGACTCCACAGAGGGGACGGGGAAATGGAGGCTGCCTCTGGGGACTACTTCGCCGTGCGGTGTGGCGGGGCGGGGGAAGCAGGCGCAAACTGCTCGCGGAAGACGAGTGCGGCGGAGTTCAGGCAGTAGCGGAGGTGCGTGGGCGCCGGGCCGTCGTCGAAGACATGGCCGAGGTGGGCGTCGCAGCGGGCGCAGAGGATCTCGGTTCGGGCCATCCCGTGGCCCATGTCCCGGTGCTCACGGATGTTCTCCTTCGCGAACGGCTGGAAGAAGCTTGGCCAGCCGGTTCCTGAATCGAACTTGGAATCCGCCGAGAAGAGGGGAAGGTCGCAGCAGACGCAGAAATATAGCCCCGGCTTCTTGTGATCGTGGAACGCCCCGCAGAAGGGGCGCTCGGTCCCCTTGCCGCGCGTCACCCGGTACGGCTCGGGATTGAGGCGACGCTGCCACTCGTCCTCTTCCAGGATGACCTTCTCGACCGTCGAGGGCGTCGCGGGGCGCCCGTCGGGGCCGAGGAGGCGAACGGTGACGGTCGGGGGAGGCATGGTGGGGAAGGGTTTCTTGCGCAGAGCTTTTGAAGAGCAGGCGTCAAAGGTGATCCCGGCGATGGCGGCAAGGGCGCATCCTACCGCGAGTTCCAGGCACCATCGGAGATTCATGGGGGAGGGCAGGATCTCATCGAGGGCATCGGGCCTGTCCCCGCTTCTCAAGATACTGCTGGTGGTATTCCTCCGCTCGGAAGAAGGGGCCGGCCGCCACGATTTGCGTGACGATCGGGCCCGTCAAAGTGCGAGTCCCCTCCAGCTTCCGTTTCGATTCCATCGCCGCCTTTTGCTGGGCCTCGCCATGGAAGAAGATCGCGGAGCGATACTGCGTCCCAAGGTCGGGTCCCTGGCGGTTGAGGGTGGTCGGATCGTGGCACTTCCAGAAGAGATCGAGGAGTTTCACATAGGTGACCCTCGAGGGGTCGAACTCGACGAGCACCGCCTCGGCGTGGCCGGTGCGCCCCGTGCAGACCTGTTCGTAGGTGGGGTTCTCCCCCACGCCCCCGGTATAGCCGACGGTGGTGCGGAGGACGCCGGGCAGGGCGCGGAAGTCGGCCTCCACGCCCCAAAAACAGCCGGCGGCAAAGGTGGCTTGCTCGGTTTTCACAGATTGTGTTTTCGGCGAGGAAAAAGGGGGGGACGGCGCGGCATGGGTCGACGGGCACGGGACAAACACCGCGAGCGCGACCAACGCAAGCCAACCTGTCCTTGCAATCTCCATCGCAATCTCCATCGGAATGCGGGGCAAGCTAAACCCGCTTCGGGAGGCTGTCAAAAGAGGCTCTTCTATTTTTGAACCGAATCTTTGGGACTGAGATTTTTCTCCCGTCGCGCAACTTCGCGGTGAGGACGGTGTTGAATCCCAATGTTGGCCCGACTGCAAGGACTCGCCGGTCGAAGACCGCCCCGCTTAGGACCGCGAAGATCGACCATCAGGAACCATGAACCCCCTCCCCCCAGACTGGAAAGAAGACGAGGTGCTCTGGAAGGCGCTCGGACGCGTACCACGCGCCCGCCCGCCTTCTAACTTCGTGGCGAGGGTCCAGGAGCGCCGCGACCAGGAAGCCCGGGAGCTCTCCCGCTCCTCCCTCCACCGAACTTCGGTCTTCGTCCGCGACTGGCTGACCCTGCCACGCTCCACCCCCCGCTGGGTGGTCGCGGTCGCCGCCGCGGTCGCCTGCTTCACCATCGGGCTGTTCATCCAGCCCGCGGGCGGCACCGCTTCCGCGGTCCGGGGAGAACTGGAAATCCTGGCGCGAAACCTCGATCTCATCCAGAACCTCGATGTGATCGAGCACCTCGATGAACTCTGAACCTACCATGACCTCCTACCTCCCATCTCGTGCGACCGCACTCATCGCGGTCGCAGGCTGCCTCACCCTCGCCTGCATCGGCCCGCTCGCGGCCCAGGACCAACTCCCACCCACCTCGCCCTCGCCCGCAGCGCAGGGTGAGAAAAAAACGGGACTCACCCCGGAGCAACGCCAGAAGGCCCTCGCTTTCTTCGAGGAAAACAAAGGGCTGACGCCCGAGCAGCGCCAGAAGGCCCTTCAGGAGCAATCCTTCTTCAAAACTCTCAGCCAGGGGCAGCAGGAACGGATGCTGAAAAGGGCCGGGCAGCAACACAAGGAACAGGGCACCCCCGGCGGAAAGGGTGGCCCCGGCGGCGGCATGGGCATGCCTCCCGAGATGCGCGCGAAGTTGGAAAAAATGAGTCCCGAGGAGCGCTCGCAGTTCATGCAGCAGGCCCAGAAGCGCCACCAGGAGATGCGAGATCGCTTTGAAAAGCTCAGCCCCGAGGAAAAAAATCAGGTCCAGGCCTTCCGCGAGAAGGCCGACAGCATGTCCCCGGAGCAGCGTCGTGAAGAGATGGCAAAGCTTCCCGTTTTTAAGGACATGACCTCCGAGCAGCGCCAGGCGTTCGAGGACCGGGTTCAAAAGCTCCAGAAGATGTCCCCCGAGCAGCGTGAGAAGGTGAAGAAAAACTTCGAGCGCTGGCAGAAGATGTCCCCCGAGGAGCGCCAGCAGTTTCGCGAAAAGTTCAAGGAGCGCCACGCCAGCGACCAGGGCGGCACGCCTTCAACCCCCGCCACCCCGGCCGCACCCCCACAGCCCTGAACGGGGTGCCTCCCCGCTGACTGCCGAGGGCACGATCCCGCGGCAGCGGGTTGCCTCTCCCTTGGCAGAAAGAGGAACGGGGTCGACGACCCCGTCTACAGAAGAGGGATTCCGATCGTGGTGCGACCTCTGCTGTAGCCGCGGTCGAGCGGGGAGGCCGCGGAGAGGAAAGACGGACGGCGACACGCCGTCCCTCCAATCGCGAGTCAGCCCTCCGACCGGCCACGGTCGTTTTTCTTCCCTTTGGCAAAGGGGGTGTGCTAGCGTTTCGGCCCTTTCCAAAGGCCCCATGACCGCACGGCGAGATCCCGACGCGATAATCAGCACTCTCCAGTTCCTCGAACAGGAACGGGCGAAGGGCGTGCGCTTCTTGCGACTCGATCCCTCTCTCATCGGAGAATGGGAGGAAATCTCCGCGCAACTCGCAAAGGGCAATCCCATCCCCGCCACGGCCGCCCCCTCGCGACCCATCCCCTCCCATTCCCCCGCATCCGCGCCTGCATCCACGCCCCCCCGGACCTCGAAGGATCCCGCGAAGCGGAAGGCGTTTGAAGCCTTGCGCGCGAAGGCCCTCGCTTGCGAGAAGTGCCCGCACCTCGTGCGTTTTCGCAAGCAGGTCGTCTTCGGCGTGGGCAACCCGGACGCCGAACTGATGTTCGTCGGCGAGGCTCCCGGGGCCGATGAAGACCGCCTGGGCGAGCCGTTCGTGGGCCGGGCGGGCCAACTTCTCACGAAACTGATCCAGACAATGGGCCTCGATCGCGGGGAGATCTACATCGGGAACGTCCTCAAGTGCCGCCCCGACGTGGACACCCCGACGGGCAACCGCAAGCCGACCCCCGAGGAAATGGCCACCTGCCTCCCGTGGTTGCGTGAGCAGATCAAGCTGATCGCCCCGCGCGTGCTCGTGGCGCTTGGGGACACGGCGGTGAAGGGGCTCTGCCCCGACCTCACCCTGGGAATTACCCGCTTGCGGGGAAAGTGGCTGGATTTCTCAGGCATCCCACTGATGCCCACCTTCCACCCGTCCTATCTGCTCCATAATCCCGCGCCGGCGATCAAGCGCCATTGCTGGGAGGACATGCTCGCCGTGCTCGAGAAACTCCAGCGCCCCATCAGCGAGAAACAGCGGGGATTCTTCCTCTCCGCGATCGCTCCCCGCGGGGAGCCATGAACCAGGCCACCCTCCCCTTTCACGCATGAACCCCTCCGAAGGCTTCCGCCCCCGTTTCCTCCGCGGTATCGCACTCGCGGTAGCCCGCCTCGCATGGCCGATCGTCCTGGCCAGCATCGCCCTCGCAGCGGTCTCTGCGTGGATCACCGTGAAGGGTCTCGTCTTCACCAGCAACCCGAACGACCTTCTCCAGTCCGGCGCCCGCTACCACCGACTCTACCTCGAGTACACGCGCGAGTTCCGCTCCGAGGAGGACTACATCCTCGTCGTCGCCGGCCCTTCCTTCGAGCGCAACCGCGACTGCGTGGAGTTTCTCGCCGGGAAGCTCCGCGAACGATCCGATCTCTTCCGTAAAATTTTCTATCGCATCGATTTCGGCGATCTCCTCGACCGCGGCCTGCTCTTCCTCGAGACGGAGCAACTCGCCGACATCGAAAAGCAGATGGCCAAGCAGATCGGAAGCTCGATCGGCGCCATGGGCAAGCAGCGCACTGTGGACCTCACCGGCCTGCTCACCGAGGCCGCCGTTCGCCTTGATCCCAAAAACCTGCGCAAGAACAAGGACGAGGAAGGCCTGGACAAGTTCGCCAACGAGTTCGTCCAGAGCCTCGAGGTGCTCGCCGACCGCCTCGAGGGAAAGAAAGTTCTCAAGACGGTAAGCTTCGGCAACTTCCTCGCCGAGAAGGCCGAGTTCGCCGACATGCAGCACCAGCAGGCGATCAACGAGTACATCGCCTTCGAGGACGGGAAGATCCTCCTGCTCATGGTCCCCTCCCCCAACCTCGAGGCGAGCTTCGGCGGACACGATGTCGCCATCAAGCCGCTGCGGGCCCTCATCGCCGAGGCGCAGGGAAAGTTCCCGGGGATTGAGGTCGGCCTCACCGGCGAACCCGCCCTGAGCGAGGATGAGTCCATCGCCAGCACCCGCGACACGACGATCGCCTCGATTGTCACCTTCATCCTGATCGCGGGGCTCTTCGGGTACTCCTACCGCGAGTTCTCCCGCCCGGCGTTGGCGATCGGCGTCCTCGTCGTGGCCGTGTGCTGGACGATGGGCTTCACCACCCTCGGCGTGGGGCGGCTCAACATCCTGAGTATCACCTTCATCCCGATGATCCTCGGGCTGGGAATCGACTTCGGCATCCAGATCCTCGGCCGCTACGAGGAAGAGTTGCCGCACGCGCCGGATATCGTCACCGCCATCGCCAACACCCTCAGCCACACAGGCAACGCGATCCTGACCGGCGGGACCACCACGGCGCTCGCGTTCTACACGATGTGCTTCAACCAGTTCACCGGCCTGCGCGAGATGGGGCTCATCAGCGGCACCGGCATCTTGCTCTGCATGGGTGCCAACCTCACCCTGCTCCCCGCCCTGCTCTACCTCCGCGATCGCAAGGGCTGGGCAACCCGCCAGGTGCCGGTGAGCCAGCAATACGAGAAGCACCACCTCTTCGACCGCATCGTGCTCGATCACGCGGGTTCCGTGATCGTGATCGCCACGGCAATCACCCTGCTCGCCGTTCTCGCCGTCCCGCTCACCGGCTTCGATTACAACCTCCTCAAGCTCCAGAACCCGACGCTCGAGTCGGTGAAGTTCGAGCGCAAACTCATCGACTCGAAGGGCTCCCACTCCGTGATCTTCGCCGCCTCCCTTTGCAAGGACCTCGCCGAGGCGACCGATCGCGCCGCGCGCTTCCGTCAGCAGCCCTCCGTCCAGAACGTCCTCAGCCTTACCGAGATCGTTCCCAGCGACCAGGTGCGCAAACTCGAGATCATCAAGCGTATCAAGCGCCACTTGGAGTCGGTCCACATCCCAAAATCCGGCGACCGCATCGACGTGGCCGAAAACGTTCGCGTGATCCGCCTCCTCAGCGTGAACTGCGAGAAAACCTGGAAACTCGCCCGCCATTGGGGTTCCAAAGGACAAAGGGAGGGCGCCGACGAGTTTTTTGGAAAGCTCACCCGCGCCATGGACCGTGCCCTCGCGGTACTCGAGAAAATGGATCAGGCCAAGGCCGAGACCGTCCTCGGTGCCTATCAGGCTCAAATTTTCGGCGAACTCAGACAGAACCTCGAATTCCTCAAGCGCCAGAAGGTGGATCGCCAGATCACCGTCGAGGATCTCCCGAAGAGCATGAAGGACCAGTTCATCGGCCGCTCGGGCCGTATCCTCCTCCAAATCTACCCGCGAGAGGACATCTGGGACCGCGACCCGCTCGACCGTTTCGTGCGCGATCTCCGCCGCGTGGACCCCGACATCACCGGCACCCCCGTCCAGAACTATGAGTACATCGAACTCCTGAAGACCAGCTACGAGCAGGCCGGGCTCTACGCGTTCGGGATGATCGTCTTCCTGGTTTTCCTCCACTTCCGCAGCCTCAAGTACAGTCTCATCACTCTCCTCCCGCTCTTCCTTGGAATCCTATGGACGGTCGGGCTCATGCCGCTTGTGGGCCTTCCCTTCAACCCCGCCAATATCGTCACCCTTCCCCTCATCATCGGGATCGGGGTGGCTTACGGCGTTTACGCGGTGGATCGCTACCGGGAAAGCAGCTCTCCCGCGCTCTTCTCGACAAGCACTGGCAAGGCCATCCTCTTGTCCGCGCTCACGACCATCTTCGGGTTCGGGACCCTGGCCTTCGCCACCCACCGGGGGATCTCCAGCCTCGGCCTGCTCATGACCCTCGGCGTGGGGCTCTGCATGGCCACCTCGCTCTACGTCTGTCCTGCCGTGCTCAAGGTCTTCGGCCGCCGCAGCATGAAAATCCAATCGTAGCGTGTCCCTCAAATCTCCCTCCCATGCCAACGCGTAAAGGAATCATCCTTGCGGGCGGAGCCGGCACCCGACTCCACCCGGTCACCCGGGCGGTGAGCAAACAGCTCCTGCCCATCTACGACAAGCCGATGGTGTACTACCCGCTTTCGGTCCTCATGCTCGCGGGGCTCCGCGACATCCTTCTCATCTCCACCCCGCACGACCTCCCTCACTTCCAAAAGCTTCTCGGGGATGGGGCCCCACTCGGCCTGCGAATCTCCTACGCCGAGCAACCCAATCCCGGAGGGCTCAGCCAGGCCTTCCTCATCGGGGAAAAGTTCCTCGCGGGCGCCCCCGCCTGCCTCGTCCTCGGCGACAATGTCTTCTACGGGCACGACCTCACCCGCCACCTCGCCCGCGCGAACGCGCAGCCCGAAGGGGCCACCGTTTTCGCCTACAAGGTGGCCAACCCCTCCGACTACGGGGTCATCGAGTTTTCGCCCGAGGGCCGCGCCCTTTCCATCGAGGAGAAGCCGTCGACGCCGCGCTCCAGCCACGCGGTGCCCGGCCTCTACTTCTACGACACGACCGTGGTCGAGCGGACGAAGCGCCTCCGACCCTCGAAGCGCGGAGAGCTCGAGATCACCGACCTCAACCTCTCCTACCTGCACGATGGAAAGCTCGACGTCATCTCGCTCGGCCGCGGGATCGCGTGGCTGGATACGGGCAACGCGGACGCCCTTCTCCAGGCGGGGAGCTTCATCCAGGCGATCCAGGCGCGCCAGGGGCTGAAGATCGCCTGCATCGAAGAGATCGCCCGCGACCAGGGGTGGATCGACGACGCGGGGCTCCTCCGCCTCGCCGAGGGCATGGGCAAGACCGAGTACGCGCGCTACCTGCGCAACCTCGTCAGCGGCGACGCCTAATTTCTCTTCCTCAGCAGCCGCTCCACGCGTTTCACGTCGGCGGGAACATCCACCCCGACCGGCTCGTAACCGGAGACCAGGACGCGGATGCGGATCCCGCGTTCCACGGCGCGAAGCTGCTCAAGTTTTTCGGCCTTCTCGAGGAACGACTGCGGCCAGCGAACGTAGCGCAGGAGAAAATCTCGGCGGTAGGCATAGATCCCGACATGACGGTAAGAAGTTCGAAGCGGGAAGTTCGAAGCGGGAAGGTCGCGGAAATGCGGGATTGGGGAACGCGAGAAGTAGAGGGCGTCGCCCTGCGCGTCGAGGACCACCTTCACCGCATTCGGGTTCGCAAGCTCACGCGAGTCGCGGATCGGGTGGCAGAGGGTGGCCATCTCCACCGCACGGTCCCGCGCCATCGCGGCGATGAGCCGCCCGATCTCGCGCGGTTCCAGGAGCGGCTCGTCTCCCTGCACGTTTACCACAAGGTCGCACGGCACGGCGCGGGCGACCTCGGCCGCGCGATCGGTCCCGCTCGGGTGGTCGCGGCGCGTCATCCGCGCCTCACCCCCGAACGCGAGCACCACGCGCAGGATCCGCGCATCGTCCGTGGCCACAACCACGCGGGGCGCACCGGGGACCCGGAGACAGAGGCGGCGCACCCGCTCGACAAGGGGAACGCCCGCGATGAGAGCGAGCGGCTTGCCCGGGAACCGGGTGGAGCCGTGGCGGGCGGGAACGACGATCAGGACACGCGGTCGCACGCAGCCTCCCATGTCCTCAGCGCGACAGGCCCGCCCAACCCTTGGCTTCCGCAAAAAGATCGCCCGCGTTCTGGGTGAGTTGGGACGGCCCGTACTGGAGCAGCACGAGGAAGGCCACGAAGGCGACAAGGAACCATGCCAGCCAGAGGATGAAGCGCAGGGCTTTCACGGACACCATCGAACCGAACCGCGGGGCGGATGTCAACGGCGCACACATTTGCCGTCCGGGCGATATGGGCTATGCTGAGGACGTTTCCCGCCCCACGGCAGATCCAACAACCCAATCCAACAAATCAAGACCATGGCCCACCAGTATCCAAATCATCAGGAAAAGCTCCTCGCGAAAGTGAAGGGGAAGACAGGGAAGATCTCCGACCGGACCCACGAGGAGCACATGAAGCTCTACACGGGGTACGTTAACAAGACGAACGCCATCCTCGCCGAACTCGAGAAGCTCGGCCCCCCGGACCCCGCCAACGCGGCGGTTGCGAACCAGATCTTCAGCACCGTCCGCTCCCTGAAAACCGACTTCACGTTTGCCATCGGCGGCCTCATCAACCACGAGATCTACTTCAACAACCTCGGCGGCGCGGGCGGCCTTCCGACCGGCAAGGTTGGCGAGTTGATCAGCAAGTCCTTCGGCGGCTACGACAACTACGTCAAGGACCTCAAGGCGACCGGTATCTCCGGCCGCGGCTGGGCATGGACCGGGTTCGACCCGCGCACCGGCCTGCTCTTCAACTACCTCGGCGACGCGCAGAACACCTTCCCGGTCTGGGGAGTGAAGCCGATTCTCGCCCTTGATGTGTACGAGCACGCCTACTACCTCGACTTCGGAACGGCTCGCGCCGGCTACATCGACGAGTTCCTCAAGTTCGTGGACTGGAACAACGTGAGCGCCAACCTCGCCGCCTGAGCCTACCAGGAGGTCTGCAAGGTTCGAGGGGGAGCACACGCGGCCCGCGTGTTGAGGTGGGCGACCCGCCCGCCTCGCCCAAAGTGCGATTCGGCGAGCCGCCGAATCGGACACGCGAGCCGCGTGCGCTCCCCGTCATTCTCTAGCAGGGTCGGGCCGGCGGCCCGACCATGGCAGGAAAACTAAGGCAGGGGCTCCGCTCCATCCCGCCCCCCACTGCCCTACCCGTGCAACTTCGCGAGGATCTCGTCGGGGACGTCGAAGTTCGAGTGGACGCGCTGGACGTCGTCGTGCTCGTCGAGCGCCTCGATGAGATGAATGACCCGCTTTGCAAGGGACTCATCGGCCACGGGGACGAGCATGAGTGGCACGTAGGTGAGGCGCGCGCTCGAGGGCTCGAGTTTCTTCTTCTGCACGACCTCAAGGACGGAGTCAAACTTCTCGACCGGGGTGAGGATTTCCCAGGTCTCCTCGTCGGACTTGATGTCCTCGGCTCCCGCGTCGAGGACGAGGGTCATGAGCTCCTCCTCGCCGATCTGCGCCTTCGGAACGAGGATCTGGCCCTTGCGCTGGAAACGGTGGGCGACCGAGCCGGCGGTTGCGAACTTGCCGCCGGTTTTCGCGAAGATGTTACGGAGGTCCGCCACTGCACGGTTCTTGTTGTCGGTGGTCACCTCGACAAGGAGGGCCTCCCCCGCGGGACCGTATCCCTCGTAGACAAGCTCCTCGTAGACCAGGCCCTCGAGATCGCCGGTGCCGCGCTTGATCGCCCGCTCGATGATGTCGTTCGGACTGTTCTCGGCCTTCGCGTTCGCGATCGCGCTACGCAGGCGCGGGTTGAAGTTCGGGTCGCCGCCCCCGGCGCGCGCGGCGATGGCGATTTCCTTTGCGCACCGCGAGAACACCCGAGCACGCGCGGAATCAATCTTTCCCTTGAAGTGCTTGACCTTCGACCATTTGGAATGACCGGACATGACCCCATTTCACCGCGAATCCGGGGAAGGGTCAAGGGTCAGGAGTCGAGGGTGCGGCCCTGATCCTTGTGCAAGCGGCTTCTCCCGATCGAGAGCATCCCCAACCTTTTAACACTTCTTCAGCAGGCTCTGCCCGGTCATTGCCGACGGCTGCGGATGACCCATGAGTTGGAGAATCGTCGGCGCGAGGTCCGCGAGGCGGCCGCCGGGACGCAGCTTTGCCCCTTTGAAACGGTCATCCACCACGATCGCCTCCACCTCGTTGAGCGTGTGGCTCGTATGGGGACAGTGGTTCACGACGTCCCACATCTGCTCGCAGTTCCCGTGGTCGGCCGTCACCAGCGCCACACCGCCCGCCTTCTTCAGCGCGGCGAGGACTCTGCCCACGCAGCCATCTACGAACTCCACCGCCTTGATCGCCGCCGGCAATGAGCCGGTGTGCCCCACCATGTCGGGGTTCGCGAAGTTCACCACCATGAGATCGTACTTGCCGGATTCGATCCGCCGCACCGTCTCGTCGCAAACCCCGGCCGCCGACATCTCGGGCTGGAGATCGTAGGTCGCCACTTTCACCGACGGCACGATGAGGCGGTCCTCCCCCTCGAACGGCTCATCGCGGTAGTCGTTGAAGAAGAAGGTCACGTGCGGATACTTTTCGGTCTCCGCGCAGCGGAACTGCTTCAGCCCGAGCCGGCTCGCGTGCATCCCGAGGATGTTCTCCATCTTCGCCGGCTTGAGGAAGAGCGGGTGGACGTCCAGCCCCTTCTCGTACTGGGTCATCGTCGCGAAGTAGACGTCGAGTTTCTTCGCTCTCGGGAAGCCCGCGAAGTCGGGCTGGACGAACGCGCGGGTGATCTCGCGCGGACGGTCGCCGCGGAAGTTGAAGAAGAGGATCGCGTCACCGTCAACCACGGTCGCCATCGGCTTGCCGTCCTTTCCCGCAATGCAGGTGGCGGGCACGAACTCGTCCCCGTGCATCGTCGGCTGGCTCGGCTTCGCGTAGTAGGCATCAAGAGCCTCGGCGGCGCTCTTCGCGAGCGGGGCCTTGCCGCAAGCGAGGCAGTCGTAAGCCTTCTGGACGCGATCCCAGCGCTGATCGCGGTCCATCGCATAATACCGTCCGCAGACGCTGGCGATTCGGCCCATCCCCACCTCGCCGCAACGCTCCTCGATCTGCTTCACGAAACGGACGCCCGAAGTGGGCGCCGTGTCGCGCCCATCGGTGAAGGCGTGGATAAAGACCTCCTTGAGCCCGGCGCGCTTCGCGAGTTCCACGCAACCCATGAGGTGGTCGACCGTCCCGTGGACCCCCGCGTCCGAGATGAGCCCCATCACGTGGAGCTTCCCGCCACGCTGCTTCACGAACTCCACCGCGCCGAGCGCGGCCTTGTTCGAGAAGAACTCGCCGTTGGAGATCGCCTTGTCGATGCGCACGATCTCCTGGTCCACGATCCGCCCAGCCCCGATATTCTGGTGGCCGACCTCGCTGTTCCCCATCACGCCCTTCGGGAGGCCCACGTCGAGCCCGCAGGTCTTGATGAGAGCGTGCGGATACTCCGCCATGAGGCGATCGTCCACGGGGTGCTTCGCCTGCTTGATGGCGTTGAACTTGTCCTGCGACGGGTCGGGGTTGCTCCCCCAACCGTCCCGAATAATGAGGACCACGGGGCGGGGATTCTTCATGGAATTGAGTAAACCAACGCTAGCAGCCCCTGCCTCGCACGGAAAACTCCAAATCCACGCGTCGCAAAAGGTTGCTTGCCGACAAGCTTGTTCCTTGTCCTTGCGATTTTCGCGGAATTTCGGGTTTCGGATTTTTTCTCCCTCAAGGTACTCTCCGTCTCCATGCAAACAACGCTGGCGCCCGGGAGCCCGCCCTCACTCCTCGTTCGGGGAACGGCCGTGACCTGCTTCGTGCTCTCCGGCTTCGCGGGGCTGCTCTACCAAACCACCTGGCTGAGGCAGGTGATGGGGTTTTTCGGCGCCTCAACTCCGACGGTCGCGGTCACGCTCGCCCTTTTCATGGCCGGCCTCACGATCGGCAGTTTCGTCGGCGGGTGGTGGAGCCGCACCCTCTCGCCACGCGGTGCGCTCCTGGCCTACGCCGCGGTGGAAACCATCATCGCCGCCGGGGGGGCGCTTGCCGCCCCATGGATGGCGTGGCTGCGCGAATGTGGTTGGTGGGTCGCCGTGGACGCCATCGGACCCCGCTGGGCGCTGACCGTCGGCTGTCTCGTCATCGTGCTGCTCCCGTGGACTGTCGCAATGGGGGCCACTTACCCCTTCTTTCTGCGCTTCACCGAAGGGCGACGCGGATTCTCCTTCGGCCACCTCTACGCCGCGAACGTGGCCGGCGCGCTCGCAGGTGCGCTCATCACCGCGTTCGTCCTCGTGGAGTACCTGGGCTTCCGCGGGGCGCAATCCTACGGGATCGCCGCCAACGTCGCCGCCGCCCTCCTCGCTCTCGCTCTTCTCGCGAACGCGAGAGAGGCACATGGAAAAATTGCTCCCGTCCCGTCCGCCGCAATACGCCTTCCGAACGGCGGGCGCCTCACCGCGACCACCTTTCTCGTCGGCTTCGTCTCCCTTGGCTACGAGGTCGTCTGGACGCGAATCTACACCCCGATCCTGGGCACCGAGGTCTACGCCTTCGCGGCGATGCTGGCGACCTACCTCGCGGCCACCTGCGCAGGCAGCCTTGGCTACCGCGCGTTCCCCGGTATCCTGCGGCGACCGGGGCGCGCACACGCCATTCTGGCACCCCTCGTGGTCGTCTCGGGTGTCCTCCCTTACATCGCAGTCGCCATCCCCGCGCTGCCGATGGCGTGGAAGGTCATCCTCGGACTCACGCCCTTCAGCTTCCTGACCGGTTTCTGGACCCCGCTCATCGTCGAGCAGTATGCCGTCGGTTCCGCGTCCCGCGCCGGGTGGATCTACGCGTGGAACGGTCTCGGTTGCCTCGCCGGGCCCCTCGTCGCCGGGTTCCTCCTCCTTCCCGCTGCGGGCTGCCGCCTCGGGCTTCTCCTCCTCACGCTTCTCCTGGTCGTCCCCGGCTACCTGCTGGGTGGACGGTTCCGCTTTGCGGCCCTTCTCCCCCTCGTCGTCGCCATCCCCATCTTCAGCCTCGTCCCGGGATTCGAGGAGCGCGCCGGCAGCCGCATCATCCTTCACGACCGGGTGGCCACCGTCGCCGCTGTGGGCAACGGCTGGGAGCGCCAACTCCTTGTCAACGGCATCGGGATGACCATGCTCGTCAACGAGACGAAGTGGATGGTCCACCTCCCGGCCATGGCCCACGGCCACCCGCGTAAGATCCTCGTCATCTGCTTCGGGATGGGCACGAGCTTCCGCAGCGCCCTCTCTTGGGGGGCCGAGGTCACCGCGGTGGACCTCGTCCCCTCCGTCCCCCGCCTCTTCGGCTACTACCACCGCGACGCGGCGGAGGTGATGGCCAACCCCCGGGGGCGCGTGATCGTGGACGACGGCCGCCACTTCCTCGACACCACCCGCGAGAAGTACGACCTGATCGTCGTGGATCCCCCGCCGCCCCTCGAAGCCGCGCATTCCTCGGTGCTGAACTCGCAGGAGTTCTTCGCGGCGGCTCGCCGCGCCCTGGCACCGGGGGGCGTCTTCATGCTCTGGTCCCCAAACGGCGCCTCGCTCACTCAGCTTTCGCAGATCTCGGCCATGCAATGCGAGTTCCCGCAACTTGCCATCTACCGTTCCCTCGGCGCCTCCTACGGGCTCTTTATGCTCGCCTCCGAACGGCCCCTTCCCGACCCGGAGCTTCCGCGCAGCCTCCTGCACGCCCCCGAGGCCGCGCGGAAGGACATGGCCGAGTGGCTCAACGGCGACCTCGACCACGTCGCCGAACTCCTACGATCCATCGTGCGTCGCCGCTCTCCCATCGCCGAACTCACCGCGTGGCAGCCCGCGATGGTGCCCCTCATCGACGACTTCCCGGTGAACGAGTACTGCTGGATTCGCGCCGGGAACTCGCCCGTCGCCCTGGGAATCGCGAAACTCCTCGGGACTCCTCCCGTCGCCGCGCGCTTTCTCGATCTCGCCCGACTCCGCTATAACCGTCTCCCCTCGGGGGTCGTCGTGCGCGACGCCGACCTCTACCGCGCCCGCCTGGCGATGACCCTCCGCGATCACCCCACTGTCGCAAAGTGCATGCAGCGCCTCGCGGCGCGGCACCCCGAGGCCCCCGAGTTCGGTCAACTCCTCCAGCGCGCCGAACAACTCAACGCCGAAGCCCCCTGACCCCGAACAGTCATGAATTTCCAAACTCGTTTTACGGATTTCCTTCGGTAGTCTCCAACTCCATGCCAACAAAGGACGATTGCGGAAAGACGCCGGCCGCCCTCGGCTACCGGATGCCAGCCGAATGGGAGAAACACGAGGCCACATGGCTCGGTTGGCCACACAACCCGGAAGACTGGCCCGACAAGCTCGACCCCATCCGCTGGGTTTACGGTGAGATGGTCCGCCGCATCGGGGGTGGCGAGAAGGTCCGCATTCTCGTCAGGAACCGCACCGAGGAGACCCTCGCCCGCCACACCCTCTCCCGCGCCGGAGCCAGTCTCCGTCCCGTCGAGTTCATCCACTACCCCACCAACCGCGGCTGGATGCGCGACAGCGGCCCGATCTTTGTTCGCCGCGGCGCGAAGACCTCGATCGTTCACTTCCACTTCAACGCTTGGGCCAAGTACGCCAACTGGCAGAGAGATCGAAAAGTCCCTGAGATCGCCGCGCGCCTCCTCCGCAAGCCCCTCTTCCACGCCGAGCACGACGGAAAGCCCTTCGTCCTCGAGGGTGGCGGGATCGACGTCAACGGTCGCGGCACGCTCCTCACCACCGAGGAGTGCTACCTCCACCCGAAGGTCCAGGTCCGCAACCCCGGACTCGGGCGCAAGGACTACGATGCCGCCTTTAAAAAATACCTCGGGGTCAGAAACATCCTCTGGCTCGCCGCCGGGCCCGTCGGCGACGACACCCACGGGCACATTGACGACATCTGCCGTTTCGTGAACCCGCGCACCCTCGTCCTCATCAAGGAAACCAACCGGCGCGACGCCAACTATCGCCCGCTCGCGGAAAACTGGGAGCGAGTCCCCGACCTGCGCCTCGAAGACGGCTCGCGACCGGAGGTGGTCCCCCTCCCGATGCCGGCCCCGATCTTTTTTGACGGCGACCGCCTGCCCGCGAGCTACGCGAACTTCTACATCTCCAACGCCGCGGTGATTGTCCCGACCTTCAACGACCCGAACGACCGCATCGCGCTGGGCATCCTCGGCGAACTCTTCCGCGACCGCCCCGTGATCGGCATCCACGCCGTGGACCTCGTCCTCGGCTTCGGCACCCTCCATTGCCTCACCCAGCAGCAGCCGGCAGCCTGACGGCCATCGAGAACGCCTCGATCAGTCTCGATTCGCCAATTTCCGCTGATCAAAACTGGCAACCACTTGGTTGCTAATTTATTTAATCGGCGGGAAGGCGAGCCCGAGGATCGCCGCGCCGAGGTAGCCGAAACTCGCGAGGGCGTTCGCCCGTAGGAAGGAGGCCTGCATCTCCCGGTCCTCCCTCCGCGCGACGAGGCGAAACTCCCAGACGATCGACGCCACCACGCTGAATAGGCTCACGTAATAGGCCCAGCCCATCCCGAGGACCGGGCCCACCGCCACGAGCGCGACGAGCATCGCCCCGTGAAGCCAAGGGACGAACCGCAACGCTCGCTCTGGCCCGAACGCGACCGCGAGGGAGTGGAGCCCCTCCGCGCGGTCGAACTCCGTGTCCTGCGTCGCGTAGACGATGTCGAACCCGGCGACCCAGAAGACCACCGCCGCCGCGATCAGCCACGGGGCCGCATCAAACAGGGTCCCGCGCGCGGCCACCCAGGCTCCGATCGGGGCGATCCCGAGCGCCACCCCAAGGAAGAAGTGGCTCCAGCGCGTGAAGCGCTTGGTGAGCGAGTAGCCGAGAACCGCCGCCATCGCCAAGGGCGACAGGACAAGGGCGAGGCGGTTGATCAAGGCGCAGACGCTCGCAAAGGCAACCAGCGAAACGACAACGATCCCCCACGCCGTGGAGTGCGAGACGAGGCCGGCGGGCAGGTGCCGCCCCGCGGTACGCGGGTTTCGTGCGTCGAGGGAGGCGTCCGCGAGGCGATTGAAGGCCATCGCCGCCGTGCGGGCGAGAACCACTGCGGCCACAACCAGCCCCAGAGTCCGCAGGGGGGGCATTCCCTGGCAGCCAAGCACGAGCGCCGCTAGCGCGAACGGCAGGGCAAAGACCGAGTGGGAAAAGCGCACGAGGCCCGGTAGGTGGCGGAGTTCGGAGAAAAATCTCGGCAGGGACATGGCGGGACGAATGATGCCGAGGGACGGGGCGCGGGGCGACGCGAAAACGAAAACTAAATGGAGTTGAAAAAATCGCCTGCCCACCCCTTGCTAACGAGCATGACCTCGCTCCAACGCGTGATGTCCGTCATCGAGGGCCACCTCCCCGACCGGGTCCCCGTGTGCCTCCACAACTTCCTCATGGCCTGCGCCGAGGATGGCATCGCCATGGAGGACTACCGCACCCAACCGAAGGCAATCGCCCGCGCCCACCTCCATGCCGTCGAAAAGTACGGCTACGATTGTCTTCTCGTGGACGTGGACACGACCCTCCTCGCAGAGGCGATGGGGGCGAAGGCCGAATGCGCCCCGAACGAGCCGGGGCGGATCGTCGAGCCCGCCATCCACAGCCTCGACGAGGCCGCGGGCCTCCGCCCCGCAGATCCCGAGCGGGACGGCCGCATCCCCGCGCTCCTCGATGCGATCCGCCTCATCCACGAGGACATCGGCGATGAGATTGCGATCCGCGGCAACGCTGACCAGTGCGCCTTCGGCCTCGCCTGCCTCCTCCGCGGCACGGAGGACTTCCTCGCCGACCTCGTCGAGCGGCCCGACCACCCCGGCATCGCCCATCTCCTCGAGGTCGCCTACCAGACCCACCTTGCCACCCACCGCGCCGTGAAGCGCGCCGGCGCCCACTTCACCTCTCTCGGGGACAGCCTCTCGGGCCCGGATGTCGTCTCGCCCGCGATCTTCCGTCGTTTCGCCCGCCCGTGGCAGGAACGCCTCGTCCGCGACCTCGCCACCGAGGGAACGTTCACCGTCATCCACATCTGCGGAAACACCTCGTCCATCCTCGACGACCTCGCAAAGTATCCCTCCTGCGGCTTCGAACTCGACTACAAGACCGATGCCATGAAGGCCAAGGCCACCGCCGGCGCCGCCCATGTCCTCTTCGGAAACGTCGACCCGAGCGGTGTTCTCGCGATGGGAACGCCTGTGCAGGTCCGCGAGGCGACGGCGCAACTCGTGCGCGCATGGAAACCCGACGGACGCTTCATTCTGAATGCTGGCTGCGCGATCCCCGCGGGCACCCCCGAGGCCAACCTCCGCGCCTTCCTCGAGACCGCCCACGAGGAGGGTGTATATTCGTAACGTCTGAGACAGTCCTCGGACGTGCCAGCGGCGCGTCCCTGCCTCGGAGGCACGCAATCTTGGTAGGGTCGGGCTGCCGTCCTGACCTCCTTCCCGTTTAGCGCCCAAATCCCGTTGAAATTTCGAAGGGGGCGCCCATGCTTACGGCAATGTTCGGCTGGCTCCAACGCTGGCGGTGCTCTCCGCCCCCGCAACCTGCGCTGCCCGCGGACTGGGCGCGCATGATTCGCCGCTGGATCCCCGCATGGGCACAACTCACCGCGCCCGAGCGGGCGCGCCTCGAAGAACTGGTTCGCGTGTTTCTCTTGAAAAAGCGTTTTGAGGGCTGCGGGGGGTTCAATCTCACCGACGAGATGCGCATCGCCATCGCCGCGAATGCCTGCCTCCTCGCGCTCGGGCGCCCCGGAACCCCCTACCCGAGACTCGTCACGGTGCTCCTCTACGAAAAGCCATTTGTTTCGACGGTCAAGCATGACCTGGGCGAAGGGGTCATCGAGGAATACGAGGAGGAGCGCACCGGCGAGGCGTGGGAGCACGGCTCCGTGATCCTCGCGTGGGAGGAAATCGAGGGGGACCGCCAGGCACACGACGGGCACAACGTGATCCTCCACGAGTTCGCCCACCTTCTCGACCTCGAGGCCGGCGGGTTCGACGGCGCGCCGGGGGTCGGGGACAAGGCGGCCCACGAGGCATGGGCGAAGGTCTTCCGCCGCGAGTACGACGAACTCATCCATGCGAGCGAAGCCGGCAAGGAAACGCTCCTTGACGATTACGGGGCGACCGACCCCGCGGAATTCTTCGCAGTCGCGACGGAGTGTTTTTTTGGGGAACCCCTCGCCCTCCGCGCACGGCACCCGAAGCTCTACCGCCAGCTCCAGCGCTACTTCAACCAGGACCCCGCGGCGCGCCATCGCGAGCACAAGCGCTCAATGGTTTGAAGTCGACGACCGCACACGGAGCGACTACAGGGAGAGGATCCCACCCCTAGGAGAAACATGAAACTTCGGATCGGCCTCGTGGTCTTCTCGCTGGCGTTGAGCGTACTGCTGGGATGGTTGTTGTCCCACCGGGGAACCGAGGGTCCCACCGGAATCCCCAAGGGGAAGCTCCTCATCGGCCTGTCCATGGATACGCTCAAGGAGGCCCGCTGGCAGGTGGACCGCGACCTCTTTACGAAACGCGCCAACGAACTCGGTGCCGAGGTTCTCGTCCAGTCTGCCAACAGCGACGATGTCCAGCAGGTCAAGGACGTGGACTTCCTCATCACCCGTAAGGTTGGCGTCCTCGTGGTTATTCCGCACAACGGCGCCGCGATGGCCAAGGGGGTGGAGATGGCGCGCCAGGCCGGCATCCCCGTGATCGCCTACGACCGCCTGATCACCGATTGCCCCCTCGACCTCTACATCACCTTCGACAACGTCAAGGTGGGCGAACTCCAAGCCCGCTATCTCGTCGGGCACCTCCCGCGCGGCAAGGGTCGAATCGTCCGCATCTACGGCTCCAAGACCGACCACAACGCCCTCCTCTTCAAGCAGGGGCAGGACCAGGTGCTCAGCCCGCTCATCGCGCGCGGTGACATCAAGGTCCTCCACGAGGATTGGGCCGAGGACTGGAAGCCCGAGAACGCGAAGAAGATCATGAACGCCGCGATCACGAAGAGCGGCCAGGGAAAGAACTTCGACTGCCAGGGCGTCCTCGCCTCGAACGACGGTACGGCCGGCGGCGCGATCCAGTCGCTCCTCGAAGAGGGTCTCGCGGGGCGCATCCTCGTTACCGGGCAGGACGCCGACCTCGTCGCCTGCCAGCGCATCGCGCAGGGCACTCAGGCGATGACGATCTACAAGCCGATCAAGGCATTGGCCACCCGCGCCGCCGAACTCGCGGTCGCCATGGCGACCGGCAAGCCAATCATCACGAACGCGGGTCTCCATAACGGCAAAGTCGAGGTCCCTTCCGTGCTCCTCGAAGTCGTTGCCGTGAACCGCGAGAACCTCGCCGAGACGGTGATCAGGGACGGCTTTCACCGCCGCGAGGAGATCTTCCACGACGCCGCCCCCGCCCCGTTTTCGCCAAAGCCGTGACCCCCACGGCCAACAACCCCATCCTGCGAACCGAGCGCCTCGTGAAGCGCTTCCCGGGAGTGACCGCCCTCAAGGACGTCAGCTTCGACCTCCGCCCCGGCGAGGTCCACGCCCTCTGCGGCGAGAACGGCGCGGGCAAGTCCACCCTCATCAAGGCCCTCTCGGGCCTCCACCCCGCCGGCAGCTACGAGGGCGACATCCTCGTGGACGAACGCACCGCGCGCTTCCGCTCCATCACCGACGCCGAGGAGGCCGGCATTGCGGTGATCTACCAGGAGCTTGCCCTCGTTGAGGAGATGACCGTGGCGGAGAACATCTTCCTCGGGGACGAACCCCTCCGCGGCATCTTCGTGAACTGGGACAAGGTCTACCAGGACGCGCGCGCCCAACTCGAACACTTTAAGATCCGCATCGACCCAGCAAGCCCCGTCCGCAGCCTCGGCGTCGGCCAGAAGCAACTCGTCGAGATCGCCAAGGCTTTACGCAAGGAGTCCCGCATCCTCATCCTCGACGAGCCGACGGCCGCCCTCACCGAGACCGAGGTGGAGGTCCTTCTCGGCATCCTCCGCGACCTGCGCCGCCGCGGGATGGCCTGCATCTACATCTCCCACAAGCTCGACGAGGTCTTCTCGATCGCCGACCGCATCACGGTCCTGCGCGACGGGGAAAGCATCGTCACGACCGAGGCCCGCGCCACGGACCGCCACGAGGTCATCCGCCACATGGTCGGGCGCGAGATCCAGGACCTCTTTCCCCGGCGGAAGGCCAAGCCCGGCGAGCGGCGGCTCGGCGTCCGCGGGCTCGCGGTGGAGTCCTTCCGCGGGGGGGGCGTCTTCCTTCGGGACCTCACCTTCGAGGTGCATGCGGGCGAGATCCTCGGGATCGGCGGGCTCATGGGCGCCGGGCGCACCGAGCTCCTCATGCACCTTTTCGGTGCCTGGGGGCACCGCCTCGCGGGCGAGGTCGAGCTCAACGGCCGCCCCTTCTCCGCGGCCACGCCCGACGACGCCATCCGCCAGGGACTGGTGCTCGTGAGCGAGGACCGCAAGCGCTACGGCCTGATTGTTGATCAGGACATCGGCTTCAACCTCTCGCTCTCGTCGCTGTCCTCCCTGGCGGGGTTCGGGTTCATCGACCACGCACGCGAGCACCGCGAGAACCGGAAGTGGTTCGACTCCCTGCGCGTGAAGGCACCGACCCTCGAGACGGCCGTCGGGCAACTTTCCGGCGGCAACCAGCAGAAGGTCGTCCTCGGCAAGGCGCTCATGGCCGGGCCACAGGTGATCTTCCTCGACGAACCGACGCGCGGGATCGACGTCGGCGCGAAGGTCGAACTCTACGAGCTTGTAAACCGACTCACCGCCGAGGGGCGGGCGGTCGTCCTGGTCTCGAGCGAGCTCACGGAACTCATGGGGATGAGCGACCGAATCCTGATGCTCTGCGAAGGACGGATCGGCGGTGCCTTCACCCGCGCCGAGGCAACGCCAGAAAAACTGCTCGCGGCAGCCATGGGAGGAGAAAGGGGGAAAGGGTCAGGGGTCGAGGGTCGAGTGAAGGAGGACTCATGAGCGGGCTTGAAGAGTTCGGGGGCTACCGCAAGGCCCGGGAGCTTTTCGACCTCGTGCTCGCCGACATGGAGAAGGTCCGCCACCACCCGCTCTGCCTCCGCCTCGCCAGGCAGCAAGTGGCGAGCGCGGACTCCATTTGCGCGAACATCGAGGAAGGTTTTGGCCGCCTGAGCCGCACCGAGTACATCCGCTTTCTCGATATCGCACGCGGGTCGGCCCGCGAGACACTCGGGCGTTACCTGCGCATGAAACCGTGGCTGGAACTTGCACTGGTCGAACATCGCGCAAAGCTGCTCGGTGAAGTGATCGCCATCCTCACCGCGACCATCGGCACCCTAAGGGCGAACAACCCCCTTCGGGAAGATTCTCCCCCGTACCCATCCGACCCCTGACCCACCTTCCCCGCTCGCATCCGCCCATTTTTCCTTCTCCTTCGCCCCTTCTACCTCCCTCGACACCCGACCCTTGACCCTCGACCCTTCCTTAACCCTTCCCCACCCCCTCGACACCCGACCCTCAACCCTTCTTCAGTCCTATGAAGACCTCCTCCTCCCTGCGCGACTTCGCGCTGGTGATCGCCCTCGTACTGGTCTGCGGGTTCTTCGCGCTGATGAACCCGACCTTTCTGAGTGCGCGCAACATCTCCATCCTGATGATCGACCTCGCGATCACGGCCGTGCTGGCGATCGGGATGCTCCTCGTGATCCTCCCCGGACACATCGACCTCTCGGTCGGGAGCGGCGTCGGGTTGATTGGCGGCCTCGCGGCGGTCCTCGTCTTTGAACACCATCTCCCGGCGCCGGCGGCCATGGGGATCGGCTTCGCCATCGCCCTGCTCCTCTGGACCGGGATGGGGGCGCTCATCGTCGTCGAGCGGATCCCCTCGTTCATTATTACGCTCGGCGGTTTGCTCATTTTCAAGGGCGTACACTGGCTGGTGATCCACAACGCCACGATCCCGGTTGTCGCGGGCGGGACGACCAACCTCTATTCGGCGCTGACCACCTGGTACGCCCCACCCTCGCTCGGGCTTCTCCTGGCGGCGGGGGTCACGGGCACACTCACGTGGTCGGGCATGCGGGACCGTCGGAGCCGACGTGCCCACGGGTTCGAGACGGAGGACTTCGAGGTCTTCTTCCTCAAGGCGTTCGTCACCGGGCAGGTAATCTTCCTCTTTGTGGTCATCGCCAACCTCTACCGCGGCGTACCGCTCTCGGTACTCATCCTTGGGGCGGTCGCCGGGGCGGCGCACCTCCTCACGAAACACACCCCGTTCGGACGATACCTCTATGCGATCGGGGGTAACGAGGAGGCAGCTTTCGTCTCAGGGATTCCAGTAAATAAAGTCCTCATCGGGTCGTTCACCGCGATGGGCGGGATTGTGGCGCTCACGGGCTTCCTGCAAACCGCCTACGCAGGTGCCTCGACGACCACGGTCGGCAGCCTGATGGAACTCGATGCGATTGCAGCCTGTGTGATCGGCGGCACGAGTCTTAAGGGCGGCCGCGGCACGGTGGCCGGCGTCCTCTTCGGCGCGCTCATCATGGCCGCGCTCCTCAACGGGATGACGCTCATGGCCGTCTCCCCCGAGATCAAGTTCATCGCCCGCGGCCTCGTCCTCACCCTCGCCGTCTGGATGGACGTCCGCCTCAATAAGACCCGGGCTGCAACGATCCAGTAGAAACTGCCGCCTGATCGCGCGGTAAGCGTGGCGGATTTTCTGAAACTCAGAAGGTCTCCACGAGGTCGGAGGAGGAGGTCCCCTTGCCGGGCTTACCCGATTTGCCAGACTTGTTCTTCGCCTCCACCGCAATGGGAGCCGAAGGCTTCCCTTTCTCAGGCGCCTGATTTCGGCCGCCGCCGTACCCGTATTTCCCTTCGCCGTAGTAGTAGTAGTAGTTGTAGTAGTAGTAATCCTCTTCCTCGGACTTCACCTGGTTGAGGACGGCCCCGAGGAGGCGAACCCCCGCCTTCTCGAGAGAGGACTGGGCACGGAGCGCGAGCTGGCGCGGATAGCGACGATACTGGATGACAAGCACCGCAAGGTCCACTTCGCGAGCAAGGATGGGCGCGTCGCTAATGCCCAACACCGGGGGCGAATCAAAGAAGACCATGTCATAGCGCTGCTTGAGACTGGCGATCAGTTCGCGCATGCGGCCCATGGCGAGGATGCCGAGGGCGTCACTCTGGTATTTGCCGCTGGGGACGAAGTGGATGTTCGGAATCGAGGTGGCCTGGATGACATCCTCGACCGGCATCCCGCCAAGGATCACGTCGGTGAGACCCACCTTGTTATCCACTCCAAAGATGCGGTGCAGGCTCGGACGGCGGACGTCGGAGTCAACCACCAGCACCGTTTGCCCGTGCTGGGCATAGATGTAGGCGGTGTTGATGAGCGTGGTGGACTTCCCCTCGCCGGCACCCCCGCTGCAAAAGGTGATCGAGTTGGCCTGCGCATCCTTGCGCGCAAACTCGATGTTCGCGCGAAGCACACGGTAAAACTCAGCAAACGGAGACACATCGTCCAACTGAATCAGGGGTTTCACGTCGCGCGGCACCACCCCGAGCACGGGAATGCGAAGGTACTTCTCGACGTCATCCACCTTGTGGACGCTGGTGTCCAGGTATTCGATGAAGAACGCCATGGCGACGCCGAGCACGATACCCACGACGATGCTGAGGCTGATGTTCATCGGCACGTTGGGCTTGGCGGGGATGTAGGAAGGCTCCGCGGAGTCGATGATTTTGACAGGACGACGGGGCAGCCCGATCTCAATGCGCTCCTGCTTGAGGCGGGCGTTGATGTTTTCCTGGACGATCTGCTGGTTCTCGAGGTTGCGCATCGCGTCCACGAAAGGGGTGTACTTGGAGGAGTGGCTGAGGCGCTCGCGGTCGCGGATCTTCTCGATATCCTCGGTGAGGAGACCAACCCTCTGATTCTGCTCATCCACAGCGATCTTGAGGGCCCGCATGACTCCCCCGAGCTGACCATCGAGCTGCGACTTGAGGGTCTCGTAAGTTTTCTTGGCCTTGACAACATCCGGGTGGTTCGGCCCGAGCTCGGAAGCCTTGATGGTTTCCATCATGCGCTCGGAGTCCATGACCTGGCTGATGAGGCTCGGAATGTTTCCTTCAGGCTGGAGGAAGTTGATGGTGTCCTTGAGCTCGCGAAGATCGAGCTTGGCAAGGTTCTCGAGACGAAGCTTCTGGGTCTTGAGCGCGGTCTGCGCGTCGAAAAGCTCTGACTCCTTGCGGCGCAACTCCTCCTGCTCCACGCGCCCGGCGGTGGAACTCATGTTGAGCCCGCCAAGGTCGGTGATGTTGAGCTCCTTCCGCAGGCCCTCCACTTTCTCTCGGGCCTGGCGCACCTCCTCCTTCTGGCGGGTGTATTCCTCCTCGATTTTCTGCAGGCCGCGGGTGACCTCGTTGTACTTCTCGTCGAGGCGGTACTTCTCGTAGGCCTGGGCGACGGCGTTGGCGATCTCGGCGGCCTCGCTCTTGTCTTCGCTCCATCCGCGAATTTCAAAGATGGTCGTCCCACGCGACACGCTGAGCTGCAGCTTGCCCTTCAGCATGTAATACGCGATGTCGCGGGGCAGGTCCGCGCCCCCGCCCTTCTTGCCACCCCAGCGTTGCTGGAGTTTGAGTTGGTCCACGACCGGATAAAGCACTTCCTTCGACTGGATGATCTCGAACTGGGTGGCAAACGTCACCATGTCCATCCCGCCCATGTCGCGGCCATACAATGAAACTGCCGGACGATCGCTCTCGACACTCATGCGAGCCACCGAGACGTACTGCTTCGGCGTGTTCAGGGTGTAAATTGTCGCCGAGGCCGTGACCAGAAGGATCACGGTAAGGATGACGAACTTATGAATCTTGACGACCCGCCAGTAGTCGAGAAAATGCAGGGTGGTCTCGACGGGCGGATTCATGGCGGCTTCCCGAGACAGAAGTAAAAATGCCGGCGCACGACTGGCGCCTAGAAGAGGACGCTGGCCCCAACGCTCACCACGTTCCGTCGATAGGCGCGGTTGGGAAGTTCGGAGTCAAGCCGGGTCCATGTATAATTCAGGTCGAGGGAGAGGTTCTCGCGCAGCTTCCATGAGAACACCTGGCTGACCACATAGGTCATGTCATTATAGGAACCGGTGTCCTCGGTGTTGGCGATGGCGTTGGTCAACTCGTTGTTCACGATGTTCATCGAGGTGCTGGAGGAGAGGTCGCGCGCAAAGTTCCAACTGAATGCCATGTAGCCCGAGGTGGTCGTGGAAAAATAGTACGACTGAACATCCGTCTCCTGGAAGGAGTGGCGCGCGCCGGCGCTGAGCGTGGCCTTTTCTGAAATCGCGTACGAGGTGCCGAAGTCAAAGAAGGGCTCCGTGTGGCTCTCCTTGGAGGTGGCGTTGTCCTCCGTGCGGAGGGAAACTCCCGCGTTGAGGGAGGCGTTCCACTTGGATGTGATCGACTGGCTGATCCCCGCGGTCAGGTTGTGGCTCTCCGCATCGCGCGGGCTGGTATCGTAGTCAATGATGGTGTAGGTGTACCCCCCCGAAAGGGAGGTCTTCTCCGTCAGGCGATAGCGCAGGGTCGGGCCCACGGTGATCGCATTGCGTGCAAGATCCTGGCGCGACTGGGCATCGCTGTAGTACCACAGGTCGTCGCCCACCGAGATGTCCAGGAACCACTTCGAACTGATCTGGTAGGAAAGCCCGGCATTGAACCCGTTGTTCACATAATCCCCCTCATACCGATAGACTGTGTTGTTGTCCGCGAGTTGGGGCTCCCTCCCGAAGCGGAAGTGATCCGAAATATCGAGGCTGAGGCGCGGGCTGAACGTGTGCGCAAACGTCATGTCAATCGCATCGCTGAAGTCGAACATGTCGCCGGGACGGTCCGCGAAAAAATTTCCGTTCATCGAGGTGGACACGCTGAAAAAAGAGGTGTCCGTCGGGTAGGAGTAGCGCCCCATCCCGGTGAAACCGCCGAACCAACTCCCCTTTGGATTGGACGTCTGCGTCATCGGGTTGTCGTCATACCCGGTCCTCAAGCCCGCGGAAATGGCCCACCGTTTCCCCTGCTTGACCGTCCCATCCGGGTCATACACGGCACGGGCCGTGGGAAGAAGAAAAAGGGCGAGGACCACACCCCACAGGAGGACTTTCGGTCCACATGCACGTTCCATGTTCGTAGTCAACGGGTTACGCCTGAAGGATACAAGTAAAAAAACACGCGCCGGTCGGTCACTTGATCGGCGTGACCTCGATATTGACCTGCTGCCCGCCGCCGAGTGCCAGATTTAGCATGGAGGTGAGTTCGGAAAGGGTCATCAGGCTCTCGTTCGCAAACGGAGGAGGCTGGTTAAAAAGCGTTGCAGCCTGCTGGACTGCATCCACGATACTTGCCAGCGCAGAGCCGCTGGTCGTCGTGATGGTCACGTTCACCACCTGCCCCCCCGCCCCAATGGCTTGCAAGGTGATCACCGCCGTCTGACCCGGTCCGAGGTTCTGCACCCCACCACCGAGGGAACTGAAGTACTGGGCTCCGCCCGTGATCACGGTGTACCAAGCCTTCTGCTGGACCTCCACGACCATCTTCCAGCCGTTGGCCATGCGGATCTCACGGCGGTTCAGCGTGATGGACTGCTCCTCGGCCACGCGCGCGCTGAACTTGCATCCCGCGGCGCGATCCACCTCGAACTTGCCAAGTGAGTCGCGCATCACAAACTGCGACGCCTTGTTCATTGGGTCCACGATGCTCACCACTTCGCCCTTCACGATATAAACCACCACGGCACGCACCGGCTGGTTGTTCACGAGGTCCTGGCGGAGCATTTCGATCGTCAGTTCCGAGTTTTCTAAAATTCTCTGTGCCGCCCCCTTTACATAGACCACGTCAATCTGCCCATCCTTGCCCGTACGGAACGACATGCCCTCCTTGACCAGTTGGAGCTTGCCGAGGCGGTTCCACGTGCCGCCGGCTCCTTCGCGAAACTCCGCGGTCCCTTTCACATCAATCACCAGGCGCGCGATCGACGGGTCGCGCTCCTCGAGCGACTTCGGCACTGACTTGCCGGTCGCCCCCCCAAAACTGAAGCCGGCAAGCGTCAGGGCCTCGAGATAGCTCTTCGGATCGTCCGAATTCTTTGGCTTGAGGCCGAGGTACTTGGCCATCACCACAAAAAAATCCTCCTTGGTCGCCACCGCCCCGATGCGCCATCCCTCGATGGGCGTCCACCCGCGCCCCGAAAGCGCCTGCGCAGCCGCTTCGCCGGTGACAGGAGTCGGGATTCCATCAGCGAGGCCGCTGATGAACGCGACGCGCTTGGCCAGTTCGCCCTGCGTCATGTACTGCTTGGATCCCGTCGTCGCAGCAATCTCCGCTCGCGCGAGCGAGATTCCGGCGAGAAGGAGGGTTGCGATTACGCACCCGATCAAGTGCCTCGTTTTCATAGTTTCACTCCTGATGCTGGCAAACCCCCACCTGTACCACCGCACGGCTTGAGCCCACCTCTATTCATACAGACTTACCGTATCCCCCGTCTCGGGTAAACTCAAGTAAAAACTACTGGGCACGCAATAAATTTGTTTGGCATGGAGTCGGGGTCACAACACCCCAATCCCGCTGCAGAACACGACGGGCTACCAGGGTAGGCGGTGTCGTCCTTGCCACTGAAGGAAAATCATCGAAAGAAACAGGGGGTAAAGTTTTTTTGAGAATGGTGGGGGATGTGGGGTCATCCCACCAATCTGGGCAACAGATGAAATCCGTTAGCACCGCGCATCTTTCGCTGCAAGTCCTTGGATTTCAATAGCTTAAGGAAACCCGCCAAGAACGATCGCGTGTTTTTTTGTTGCATTGACCGCTCATTTTGACCATAGGGCCATACGGGGCACCCCCAGCACCCTCTCAACCCCCGCCCAACCGGGCAAAAAAATCCTCCTCCCATGACACGTACCGTGAGCATCTCCGTGGCAAAAAGCCATCTCTCCGAACTGGTTGGCCGCACGATGTACGCGGGCGACCATATCATCGTCGAGCGACATGGCAAGGCGGTCGCCGTGATCGTGCCGGTCGAGGACTACACCGATTTTGAGAAGACCCGACGGGAGCGCGAAGGTCGCGCTCAGGATCGCCGCCAACAGACCTTCCCCGAGATTTCCCCTCGCTAGAGAGAACACACCCTCATGTTCGGCAAGACGCCCAATGCAATCGTCGGGGTGGATTTGGGCAGCCACTCCATCAAGGCCGTGCGCCTTCAGCGCACGGGCAGCGCTTTCACTCTCGCCCGTGTGAGCCTCGTGCTTTCCAACCGCGATCCCCAGAGCCAGACCCTTCCCACCGAGCATGAGATGGCCACGCTCATCAAGTCCGCCCTCTCGCTCGTGAGGGCTTCCGGCGCCCATATCCACCTCGCGGTCAACAGCCCGAATAGCACCATTCGCTATGTGGATCTTCCATGCATGCCGCTGGACAATCTTCGCTCGGCTCTCAGATACAGCAGCGCCACTCACCTCCGCCAGAACTTCGAAAACTACACCTTCGACGCCTGTGCGCTTGAAGACGACGGCGCATTCGCTTCGTCCACGCGCAAGGGTGCGTCCTCGGGTGCGGGCAAGGCAAAGGCCTTGGTCGGGGGCCTTCCCAACACCGAAGCGATGCTCTACTACCATGCCGCGCGACGGGCCGGGGCCAGGCCTCGCTCCCTCCAGCTCGCCCCCATCGCGCTGATTAATGGCTTGGAAGCCGCCAACCCGGAAATCTTCACCGGTGAGTCCATCGTCCTCCTCGACATGGGCCTGCTCACCACCTCGCTGACGATCCTCGACCGCGGTAAGCCACAACTCACCCGTGCGGTACCCGTGGGCGGACGGCATCTCACCGAGTACATCGCCCAGGGGTCCAACTCCGAGTATACCCGCGCCGAGCGCTCCAAGACTCAGGGTGAAGCCGACCTCGCCCAGGCCCTCGCGCATGCGGGCTCCAACCTCATCCGCGAGATTCTCTCCTCCATCAACTTCTTTGAGAAGAACACCGAGCAGGCCGTCTCCCGCATCCTCGTGGTCGGTGCCTCGGCCCGCTCCGAAACCTTGATTGCCGCTCTCGCCGACCAGTCCGGAAAGACCTGCCAACCTTGGTGTCCAAGCGGCAGGCTCTCACTCCATCTCCCTGTCGAGCAGCGGGAGATGTTCGCCGCCAACCATGTATCCTTTGCCACCGCCATCGGCGCGGCCCTCAGCCACCTGCCCCCTGCCATCTCCGCGCTCCCCGCCACACGCCCCGCCCCCGCCAAATCTGCGGTGTCTCCCTCTCTCTCCATCCCGCCCAACGCCTCGCGCGCGGCCACCCGCCCCCCCTCTCGAGCTACCTGAACCGCCATGTACCGGCTCAATCTTTTTTACGACCAGCAACGGATCCAGCGCGAGAAGGATCTGGACCCGGTCCGCCTCGCCATCCTCGGTGGACTCGTGGCCGCCTTGCTCATCCTACTCTACTGGAGTTTGATCTACATCCGCATGGGAGACCTCCGCGCCGAGTTGGATGGCCGTCGCAAGGCCCTTGCAAAACTCGACGGTGAACTCAAGAACCTCGGAACCCTCACTGACCTCGCTCGCATTCAAGGACAGGCCCAGCTCCTTCAGGAGCGTATGGAATATCGCACCTCCATTGCCACCCAACTCGACATCTTGCGTGACGTCGTACCCACCAACTGCCAGCTCCGCGTGTTCAAGACACAGCGTGGGCTTCAGACCAGCGAAACCAGCACCAAGGACCGAAAAGGAAACCTCGTCGTCACCAAAACCGTCGTCCCAACCCTCAACCTCCTCCTCGAAGTCGAAAACCGCGGGAAGGACAAGGTGGAGGTCCTCCAAACGAGGGACCGCTTCCTCGATCAACTCCGTCAAGCCCCCCGCCTTCGGGAATGGGCGGTCCAAACCACCTCCGAGGGCAGCACCAACTCCCTCAACCGCGTGGACCTCGTATCGAGCCAGACTCCCGATGCCGCGCGGGGAACGGCGATGGGAGTGTTCGGATTCCGCCTCCCGCTCGCACTCAAGGAACCTCCCAGGGAGGCCCCATGAAGTTTAATGCCGAAAAAGTCCGCCAGTTTACGCTCACCCTGATTCTCGTCCTCGGGGTGCTGGGTGCCCTTTGGTACTTCCTCGTGTATGGGCTCATCGTCAGGCGCGAGATGGACGAAAAGGAAAAGGAAAACCTCGGGACGAAGCTCGCCGCGCAGCAGAGGGCCATCCAGACAGAGATCAGCAACCGCACCACCGCGCAGGTCTACAAGGAGTTTATCACCTCCTGCGAAAAACAGATTCCCCGCGAAAATGTCGAAACCTGGCTCGTCCGCGAAATCAGCCAGGTGGCCACCCGTCATGGCCTCCAGATCGCCAACACCGTGATGCAGCCTCCTCTCGAGGGCAGCAACCTCAAGTTCCGCAACCAGCCCTACCGCCTTGAGGGCTTCGTGTTCGATCTCGAGGGTGAGTACAACCAGATCGGGCTCTTTCTCGAGGACCTCGAAAACAGCATGCCCCTCGCCGAGTTGGACGAAATCGAGTTCGCCGCCGGCACCTCCTCCGCTCGCCACATCCACAAGGCGAATCTCCGCCTCACCATGCTCGCGCGATGAACCTCCTCCCCTCATCGCGGCTCCCGCGCCCCCCCGCCCGCACCGCGTGGCGAGAGGGACTCACTCTCCTGGTTTTCCTCGCCCTCGCCCCCTCCTCCCTCCTCCTCTCCCAGGACCCCGCCGCTCCCGCTCCCGTGGACGGGGCCACCGCATCTCCCTTCACCAATGCCATCCCCCGCGCTGTATTCCGCGATCTCCCCGAGGAACGCGATCCCTTTTCCCCCGTCGGCTATGTGAAACCGAGGCTACCCAAGCCCGGCGAGGCCGTCGCCCCTCCGAAGCCAATCGTCGAGTTCGAGAAGTACCTCGTCGTCACCGGCATCAGCTTCATGGGAACGGGCTCCATCGCCACCCTCGCCAGCGGGCTCATCATCGAGCCCGGCGAGACCTACCCCATCAAGGATGGCGAGGGGAAGACCCTCGCCGAGTACAAGGTGCTTTCCATCTCCGAGGAAAAGGTCGTCGCCCTTTTCGAGGGGAAGGAGTACGAGTTCAAGGTGCGCGGCACCGACCTCGAACGCTTCATCGAGAAGGAGGATCCCAATGAGAAAAATGAAAAAAAGAATCCCTAGCATGTCCCCTGCGGCCGCCCGCCTCCGGCTCCTCTCCATCGCCCTCTCGGCGCTGGTCTTGACCTCCACCTTCGCCCTCGCCCAGCAAGCCCCTGCCCCCACCCAGGCGCCGGTCACCTCCACCAACGGCGTTGCAAAACCCAAAAAGCAGGTCCTCATCTTTGAAAACGCCGACCTCCGCGTCGTCCTCCAGGCCATGGCCAAACAGGAGGGGCTCAGCCTCATCCTCCCCGACGACGTCAAGGGCAACGTCACCGCCCGCCTCGTGGATATCCCCATCCGCCAGGCTATGGAAACCATCCTCTCCTCCAAGGGCTTCTCCCTCGTCGAGTTGGACGGCGTCTATCAGGTCAAGAGCAAGGATGCGATCAACAGCGAACCCCTCAAGAACGAGATCTACCAGTTCGCCAACGCCAGCGCCAAGGACGCCAAGTCCCTCGTCGAAAAGCTCCTCAGCAAGGCCTCCGGCGCCAACGTCCAACTCGACGAGCGCAGCAACACCCTCCTCATCACCGACGCCCCCTCCAACCTCACCAAGATCCTTCCGATCATCAAGACCCTTGACCAGCCCACCCAGCAGGTGTTGATCGAGGCGCGGCTACTGGAAACCCAACGGCAACCGACGGAGAACATCGGCGTCCAATGGTCTTCCTCGTTCACCTCCACGCTCTATCCCAGCGATCTGATGGTCACCGAGCGCGGCCCGAACGATGGCGGCGGCTACGGAGTTTCCTCGCGAAGAATTCCCGTGGCGAACAACGCCACCGTGCCTTTCACCGCGCAACCCCCCACCTACGCGGGTCTCGCAAGCGGTTCAATTGGCCCCTTGGCGGGACTCGGTTTTCCCGCGGTGGCCGTCCTGACCCTTCCCTCGCTGCAGGCCACCCTGAACCTCTTGATGCAGGACCAGGACACCGAACTGCTCGGAAGCCCAAAGGTGCTGACCGCGGACAACCGCGAGGCCAAGATCGCGATTTCAAGGAGCGAACCAATTCCCAACTACAGCTTCAACCAGCAGACCGCCTCCTACGGAATTTCAGGCTTTGAGTACAAGGATCTGGGCAACTTCCTGGTGGTCACACCTCATATCAACAAGGATGAGTTTGTCACGCTGGACGTGGTGCCCACGGTCAGCGGCAGTACGGAAACCCGTCAGTTTCAGACCGGCGGCGCGGGCAGTGTCCCCGTGAACATCCCCGTCATTTCGACGCGAACCCTGACCACGCGGGTGACCCTCAAAAGCGGCAACACGCTGGCTCTGGGCGGACTGCTTTCCCTCAGTTCGACGCGCACCTACAACAAGGTCCCGTTCCTGGGAGACATCCCGGGACTGGGGGAACTCTTTACCAACCGGAGCTTCAGCAAGATTAAGAGGAACCTTCTCATCTTCATCACGCCCACGGTGGTCGCCTCGGACGGGAAGAGCGGTCTCGAGGACCAGTACGACAAACTGAAGGAGACGGACGAAAGCGATCGTTACGCCTACAAAAAGAACTTCATCGGCAACGCCAAGCCGCTCGACCAGTACCACAGCGTTCCCAAACAGGATATGGAACTATCGACCACGATCGTTCCGCCCAACCCCATCTCGACCGTACCTCATGATGTGAAGGCGTCCTCCAGCATGGAAGTCCCACCGAAAAGCGCGCAAGTTTCGACTGGTTCCATCCAGCCCAAGTTTGTGCCTTCTATCGCGACGGAGCCCATGCGGTCCGAAAAGGAGGAGGCGATCCGGAAGGCATCCGCCGAGAAAAAGGCATCTGCTGATCTCAACCAGGACAACCTGAACCCCCGCCTCGTGCCCGGCCTGCGCGAATAGTGCGGATCTTTCACGCGCGTTGATCCCGTTCAAAGCCGGGTGGCGAGCCGATACTGGATACCACACCCGTCGATCACGCTGCTCGCAAGCGCGAATCCCGTACCTCTGCTCGCTCCCGCACGATCTCATCAAGGAACGCCTTCACCGCCTGCGCGCGGCGGTCCCACGAGAACGAGCGCACCCTCTCCCGCGCCAGGGCAACCTTGCGCATGGCGAGCGCGGGGTCGCGTTCCACCGCGCAAATCGCCTCGGCGAGACTCTTTGGCGCCGACGGGGGACAGAGCCACGCGATCCGCTCGTCGAGGATCTCCCGAATCGACGGCAGATCACTCGCCACGATCGCCTTCCCCGCAGCCATGTACTCGAAAAGCTTCAGTGGCGATGTGAAACGCTCGCTGATCTCCTCCCGATGGTTCGGCAGCACGCCAATTGAAGCCTCCTCCAGGGTGCGGATGAGTTCCGTGCGCGACACGTAACCGCGGAATACACAGCGGTCGGATACTCTCCACGCCGAGGCGAGGCGCCGTTTTTCCCTAATCTCCGATGACGTCCCACCGAGGATCAGCAGCCGTTTGCCGGACAGGTAGCGCATCGCCTTGATTACCGTATCCACCCCCTTCCACCCATACAGCGACCCCGTGTAGATGATCAGGTTCGGATCCACCTTCGTGCTGTTCAGCGCTCCAAAAAGATCGAGGTCCACCCCGTCCGAAGCCCGCAGCACCGGCGCGCGCAAAGGGAAGTGCTGTTTCAGATAATCCTTCAGGTGGTCGGAAATCGTTACCAGCCCATCCACCTGCGAGTAAACGAACTTCTCCTGGTCAAAGAGCCTCTGGAACTTTAACGGAGAATCCACCTGCCCCAATGAGAAGACCTCGTGCGACTCGAATACCAGCGGCAGATCAAAACGCGCCCGAAGACAAAAGTCCGCCACCTTCAGGTGCCTTGTATAGATCAGGTCGATGCGCTTTGTCTTCGCGCTCTCCTTCACATATTCCTGAAGATAGTGCAGGAAGAGCGTCTGGAACGAGATCACCATGTTCCGCGTGAAATGGATGTAGCGCGGCAGAAATAGAAATTTCAGGTTCGGGTGCGGCGCGAGGCGGAAGTACTCCAGGATCGCCTCCCCGTCCAACCCTGGGCGCTTCGCCGCCCCCAGCACCACCTCACACCCCTGCCGCGCCAGCGCGTGGCATGTGTGGATCGTCTGGATCTCCCGCGCCTTGTTGAGCGTGAACTCCTCGGGATACGGATAAAATATCTTCATGGTCGAGGGTTCATGCTGCCGCGCCTTTTCCACAGAATCCAGCCTCTCCCGAGCCATCCCACGTTCCGTCGCAAAGGGCCTCGATATGCGGTGCCACGGCGGTATCGATGAAGTTGGCCTCCACCACGCGTCGCCCGCAACAGCACCGCTCGCGCGCCTCTTCCCAAGGCCTCGAAAGGGAGAGGGAGAGGCAAGCGGCCATCGCTTCTTCGTCTCCGTGAGGAAAAATGTCGAGCACCTCGCTCCCGTGAAACCAATCGGCAATGGCCACGCGCCCGGAGACGGCGCAAGGGACCCCCGACGCAACGGCTTCGAGGGTCGCAATCGAAAATGACTCGTAGCCAATGCTGGGTTGAACAAAAAGTCGCGCGGCACGGTGCAAACGACGGATCCCGTCCCCATCCACGGTTCCCACGAAACGGACGGCGTTCGCGATTCCCAGCCGGATGGCCTCGGTTTCCAGGGACGCCCGCTCCGGGCCATCTCCGGCCAGGCAAAGCGTGACATCGGGAAACTTGGCCCGTACCCGCGCAAACGCACGCAACAAGATCGCGTAGCCTTTCCATCCCACCAGGCGCCCCACGCCAAGGATCATTCGCCCTTTCGGCGCGGGATGGTCCCATGGGATCGGTAAAAACAGGTCGGCCCGCAGGAAGTTGGGAAGGACCGGGCAAGGACGCGCGTAACGGTTCACCACGGCTTCCGCCACGCCACGGCTCACGGCATAGAGCGCGTCCACGGCATGATGAACGGAACGATCAATCCAGAAGAATTCCGGCCCATGGATGCTGGCGACGATGCGCCCTCGAAACCCCGCCCTTCGCCATGCCCATGCCGCGAAGAAGTCGTAGGGCTTGAAAATAAGAATGGCATCCCACCGATCCGCGAGCAGCATGCGGCGTGTCCTCGCCGCAAAATGCAAGCGCTGGACAAACCTTTGGAATCGCGTGCCGAGGTCCGGGATTGCTTCGGTTTTCCAATATGGCGCAAGTCGAACCTCCACCGCGGATGGTTGAAAAACCCTCCCCAGACGCGGTTGCCCTCCAAAAAGGACCACCTTATGACCCCGCGCCTGAAGCGCCTCGGCAAGGCGAAAGACATAGGCCTCGACACCGCCCACCTCACGGGTGCCGATGGCATCCATGGTCGAGGTGACATTGAACAGACAGATCTTCATGCGGCATCGGTCCCCCGGTTCATGGTTCAGCGGTTTCGTGGTTCCCGTGTTCCTTGTTTCCCTTCGCCTCAGGGCTGCCTACTGCTTGCTGCCTCCTGCTTCCTGACTGCCGGCCCCGTCGCCTGCCGCAGGAAGGGACGACACGCCTCATAGACCGTATTCGCATCAATCTCCGAGATCGGTGCGCCGGGGCGGGAGGTTCGCAACACCACGTGACGGTCCAGATCCTGCGCCGGCCCATTGATCTCCGGGCTCGATCCGGTGTCCCACGGCGCGAAGAGGGTCACCGTCTTTACCCCCATCGCCACCGCCACGTGGAAAATTCCCGTGTCTCCGGAAACGAGCAGGCTTGCGTGTGGGAGCATCGCTGCCAACTCATCGAGCCCGATCCGACCCGCGAGATTCCAGACGCGCGGCGACCAGCCCAGCGCCTGCTGGATGCGCGCACAGAGCTTCATCTCCGACGGGCTGCCCGTGAGGAGCACCGTCCCCGGCGCTCGACGCAGGATGCGCCGCGCGAGCACCGCGAAGTTATCCACACCCCAAAGTTTCTTGCGACGGGACGCCCCCGGGTGCAGGACCCACCATGGACGAGGGATATCGGACATCCGTGCCTCGATCCGTGAGGCCGCGTCCATCGGCATGTCGAGCCTCAGCCGCGCCGTCCCGCGAGGCAGACCAAGCAGGTCGCAGAACTCCAGGTTTCGGTCCACCGCGTGGCCCGTCGTGTGCCGTGGATTGAGCATCTCGGGGTTCGCCACCATGAAACGGTAGATCGTGTCGCGCTGGGGACGGCGGATGATCCGACGGCAGCCGCCCCACCACGCCAGCGGAATCACATCCGGATCATTCGCGTTCGCCACGAGCGCAAGGTCGTAGTGCGCATGCCGCAGCGAACGCAGTGCCTCCCCCACATGGTGATACTTCCCCCGGTAAACGTGGAGCGCGTCGAGCCCGCGATGATTGCGAAACAGCGCCGCCGCCGCCTCCCCCACCCAGAACCCGAGAAACAGGTCCGGTCGCGCCGCGCGTAGGCTGTCGAGGAGCGGTGTGCAGAGCACCGCGTCCCCCATCGCCGTCGTCGCCACCACGAGCACCCTTTGAAATCCATCCCGTTGAACCTGCTCCAGCGTCGGCACATGAATCTTGCCCGCCGCCGCGAGCCCGCGATGCGCCCAGAAGACCAACTTGTCACGAATCCTTAACCTCATTCCTCGTAGAGCCTACCCTTTCCCCGCCTCCGAAGGAAACCCCGTTCCTTCCTCACTCCGCCCCCCGCTTTCCCGATTTTCCGATTTTCCGATTTTCTGCTCCCCCTACCACTCCGGTCGAAATATGCGGTCCCACCTCCAGAGCGCCAGCCATGCCCAAAGCCGCGGGCCGTGGTCGGCACCCCCCTCAAGGTGCGAGGACCAGATTCTCCGCAGCCCATCGCGATCGAAGATCCGTTCCATCCCCGTCGACCATGCCCCGACGACCGCCTCCTCCATCGCGCCGCGCCACTGCCTCCTCATCCACTCTCCAATCGGCATGCTGAAGCCCTTCTTCTTCCTCTCGAAGAACGCCGGTGGCATGAGGTCGGGATAGAGGTTTTTTAGCAGCCACTTCGCCCGTCCCCGCGCATCGAGACGGAAGCGCGACGGCAGCCGCGCCGCAAACGCCGCCACCTCGTGGTCGAGAAGCGGGCAGCGGCACTCCAGCGAACACGCCATGCTCGCCGTGTCCACCTTTCGCAGGATGTCATCGGTCAGGTAGCTCTCCACGTCGAGCGCCTGCCAGCGCGTGGAATCACCCGCCCGCCCCCCCTCCTCCATCGCCGTGCGCAAAAAGTCCGCGGCAAGGTCACCCCCGGGAGGGTGCCGCCAGAGATCCGCACGCAGGTCGCGCGGCCATGCCCCCGCCAGTGCCAGATAGCGATCCTTCTCCGCGAGGGGCAGGATCCGGTCGAGCGCCGTCCGCGGCCAGCCCAACTTCCACCGACGGGAGTTCACGAGCCGCTCCATCTCAAATGCCGCACGGCTCAGCCCGAGCCATGCCCCGCGCATCCCCATCCTCTCGATCCGTGCCGCGCGTGCCAGGTCCGCGTAGCGCTTGTACCCCGCGAACAGCTCATCCCCGCCATCCCCGCTCAGCGCCACCGTCACCCCCCCGCGCGTGAACTTCGAAAGCAGGTGGGTCGGCAGCAGCGACTGGTCGGCAAACGGCTCGCCCAGCTTCGCGAGGAGCGGGTCGAGGATCTCCAGCGAGTCGGCCTGCACCCGCATCTCGTGGTGCTCCGTCCCCAGCCTTCGCGCCGCCTCGCGCGCGTACGCCGACTCGTCGAAGCGTGGATCATCGAAGCTCACCGTGAAGGTCTTCACCCGCCCTCCAAGACGCGCCATCGCCGCCACGGTCACCGTCGAGTCCACCCCTCCGCTCAAGAACGCCCCGAGCGGCACGTCGCTGACCAGCCGCAGCTTCACCGCCTCTTCAAAACGCTCGCGGAACCCCTCGATCGCCTCACGCGGTCGCAGGGTCGCCCCGGGGCTCCAGTCCAGCCGCCAATAGCGCCGTGACGGCGCGGCCGCCCCGCCCGCCACCATCATCGTCGAAGCCGGCGGCAGCCGCTGGACCCCCATCCACGCCGTCCGTGGCGAGGGGACATACTGGAGCGCGAGGTAGGCGTCCACCGCTGCGAGGTCCACCCCACGCCCGGTGTCCGCCAGTTGCAGGAGCGCCCCGATCTCCGACCCGAAGAAAAATCCGGTCGCTGTCTCCGCGTAGACCAGCGGTTTTTTTCCAAAACGATCTCGCGCCAGGAAAAGTTTCCCGGCCCGCGCGTCGTACAGCGCGAAGGCGAACATCCCTCGAAAATCCTCCACGCACGCCTCCCCGCGCTCCTCGTAGTGGTGGAGAATGGTTTCCGTGTCACTGCGCGTCGCGAATCGGTGTCCCTTCCGCTCCAACCCCTCGCGGAGCGCGCGGAAGTTATAGATTTCCCCGTTGAAGACGAGGTGCAGCGACCCATCTTCGTTCGCCATCGGCTGGTCGCCCCCTTCGAGGTCGAGGATGCTCAGCCGTCGAAACCCCAGTCCCACTCGACCGTCCGGGGAATACCACGTCCCCCGGCGATCCGGCCCGCGGTGATCGAGCATGTCCACCGCCCGCTCAAACCGTTCCCGCGCCGGCGCCACCGCCCCCTTCGCCACGTAGCCGAGGATGCCGCACATGGGAGACGAGTGAGCGGTAAGCCGTGAGCAGACAGGGACCGGGGCGTGGTCCCTTTCAGGGATTCGCCACGGACTTTGGGTTGTCTTGGTTTTGCATAAGCTTCTGCCCCGCTCACCGCTTACTGCTCACTGCTCACGGCCGCATTCCAACCCGGGCAGCGGGGCAGCTTCTGCTGCCTCCACGACGATGCCGGGATGTCACGAAAAGCCCGCAATACCACGGCAAGGTGGCCGTCGCGGGAAAGGCGGTCCTGGTACACCACGATCACCCCGCCCTCGGGACGCCCGCGGTACTTCAACCTAGAAAGTTCTGAGATGCTCTCAAAGTTGGCCTGGGTGACAATCAGCCGCTCCTCGACAAGCTCGGTCGCGATCGTCGGGGTCGGGAGCCAGATCACCGCGCGCCGACCGCCGCCAATCCGCTGGAGGTCCTCGCGAAACTCCGCCGCGCTCACCCCCTGCGTCAACTCGTCCAGCCGCACCCCGCACATCCCCACGAGTCCGCGGCTTGAGGGCGCGCGGAAGAGCGTCTTATCCACGAGGGTCGCGGTGCCGTAGAGGAGCGGCACCAGGAACAACCCCGCGAGCAGCCCGCGCGCGACCCACCGCCCGAGCCCCCCCCCGATTCGGGAGCGGTCCACCAGCCAGCCGAAGACGAGCGCCAGCCCGGGCAGGGTCGCGGGACGCAGGTGGCGCGTCTCGACGCTGATCGCGTCCCCGCGCACCGCCATCCCCGCGAGCACGGCCGGCACCGCCAACGCAAGGGTCAGCGCGAGCAGTTGGGGCGGAGTGAGCCCACGAAATGCCAGCCACGCCCTCGCCAGTTTTTCCCGCAGCCCGATCTCCACGGGGCAGGAGGAGACCGAGACAACTCCCTTCTCGTCCGCGGGACGCGCAAGCGCGAGCCCCAGCAGGGCGAGAAACAGGATCCCCCCACAGGCCACGAGGATCAGATCCCCATATGCCACCGGACGCGAAGGGTGCAGGAACAGCCAACTCAGGAGAGCGTCGAGGTCAGTCGGTGCGAGCGGCAGGCAGTTGAAGAACCAGAGCCCTTCCCAGCGTGTCGCGCGATCCCACGAGGGGCTGATTGCCCCGAGATTGCCCCACGCATCGAGGAGGAGCGATCCTGCTCCCACCCCGAGCGCGAAGATCGCCAGCCGCTTCCATGACACCCCGCCCCGCACTGTCTGGAGGATCCACGCAAGAACCATCGCGGCCGCTGCGATCGCCGCGCTGTATTTCACGAGATAGAGCACCGGCAGAATCAGCCCCGCCGAGAACGAGAACCCGGCCGCATCCACCTTCTCCGCCGGACGCCACGCGAAGAGCGTGAGCAACACCGCCCATGGGAAAGTTGCCAGCAGAAGGAGTTCCCCCCCCTCATAGGTTACCGTGTTCGAGTGGACGAAGCGCGTCGCCACAAAGACGAGCGCCAGCGCCGCCAGCCGCGCGCCCCCGAGACCCGACTGGTGGAAGACCCCGATCCACCCCAGCACCGCCAGCGCCCATGCCACGAGAAACGTCGTGCGAAGCGCCTCTCCCATGTTCATTCCCATGGAGCGAAAAATGTAGGGCGCCCACCCGTAGGACGGCGCCCACCACGTGATCGGCGAAAGCACGCTCCGCGAAAGATCGTTCGGGTCCGCCACCCGCACCGCCACCGGCGTCCCTCCCAGCCCACGCGCCGCCTGCTCCGCGGCGAGCACCCCCCACCCCGAGTCGCCGACCACCGAAGGCATCTGCTTCATGGCCCCCGTCACCGTGAAAATCGCGACCGCAACCACGGCCCCCCAGAGCCACCTCGTCAACAGTGGGTGGCGTGGCGCCAAGACATGGAGTCCTTGAATCACGACTGTTTTGATTACCCTGCCGCCCGCGACCGCTCAAGAACCAAGCAGCGCCATGCCGGTGGGCGCATGATCGGATCAACGAGCCGGCTTCGCGGGTTCGGCGGTGAACTCCCAGAGCTGGAACTGGCGGATCGGGTCACCCTTGCGAAAGATTTCCACGGAATCGAGTTCGCGCAACCTTCCCGCCCATTGCTTGTGCAGCCAATCATTGCGCGCGAAGAAGATCACGCGCGGGTTGATCTGGGCCAGGTACACCTCGCGGAGGTAGAGGTCGCCGGGCCTGATCCACGAGGCAGGCACCCCGTCGCTCATGGAACGCGCGCGTTGCCCGCGCGGGTTCTGGAGCTGGTACCGTACCATCAGGGCCGATTCCCGCGAGTCCGTCCAGATGGTCGCGTGGGGGCGTGTGTGGAGGTGCGGATGGACACGACGGACGTATTCCGCCCAGCCCGTTTGGCCGTAGTAGGGGCTGTTTCTGGGCAGCAGGGAGAGGTCTAGTTTTCGCAGGAGACGGGGTTGGTAGACGCAAGCAGAAATGAGAAGCCCGTAACCGACGAGGAGGGTCAGCCCGAGGCGGACATGGCGCGCTTCAGGGGAACCGAGCCGCCCGATCCATTTGCCGAGTCTGCGGGCGAGTTGGAGCACGATCCCCGAGGTGAGGAGGGCAACGACGAACCACGGCATCCAGGGAAAGCTTGTTCCCAAGAGCAGGCCCACGAACGCGAACCCCGAGGCGAAGGGATGGCGGCGAAATCCGAAGAGGGCGGCAGCCCAGAGCGGCAGACCGAGAAGGCCATAGAAAACCAGGGCGCGAGTCGGATCGGATGCGGGCCAGTCTGAGCCTTGGAAGGCGAGGGCCGGGTTTCCGAGAAAAGAAAGTTGCGAGACGAGGGGAACCGTCACCGCGAGGAGAAGGAGCGAGGCGACCGCTTGTTTTCTGGATTGTCGAAAGAGGATCCCTGCGAGCGCGAAGAGCCACAGCGTCTGGAGCGTCCACGGAATCGCCCAGAGCGAGAGCGAAGAACTGCCGAAAAACCTGAACCACCATTCCCCCAGCGTTGCATGACTGCTCGAATGGACGTCACACCAGATTCTGGCCGCAGCGACCGGTATATCGAGGTCGGTGGTCGCCGCCCAGAGAAGGCGACTGACCTGGATGGCGGCGAGGGCGAGGAGAAGGAGTGGTGTGGCAAGGCGGAGGATCCATGGTCGGGGTCCGTACAGATCGCCGCTGGCAGCGGCTCCTACACCCGAAAGAGACGGACTCTCCTTGTGGGGGCCACGGGAGCGCCATTGGCCGAGCAGCCGTCCTCCCCCAAAAATACATCCCTTTCCTACGCCCCAGCCGAGGAGCGCGGAGGCGACGACGTCGAACGGGTAATGAACACCCACGTAGACACGCGCGAGGCCGACAACCCCGGCGAGAGAAAACCAGAACGCGCGGCGGCGCGGAACGGCTGCGGCAAGCATCGTGGCCGCGAGAAAGGCGTTCGCGGTGTGGGAGGAGGGGAGCGACCATCCGCCGGTGGCCCCGGGCGCGAGGGTGCGCACCTCCTTGAGCGTCGCGGCGGGACGGGGGCGACCGATGGCCTTCTTGAGAGGATTGAAGACGAGGCTGTCGCCGAGGGCGATCCCAAGAACGAGGGCGAGAGCCCACTTCCATGCGCGCGGGGAGTTGCGCCAGGCGAGCCATGCGGTGAGGACGAGCGCGGGGAGAAGGAGAGGCGCGGCATGGTTGAAGAGGGGGAAAAAGGCATCTCCAACCGGGTTTGCACAGGACCGGTTGACGAGGCGGAAGAGAATCTCATCCCACCGCTGGAAGACTCCGATCATGGGCATCGGGTCAGGGCGCGATCTCGAGGAGGTCGCGGAGGATGAGCGAGACGGTGGGGTAGCGGCGGTCGGGGCGCTTCTCGATGCAGTTGGAAAGGAGGCGAGAGAGGCGCGGAGGAATGGCAGGCTTCAGAGTCTTTGGGGAAGGGAAAGCCGTGTCGAGCGCCGTGTAGGCATTCATGATTTCGCGGCGGTCCATGGGGGTGAAGGGTTTTTGTCCGACGAAAATCTCGTACGCGGTGACCCCGAGCGAGAAGATGTCGGTACGCTCGTCCACGGGCTCGCGGAGGATCTGCTCAGGGGCGAGGTAGGAGGGAGTGCCACTGAGGTTGCCCTGGGGCACGGGTTTGCGGGAGATTTTCATGGCGAGGTCGAAGTCCAGGAGCTTCACGACACGGTCCCGGTTGAGAAGAACGTTCTCGGGCTTAAAGTCGAGGTGAAGGTAGCCCTGGCGGTGGACCTGCTGGAGGGCGAGCAGCATCTGGCGGAAGATCAGGATCGGGTCGCGGAGCGCAGGGTCCTGCTTGCTGAGGAGGATGCGCAGGTTGGGGCCGTCCACATGTTCGAGCACCCCGTAGGGCACCAGCCAGTCGTTGGCGGTGGCGAGCACCCCGACGATATTCTCGTGCCTCATCTGCGCGTGGATGCGGAGGCCGTGCATGAACTTGCGGCGCTGCCCGAGACTGAAGCGGAAGCGCGGCTGGAGGCGGCGCACGACAACTGTGCGGTTGTCGGGGGTGGTCGCGAGAAAGACCTCGGCGGTCCCCCCCTCGTTGAGGCGGTCGTGCAGGATGTACTGGCCGCAACGGGTCAAGTCCATGGGATGGGACAAGCTATGTTTCCAGCGCGGTCTGCGCCAGCGCGAAAAGCCGTTCCTCGTGGGCGGAGAGAAGGCGGTCGGAGCCGCAGGTGAGCGCGCTACGGAGCAGGATGGCGCGGACGCGCGGGCGGCTCACCTTGATGCGCTGCGCGGGATCGAGCGGATTCGCCCCGTGGCGGAGGAGGACGAGGGTCTCAAGACCGATCCACATCGGCCAGAGGCAGGCGAGGCGGAGGCGAGGGCAGCGGCGCGGGATCGCCCGCGCATACTCGGCCGCCGCGCGGTAGTGGCCGAGGGCGTGGTCGAGGTAGCGCCCGTAGAGCGGCGCGAGGCGATCCCAAGAGGACGGGTCACGGAGGTCGGCGGGCTTCAGCCCGAGGGGAGCGAGGTCGGCGGCGGGCAGGTAGCAGCGTCCGTTCCGAAGGTCGCGCGGCACATCGCGGAGCACATTCGTCCACTGGAGGGCCTTCCCGAAGCGTCCCCCAAGGGCGCACATGCGCTCCAGGTCCCAGCCACGGCAGGGGCGCAGATGGCGCGCGCAGAGGCGCGTCCAGAAGGGACCGACGCAGCCGGCCACGAGCCATGTGTATTCCTCGAGTTCCTCGAAGGTCCGCAGGGCCGCGGGGATGCGGCCCTCGCCGAAGCGATCGAGATCGAGCTCCATGCCCCGCGTGAGTTCCAGTACGACATCCACCACGAGCGAGCGATCGTGGGTGGGCAGCTCCCCGAGGAGACCGAGACATTTCGGAAGGAACTCGATGAGGCGCCACTCGCTCGCGGCAGTGACGGAGCCGGGCTCCGGTCGGCGCCCCTTCTCAAGGAGCCCGCGGACGAGTTCGGCGGCCCGCTCGCGCTTTCCGCCGGCAATCGTGCGGCGGAAGAGAAGGAGGTGGGGCAGGCGTTCCTCCCGCGGGAGCACGGCACCATCCGCAATCGTGTCCGCGGCGCGGGCGAGAAGGTAGGCGAGGCCGACGGGACGCTGGAGGACCGGGGGAAGAACGCGCAGCGTGAGGAAGAAGGAGCGGGAGACCCCGCGCAGGACGGGTCCGAAAAGCTCGTTCGAGGAATGGTCCGTCATCGGGATTGTGGTGTGCGCCGTTCCCATGCGGTATCGGAAAACCTCCCTTGGAGCAAGCCGCAGGTCGCCGATTCAGCGCTTCTCCCAGACGGCGAGTGGGCCGCGGATCGGGCGGTCGTACCCCATCGGCGAACGGGCCCATGCGGCCCTTGCCTCGGCCCCCACGAGGAAACGGCTGGAATCATCCTTCTCGTAGAGCGTAAGCGCCACGAGGCGGTAGCCACCCAGCATCCGCCACGTTGCCTCAAACGCCTCGGTGGCCGTTCGACGGTTGGCGAGGAAGGAGGTGCGGGCGAAGACGGTCACCACCACCTTCGGGGAAGCCCGCTCGACCTCGCGGATGAGTTCGGCTTGGCGCTGCCGCGCCCTCTCCGTCGGTACCATGAGCGGGTAGACGAAGATGTACCGTGTCGCGCTGCGGCGGTCCGCGTGGAACAGAATCTGCGGCTCGGAGCCAAAAATGAAGATGCGGTCGTCGGGTTTCGTTCGCGCGGCGATGAAGAGCCCAACCTCCTCCGAAATCGCGAAGGAGTTGGAGGAATAGATCTCGCAGAACTTCGCCTTCACATCTCCCGGGAGATAGTACCCATCCGAGACCGAGACGGTGTAGTAGAGGGGCGCCGCCAGCGCGATCGCGAAAGTCGCGCGTTTCCAGCGATCCCCCGCGAGGTCGGCGAGGGCCCGTGCCCCCATGGCCGCGAGCACCGCCACCGCCGGGAGCGCCTGGATATAGTAGTGGTCGCGAAAATAGCCCCCAATCGCCACGCCAGCCGCCGAAGCGGCCAGCCATGCGCCGAAAAGTTGAGCCTTCCGTCGGCGTTCTGGCTTCGCGATCCATGCCGCGAAACCGAGGGCCGCGAGCAGGTAGGCCGGCCACGCCAGCGCAAGGATCGTCCCGAAGGTCCAGCGGAAGTTTCGCAGGTAGAACTTCAGCGGCACCGAGGACGCGTAACCCAGGTTGTAGCCCGCCACGCTGTCCCAGAACTCACGGAAGGCACCAGCCCAAACAAACCATGCGACGAATGGAAGCCAGGCAAGCGCCCCGCCAACCACGAACCATCCGAGGCGCACCGCGATCGAGGATCGTGTTTTCGCATGGCCCTGCGCTCCAAGCGGGAGCTCGCGCTGATTCGGAAGACCCATGGCCACGGCTGCCGCAAGCAGCGCGTTCGTCAGCGCGACCTGCTTGAAAAGCGTGGCCATCCCCGCAAGCACCCCGGCCGCCAGGGCCCAGCGCGCGCTTCCCGAGCGTCGGGCACGAAGCGCCGCGAGCAGGGAGAGCGTGGACGGCAGGATCAGGAAGGTTTCGGCGTTGGCCGCGTTGCCGAGCACCCCGGGGTTCGTGAACAACAGGCTGAAGAGAAGGCCCGCCGCAGCTCCCACGGCATTCCCACCCGCCGAACGCGCAAGCGCCCAGACCGCGGCCACGGTCCCGAAGGACCAGATTTGCGCGCCCCAGTGGATGGCCGAGACCGATCGCCCGAGCGTACGGATCACCGCCCCATACACTAGAAAAACACCGGGAGGTTTCTGGTCGAAGGCGTCGCGATAGGGAACCTCCCCGCGCAGCCACCGCTCGCCGATGTAGGCGTACTCCCCCTCGTCGCGCTCCAGCGGGATGTCCGCGATCGGCACACGAAGAATCGCAGCGAAAAGAAGGGCGACCCCGAGCGAAAGCAGGGTGCGAACCCGCGACCCATCGAGAAGCTTCATCGCCCTTGTCCCAGATCGCGGAGTCCCTCGCCAAACTCCGGGAGAAACGGCCTTGTGTGATGGCGGGCCATTTCCATGAAGCGGGCCCGGGTGGCCGCGTCGGGCCAGCTCGCGTAGCCAAACTGGCGGTCCAAATAGTCGATTCGTCGCGGATCCAGAAAAAGGAAACGGATGCCCGCCGCGCGGAGGCGCGCCGCCAGTTCCTCCGGGGTCCGAGCCGCCGCGCTTTCCTGCACGATCCACTTCGGGTCAAAGGGCCCGCTGGCCCGGATCGGGTTGGCAAAGAAGTGGTAGCCTTCGATGCCGAAGAGAAGGACGGTGCCGCGGGCACCGGTCCTTCGATCGAGTTCCCGCGCGGTGCGGAAAAGCGGGTTTTGCGCGGCGAGGTAGGCCTCGCGGGAAGGTCGCTTCAGGAACCATGCGAACGGGTCCGCCAACTCGGCGAGGGCCATCCACGAAAGCCAGATATTCGTGGCGATCGCCACAAGAAGGAGCCCCTTTAACGTGCGGCGAACGGCCGTGTCGCGCAGGGCGATCCATCCCTCGGCCGCCGCGAGGGCGAAAGCGGGTGCTGCCGCCGCGAGGAAGCGCGTGACCTGCGGGCCCGCCGCCCAGGCGGCCCCGTGGATCCACGCCGCGAGGGCGATGAAGCGGGCGCTCGGCCCGCCGCGAAGCGCGAGGACGGCCAGCGGCAGGGCGAGCCAGACGGCCAGGCCGAGGTCGCTCTCAAACCAGGGGTCAGGGGCCAGGATCGCGCGCCACGGCGCGAGCAGCCAGCGTGCAAATCCCTCCATCCCCCCTCCGTAGCGGGCCATCTCCCGCGCGTAATGTTCCGCCACCCATCGCCCATTCCCCGTGGCCCACGGGAGGAAACGGGAAAGCGCGGGGTAGAGAGGGTCCCCGGTAAGCCACGCACCACGAATAAACCACGGAAGATAGCCGAGAAAACTCCCAAAAAGAAAAAGGGCGAGACTCTCCTTCGTCAGGAAAGCAGAGAATGCAGGGCGGCGTTCCAGATCACCATCTTTGTGGCGTGGTTTTCCTTTGGAGATCATGGCCCACGCCCATCCAACCCCTGCCGCACCGAGGAGAGAGGCCACCGCGTAAGCGGCCGGATACTTCGTCCCGATCGCCAGTCCGCCGAACACCCCGGCCGAAAACCAGCGCCCACGCCCTTCCCCCTCGCGCAGTGCCAGCCACATCAGCGTGGCGAAAAAGACCACGCCGAGGTCGTTGTTCGCCGTGGCCGAGACGCCAAGGAGAAATGGGGTCGAGATCGCAACTCCGATCGCCAACAACCGCCCCCCGGGGGGCGCCGCCAGCGCCAGCGCGGCGGCGATGAGGGGGAGCGCCATCCAGTTGAATGCCTGCGCCGCCATCTCCCCGCCCACCTCCAACTGGCCGAGGGAGAGCATCTGCCAGTTGAGGGAGATATTGGACTCGGCGAAGTCGGGCAGGAAAACAATTCGCCCGGCGGCCTCGTAGAAGCGGGCGAGGCCGAAGTGATAGCGGAGCGTATCCGGGAAAACGGTCGGCGTGAGAGCGAAGGGGAGCGTGCCCAAAAGCAGGACCGCAAGTCCCGCCGTAAGAAGCGGACGGCGGCGCGCCTCCTCTCCCGCCCGCGCGGCGACCTCGATCGCCGCGCGCGCCGCGCGCGCCCACCCCCCGCCGACAAGGACCGCGAGCAGCGCATCGAGCACGAGAAACTTCGTGCGGGAGACGCCCACGAATGTGCCCCACACGAGGTTCGCCGCCGCGAGAAGCCCAAGACCGATCCCCGCCGCAAAGAGCAGGCGGATCGCGTTCTGGCGCGGGGAGATCGCTCCCTGGACGACTGGAATTCGCATCCTCCAAATTGGCGATTGACGATTGGCGATGCCCAGGGCTTTCCATCCCAGCGCCGTCGCCAGGGCCCAGAACCATGCGGCCGCCACGAGGGCGTGCACGGCCACGGCGAGGTTGGCAAAAAGGGGGAGGCGCGTCTCGCCCCACGGCACAGCGACCACGGCAAACCAAAGAAACCAGAGGATGACCGTTCCTGTGCGGCGCATGGAAGACATGATTCTCCCCCCGCCCGCCGCCTGCAAACAGAAAACCTGCCTGTGGACTGCCGAGGGCACGACAAAGCATACCCCTCCCTCAGGCAGGATTGATTCGTCACGCACCACGATTGGAGGGATGGCGTGTCGCCGTCCGTCTTTCTGCGTCCGCGGCCGCCGACACGGCGGCCCTCCAAACTGTGAACGCGCCCGCGGGTTGTTCAGGACAGCGCGATGAGGAGGTTTTTACCCCAAAAATATATATCAAAAAATGACTTGCGTTCAGTGGGTTGTGTCCTAGCTTGGAACCGTTGGACAGGCGTGTGCCTGAACCCGACATGAACTGATAATATAAGCAAAACAGGAGTCAAAAAAATGATCCAGAACCTACGCAGTGACAGGGGTGGTTTCACGCTCGTGGAAATCATGATCGTGGTGGCCATCATCGGGCTGTTGGCGGCGATCGCAGTGCCGAGCTTCATTCGGGCTCGCACCCGTTCGCAGGCGACCACCATCCTGAACGAGTGCCGCATGCTGGACGCCGCGATGGACCAGTATGCATTGGAAAACAACAAGTCCGGCGGTGTCGTCCCGGCGTATGCCGACCTGACGCCCTACCTCAAGGCGGGCAGCAAGCTGGCGACCAGTGGCGGAAACGACACGTTGGAGAACGCGTTCACGATCGGTGCCATCAGCGGTGGTGGCGTCAAGGTGAGCGCAACCACCAAGACGGCGCTCTCAACGGCGACCGGCGGGGATGCCTTCTGGGGCCCCTACTCCTGAGAATTCACCGCTAAACGGTTGATTCCCAGACCCCGCGCTCCGAAAGGGGCGCGGGGTTCTTTTTTTGGTACCGGTCCTAGCCGCCGCGTCGACGGCCAACGGGTTTGCAACCAGTTTGTTGGTCGCCGGGCCGAGATGACTCGTGTGTCTCCGAATCGCGCGTGGAGGGACGGCGTGTCGCCGTCCGTCTTTCTGCGTCTGCAGCCGCCGGCACGGCGGCCCTCCAGCAGGATCGCGAGGAACAGAGGTGACCCATGTTTTTGTCGTGCACCCGCGGATAACATCCGCCTCGTTTCCACTCGCCGCGCAACGGTTCCCGCGCCATTCTCCCGCCATGAGAAGCATGACCGGTCACGGGCGGGGGGAAGCGTGCCTCGGCAACCTCCGGGCGGTCGTTGAGGTTCTTTCGGTGAACCGCCGCCAGGCGGAGGTCTCCGTCAGCCTCCCGCGCGAGGCCGCCGCCCTCGAACCCCTCGTCCGCGAGGAGGTGCTCGCCCGCATCTCCCGCGGGCGCGTGGAGGCGGCGGTCTCCCTCGATCGCGGGCGCGGGGCCAACGGCCCCTCGGAACTCGATGCCCGCGCGGCGACTCGCTGGGCCGCGGCCCTGCGCGCCCTCGGGCGTCGGCTCAAGGTACCCGGCGAACCTTCCCTCGATCTCCTCCTCCGTTGTCCGGGCGTGCTTGCGACTCCTCCATCCACCAATCCCGCCCGCGCGTGGCCGACCGTGCGCCGCGCCCTCCGCCTTGCCCTCGAAGGCCTGCTCCGCATGCGCGAGAGGGAAGGTGCCCGCCTCCGCACCGACCTTCTTCGCCGCATCGCGCGTCTCGAGTCGATGGTGCGTTTGGTCTCGCGCGATGCCCCGCTCCACGCGAAACGCCACCGCGCCCGCATCCTCGATCGCCTGCGGAAGGCGGGGCTCCCGGAGGCGGACAAGGACGGGCGCGTGGTCCGCGAGGTCGCCCTCATGGCTGAAAAGGCCGATTACGCGGAGGAACTCACTCGCCTCCAAAGCCATTTCGCCGAGTTTCGCCGTCAGTGCGGGGCGACCGCGTCCGTCGGGCGGACCCTCGACTTCCTCTGCCAGGAACTTGGACGGGAGGCAAACACCCTCGCCAGCAAGGCGGACGAGGCAGGGACCGCCCACCGCGCCGTCGCGATGAAGGCCGAGATCGAGCGCATCCGCGAGCAGGTCCAGAACGTGGAGTGAGCCATGGCGGTCAGACGCCACGGATGAAACACGGATGTTCACGGACAAAGGAGTGCGCCGATTCCGCCACACGGATTCGGCGCGTCTTTCTCGGAAAGATATCGGGGTTTTGCCCATGGAGCATGCCAGGTCCGTGTAGCGGACCTGGTATTCTGCTTCCGTCATCCGTGTTTCATCCGTGGCTTCCCTGTGGATGGCTGGGCCAAGTAGAAGATGGAGCTGAGAAACC
>CAZZBZ010000019.1:0-49326 GCA_964653025.1 uncultured Verrucomicrobiota bacterium
TTCCGTGAGAGCCATCCATAAATGATTTGCATGGTTCGCGGGAGCCGTTATAGTCCGCGGTCTGGTTGGTCGCGTAGCTCAATTGGTTAGAGCGCCGCCCTGTCACGGCGGAGGTTGCGAGTTCGAGCCTCGTCGCGACCGCCACTTTTTCCCTCCCTAAAGCGAAGGTGAGGTGGCGGGGAAACCGCAGGAGATTGAGGGTCTGGCGGGCTTCTTCATCTCTGGCGGATCATTGGGTGAAACTTAATAATCGGGTTTTGAGTGCAGTTTGACGTTCGATTGAAGTTGGAATTTCACGGGTCGAGAGTGACGGGATTTCGGCCACCAAAACCGCGGCAACCCCACCGTCGATGTCTATGTCGTGGGTGGGATTTCTAATTTGCAGCCGGATCCGACTCCGCCAAGGTTTTATCACTGCAATGTGCCCGCTCGCGGGTCTCCGGAGTTGATTCTGGCTTCTCGCCCCCGACTTCGGTCTTCTTTCCTCCATGATCCTTGTCGTCGGACCCAGTCCCGCCTTCCAGCAGCGCATGGTTTTCGATGCGCTGGCCCCTGATGCCGTGAATCGCGCTCGGGAGGTGGAGACCCTGCCTTCGGGCAAGCCGATCAACTGCGCACGCGCCCTCCACCGCCTTGGCGTTCCGTCGCGCCTCGTGCTTTTTCTCGGTGGGGCGATCGGCGAGTGGGTTCACCGCGGGTTGGAGGGCGAGGGGATCGCGCATCGCGCCGTGTCCTGCTCGGCAGAGACCCGGATCGCCTGCACGGTTTTCGAGTCGGGGAGCCGGAGGACCACGGAACTTGTCGAGAACGCCCGTCCCGTGACCGATGCGGAGGCGGCCGCCTTTCTCGCGACGGCGAGGGAGGAGTTGGTCGTTGCGTCGGCCCTGCTCCTCAGCGGCTCGCTCCCCGAGGGGTTTCCCCCCTCGATTTATCGTGAACTCGCGGTGGAGGCCGTGCGGCGCAGACTGCCCGTGGTGGTGGACACCCAGGGCGCTGCGCTCCTCGCCGCGCTGGAGGCGCGCCCAACGGTCGCCAAGCCCAACCGTGCGGAGTTGGCCGCGGCGACGGGGCTTTCCACCGACACGGCGGAGCAACGAAAAACCGCGATGCTGGAACTCTGCCGTCGGGGAGCGGGGGCCGTGGTGGTCAGCGACGGGGCGCGCGAGGTGGCGATGCTCACGAAAGCTGGACTGAAAGTCTTCCTGCCCCCGCCGGTCGAGCTGCGAAATGCAATTGGGAGCGGGGATGTCTTTGCCTCGGCATTGTTGGCGAGCCTCGCGAGCGGAAAACCGGTGGAGGAGGGGGTGTGCTGGGGGATTGCCTGCGCGGCGGCGAATGCGGCGGGGCACGGCTACGCCCGTTTTGATCTCGCGCTCGCACGCAGCCTCTTCACACAGGTGGCGGCTTCGGCAGTTTGCGAGTGAGACGGGTGCCCGAGTCGTTTTCAAAAAGGCGCCATTTGCGTTTTGCATGCGGCCCTGACGGGTTTACAATGCACCCATGGCTGAGTTTCGCATGAAGCGGGTGAACGAGTTGATGCTGCGCGAGTTGAGCACCGCGGTGCGCCGTCTCCTTTCGGTGGATCGCTGCGGCGTCATTTCCTTCACCGACGTGGAGGTGAGCAGGGATTTGAAGACTGCCGTGGTCTGGTTCAGTACCGTCGGAACGCAGAACGGTGCGCCGGCGCTGGCGGAGCAGGAGGCGCTCGCGTTACTTAACCGGGCCCGCCCCGAGCTCCAGCAGGCCGTGGCGCGTCGCGTGGCGATCAAATACACTCCCCACCTCAGCTTTCGCCACGACTCGGGCCTGGAACGCGGACAGCACGTGGTCAGGCTCCTGGAAGAGTTGGAGAAGGGACAAAAAACTTGAGCGTGGGGGGGGCTTCGTGGTTGGCTTCACCTTTTCGGCTTTATCCCCACGCATGACATCATGAAAATCTACATCGACGGCAAGTTTTACACCGAGAAGACTGCCAAGATATCGGTGTTCGACCACGGCCTGCTTTATGGCGACGGGGTTTTCGAGGGGATTCGCGCCTACCACGGGAGGATCTTCAAGCTCGAGGAGCACGTTGCGCGCCTTTTCGACTCGGCCAAGGCGATCTTGCTGGAGATCCCGATGTCGCCCACGGCGGTGATGAAGGCGGTCTCGCATACCTGCTGGCTCAACCGGGTGAAGGACGGCTACATCCGCCTCGTCGTGACGCGTGGGGTGGGGAACCTCGGGCTCAGTCCCTTCAACTGCCGCCGTCCTTCGGTGATCATCATCGCGGGGAAGATCGTGCTCTATCCCCCGGCCATGTACCGGCGGGGTCTCGACCTGGTCACGGTGCCGACGACGCGCATGCCCTCGTCGGCGCTGAACCCGGCCATCAAGTCGCTGAACTACCTGAATAACGTGCTCGCGAAAATCGAGGCGATTCGCGCCGGCGTTCTCGAGGCGGTGATGCTCAACCCGCAGGGCAATGTGGCGGAGTGCACGGGGGACAATCTCTTCATCGTCCGCGGCGGGCAGATCCTCACGCCCTCGGTTTCGTCGGGCGCCCTTGCCGGCATCACGCGCAAAGTGGTGATCCAGCTCGCGGGCGAGCACCTCGGGGTGAATGTGCAGGAGACCACCCTCACGCGCTACGATCTTTTTACCGCGGACGAGTGCTTCCTCACGGGGACCGGGGCTGAGATTATCCCGTCCGTGAAGATCGACGGCCGTACGGTCGGCACGGGTCGCCCGGGCGCGATCACCCGACGTCTCATGGCGCTCTTCCGCGAGCTCACGCGGCAGGAGGGGCATCCGATCCGTCCATGAAGTGCGATGGGTGCAAGGAGGGCGAGGCGACCGTTCACCTGACGCAGATTGTCGGCGGCAAGGTGCAGAAGATCGATCTCTGCGAGGCCTGCGCGAAGGCGAAGGGGGTCTCGGACCCGACGGATTTTTCCCTTGCGGGCGTGCTTCTCGGTCTCGGCCAGGAAGCGGCGCCCGTGCCTTCGGCGGGCGCGGATGAGACGCGTTGCTCAGCCTGCGAGATGACGCTGGCGGACTTCCGCCGCGCGGCACGCCTCGGCTGCCCGCGCTGCTACGAGGCGTTTGCGGAGGCACTCGCCCCGATGCTGAAAGGGATGCACAAGAGCCTCCAGCATGTGGGGAAGACCCCGCCGGGTCGCGGTGAGAAGGCGTTGTGCGGCGAGCTTATGAAACAGCTCCGCCAGGAGTTGCAGGTGGCGGTGAAGGCCGAAAATTTCGAGACGGCCGCGCGGTTGCGCGACGAGATCAAGACCCTCGATCAGCGCATGGAAGGGAAGGGCCCGCAGGCGTGAGACGCGCCTCCATTCCATCATGAGCGGAGATAAAACAGCGGCGGAAGCAGAGGGGATTGTGGTCAGTAGCCGGGTCCGTCTGGCTCGCAACCTCGAGGGGTATCCTTTCCCGGGGTGGAGCCGCAAGCCCGAGCGGCTGAAGTTGATCGAGATCGTGCGCCCGGCGGTGGAGGCGCTCCCGGAGATGGAGGGCGCGATTTCCCAGGCCATGGACTCGATCACCGCCCTGGACAAGCAGGTCCTCGTGGAGAAGCACCTGATCAGCCGCGAGCATGCCGGGAAGAACATCGGGAGCGCCGTGGTCCTGAGTCGCAACGAGACCCTCTCGGTGATGATCAACGAGGAGGACCACCTCCGCATGCAAGCGATCAGTCCCGGTTTTTGCCTCGACGAGGTCCACCGCCTCATCGATGGGGTGGACACGCGGCTGGCGGAGGTTCTCCCCTTCGCTTTCTCCGCCAAGATGGGTTACCTCACCGCCTGTCCGACGAACGTGGGCACCGGCATGCGCGCCTCGGCGATGCTCCACCTCCCCGCGCTCGTCCTTGCCGACCACATCGACAAGATCATCACGGCCGTGAACAAGCTCGGCCTGGCGGTGAGAGGGCTTTACGGGGAAGGGACGGAGGCGCTCGGGAACCTCTTCCAGATCTCCAACCAGATGACCCTTGGCGAGCGCGAGCCCGAGATTCTCGCGCGGCTGGACAAGGTGATTTCCGAGATCGTTCGGCATGAGATCAACGCGCGGGCCACGCTCCTTGAGAAATCCTCACGGATGCTCTATGATCAAATCGGCCGGGCGTACGGGGTTCTCGCCCACGCGCGGGTCATCAGCTCGAAGGAGTGCATGAACCTCCTTTCGATGATCCAGCTGGGGGTGACTCTCGGCGCTTTCGACGGCCTGGCGGCGGAAGAGGTGGAGCGGCTGCTGATGGAAACGCAGCCTGCCCATCTCCAGCGCGGCCGGGGCCGGTCGCGGCTCTCGGCGGAGGAACGGGATGCGCTTCGGGCCGACCTGATTCGCTCGACGGTCGGGCGATGCAAGGCCCCGAAGCTCGACATCCCGCCCCCGGCCGGGGAATCTCCCAAACCCACATGAACAACTTTACCCCCCGCGCGCAGCAGGTGCTCGCCCTCGCCCGCAAGGAGGCGGATCGCTTCAACCACAACTACGTGGGCACGGAGCACCTCCTCCTCGGCATCATCAAGCTGGGCCAGGGGGTTGCCGTGAGCGTCTTCAGCCGCCTTGGCCTCGAACTCGAGACGGTTCGCATGGAGGTGGAGAAGCAGGTCGGCACCGGTCCCGACCAAAAGGTCATTGGCAACATCCCCTACACGCCGCGCGTGAAGAAGGTTCTCGCCCTTGCCGCCAAGGAAGCCAAGGCGATCAACCACAGCTACGTCGGCACCGAGCACATCCTCCTCGGCCTCCTCAAGGAGGGCGATGGCGTGGCCGCCCGTGTCCTGAAAAGCCTCGGGGTGGACATCGATCGTACCCGCCAGGAGATTCTCAAGGAACTCGACCCGAATCTCCGTGGGGAGTCCGGGGGCGAGTCCGGGGAGTCTGGTGAGCCTGTGGCCGCCGGCAAGCATGACGAGCGAAAGGGCGAGCCGAAGACCCCCGCTCTCCGCGCCTTCGGGCGCGACCTCACCGAACTGGCCACCCAGGGCAAGCTCGATCCCGTGATCGGCCGCCAAAAAGAGATTGAGCGCGTGATCCAAATCCTCTGCCGTCGCACGAAGAATAACCCCGTGCTCATCGGCGAGGCCGGTGTCGGTAAGACCGCGATCGTCGAGGGTCTCGCCCAGGAAGTTATTGGAGGAAGCGTTCCTGAGATCCTTCGCGGTAAAAAAGTGATTACGCTCGACCTCGCCCTCATGGTCGCCGGCACGAAGTACCGCGGCCAGTTTGAGGAGCGCATCAAGGCGGTGATGGAGGAGATCCGCAAGACGAAGAACGTCATCCTTTTCATCGACGAGCTCCATACGATTGTCGGGGCCGGCTCCGCCGAAGGGACCATGGATGCATCAAACATCATCAAGCCCGCCCTCTCCCGCGGTGAGATGCAGTGCATCGGCGCCACCACCATGAACGAGTACCGCAAGTACATCGAGAAGGACTCCGCTCTCGAACGCCGTTTCCAGCAGGTGCGGGTGGACGCCCCGACGGTCGACGAGACCATCGAGATCCTGAAGGGCCTGCGATCGAGATACGAGCAGCACCATCACATCAAGATCACCGACGAGGCCCTCGCCGCATCGGCCCGCCTTTCCGATCGCTATATCACCGGCCGATTTCTTCCAGACAAGGCGATCGACGTGATGGATGAGGCCGGCGCGCACGCCCGTGCGGGCGCCACGACTCGCCCCCCCGAGATCAAGTCCCTCGAGAAGGAGATTGATCATTTTAAGGGTGACAAGGAGACCGCCATCAAGGCGCAGGACTTCGAGAAGGCGGCCGCCCTTCGGGACCAGGAAAAGCAGACCCGCGAGCGCATCCAGAAGATGCTTGGGGAGTGGAACTCCCGCCGCGAGGAGAAGGAGATGGTCGTCGGGGACGAGGAGGTGGTGAATGTCGTCGCTAAGATGACCGGCATCCCGCTGAACCGCATTGGGAAGAGCGACGCAGAGAAGCTCCTCAATCTGGAAAACGAACTTCGCGCGGTGGTGGTGGGGCAGGAGGAGGGGGTTTCCGCCGTCGCCAAGGCCCTGCGCCGATCCCGCGCCGACCTGCGCGACCCGCGCCGTCCCATCGGTTCATTCATGTTTCTCGGTCCGACCGGTGTCGGCAAGACCCTGCTCGCCAAGGCCATCGCCGAGATCATGTTCGGCGACCGCGAGGCGATCCTGCAGTTCGACATGTCCGAGTACATGGAGAAGTTCAATGTCTCGCGGTTGGTCGGCTCTCCGCCCGGCTACGTTGGTTACGAGGAGGGAGGCCAACTCACTGAGCAAGTTCGCCGCCGTCCGTACTGCGTCGTCCTTTTCGACGAGATGGAGAAGGCGCACCCCGACGTGGCCCATCTTCTCCTGCAGATTCTCGAGGAGGGGAAGATGACCGATTCGCTCGCCCGCAAAGTGGATTTCCGCAACACCATCGTGATCATGACCTCGAACGTCGGGGCCGACACCTTGAAGCGGCAGACCTCGCTCGGCTTCAGCGCCGGCTCCGGCAACCAATCCTACGAGAAGATGAAGGAGAAGCTGCTCGAGGAGGCCCGCAAGCTCTTCAAGCCCGAGTTCCTCAACCGCCTCGACGACCTCATCGTCTTCCGCGCGCTCAATCGCGAGGACGTGACCAAGATCGTCGAGATCGAGGCCGCCAAGGTCGTCAAGCGCATCAAGGCGAATCGCGAGGTCCACGTGGACCTCACTCCCGAGGCGAAGGCTTTCCTCGTGGACAAGGGCTTCGACCCCGACTCCGGCGCGCGCCCCCTGCGGCGCGCCATCGAGCGCCACCTCGAGGATCCGCTCGCCGAGGAGATTCTCCGGGGCCTCATCCGCCCGGAAGAGCCCGTCAAGGTATTCGTGGCCGGCGACAAGCTCGTCTTCCGCCAAGCCGCGCCCAAGGACGATCAGCCCACTGCCGCGAACTGAGTTTTTTCAGCAGCCGGGCAGCGACTCCACCTTCTGAGTGGTCTGGAAGTGGGTCTTGGCGACCTCGCCCAGTTTCGCGGAGCCGTGCTTGCGCACGAACTCCCGCCCCGCGGCGATGACGAGATCAGAGGCGCCCTTGGGAAACTCGATCTCCCAACGCTGTCCCATGCGGCGCAGGGCAAGGATGAACTCCGCCCGTGCGATGATGGAGGCGGCGGCGACGACAAGGTCCTCCTCGGCGCGGTGGCGCTGCTCCAACTCGATCTTCCTGCCGCGCGCGAGGAGGGCTCGGAGGACTGTCTCCTTCTTTCCAAACTGATCGGAGATTGCGCGCTTGCAGATGTTGCCGGTGTCCTTCGGGTCCACCTGTTCGAGGACGTTCTCGATCGAGCGCGCGTGGCCCCAGCCGAGGATCTTGTTTACACTCCCCATCTTCGCGTGCATGCGGTTGTAAGCGGCGGGTCCGATCGGCACAAGGGTCACCGTGCATCCGGGGGTCTTGCGGATCGCTCGGTCGAGCTCGAGGGCGCGCGCGTCCGAGGAAATGTTTTTGGAGTCCTTCACCCCGAGTTCCCGAAATAGGTGGATTGCGTCGGCAGTGGCAAAGACCGCGCTGATGACCAGCGGGCCGAAAAAGTCGCCCTTGCCGCTCTCGTCCACGCCCATGTGCGGCTCGTAGGCCCGCGGGTTGAGTTGCTCCTCGTAGCCGAGGCGTGCCTCGCCGAGGACCTCCGGTTCGAGGAAAAACTGCACGAAGTCCTGCGTGCCCTTGCCCTGGACCACGAGCTTTCCGCTCTCGTAGAAGACCACGGCGAGGGCGTCCTTGGTCCCGCCGAACCGGGCGTAAGGCGTGGGGTGGGGAGCGAACCCGCCGTCAAGCAGGCGTTGCTCGACGAGACGGGCTTGGGCGTCCGTGAGTTTGGTGGTATAGCAGGTGAGGGGTTTCATACCCGATGAAAAGCGAACCACCAGAGACTGATTCGGAATCGCGGGGCCTTCAATCCGCATTTTCTGACCCCCTCCTTGGATGGTACCTGGTGAACCGCCGCAAGCTGCCATGGCGGGGCTCCAAAGAACCCTACGCGATCTTTGTTTCCGAGGTGATGCTCCAGCAGACGCAGGTGCGGACGGTGATCCCGTACTACCGGCGGTGGATGGAGCGCTTCCCGACGATCGAGGCTCTCGCGCGGGCGGACGAGGGGGAGGTGCTCAAGGCATGGGAGGGGCTTGGTTACTACCGTCGGGCGCGGCTGCTTCACGCGGCGGCGCAAATGGTCGTCTCGGAGTTCAAGGGGCGGTTTCCCTCCGAACCGGAAGAGATCGCCTCGTTGCCGGGGGTCGGCCCCTACACCCTCGCCGCGATCGCGAGCATCGCCTTCGGGCATGGGATGCCGGTGGTAGACGGCAACGTGATCCGCGTCCTCACTCGATGGTTTTCGATCCGCGGGGTGCCGGGGCGCCTGCCGGCCAAGCGGGAGATCGCCGAGACTGCCCGCCGCCTGATCCCGTCGGAGGCCCCGGGCGACTTCAACCAGGCGGTGATGGAACTCGGCGCGATGGTTTGCCTTCCGCACCGCCCCTGCTGCCTGCTCTGCCCCGTGCGCAAGGGATGCGCCGCGTTCGCCCATGGGACGCAGGCGGAGCTTCCCGAGAGCGCGCCCCCGATGGCGGTCGTCCGCCAGTTCGAGTACGCGGGGCTCGTCGTCCGCGATGGCAAGGTCCTCCTCTGCCAGCGCGGCGAGGGGGGGCGGATGGAGCGGCTGTGGCAGTTCCCGGCGGTCCTTCTCCCGAAGGAGTCGGCGCGATGGGCCGCCCGCTGGAAATCAAAGTTTGGTGTGCTCAAGGCGAGCGAGTGGCTGGCCACGCTCAACTACTCGGTGACGAACCACCGCATCCGCCTCGAACTCCACCGGGTCGAGGGCTTCCAGCGCTACAAGCTGCCCGCGGCGCACTGGGTTCCCCTCGCGGAGGTGCCGAAGCTCGCCTTCACCGCCGCACACCGCAAGCTCGCCAACCGTTTTCTTGCGGGAACCTGATCGGGGTCATGCGCAACGGGCTGCGTGCGACCCTTTATCGGATGGATTGGGTTCAAGAAGATTAGGCTTGGAAGTCTGGTTGAATCTCACTAAAAGCATCGCGGCGGTTTTCCCTCTTTCGTGGGGCAGTAGCTCATCTGGTAGAGCGCGTCAATGGCATTGACGAGGTAGTGGGTTCGACTCCCATCTGCTCCACCATGAGGGAACTCGTCTCGTCGATTGGAGGCGGAGGTACATGATTCTCCTGTTGTTCGACAGGCTGTGGACCATGGCGCCGCGGTTGTCTGCTACCACCCCGGCGACCGCAACGACACGAATGCCGAAGAGCAAGGGCCTCCGTCATGCCCCTGCGAAGCTGAGCAGTTTATTCCCCAGGGGGAAAATCAGGGCGCGAGCGGCTTCAGTGCGTCGAGCGAGGGCGGGGGGAGCTTGTAGACGACCTTCGCGTTGGCCTCGAGCTTGGCGAAGTAGGACTTGAGGTTCTCAGAGTCCTTCGTCCGCTTGAGGAGGGAGATGATCTGCGGGCGCGCTTCCGCGAAGGTGACCACACCGGCGGGGCGGCGTTCGGTGACCTTGAGGAAGTGGTAACCATAGGGGGTCTCGAAGACGGGGCTCACCGCGCCAACGGGGGACGTGGAGGCGACCGCATCGAACTGGGGAACCATCTGGCCCTGGGCGAAGAAGCCGAGATCGCCCCCGCGCTTGGCACTTCCCGGATCCTGGGAAACCTCGGCGGCAACCTTGGCGAAGTCCTGCGCCCCCTTGGGTGCGGCGACCCGCGCGCGGGCGGCGTCAATCGCCGCCTTCTTCTGGGCCTTGATGGCAGGGGTGGCTCCTTGGGGAACCATCACGAGGATATGGCTGGCGCGTACAGTGGCCGGACGGGAGAACTTCGCCTTGTTGTCAGCATAGAACTTTTCGACCTCGGCAGCGGAGGAATCGGTCGAGGGAGGAACGGCGGAACGGAGGAACTCGCGGAGGCGCATCTGCTGGGAAATATCCTCCTTGAGCTTGGACGAGGTGGTTCCCATTCCCTTGAGTTTCTCGTCGAAAGCCTTGTCGCCACCCATCTGCGCCTTGATCCCGTCGATCTCGGCCTTCACCTTCTCATCGATGCCGGGGACCTTCATCTTGGAGGACTCGCGGAGGAGGAGGGCCTGAAGGACGAGTTGCCGCGCGGCTTCGCGTTCCAGCATGGTCAACTGTTCCAGCGGAACCTGCGCCTTGCTGATCCCGCGTTGCTGGAAGAACTGAGCCTCGGCCTTATCGAGGTCCGCGCGCGTGACCTTGACACCCCTGCCCTTGGCGATGACGAACTTCGGGGACTTGGGGTCGGAGGTGCCGCAGCCGGCAAGGAAACCGACGGCGAGAAGGAGGATGAGTCCGAGGGTGAGATGACGAGGAAATGAAAAGTGCATGGCAAAAACTATCGAACGGCACCCAACTTGGCAATAAAGAACATGATGTTAGCGGTTGCCCGCGGCCAACCCGATTCGCGCGCAGGCCTCGGCATCCGACAGGGCATCGTGGTTTTTGAGTGGGATGGAGAGATGAAGGCAGACATTCGCGAGGTTGGTGGGGCGAATACCGAGTACCGACCGTGCGAGGCGCACCGTACACTGGAAGGGGAGGGAGGGAGGCGCGATTCCGGCCGATTGGCAGCACGCCTCGAGCACGCGGCGGTCGAACGAGGCATTGTGGGCCAGAAAAGCCCCGGCACCCTCGATGATGGGCTGAAGTTCGGCCCATACCCCGGCGAAGACGGAGGCGTCCACCACATCTGCCCAGGAAATTCCGTGCAGCCAGGTGAAGGCGAAGGAGTGGCGCGGCGGACGGATGAGGCGGTGTTCCTTCGCGACGATCCGCCCTTCCTCGACGCGGACGAGACCGATCGAGCAGGCGCTGTCAGGGAGACGGTCGGCAGTCTCGAAGTCGATCGCGACAAAACAGGGGGGAGGCGCCAACCGCACGCGGGAGGAGACGCGGAGAGATGGGTGCGAGTTGGCCACGGCTCCAACCTGCCACTTGAAGGGGTGGTACAGCAAGCAAGTCCCCAAGATTTTCCCCGATCCTCGCGTAACGAATGTCGCGATGTGCGTTTCTTCGGGGAGCACACGCGGCCCGCGTGTCCTGGCCGCCGGCCCGGCGGCCAGTCTCCGAGGAAGAAATCGGCGAGCCGCCGATTTCGACACGCGAGCCGCGTGTGCTCCCCAGACCATTCTCGAAGGGGATGGTTATCTACGAAATGGCGGAAACGGTTCCGCTCTGGAGAAACCGCTTGCGCGCGGATTTGGGAACTTTTCATGGGCAGCCTCCACAGAAGGCGGGTCAACCCGGCAGGGCCCGCGCCCAGCCCACGACCTGGGAGGCAACCTCGGCAGGAGAGAGATCGGCGACGTAGTGTCCGCACTGGATGAAGGAGAAGGGGATGCCGCGCGGCGCCCAGATCCTGGGATCCGCGGTGCTGAAGAGGGCGAAGATGGGGATCCCCATCGCGGCACCCACGTGCATCTGGCCGCCGTCGGAGCAGACGAGGAAACGCGCACGGCGGACGAGCGCCGCAAAGTGGCGGATCGAGGGGGGGGTCTCGCAGCCCGCGATTGACGGACCCGCGAGTCGCACGATCGTGGACATCGCCCCGGCGTCCGCGGGCAGTCCGCAGAGAAGCGTGTCGAGACCCAACTCGGAGCGAATCGTGGAGACCATGGAGGCAATCCCGGCGGGGGTCCATCGCGATTCATGGCGTTCCGAGGAGACATGGACGAGCGCCCACGGTCGACCCGCGAGATGGCGGCCGGTCTCGACGCGTTCCGCCCACGTGCGGCACTCGTCCGGAACCGGGAAGGAGAGGTCGTTGGATCGCTCGCGGATGCCGAGCGGATTGAGGAGCCGGAGGCAACTGTCCATCTGGTGCTCACGCTCGACAGGGAGTTCGACGGTGAGATTGAAGCAGAAGCCGAGGCGGTGCCCGTGGCTTGGAACGTAGCCGAGGCGCCAGGGGGCGCGCGTGGCCCGGGCGATGATTGCAAGGAGAGGGGAGAAGCCTCCCTTTACCGCGATGACGAGATCGTAGCCCGCCTCGCGGAGCGGGGCCACGATGCGAGGGAGGTTCAGGTAGTGGTTCCTCATCAACCCACGACCGCGGCGGTAGATGTGAACGCGGCGGATAAACGGAAGGCCTTCGAGGAGAAGTGCATTCTTTTCGCCCGCGAGGACGTCGAGCGCGATGTCGGGCCGTGCGGCAGCGATGCTACGGAGGAGGGGAAGGGTACAAATCATATCGCCAAGGCCGTTGCGCCGTATGACGAGGACGCTGCGCACGCTCTCCGGGCGGAAAGGCGGAGGGGCGGGCCGAGGACGGCCGTAGGCGAGGTCGAGCGCGGCGCGCGCGACGAGGGAAGGGAATCTTTGGCGACTCAGGTTCACAGTTCAGTGGTTCAAGTCTGCGATCTGCAGCAAAGCCACGGATGAAACACGGATGGCAGAGATGGAATACCAGGTCCGCTACACGGACCTGGCATGCTCCGGGGGCAGAATACCAGTGTGCTTTGTCGGAAAACGCGCCGATTCCGTGTGGCGGAATCGGCGCACTCCTCTGTCCGTGAGCATCCGTGTTTCATCCGTGGCTTGTTCTGGTTTGCCTCCACCCTGCGGTTCATGCAGGCTCCCAGCGACGGTACCAGAGAGCGAGGTTCATCAGCGTCCAGATCTGGAAACTGAACTCCCCGCGGCGGGCACGATGGTCTACGAAGAGGCGGTCGAGCGCGGCGCGGTTCCAGCCGCGGGGGAGGAGGTCGGCGCGGATGCGCTCCTCGGCGAACGCGAGGATGCGCGGGGTGAGCATGTTCCCGCTCCCCCCACAGAAACCGACCTTGCGGCGGTAAATGAGGTCGTGCGGCAGGAGCGGCTCCACGGCGCGCTTGAGCACAGCCTTGCCGGTGCCGTTCGCGATCTTGAGGGAAGAGGGGATCCGCATCGCAAGTTCCACCAGTTCCGTGTCGAGGAATGGTGCGCGACCCTCGACACTGGTGGCCATCATCATCTTATCGAGGCGCATGAGGAGGAGTTCACCGAGGCGCTGGCGGCATTCCCAGTGGATCATTTTCTTGAGGAACTCGGGCTCGGGCCCCTCCTCGATGCGGGGGAGTGCGCGGACCGTGGCGGATGGGAAGATGCTTTGGAGGAGGCCGAATGCGGGGTTCTCTCCCTCGTAAGCGGCTGAGGTGAGGCTCGAGCTTGGGGAGAAGTGACCCCAGGTGCGGAGGGCGTGCTTCTCCCCATCATAGAACCCCAGCGCGGCGCTGAGGAAGACCGGTTCACCACCGGCAGCCCGGCTCACATGCGTGGCAGTCCGCGCCCCGAGGAGGGAGCGGGCCATGTGCGCGGCGGCCTTCTGCATCCAGGGTGGCGCGGACTGGAAATGACGCCAGTAGGTTCGCGCTCGGCGGAGGTAGTTCTGGTAGATCTCATAGCCCGCGAAGATCTCGTCGCTGCCCTCCCCCACCTGGATGACGACCGTGCCGTTCTCGCGGGCCAGCTTCGCCACATGGTGGAGCGGGAAGCAGACCGGGTCGCTCAGGGGCTCGTCCTGGTACCACGGCATCTCGTCGGCGAACTCGAAAAAGTGACGGTCTGAGATGAGGACCTCGTGGTGATTGGTCTTGAAAAGGGCGGCCACCCTCCGTGCGTGGTGGATTTCGTCGAAGGGTTCCTGCGCGCGGTCCTCGAACCCGACGGAGAAGGTGTCGACCGGGCGACTCATCGCCCGGCTCATGAGCGCCACGTTTGCGCTCGAGTCCACGCCGCCGCTCAGGAAGACGCCGAACGGCACGTCCGACATCAGGCGGCGCTCGACCGCCGTTTGCAGGACGCCGCGGACCTCCGTGGCGTAGTCGTCCATGCTTTTCGCGGGGTGGTCGGTCGGTTGCCAGGGACGCCAGTATTCCGTGAAAGTCCACGCGCCGTCCTTCTCCGCCATGAGGTGGCAGGACGGGGGGAGCTTATAGATTCCCTTAAACAGGGTGAGTGGGGCCGGGGCGGCCGCAAAACTCACCTGGTGCCAGAGCGCCTCCTCGTTCACGGCGCGGCGCGCCTCGGGATGGAGGAGGATCGCCTTGATCTCGGAGGCAAACACGAGGTCATCCCCGAGCCGTGCGAAGTAGAGCGGTTTCTTCCCCATGCGATCGCGCGCAAGCCAGAGGCGACGGCGGTTGCCGTCCCAGATTGCGAAGGCGAACATCCCCTGGAGGTGATCGAGGCAGGCCGCGCCCCATTCCTCGTACGCGTGGAGGATGGTCTCGGTGTCGGAGCGGGAGCGGTAGCGGTGGCCGAGGCGCTCGAGTTCCGGGCGGATGGCGGCATGGTTGTAGATCTCGCCATTGAAGGTGATCCAAACGGTGCCATCCTCGTTCGACATCGGCTGTCGGGCGGCCTCCGAGAGGTCCACGATGCTGAGGCGACGATGGGCGAGCCCAACCGTCCCGTCGGGGGAGAGCCAGGAGCCGCAGGCATCCGGCCCGCGGTGGGTCATCGCATCGCGCATCGTGTCGAGGAGGCGCGCGTCAATGGGGGGAGCGCCCCGCCCCGGGGGGGGTGTCCGCCAGATACCGAGAATGCCGCACATGGATTGGAGCGCAAAGTAGCAGGGGCGCGGACAAACGGCAATGGCGGGAGAAAACTGCCGCAGCCGAGATGGATGTTTTTGATCGAGGATGCGCTTCCTTTCGATCCGTGATTGAATCGTTACGGCTGCGGGCTTGAGGCGTCCCGCTCGGAGTGCTTGAGTCTTGCCCTGTGAAATGCCGTCCCCTGGTTCGAGCCAGTATTCGCCGCCTCGCGGCGTACGTCCCCGGTGAGCAGCCGAGAGGTGCGCGGCTCATCAAGCTCAACACGAACGAAAACCCATACCCGCCCGCGCCGGGGGTGGCTCGGGCGATCCGCGCACAACTTGGCAGTCGCCTGCGCCTTTATCCCGACCCGACCAGCGAGGGGTTTCGCAGGCGGGTGGGGAAGATTCTCCGGTTCCGACCCGAGCAGGTGATTGCGGGCAACGGGTCGGACGACCTCCTCACGATGTGCCTGCGCGCGTTTGTCGGTGAGGGGGGCCTCGTCCAGTTCCCGTGGCCGAGCTACTCGCTTTATCCCGTGCTCGCGCAGATCCAGGGGGGGAGGGTCCGCCGTGCGCCGTTCACCGCGAGCTACGCGCTCCGGGTGGAGCAGTTCGACCCTCGCGCCGCGCTCACCTTCGTGGCCAACCCCAACGCGCCGTCGGGGACCGCTCTCTCCACGGCGTTCCTGCGCCGCCTTGCGCGGCGGCTGCGAGGGGTGCTCGTCGTGGACGAGGCCTACGCGGACTTCGCCCACGAGAACGCCCTCGCGCTCGCGCGCTCGGCGCGGAATGTCCTCGTGACTCGCAGTCTCTCGAAGTCGTTTTCGCTGGCCGGGATGCGGCTCGGGTTTGCGGTGGGGTCCCCGGACCTCGTTGGCGCGCTCTTCAAGGTGAAGGACTCCTACAACCTCGATCGACTCGCGCAGGCGGCGGGGGAGGCGGCTTTTGCGGACATGGCGTGGCACCGCCGTTGCGTGGGGCGGATCACGCGGACACGCGAGCGGTTCGTCGCCGCGCTCGGGCGGCGCGCCTGGGACGTCCTGCCGAGCGAGGCGAACTTCGTTTTCGCACAGCCTCCGGTCGGAAAGGCGGCGGACTGGTTTCCCGCCTTGCGGGGGCGCGGGATCCTCGTGCGCTGGTTCGCCGCCCCCGAGACGCGGGAACGCCTGAGGATCACCATTGGCACGGACGCCGAGATGCGCGCGGTCCTCCGCGTGATCGACGCCCTTGCGATGGGCGCGATTTCGGGTTGATCTTCGCCCCATATGCTGGCACAGGGTCTCTTCCGTGAATTTGCTCGAACCCTTTCTCGCACTTTTCATCGCCCATCTCATCGGCGATTTCGTCCTCCAAACGGAGCAGATGGCGCTCAAGAAGGGGCGTGTGCTCAGTTGGCTGATGCTCCACGCCCTCGAACTGGGGTTGATCACCTGGCTCCTCTGCTGGACTTTCAAGGCCTGGCCGGTGGTGGTGGTGGTGTTTCTCACCCACCTCGTCTTCGACTGGGTCAAGCCGCGCCTGAAAGGGCACCCGCTCCAGTGGTACGTCGCGGACCAACTCGCCCACGTCTTTACCCTCCTGCTCTGCTCGATCTGGATGTCAAAAGTACTTCCCGCCATGCCGCTCTCCAGCCTGGTTCCCACGAGCGTGCAGGTCCTCATCGCCGCCTACCTGACGATTCTTCGTCCGCTCACCATCGGCATGGGGTTGTTCCTCAAGCCATGGCAGGACGAGGTTGCCCGATCGAACGGGAACGCAGCGCCCGAGGGGTCCATTACGGGGTTGACCCGGTCGAGTGAATGGATCGGGAACCTCGAGCGGTTCTTCGTCCTGACCGCGGTGGTGGCGCAACAGGAGTACCTGGTGGTGGGGTTGCTCATCGCGAAGGCGATCATGCGCGTCCCCGAGCTCCTCAAGGGCGAGCATCGCCGCCGCGCGGACTACATCATCATCGGCACCTTTGGCAGCGTCGGGCTGGCCTTCGCGGTGGGCGTCCTGGCGAATGCCGCCCTCGCCCTCTGCGGTGGGCCCCCCTGAGTAAACGGGAAGTACCGGGGCGTGGCTCCCTGCTCCGACCTCCCCGAGGACCACCGCCTCGTGGACGCCTTCCAACTGGCGATGGGCCTGTCGGGATAGTCGGTTGGTGGAGCAGTAAGCAGTGAGAGGTGAGCAGCCGGAGGCCAGGCTCATGCGATTCGATTGATCCGGGCCTCCAGCCTGCGTAGCGTTTCCAGAATCACGTCAAACGAGACTGGTGCATCAAGGAACATGTCCCGCATCTCCTGATAATCCCGCGCCAACTCTGGCTCCCGCGCCGCTGGCGGCACGAGACGGAATGTCCCCGTCTTTGCCAAGTCGTAACGCGCCCAACTCCGGGCAAAAAACCGCGCTTTCCAGGCCACTACCTGCTCACGCAACACGTCATCCGTAAGCGTGCGTTCTATTTCCGGCCGATTCGCCATCGCCGCCACATCGGCATAATGGCGCGAGTAATTTCCAGGCATGGGTGTCGCGAGGTCGCGGTGATATTCCGCGTGCAGAATGGTCGCCTTTTCCCAGAAGGCCCGCTCCACCTCCAGCGCCACCACATCGCAACCCACTTCCGCGAGCGGCGCGGGCAAGACGCTCGATAGCCACGGTTGCACACGATGACGGCCCACGGGCCGCTGGTTCGTCAGCGAACCAAACTCGAACTTTACCGAGCGATGGATGTAAGGCGCTCCCGCTTCCAGCGTGGTTGGATAGTTGAAATACAGCACGGGTGAATGCGTGACGGGATCGCTCTCAAACGCCAACCATGTTTTTCTGTCCGTTCTCTGCCCCAGCACGGCGAAAATCTCCCGCTCCAATTCCGTCTGCAACTGCTCCGTCACCCACCTGCCGCATGCCTCCTCCAAGGTTTTCATCCACTGGTCGCGCTGTCGGCGACTCACAGCCCGGTCCGCCTTGGCCTCTGAAATACCCAGCGCCGTGGGCGAGACCGACAGGTCAATATCTTCTGAAAATCGGCGGATGATGCCGAACACCTTCGACAGTGCGGTGCCACCCTTAAACACCAGAGTCTCGCTCCACTTCTCGCGTCCGAACAAAAGGCCCAGCATCCAGCAAACCCAGAAATCCTTCTCCACGATCACCGTCATAATTTGCAAACGCTCCGCCGCTTCCGTGAAAACGACGCGACGCTCCGCCACCGACATGGAGGCGATGCGGTTCATGACGGCTTTCCCTCGCCGGCAATAAATCGCAGATGAGGATGCATCCACGCTGGTGCGAAGCGCAGCTCTTGTATCAACCGGCGGCGGTCCGACGGTTTCAACAATTTCCGCAGATGCGCCAGCCGTTCGGGCGTCACATGCTGAAGCCCCACCGAGCGCAGCCCCGCCATTACCAGTCCGCTCGCCCGTCCCGCCGCCGCCATCTTGCGCCGCGAACGCTCGCGGAACTCGATCGTGCGATGTCCCACCTTCACCGTGCGCCGCCGCCGGTCGGCGTCATACACGATGCGCGCCGGCACCTGCTCCGAGAGGTTCAGGAGATTGGCCGCCGCCGCCTCCGTGGCCTGAAGACGAATCCCGTCTCGTCGTGCGATTGCCGCTGCGATGGCATCCGACGTGGCGGAGAGTTCGCCCAGCAACCGATGCGTGCGGGGAATATCATAAAGTCCGCGCGCCACCCGCCGTAGCTTACCCGCCTTCAGCAGGCGCTGGATCGCCATCCCAATGGCATCCGTCGAGCCGAGATCGAGGAAATCCGACCGGGTGAACACCCGGTCCGTCTTGGCTCGCTTCAGCCTGCGGAGGATCCTGTCATTCAGGCTCATGGCGCGGGCAATATGCGTATTTTGTGTTATAAATTCAACGCCATATTTATAACGTATGAAGATTGATGGTTATAGGAGTGGTTCGCGTGGACATCAAAGCACTTCTTGCAAGTAAACGACCAGAACAAGGAAGAGGAGTAGGCCGAGGCCGCCGAACACGACCCACCAGTCCTTCTTGGTGGGGCCAGCGGATGTTTGGGAAGCACCGAGCGGGGTGAATCGTCGGGGCCAGCCATCCTTGTCATCCCGGAACGCGGTGATGACGTGAATCGCAAGGAACGCCGACACGAAAGCGGCGATGGCGTACGCCACCGTGAAACGCAGAACACTTCCCTCTTCCTTGCTCCCGATCAGGGACCACAAGAGCGCGGCGAAGAGGCTTCCGAGGAAGGCGAACTTCTTTTTGCCGTGGGGGCGGATGCGGAACCACGGCCAGAGGCTATACGCCGCGAGATGCAGGTAGACCACGATGGGAATGTAGAACCAGCCGAAGACCAGGCAGAAAACCGGCGCCACCACCACGACCGACAGTTGTGGTTCAATCGCGATCAGAGAGAAGATGATGGCGGCGACCGCCCAGGACCCGAAGGAGAGAAACAGCGTTTTCAGCTCACTCATGACATGGCGGGCGAGTCGGACTCATCGGGGAAGCGTTGCCATCGGTCGAAATCCTCCTGCAAGCACCGTTTGGCCTGCTCCTCGGTGGCGTCGCGGCCATTCCACGCGGTGTTCACGTGATGGTAGAGGTGCCCCATTTCGACGGTGTAGTCGCCGAACTCGTAAGAGGGATCGGTTTCGATTCTGCGGATCATCTTGCCAACGGCTTCTTGGGCCTCCCGAAGATGGAAGAGAGCGTGGGACTTGTTCATGGATTCGGTGAGCGGGTGGCCTGCATGGAAACATCCCTAGTCGGCAAGGAAATGCGTCATGATGGACACCTCCATACGGATGCCGAGGCGCGTGAAGATCGCGAGATGCTTTGGCGCGAGCCCGAAGCCGCAGTGCTCATGGTCGCAGGAGTAGGACATGTACACGTCGATTCGCGCTCCGCGACGGATCAGATGACGCAGGTAGCGGAGATGGGGTCGTGCGAAATTCGACACCCAAGCTAGGTGCTCTGCAATGTCACGCCGTTCAGGAAGCGGGGAATTTCTCATCCAGATGTCATTCGGCCAGGGGTGTTTTCCCGGTGGAGATTTCGGATCGCCCTTCTTGTGGCATTCCGAAGGCAGACCAAGACGAGCCGTGATCTGTTCGTGATACTCCGGCACGTCATGAATGCGAAGAGATGCCGAGAACCAGAACTTCGGAAGTTTGCGTTTTGATTTCATCGCAGGAAGGACAGTTTTCAGAAGTAGTAAACGCCGAATCCTGAGTCTTGGTAGCCCCGAACGCATTCGGAGGAGCCGTCCGAGGCGTCTTTTCTCAACCTGCTAGATCGTGCGCAATGCCTCGGATGCGGCCCTGATCGTCGTCTCGATGTCGCTCACGGTGTGAGCGGCGCACAGGAATCCCGCCTCGAACTGCGAGGGCGCGAGGGAGATGCCGTGATCGAGCATGGAGGAGAAGTATTTCCCGAAGGCAGCGGTGTCCGAGAGTTTCGCTTCGGCGAGGTTGCGCACGGGGCCATCGCGGAAGTAGGCGCAGAACATCGAGCCCGCACGCTGGACGCAGCAGGGGCGCTTCGCGCGGCGCGCGGCATCCCGCAACCCGACCTCGAGCGCCGCACCGAGCTTTTCCATGTGGGCGTAGGGGTCGGGGGTCCCGGCAGACGGAGAGGTGAGCTCGCGGAGGTTGGCAAGGCCGGCGGCGAGCGCGATCGGGTTTCCCGAGAGGGTGCCGGCCTGGTAGACGGGGCCGAGCGGCGCGAGGTGGTCCATGATTTCCGCGCGCCCGCCGAACGCCCCGACGGGGAGGCCGCCGCCGATGACCTTCCCGAGGGCGGTGAGGTCGGGGCGGATGCCGTAGACCTGCTGCGCGCCACCGGGGGCAACGCGGAACCCGCTCATCACCTCGTCGAAAATAAGCAGCGTGCCATGGGCGGCCGTGATCTCACGGAGGAACTCCAGCCAGCCGGGCCCGGGCAGGTAGAGGCCGGCGTTGGCGGGGATCGGCTCCAGGATCACGGCGGCGAGGTCCTTCCCGTGCTCGCGGAACGCGGCGCGGACGGCCTCGGGATCGTTGAAGGGCAGGCTGATCGTAAGCGCCGCGAGCGCGGCGGGGACGCCGGCGCTGTCGGGTTGGCCGAAGGTGAGCGCGCCGGAGCCGGCCTTGACGAGGAGCGAGTCGCCATGGCCGTGATAGCAGCCCTCAAACTTGATGATCCGCTCGCGGCCCGTGAACCCCCGTGCGAGGCGGACACAGGACATCGCGGCCTCGGTACCGCTGTTGCACATCCGTAGCTTCTCGATCGACGGGACGAGGGAGCGGATGAGCTTTGCCATCTCGATCTCGAGGGGATGGCATGTGCCGAAGCTGAGGCCATCCTTGAGGCGCTCCGAGACCGCGCGGAGGATGGAGGGGTGGGCATGGCCGAGGATGTTTGGTCCCCAGGTGCAGACGTAGTCGATGTACTCGTGGTCGTCGACGTCCACGAGGCGGGCCCCGAAGGCGCGCTTGACGAAGAAGGGCTGGCCCCCGACGGCGCGGAAGGCGCGCACGGGGGAGTTGACGCCCCCGGGCATGAGGCCGAGGGCCTCGGCGAAGAGGCGGCGGGAGTTCTCGCGGTTCATCCGCCTCCGAGGAGCTTCAGGGCGAGGGAGTTGATGCTCTTTCCATCCGCGCGGCCGGCGGCCTTCGCAAGGGCGGCCTTCATCACGGCGCCGATCTGGGCTTTCGAGGTTGCCCCGGTTTCGGCAATCGCCGCCTTCACGAGCGCATCGAGTTCCTGCGGGGAGAGTCCCTGCGGGACGTAAGCCTTGAGGATGGCCAGCTCGGCTTCCTCCGTCGCGAGGAGGTCCTGGCGGCCGGCGCTTCGGTAGCTCTCGATGGAGTCCATCCGCTGCTTGATCTGTTTCTGGACGATGGAAAGGAAGTCGGCCTCGGAGAGGGTCTCGAGCTTCTTCTCGATCTGGTAGTATTTGAGGGCGCTTTTGAGGAGGCGGAGAAGACCGAGGCGGGCGGTGTCGTGAGCGATCATCGCGGCCTTGATCTCGGCATCAATGCGTTCGAGGGGGAGAGGCATAGACTCAATGAGCAATGAAAAACGGCCAATGAACAATAAAAAAATGAGATTGGAGAAAATGCGGGGAGGGATCGGCTCAACTCCTCAGGTTGTTGGGTTCAATGGTCCACGGTTCAACCCCGCGACCTCGGGACCGATCCTTTCTCAAAAGATTCCCAACCGTTGAACCCCCCGCGCAACTCGGGGCAAGTCTGAACCGTGAGCCGAGCAATCGAAAGTTGGCAGTTCTTCCCAGCTATTCAAGTTCCTTGAGGGCATCGCGAAGGCGAGCGGCTTTCTCGTAGTCCTCGCTTTCCACGGCCTCGCTGAGTTGGCGCTGAAGTTTCTCGCGCGGGGTGCGGGGGCGCTCGCGCTTCACCTCGTCGAGCCACTTCTGGAGGAAGTCAATTTCGTTGCAGTGTTCGAGGGCCTCGGGAGGGAGGCGCTCCTCCATGAAGCTGCGGATCTCCTGGATGCCACCCTCGATGATACGGATCACCTCCGCGAAGTCCTCCTTCAAGAGGGCGAGCATCGCGCGGGCGCGGGTGTTCATCATCAACACGTACGGGCGGAACTGCTGGAACATCATCCCCATCTCACCCTTGATCGCGCGGTTCTCGACAAAGTCGAAGAGGCGGAGGTTCCGTGCCGTGTCACGCGCCACCTCGGTGAAATGCTGGAGTTGGAAGCAGGCGAGGTAGCGGTGGTAGTACTGCACCCCTTCCTGCTGGAGGCGCACGCAGTCCTCGGGAGTCAGGCGGAAGGCCTCGGAGTTGCCTTCCTGATCGGCGCGGGCGGCGAGGCGCTCGAAGTGGTCGAGAAGCGATTCGCTCCCCATTGGGCGGAGCCCGTCGGGCCGCCCCGCGAACTCCATCTGGAGGATCCCGAGGTCCACGCGAATCTGGATCCGCGGCTCGCCATCGGAGCCCGTCACCTCCCGTGCCTGGACGACGCCCGGCTCGTAAGGCCACTCCTTCAGCAGCTTGTCGTACTCGTTGGTCATTGGGATCAGCGTACCGTCACCTTGTCGCCGACAAGGCGGTAGATGCTTACCAGATAACCCTCCTCGCGCGTTTCGCCAACCGAGAAAATGCCGGTGACGCGGACGGGATCGGGGTAGAAGTTGACGACCTTGCCGGGCTCCATCGTGACGACGATGACGTGATTGACGGCGGGGGTCTGGCCGAAGCAGCAGCCCCAGAGCGACTGAACCACGATGAAGCGCGTGAGGCGCTGGGGCTCGTTGATGGGCATCATGAAACCGGTGATCTCGACGCGCTTTCCGTCGAGGGCACGGACCTTCTCCGGGATGGGGGTCTTGCCCTCCGTGTAGGTCCAACTCCCGAGGAGGTTGAACTTTAGCTTGATCGGGGCCGACGGGTGCCCGGGGTTGCGTGGAAAGGCGGGGGCATTTGTCGAAGAGGCCTCGTGAACGAGGAGGGTGCCGGGTCGGGCGCTGCCCGGTTTTCGACCCATGAGAAGCGATGGCATGCTCTGGCCGAGGAAGAACAGCCGTCCGGCCACGGCGGCCGCCATGCAGAGGGCGAGGACCACGACCATGCGGAAGATTCGCCTGCGCTTCGCGGAGGTCATCGGCGGGACTTTGTTGCCCTTGGCAATCGTCGGGATGCGGTCGTGCGGGAGGGGGCCTTTCCCGCGCAGACGCCCATCGTGCGGTAGCGGCGGTAGCGGGCATCGAGGAGGCGTGGGAACGGGAGCCGGGAGAGACGGGCAAGATGGGAGGCGAGGGATGCCTTGAGGGTTCGGGCGACGGCGTCCGCGTCGTGGTGCGCACCCCCGAGAGGCTCGGGAATAATCTCGTCCACGAGCTTCATCTCAAGGAGGTTGCGCGCCGAGCAGCGGAGCGCTTCGGCGGCAGCAGGCGCGTGGGTGCGATCTTTCCAGAGGATGGCAGCGCAACCCTCGGGGGAGATCACGGAGTAGTAGGCATTTTCGAGAATGAGGATGCGATCGGCGACGCCAATCCCGAGGGCCCCGCCGCTCCCTCCCTCGCCGATGACCGTGGCGAGGATGGGGACGCGGAGGAGAGACATCTCGCGCAGGTTGACGGCGATGGCCTCGGCGACATGGCGCTCCTCCGCCTGAACGCCCGGGTAGGCGCCCGGGGTATCGATGAAGCAAAGGATGGGGAGACCGAAGCGATCGGCCATTCGCATCAGTCGGAGGGCCTTGCGGTAGCCCTCGGGATGGGCCATCCCGAAGTTACGCCGTAGATTTTCTTTCGTATCGCGCCCCTTCTGGTGACCGAGAACCATGACACGCCGCGCCGCCCTGCCGTCGTGAAAAGTGGCGAAGCCCCCGATGAGGGCCTGGTCATCGGCGTGGATGCGGTCACCATGGAGTTCCGTGAAGTCGTCGAAGATGCGGGCGGCGTAATCGAGGAAGTAGGGACGGCGCGGATGGCGGGAGATTTGGACGCGCTGCCAGGCGCTAAGGTTGGAGTAGATCCGTTGGCGCTCGGCGGCGAGGCGACGCTCGAATGCGCCAATCTCGACGCCAAGGTCGAGCTTGTTGACCTGCGCGCGGGTGCGCAGGTCCTCGATCTGGCGATTGATCTCGGCAAGGGGTCTCTCGAAATCGAGCAGGAAGGATTTCATCAGAACAAAGTAGCCTATCCTCGACGTGTCCCATCGCAAATGCATTTTCTCGAAAGAATGGACCGACCCGAGGGGAAGGGATCGGCGAGTTTGCCGCTACTGGTGGCAAGCCTGGTTCCCCTGCATTTTTCACCCCTCGATTTTCTTCGATGATTTCCCTTGCGGCGGATTTGCCTGTTGCGCAGGCTCCCGTGCCTCTTTTTATTCTACGCACAGGTTCCCCGCCGCATGTACCTCAAGAGCATCCTCCTCGTCGGTTTCAAGAGCTTCGCGGACAAGACGTCCATGGAGTTCACTCCCGGCGTCACCGCGATCGTCGGGCCGAACGGCTGTGGCAAGTCGAACGTCTCCGACGCGATTCGTTGGGTGCTCGGGGAGCAGTCGGCGCGCGCGCTCCGTGGCGGCGAGATGGCGGATGTAATTTTTAGCGGCACCGAGAGCGGGAGGAAGCCCCTGTCGCTCGCCGAGGTGAGCCTGACCTTTGCCGACTGCAAGGAGGTCCTCCGGACGGGGCAGATTGCCGGGATTGACGTGAACTTTGACGAGGTGACCGTGACCCGACGGATTTTTAGGGATGGGAACTCGGACTACTTCATCAACAAGACGGCGTGTCGGCTACGCGATGTGCAGTCGCTTTTCATGGACACCGGAATCGGGCGTTCTTCCTACTCGATCATGGAGCAGGGGAAGATCGACAAGATCCTCTCCTCGCATCCCGAGGATCGCCGCTCGGTCTTCGAGGAGGCAGCCGGGATCACGCGCTACAAATCACAGAAGCGGGAGGCCCTTCGGAAGCTCGAGTACACCGAGGCAAACATGACCCGCCTCTCGGACACGATCCGCGAGGTGAAGCGGCAGATCAACAGTCTCCAGCGCCAGGCGAGCAAGGCGCGGCGCTATCAGGCCCTTTCCGCCGAGATGAGGCATCTCGACACGCAGCTCGCGCGCCGTCGCTACGAGGAGATGCAGGCGGCCTGCGAGGAGGCCCAGCGCGCACTCGATGAGGCGCGGGATGGCCTCGTGAAGGGGCGTGCGGAGATCGAGGCCGGGGAGCGGGCGGTCACCTCCCTCCGCACGCGCGCCGAGGAGGCGGAGGTGCGTCGTCAGGCGGTGCTCCAGAAGCGCCGCGACCTGGAGGTCCAGGTTGAGCGTTGCGAGGAGCGTGTGCGTTCGACGCGAGAACGCAGCGCCGAGGCACGCACCACGATTGAGGCGGCGGAACGCGAGTGTGGCGAGGCGCGCGCGCGCCTCGCGGAGACCCACGCCCACGAGGCCGGGATCCGCCAGAGGCTCGATTCCCTCAAGGCCGAGCGCGACCGACGCCAGGGTGATGTTGCAAAAGTGCGTGCGGATCTCGATGCCGCGCTTGCTCGGGAAAGGGGCCAGGAGTCGCTGATCCAGAAGTGCCAGGACGAGGCGCTTGCGGCCGAGGGCGAGCTGATCAATCTCCGTAACCAAGAGGTCGGGCTGGAGCGGCAGCGGCAGGAGTTGGCCCTCGGGGCGCAGAAGCTTGCGGCGGAACGCGGCGCTTCCGTCGGGCAGCAGCGCACCCTTCTCCAGAGGCAGGATGCCCTGCAGTCCGAGTTGGAGGCATTCAAGCAGACTTTTGAAAGCAGTCGCCACGCTCTTTCGGGGGGCGAGGAGGCCCTTCGCGAGGCGGATCAAAAGTGTACCTCGCTCGCGGGCGAGGTCTCCGAGCTGCAGACCGCCCTTTCCGATCGGCGCTCGCGCCATGAGGTGCTTCGCCAGCTCCACGATACCTATGAGGGCTACTCCGAGGGGGCCCGCGCCCTGCTCGCCGGCCACTACGCCGAGATGGGCGAGGAGGTTCGTCGCGCGATCCTCGGGACTCTGGCCGACCTGATCGAAGTGGAGCCGCGCTATGCCGTGGCGATTGAAGCCGGTCTCGGTCAGGGCCTGCAGGCGATCGTCCTTTCCGAGGCCAGCGCCGCCCTGCGCCTCGTCGAGGCGCTCCAGCGCCGCAACCTCGGACGTGCCACTTTCGCTATCAAGGAGGAGGAGGAAGGGCTCGGGGGCGTACCGATGGCCGCGCGCCTCCGCCCTGAGGGGGCGCTCTGCTGGGCCTCTGATGCCGTCCAGTGCAAGCCTCTCGTCCACTCCCTGGTCCGCAACCTCCTCGCGGACATGGTGATTGTCCCCGATGTCCAGATCGCCCTCGACCTCCACCGCAAGGATCCCGGGCTCACGCTGGTCACGGTCGAGGGCGATGTGCTCGACCACCACGGCATCCTCTGCGCCGGCTCGGCCAAGGCGCTTCCGCTCCAGGTGCTTGGGCGGCGCAACGAGATTGTGGCGCTCGACCTGGAGATCGGCGAGCGGGAGGTGCGCCTTCGCGACCTCGGCGCGCAGAAGGGGGAGTGGGAAGGGCGCCGCGCTGCCGCACGCCAGTCCCTTGGGGACCGACAGACGGAGCTCCGCACGCGCGAGACCGATCTTTCCGGCAAGCTTCTTCTCCTGAACACGTTGCAAGCGGAGGTTCGCGATATCGAATCGCGACTCGCGGTGGCCGATCTCGCGGCGAAGGAGATGAATCAGCGGTGCGCCGAGAGCGCGACGGAGCAGGATCGCGTTCGCGTGGCGACCTCCGTGGCGGTGGAGCGACAGGCCCGCGCCAAGGAGGCGCTCGCTTCTGCCAAGTCCGTTCTCGATGAGGTCTCGGCGGCCAGCCTGCGCCATCAGGCTGCCGTCACCGATCTTCAAGTCGCGATGGCGACCACGATTGAGCAGCTCTCAGGTTGTGACGGAGAGATCCGACTCCTCGAGAGGCGAGCCTCCGAGACCGACCAGTTGCTGCAAGCTCGCCAGGTCGCCATCCGGGATTCCCAGCAGAAGCTTGTGCAGTGGGAAGGGGATATCGCGGAGACGGAGAATCGTGCCGCGGCCCTGAAGGTCTCCCTCGCCGGCATCGGTGCGGAGGAGGCCTCGGCGGAAAATGAAAAACGGGCCGCGGTGGAGCAGATCGAGTCCGCGGCGGAAAAGCTGCGCGAGGCCCGCGAACGCGTCGAGTCCGTGCAGCGCAAGCTGACCGATCTCGAGGTGCGTCTCACCGAGCGGCGGACCGAGTCCGCGCATCTCGTCGAACGCATCCAACGCGAGCATGCCGCGGATCTTGTGGGGATCTCCCTGCTCGCGCTCAAGGTCGCGGGCGCGCCGCTTCCCGAGCCGACGCCGACGCCGGTGGAGGAGCCTGCGAGTGCCCTCGCGGAGCTGCCCCCTTCCGCAGTGGCCGATTATGCGCCTCCCGAGGATCTCCCCTTTGAATCGTGGGATGCGGTGGCTGCCCGCGTCGAGGAGGTCCGCGCGAAGCTGCAATCCATCGGCCCCGTCAGCCTCGAGGCGGTGCAGGAGTACCAGGAGCAGGAGGATCGCCACCGCTTCCTCACCCAGCAGTTTGACGATCTCTCGGCCTCCAAGGAGAATCTCACGGCCCTGATCCGCAAGATCAATATCGAGACACGGCGGATGTTCGGCGAAACTTTCGAAAAAATTCGTGCGAACTTCCAGCAAATCTTCTCGGAGCTCTTTGGGGGAGGTAAGGCCGACCTTGCCCTTGTCGATGGCGACGACCCCCTCGAATGCGGCATCGATATCATGGCCCGTCCCCCGGGCAAACAACTCCAGAATATCAGCCTGCTCTCGGGCGGGGAGCGGACGATGACAGCCGTCTCCCTTCTCTTTGCAATCTACATGGTCAAACCGAGCCCGTTCTGCGTACTCGATGAAATGGATGCCCCACTTGACGAGTCGAATATCGGGCGTTTCACCGGGATGCTTCAGCGTTTCCTCCATCAGTCACAGTTTCTCATCATTACCCACAACAAACGCACGATCGGGATGGCCGATGCGCTCTACGGGGTGACCATGGAGGAGCGCGGTGTCTCGAAGCTGGTCTCAGTCCGATTCCGACCGAGGACGACGGAGGAGGAGAAAGTTGCCCGCGCCCCGGCCGAGGCTGAGGCGGCCGGTTTCGAGAAGGATCGCGGCAGCAGCCAGGCAACCTAAGGAGAGGGGGATTGCGGCAACCGTGGTCGGTGACCACGGTCAGAGACGGGGTCAGCGACTCCATCTACAGCGGAGAGGTTTCCATCGTGGCACCGCGACCTCTGCTTTAGCCGTGGTCGGTGACCACGGTCCGAGACGGGATGGTTTTGGCTTAGGGGCTGTCCACGCAGGCGACGGCGAGGGCGACAATGCCCTCCTTGCGGCCCGTAAATCCCATCCATTCGGAGGTCGTCGCCTTCACGGCGATGCGAGAGGCGGGGATGTTGAGGGTGCGGGAAAGGTTCTCGAGCATCGCGGGCAGGTGAGGGGCGAGTTTCGGCTCCTGGGCCACGAGGGTTGCGTCCACGTTATGGATGGTCGCCCCCTTCTTCGCGAGTACCTCCCGGACCATCCCGAGCATCCGAAGGCTGTCGGCATCCTTCCACTTTGCGTCGGTATCGGGAAAGAAGTGGCCGATGTCCCGCTCGCCGATAGCGCCGAGGAGGGCGTCCATGATCGCATGGACGAGGGCGTCTGCATCGGAGTGCCCCTTGAGCCCGCGGGGGTGGGGGATGTTCACGCCGCCCAGAATGCATGGGCGACCTGCCTCGAAGGCGTGGACGTCCACGCCAAGTCCGACCTTGATCATCGTGCTTTCTCCCGTTGCGAAAGCACCATCTCCGCGAGAAGGACGTCTTCGTGGGTGGTGACTTTCATGTTGGTGCCGTCGCTCTCGATAACTCGCACGGCGTGGCCGGTGCGCTCGACGGCGGCAGCGTCGTCGGTGACGATGATCCGCTGGCGCACGAGCGGCTCGTAGGCCTCGCGGATGAGGGCGTAGCGAAAGGTTTGCGGGGTCTGGGCGGCGCGGAGGAGCGAGCGGTCCAGCGTCTCGACGACACGGGTCTCATCGCCAGAAGCGACCCGTTTGATGGTGTCATGGACCCTCGCGGCCGGGATGGCGGCGCCTGATTCCGCCGCAGCGACCACGCAGCGGCCGATGAGTTCGGGGGCGACGAGGGCGCGCGCGGCATCGTGGATGAGCACGATGTCGGGCGGGGGGACGAGGGCATCGAGACCGTTCCACACCGAGTCCTGTCGTTCGGCGCCGCCGGGGACGATCCGCGAGACCTTCGTGGCACGCCACTCGGAGGTCAGTCGTGTGTACTCGGGGATGCGGTCCTCCCGCGCCACGAGGACGATGCGATCCACCGCGGGACATGCCTCGAAGGCGTCGAGCGCGCGGCGGAGGAGAGGGACACCGCGCACCTCAATGAGAAGCTTATCCACGCCACCCATTCGACGTCCGCTGCCGCCGGCGAGCAGGATAGCCGAAGCGTTCATCGGGGCGGCTTGGGGGACGGCGCGGCGAGTTCCGCGAAGACCATGCGCCCCGCTGAGGTCTGAATGGAGCCCGAGATCACAACCTCCACCTCGCGTCCCACCAGTTCGCGCGCGTGGTTTACCACGAGCATGGTCCCATCCGTGAGAAATCCGATGGCCTGGTGCGGCTCCTTGCCCTCGCGCGTGAGGCGGAGCATGAGGTGCTCGCCCGTGAGTAGCGGGAAGCGGAGGGCGCTCGCAAGCTGGTGGATGTTGAGCACGCGCACCTTCTGGAGCTCGGCAACGCGGCCGAGGTTGTAGTTTGTGGTCACCAGGCGGGCATGATAGAGCGAGGCGAGGTGGAGGTAGCGGAACTCATCAGTTTCGGATGTGTCGTCGGACTCGTGGACACTGACCTCGATGTTGGGAAGGCTTCGGAGTTCGTTGAGCAGATCGAGTCCACGGCGACCCTTTTGGCGGCGTGCCGGTTCAGGGCTGTCCCCAAGGGTCTGGAGCTCACGCAGGACGAAACGGGGAACAACCAAGGTTCCCTCCATAAAACCGCTCTTGCAGAGGTCGGCAATGCGGCCGTCCACGATGGCACTGGTATCGAGCAACCAGATGAAATCGGCCGGGCGGGTCTGCATGAGGCGGACGTAGGGAATGATGAGGCTGAACTCGTCGCGGTTGCTCCGCAGGGCGAGCATCGTGCCGAGGTAGCCGAAGGTAAGGTAGATCGTGAGGCGGATGATCCACTGGATGTCCCGGGAGGCGTTGTCGAAGAGGCCGGAAGCCAGCACAAGCGTGGCCAGCACGCAGCCGAGGGTGAGACCAAAAGTGGCGCTGGAGAAGGCACGGAGGGAAACCCCCTTCATGACGCGGTCGGCCAGGATGACGCACAGGCCGAGGGCGAGGCCGAGGAAGGCGCCGAGCCAGGGCTGATCCATCCAGCCTTCGAATACGTGTGAGATGAACCACCCGGCCACGCCGCATCCGGTGAGGAAGAGCGTCCGAAAGAGGAGGAGGGTCCGTTCCATGGTCAGGGTTGGTGGGTGACGGGAGCGGGACTGCGGGGATCGGGATATCGCTCATCCCCCTTCTCACGGTAAAGCAGGCCGTGGACCCGCCAGTTGTGGATGAGGCGCTTGAGTTCGTCGTGGAGTTCGGCGTCGTTCACGAGCTTGCCGAAGGTGCCCTCGCCCTTCTGGACGCGGGCGAGGATGGCATTCATCCGGTCGGCGCTGCCTTGGAGCTTGCCCCCGAGTTCGGAGAAGTTGCGGATGCCGGACTTGAGGTCGCCGAGGGTTTTTGGGTCTAGCATGGCGTCGGAAAACTTGTCCACGGCGGTGTTGAGCTTGCGGATCGCCTCGCCGGCCTGCGCGGCCGCATCGGTGAAGTCAAAGGGGTCCGATCCGCGAACCCGCTCGCCCCCGGCAAGGAATGCGGCCGTCTGCGAGGCGGGGATCACCACGATATGTTTGTCCCCGAGGAACCCCGACTGCTTGATGAGGAAACGGGCGTCCTTGCGAATGCCGGTCTTCTCGAAAAGGTCCACTTCCACGTCCACGCCGGCGCCGTCGGAGCGCAGTTTGATGACCTCGACCTTACCGACCGGTACTCCGGCAAAGAGGACCTGGGCGCCGCGCACGAGCCCACCCGCATCGGCAAACTCCACGGTGATGGGAGAACCGCCTCGGAAGCGGTCGCCCACCTTGCCGAAGTGCAGGATGAGGCCGCAGGTGACGAGGACGCCGGCGAACACGAAGATGCCGACCGCCCTCTGGATGCTTCGTTCGTCGTTCATATTTGGCTTGGTGAAATCAACCCTCGCTGCGCGCGGTGCTTCCGGCAAGTCCCGCGCGCTCCTCGGAGATGCCGCGGATGAAGTTTTGGACAACCGGGTTGGGAGATTCTTGTATCTCACGGGGGGTGCCCGAAACAAGGATTTTGCCCTGGTGGAGCATGGCGATGCGCTCGCCCACCATGTAGGCGCTCGTCATGTCGTGGGTGACCACGATGGAGGTCACGTGGAAGCTGTCGGACATTTTGAGGATCAGGCGGTTGATCGAGTCGGCCATCTGGGGGTCGAGGCCGGTGGTGGGCTCGTCATAGAGCATGATGCGTGGCTTCCCGATGATCGCGCGGGCGAGGCCGATGCGCTTACGCATCCCGCCCGAGAGCTCGGACGGCTTCTTTTTTTCCTGCCCGTCCATCCCGACGACCGCGAGGACCTCGGCCACACGCTCGCGGATCTCCTTCGGGCTCGCGACGCGGTGCTCGATCAGGCTGAAGGCGACATTATGAAAGACATCGAGCGAGTCGAAGAGCGCCGCCCCTTGGAAGAGTACGCCGATGGACTGGCGGAGGGGGTTCATCTCGCGCTCGGGGAGGGGAACGATATCCCTCCCGTCGATCCGCAGGCTGCCCGCATCGGGCTTCAGGAGCCCGGCAATGTGACGGAGAAGGACGCTCTTGCCGCAGCCGCTGCCCCCGATGATCACGATTCGCTCGGAATCGGCGATGGAGAGATCCACGCCCTGCAGGACGGGTACCCCACGGAACGACTTCTTGAGCTTCGAAATCTCGATCATGGCGGGATGATCTTGCTGAGAAGCATGGTGACGAAGAAGTTCGTGATCAGGATTGCGATCGAGGAGTTCACGACCGCCTCGGTGGTGGCACGGCCAACCCCCTCGGCCCCGCCCTCGCAATGGAGTCCCTCGCGACAACTGATGAATACGATGATGAAGGCAAAGATGAACACCTTGATCAGCCCGGTGAAGATGTCCTTGTCCGTCGTGTAGACGTACATGTTGTGGAGGAAGTAGGCACCGTCGATGTTCAGCACCTCCACGCCGACCAAGTAGCCGCTGAAGATGCCGATGGCGACGGACATGGCGGTCAGCAGCGGCAGCGAGAGGGAGATGGCGACCATTCGGGGCACGACGAGGTACTCGACCGGCAGCACGGCCATCGAGCGCAGGGCGTCAATCTGCTCGGTCACGCGCATCGTGCCAATCTCGGCGGCCATCGAGGCGCCGACGCGCCCGGCAATCATGAGCGAGGTGATGATCGGGCCGAGTTCGCGCGCGAGTGCGATGGAGACCGCCGGCCCGGTGGAGGTGTCCATGCGAACCTTGTGGAACTGAAAAAAGGATTGTGCGGCAAAGACCATGCCGATGAATGCGCCGGTCAGAAGCACCACTGGGAGCGAGCGGACCCCGATGCCATACACCTGGAGCGCGGTTTCGCGCCAGCGTGGGCGCATGGTCACGAGGGAGCGAAACGACTCGGTCATGAGCACGGCAACGCTGCCGAGGTAGTCCACGAACCGGAGCGTGCCCCCCCCGAACCTTTGAAAAATCCGTTCCATTAACCAACACGATACGGGAGCCCGAGCAGCAGGGCAAGCCCACGGCTTCTTGACAATCCCAGCGGCGCCACGCCAAGCGCGAGGACCACGACGGTCGAAGTGAGAAGTTGGAAGCAGGAAGCTGCAGCGAACGAAACTCTCGACGCGCCGCGTGTTAGTGGGCGAGGTCGGAGGGGCAGGGGTCGTAGTGCGGGTGGGGGACGCGCGGGGTGCGCTGACCGCCTGTGACGTAGATCGTGGGGGGGCGGTCGCAGTCGAAGCGGAGCACGGGGCACAGCGGATCGGGCGGCATCGCCGGCAGTCCGGTCACCGTGACCTTCCCGTCGACCTGGGTGAACTTGAGGACACGGTTGGCACCGAGCAGCGTGACCGCACGGACGGGGACGCCCACTCCCGTGACAATGAGCGTCTCCCCCGTCCAGCGACGGACGAGTTGGTAGAGGGCATTGCCCTTGGCAGTGAACGGGCCGTTGTGGTTCCAGTCACCGCGGTGGTCGCCCCTTTCCCTGAGGTCAAAGGTGAAGGAATCGGTGCCGAAGATCGCCTCTTCGCCCCCGCGCTTGAGCCATGCGCCGACCGCCTCCAGCGTGCGGACCGACTCCTCCGGCACGGAGCCGTCCCCGCGCGGGCCGATATTGAGGAGGAGGTTGCCCCGTCCCTGCGCGCAGGTGGCGAGGAGGTCTACGATCTGCCCCGGAGTCTTCCAGTTGTGGTCGCCGGCGTGGAAACCCCAGCTGTCGTTGAAGGTCATGCAGCCCTCCCACGGGCGCCAGGGCTTCGGGGACCCGAGGTGGCCCTCCGGAGTGGCAAAGTCGCCCGGCAGGCCGTTGCGGCCGTTGAAGAGGATGTGCGGTTGGATCGAGCGGACCATCGCGTTCATCTCTTCGCCTCGCCAGCCCTCAGCGTTGAAGGGCCACCAGCCGTCGTACCACATCACGTCGATCGGGTTGAACTTCGTGACGAGTTCGCGGACGCGCGCAAAGGTGTTCTCGATGAACTTCGCATAGACGGCCTTGTCCTCGAGGGCGGACACGGAGTCGGGCTGGTCGGTCCAGTTGTTGAGGGTGTGATAGAGGCTAATGCGAAGCCCGCGCTTGCGGGCGGCGGCGACCACTTCGGCGACGAGGTCGCGCCTTGCCGCGGTCTTCGCCGTGGAGAAGTTGCTGAGGGCGGTGTCGTAGAGGCGGAAACCCTCGTGGTGCATCGTGGTGAGGACGATGTACTTCATGCCGGCGCGGACGGCCAGGTCACAGATCGCGGCGGCGTCGAACTTCTCGGCGGTGAAGCGGTCCGCGAGTTTCTTGTACTCGGCAAACGGGATTGCCTCCTTGTTCATCACCCACTCGCCGCGGGCGAGGAGGCTGTAGAGTCCGTAGTGGATGAAAAGCCCGTAGCGGGCCTCGGGGAACCAGTGAGAGGGTGAAGTCATGAAATGAAGGGGTTAGAGTGGTCGATGCGCTCCTGTCCGTTCAACGTGGTCTTGCACATGGGTGACGAACTTAAACAGAAAACCCGCTTCGTTCAACGGGGTTCTGGGGCCTCCGCAACGGGGGCCACCGTGGGCGGGTGGAAGCCGAGGTCCCCGCCGGCCGCCAACCAGCGGCGGTAGAGGCGGATGAGGCAGAGGAGCGCGGCGGTGACGCAGGGGATGGTCCACATCGGGATGAAGCGGTAGCCGAAGTTGCTCCCCCCGCAGGCCGACTTCGTGAAGTCGAGAAACAGCCCCGCAAGCACGCCCCCGACCATGACGGTCGCCGCGCGGAGCAGCGCGTTGGCCGAGCAGAACTGGCCGAACCGCTCCTTCGGGAAGAGCCGCATCTGGGTGGGGAGGCTCGTGGCGTCGGTGAGGACGTTGAAGGGGAGGAGGAGCATCGAGAAGCCGAGGGAGATCATGAACACGGTCTGCGGCTCGAAGTCGAAGAAGAGCCAGATCAACTGGAACGGGGCCAGCGCGACGACAACGACCTTCACCCACAGGAGGACGCGGAGGGGGTGAAAGCGGTCCACGAGGATGCCCGCGGGGTAGGTGAGGCACATGGAAATCAGGGTCGCCACGCCGGCGATCTGGCCGACCTTCGCGAGGTCGAGCCCGATGTCCTTCTGCAGGAAGATCCAGAAGGTCCCGGTGCACGTCGCCAGCGACCAAAGCATGCAGAAGAGGTAATAGTCCCAGTAGAACCGGAGGCTGTAGCACTCGACGACGAAGGTTCGGATCTGCCCGAGGAAGCCCGGGCGTCCCCCCACGTTCTCCGGGGGCGGCGGGTAGTCCCCCTCCTTCACCATCAGGCACATCACGCCGAAGCCGAAGAAGTAGAGGAGCGACACGCCGGTGAAGATTTCCGACATGTGGCTTTCCGCGTACTTGAAGATGAGGAAGTTGTAGAGCGTGGCCTTGAGGCCGGAGACAATGCGAAAGAGGCCCAGAAAGCGCCCCATGAACTGGATCGGGACGACGTCGTTGAACAGGTACCAAAAGACTGAATTCACAAACATGTTGAAGAACTGAAACCCGACCATGAAGACCCCGATGAGCAGGAGGGTGAGTTGGACGGAGGAAATCCCACCCTCGGAAAACCAGCGGTGGTGGATCCAGGTGCCGATCTGCTCCGACCACCCGAGCAGGAGCAGGAAGAGCGTAAGGAAGGGCAGCGTGGTGATGATGAAGGGAATGCGGCGTCCCCATCGGCTGCGGTAACGGTCGCTCTTGAAGCTCACCCAGGGGCAGATCGTCGTGTTCAGCACCCCCGGCAGCGTCGTCATGATCATCGCGATGAGCCAGTTCGGCGCGTCCAGCGCCCGAAGTTTCAGCGGCAGGATGGAGGGCACGATCGTCTCCATGAGCGCGAAACAGAAGTCGCCCCAAAGAAGCCAGGCGAAGAGCAGGGTGAGGCCCTTGCGCGTGTAGATCAGCGAACCGCAGCGGAACACCCCTGCCGTCGCACCGTCGGGCGCGGGGCTTTCGGTTCTCCCGGACGGGCAGGGGGGCGCGCTCATGGGTTCACTCGTCCATTCCGGCTTCGGTACCCGGGGAATCGCCGCTGGCAGCGGCTCCTACAGGAGAATGCAGGACGCATCGTGCGTTTGCCGGCTTGAGTTCCAATCACGAGGGGGAGATTGGCACGCTCTCGTGCTGGTTGGGGTGGTCCCAGAGGATGCGGCAGACGTAGACGCGGTTGTTCGCCCCGCGTTGCTCGGCGAAAGCGAGGTTGGAGTGGTCCTTCGCATCCCCGCGCATCCCCTCGGAGGTGACCACCCACGACTCGGACGGAGAAACGGAGATGGCCCCGAAGTTTCCGAGTTGCGCCCCGTGGTTGGGAACCACAATCCGTTCGGTGTGGCGGAGAACGCAAAGGCGTTGAGGGTCCACCTGGGCCATGAAAAGCGGCGCGCGGTGGCGGACCACCTCGTCGTTGTTGGCACCGCGGCGGGTGTACGTCAGGAACAGGGCGTCGCTGTGCGTCACCCAGTGTTGCTGCGTGTTGTAACTTCCCAGGTCCTGCCCATCGTCGAAGGTCCAGGGGATCGGGGTTCCGAAACGCAGGCCGTCGGGGCTGGTGGCGACGTAGCCCATCGCATCGTTCCTGAGCGTGAGGTAGAAAAGGTCGTTCCACCGGGCGAGCGATGGCTCGTAGAGACCCCGCGGTCGGGGCACGGTCAGCGCCTCTCCGAGTTCGAGGAGGCGCAACGCCTTCCCGTCGAAGGAGCAGCGTGCGATGCGCGTGGAAAAGCAGCCCTTCCAGAAGTTCGTCCCGACGATTTCGCGCGGCATGACCGAGATCGGCAGCAGGATCTCGCCATTTGGGAGGTCCACCCGCTGCGAGCATCCGGCGCTGGCCCAGTAGAACTGGTCGTGGTCCGGGAGGGCCAGCGTCTGCCACTCAGACCACGTGCGCTTCGCGGCGTCGTAGATGGACCAAACCACCTCTCGCGGGCAGGCGCTGTTCTGTACGAGGGCGCCCTTCTCGCCGGTCGCGTAGGCGGCGGTGTGGCCTGTCATCAGCAAGGTGCGGCTCGTGGCGTGCCAGGCGGGGGTGAGGTCGCACGGGCAGGCCACGAATCCCTCGATGAGCGGGCGGCGGTCCAGCGTGGCATGCGCGAACGGCGTGGACCACGTCCGGCCGAGGTCGTCCGAACGCATTTCCTGGACGGCGGTGAAGATGTCGCTTCCCCAGAGTTGGGCGCGGGTCATGGTCAACACGGCCGTGGAGGGCGGGATGATCCCCACGCGGGGCTGAAACCACTCTGTCTTGCGATCGTAGCCCTCGCAGGCGGTCTCCAGTTTGGTCTGGTAGGTTGTCATTTCGGTGCGGGATGCTCCTGGATGAGGCGACCCAGGGAGACCGAGAGGGTCTTGCCGCCCTGCAGGGCTACCTTCATCCCGTCCTCGCCTTCGCGGGTCACCGAGGTGACGCGGGCTGGGGCGGCGCCGAGTCGGGGCTCCAGCACGGTGAGGAAGGTCGCGGACTTCGCGCGGACGCGATGGATGAGGCTCGGCGCCTCGTCGGGGGTGATCTGGAGGTCGGTGTTGTTGAGGCCGGTCGAAGCGGTGTAGACGCTCCCGCCCACGATGGGCAGCTGCCAGAGGTCGAGGCTGACCGCCGGGAACTTCGGGGGGGGCTTGGGAGCCTTGACGTTGGACGGGTCGGCCGCCTCGAGGTCCCAGCGCAGCCGCACGGGTCCGTCGCCCTTGAGGCGGAGCGGGTTGACGAGCGAGTCGTAATGGGCCTCCTTGCCGAGCGGCGCCTCAGCGGGCGAGGAGGTCCAGCCGGCGCCGGGGGTGAGCTTGCCGAAGTTGTGGTACACGAAATCGTAGGAATGCTCGGCGGTGCCCTCGACCCGGTCGAGGACGAGCAGGAGCCCTTCCGTGAGGATGACCCCGCGGGTGTGGCTGACGCCCGCCGCGATGCCCTCGACGCGCGCCACGGCGGCCTGGAAGTCTGGGCGGTCACTCCACGCGAGCAGCCGTCCGATTGCGGGGAGCTGGTGCTTCGCGTCCACCAGAACGACGTTATGCCCCAGCGAGTTCCCATAGCCGGTGAAGCGCGCGAGGCGCGCATCGGGGTTCTTGGTGGTGCCGCCGCCGACGTTGTAGGAGGAGCCCGGCCCGTGCGTCAGGGTGCGGCCGAAGGCCCAGAGGGTGATCTGGGTGCGGTCGGGGTGCCCGTGGGCGATGCTCGCGCCGTAGTCGAACGTGGCCATCACCTGGCTTTCCGGGGTCTGGCCGCTCCGGAGGATGGCGAGGCCCGCCCCGAGAAACAGGCGGGGCGTGGTTTCCGACAGTTTTCTCCAACCCAGCGGATCGGGTTTGCGTCCCTTGTCGAGGGCACGGAGTTTCGCCACCACCGTACTTTCCCGCCCGAGGTCAAAGAGCCAGTCCTCGGTGGGGAAGAGCGGCAGGAGTTGGTCCGCGAGGAAGGAGGACCCGACCCCCATGCCCCGGCCGGAGTCGCCGGTATTCGGGACGTTTCCGCTCAGCGTGGCCCGGAGGTAGCCCATCCGCATCGCCGCAAGGAGGCGCTCCTTGGGCATCTCGAGGGCAAGCCCCGAGAGGGCCAGGTAGCCAAACGACGGCAGGATCTCCGTGAGGCCGGCGATGTGGTAGTTCAGGGGGCGCCCCTCGGAGCTGAAGCCCTCGGCGTCGTAGTCGGCGATCCGGTTCATCAGTCCCGCGGGATGCTTCAGGGCCCAGCGGACGAGCCCCGCGTCGCGGAACACCAGGCCGAGGAGCAGGATGTTGTGGTTCGTGATGTCCGTCATGTTGCTCAGGCCCCCGTGGAACTTCATCAGCTCGGTGGCGTAGGGCAGCACGAAGCCCTCGTAGACCGCCTGGCGCTCCTCGGTGGTCCACGCGGCGGAATCGGCCACCGCCGAGAGCAGGCGGCAGTGCCAGCGGAAGAACATGTTGCTGCCGTAGGCGCTGCCGGAGGCGCAGCGCGAGGCGCAGAGGAGCGTCGGGCCCGCGTTCCACGGGAGCTCGAAGTTGGGTCCCCAGGGGAGCGAGGCATACTGGCGGGCGTAAAGCTGGAAAAGTTCCAGCGCCTTGCGGGCGTACCGCTCGTCGCCCGTGAACAGCCACGCGTTGGCCAGCGCCTCGCAAGCGCCGCCGGTGTTGAGCCAGACGAGCCATGCGCGGGAGGCCGCCTCGCCGCCGAACTCCTTCACGTTGGTCTTGGAGTTCACCGCCTCCGGCATGGTGTCGGTGATCTTCCAGTCGCCCGCCGGCGTCCCCGGCCAGTTGTGGCCGCCGGGAACCTGGAGCAGCTTCTTCTCGAGAAAGGTGTCGGCGAGCTTCCGCACCGCGGCGAGGGCGACGGCATTGGTGAGTGCGGGGTCGTTGGCGGCCACGCCCTTTCGGATGCGGGCCACGTCGGCGTCCGCGAGGATCACCTGGCGGCGAACCTCCTTCGACAACGGACGGACCAGTTCGCCGGTCCACACGATCTCGCCGGCCGGGTCATCCTCGGGGGCGAAGGCCAGTCGTACCGGTTCGGCGTCCAACTCCTTCGCCGCGGCGATCTCCTTCGCGGACATCGTGGCCGTCACGGTAAAAGCGGCCCGCGCCCCGTGGCGCGCAGCGACCTTCGCGCTGGGGCCGGGGGGCGGGGCATCCGCGGGGATCGGATCCCCGCCCGCGCCGATCTTCACGACGAAGCGCTGGTGTGCGGAAACCACGCGCCCGACGATCGTGAGGGGACGCCCCGAGCTGTTCTGGAGAAGGATGGGAAAGCTCCATGACGCGCTTCCGTCCGCCCCCATCTTCAGGACCGGCCAGGTGATGGGCGGCTCGAAGTCCGGCTTCAGGATGAGCGCGTCGCGGTGGAGTCGCAGGTTTCGGATCTCGATGACAGCGCCGGCGGGCAGGGCGAGCGCGTCGAACTGAAAGAAGGCCGGGACTTCCAGGCCGTCGGGGTTGTCCCAGGTCATCCAGTCGGGACGGGCGAGGTCGAGGCGCCGCTCGATCCACTCGCCGAGGGGAACCGACTGGAGCGCCACCTGCCAACTGTGGACCTTGAAGCGGCGAGAACCCGAGACGTGGCCGAGCGCGGTCAGGTTTGCCTCGAAGATCCCACCCTCGGCAAGGCGAAACTCGAACGTGATCCGGTCGCGTTGGAGCAGGCGGGCCATCACCGGGTGATCGGCCTTGAACCCGAGCTTGGAAGTCTGTCCGGGCTCGATCTTCCAGCGGAGGACGCGCTGCGCGCCGGAGCCCGCGACCTCGAAGGAACCTCCCTGGACTACGAAAAGCCGGGCGGCATCCTCGGCGAGGAGGTCCTCGGCGACCGCGCGGATCGGCGCGGTCGTCTCTGCCGCGCGGGCCAGCGGGAGCGCGAGCGCCGCGAGGAGGGGGAGAACAAGGGATTGAGAAAGAAAGTTCATGAAGGGGTAGAGATCACCTTGGGTTGTCGATGAGTACCTGGCCGCCGTCCACCCTGGGGGCGTTGTAATCGTCGGGAAGGCGATGCCAGGTGGCGTGCCCATCGAGATAAACCCCAGCCCCGCCCCTCAGCAGCCGGTGGGCGGCAAACTGGTCGGCGCCGGCCCAGATGGAGGGAAGCTCGTAGGCGTTGTCCTGGAGGATGACGAGTTGGGCGGGAGCCAGTCGCGGGTCGTCCAACTTTGCGGGGTTCCCGGGCTGCCCGAGTCGTCCGACGATCGGGTCGATGGGCCAACCCATCGTCATCCCCATGGAGATCGCGTAGCTATTGGTCAGGCCGCTCAGCGAGGTGAATCGCGGATAGCGGCGGGTCGGGGTGGCAGGGCAAATGTAGGAACTCGGGTTGGTGACGTAGTTGGTGAGCAGCAGCCACCAGGTATTGGGAGGACCCATGTCGGGAAGGACGTTCGCGTAGGGCTTGGTCAGCGTGAATCTCCAGTTGCAGTACGGGCTGGTGCCGACATCGTAGCCCGCCGGGAGATAACTCTCGAGTTGCTCGTTCGAAAGCATCGTCACGCCGAGGTGGAGTTGGCGCAGGTTGTTGAGGCAGGTGATGACCTTCGCTCTCTCCCGCGCGTTGCGAAGGGAGGGGAGGAGCAGGGCGGCGAGGATGGCGATGATCGCGATGACGACCAATAGTTCGATGAGGGTAAAGCAGGAGCGGGGAGCGGGGAGCGGGGAGCAGGGAGCGGTGGGAAAAGACGAGGCATCCTGCCCCAGTGGGTCGGAGCCAATGGCCACGATCCCGCGGCCGCGGGATGGCCCTCCACCAGAAATCAGGCGGATGACCTTGGAGGGGCACGCTCCGTCGTGCCCTACGTTCTGCCCTTTCATGACGGGGGAGCTTGCGCGGTGGTCAGGGAGTGGCCCGGGATTCCTCATGATCGCGCTTGGACGCTAGACAACGGGGGGAAGGTTGTCCAGCGTTGCACGGCCTGTCACAAAAGCTCGATGGCGTGGTGGATGTCTCGTGATTATGCCATGTGCATTCAGTTGAGCGGTCGATCTCCCGATTCCGCAGCCCTGAAGGGGCCTCAACTTCCTACGCATGGTCTGCCCACCCCATGGCGGGGACCGCTTACACTTTTAAAAGCCTGGTCGATCAACTGTAGGGCGGCGATTCCTCGCCGCCGTTCTGTTCCGGATCGGCGGCCAGGAATGGCCGCCCTACAACGCGGAAAACCACACCAGCCGCAAGGGAATGGTGGGCAGTCACATTGTGCTGGCAAAAGAGGGGGTTCTGGTCAAATTCGCGGCATGAACCGAAGCCTCGTTTGCCGTTCCATGCAGGGATGTCTGATCGCCGTCGTAGGCTTCGTGCTCTCAGGCGCGGGCCTGCGTGCGGCGGCTCCGTCGGCAACGGTGGTCCCCGGCGAGCCGCGCTGGCACCAGCCGGAGTGGCAGGTGCCCCTCGTCCACTGGCTCAAGGGCCTCAAGAAGGAGGACATTCACACGGAAGCGAAAGCCATCGAGATCCCGGAGCTGTCCGAGGTCGAGGCCCGCCGGCTTTTCCAGGTGGCCCAGGGCGCGAGCCCGCTCGCCAACTTCATGACCTCGGCGGCCGCGCTGCCCGACGAGGACTTCCTCTGGGCGGGTGTCTGGCGGAAGGACCTGCCGCTCGAGCAGGCGATGCTCAAGGACGTCTCCCACGAACTCACCGCGGGGCAGCTCTGGCTCCCTTCGCACCCGACGACCGCGAACTTTCTCGCCATGGCGTGGTCCCTCGACGAGCCGTGGAACCCGTACCGGAAGGACCCCGCCATTGCGCGGCGGGCGGCCGCGATCTCGATCGTGGACCTCCTCGCGCAGTCGGAGAACATTTTCTACTACTCCTCCGCCGCGAGCAGCAAGGAGGGGAAGAAGTACGGCTTTGCCCATCCCGGGCATATGGGGTTCACGCTCACCTTCAGCGCGTTCACCCTGCTCAAGGTGAAGGACGCGCTCCCGCCCGAGGTCGTCAAGAACTGGGCCGACGCGCTGGAGTGGTTCGCCGAGGGGACGGCCCGGGTGAAGCCGATGGGCCCGATGAACATGCGGCTCAGCCTGCCCGTGGGCTTCTACTACGGTTTCCTCGCCACGGGTCGCCCGGTCTTCAAGGACCTGTGCGAGCAGTGGCAGGAGAAGGTGATGTTTGGCCCCGATTTCAGCCCGGCCGGCCATTACTGGGAGGGGACGGGACGCTCGCCGGACGGTTCCTACAACGGCATCGGCCTGCACCGCGTGGCCGAGATGTGGTCGATCAGCAAGGACCCGCGGGTGCTCGAGGTGCTGCGCAAGGCCTATCGTCTGAAGACGTACCTGACCCTCGTCGAGCCGGACGGGAAGCTTCTCGGGGCGAGCCATTTCAACGACCGGGACACGGCCTCGTTCGCCAGCGACCAGTTCACGGGCCGGGAAATCCAGTTTGGCCTCGAGGTGCCGGACGCCCTCCCGTTCCTCACCCGGATCCCCAGCGTCTGGCCGGAGAAGATCGATCCCGTGAGGGTGCGCAAGTCCATCCTCGACACCCACAAGAGGCTCTCCACACGTGTCCTGCCGGCCCACGGATGGGGTATGGCGGGGAAATACCATGATGCGCCCCACCAGTGGGGGATGGCGGCGACGCTTCCCTTCTTCCTGTACCAGGAGAACACCGAGGCGCTGATGAAGGCGACCACCCCGCTTCCCGCCTTCCCGATCACCGCGAAAGAGAACTACACCGAGGACTTCAACCACGAGTTCTTCGTGGCGCGCCGGCCGGGTTACCACGCGACGCTTTACACGGGGCGCGTGACGCCCGGCGACACGGGAGGGACCAACATCGGGGGCTGGCTGGAGGGCGAGGGAGGCATCTTCAACGGATTCGGGGGCGGGGGCCTTTCCACCTTCTGGACGCCCTCCTCCGGCACGCTGCTGATCGGGCGCCACTGTGCCGCGGAAGGCTACGAGCGCGGGACCAAGCCGCGCTTCATCCCCGGCTGGCAGGACTGGGCCAACCATCACATTGTGGGGAAGACCTTGGACAACAAGATCCTCACCTCCGCGCGGGTGCCCCAACCGACGTTCGAGCGGAAGACCGCGGGCGAACTGGAGACGGTGATCGCCAGCGGCGTGATGCCAAATCATCTCAAAAAACAGGGCGTCATCTGTAACGCGAACGTTTCCTATCGCCGCCGCTTCGATTTCCTCCCGACCCACATGGAGATCGTCACCGAGTTGCAGACGGACCAGCCCATCGAGTTCAAGGCCCTCTACGAGACCCTTCCGGCCTACCTCGCCGACGACACCACGTTCGGTTTTCTCGATGCCCAGGGAAAGGCGATCCCCTTCGAGGGGGTGGAGCGGGTTCCGGGCGTCAAGGAGATGCTTGTGCTGCGGAAGGAGGGCGGGGTGCGCGTGATCTTCGCCGAGCCCGCCACGGTGGCGCTGGTCTCGGAAAAGTTCCCCACCTGGGGCAAGCAGACCACGGTCCGTGCCCTGCAGGTCGAGTTCCCCACGCAGTTGAAGCCCGGTACGAAAGTTTCCCTGCGGTACGCGCTGGTCCCCTGCGCGGTGAAGGACGGGCAGGTCGCGCGCGAAGCCACGCCGCCGCTGTTCGCCCCGACGAACGGGTGAGGGGGGGACTGGGTGCGGCATGACCTCCACCAAGCCATCACGATTCAGTTGAACATGGCAGTCTCATGCAGTTGTAGGGCGGCGATTCCTCGCCGCCGTCCTTTGAAATGGCGGCCAGGAATGGCCGCCCTACAGTTCTGCGAGCGGGATTCTTGCGAGGTCATCGAGATGGCCATGAGCCGTGAAGGTTGAACGAGCGCCCGGGAGAACCATGAAACATCACTTCGACATCGCGGATTTCGGCGCGCGCCCCGGCGGGGAGGCGCTGAACACCGCGGCCATCCAGAAGGCGATCGACGCGTGCCATGCGGCCGGCGGCGGGCGGGTTGTGTGCGGGCCCGGTACCTGGCGCACCGGCACCCTGACGCTGAAGAGTCACGTGGACCTGCACCTGTCCCAGGGGTGCCGGTTGCTCGGGAGCACCGACCTCAAGGATTACCGCGAGTTTGTCGGAAAGGGCTTCCGTCCGGAGTTCGTCCCGGAGGGCAGTTCAAAAAGCCTGCTGGCCGCGGCCGACGCCGAGGACATCGCCATCACCGGGACGGGCGAGGTCAACGGACAGGGGCCTTCCTTCTTCGACACGAGCACGACCCTCTGGGAACATTTTTACGCCAAGCCTCCCACGGCACGCCCCCGGATGCTGACCCTCTATCGGTGCCGCGACGTGCGGATCGAGGGCCCCGCGTTCGTCGACTCCCCGTGCTGGACCTTCTGGCTGATGAAGTGCGAGCGCGTTCATATCCACCGCATCCGGATCCTCGCGGACCAGCGGATGATCAATAACGACGGGATCGACCTCGACGCCTGCCGCGACGTGACGGTCAGCGACTGCATCTTCAAGACCGGCGACGACTGCATCGCCGTGCGCTCCATTCGCAGCGTGTTTGACGCGCCGGGGGTCTGCGAGAACCTCGTGGTTTCCAACTGCGTCCTCGACAGCTTCTCCGAGGGAATCCGCATCGGCTGTCCCAGCGATGGAATCATCCGAAACTGCACCTTCGCCAACCTGGTCATCCGCTCCCACAGCAACGGGATCGCGTGCGATCATCCCCGGGGATACCTCTGCCCTCCCGGCTCGGCGGGGACCGCGGTGATCCACGACGTCCTGTTCTCCAATGTCGTGATTGACTGCGGGAAGACCCCGATCAAGGTGGCCGTTGCGGAGGGGATCGCCCTGCCGCGGCTCGAGGGGCTGAGCTTTCAGCATGTCAGGATCCGGAGCGGCGGCCCGTGCGTGGTCCAGGGGAACGCGGCGACCACGATCCGTGATGTGAGCTTCAGCCACATGACGATCGAGACGGCCGGGGAGGAAGCGGTCCTACGCAGTCATTGCGAGGGCGTGACGCTCCACGAGGTCCGTCTGGTCAAACCGCCCTCTCCCGCCCCCTGAGTCGTGCGATGCCATCTTGGCCACAGAGTTTTCCATCGAACCGGAATAGAGATCTCCCGCGGAACAAAAGTCTCGCGCAAAGGTCGCCAAGGTCGCAAAGGGGAGATCAGAAGGAGAAGGCCGAATACGCGCGCCAACCGAGGTTGTCGCTCGCCGTATTCGGCCTGCTCTCACCGGGGGATGGGCTGGGATTTGGAACTCCAGCGATGGAGGGCTGAATACGGGAGGCCCGATGCGTATCGGGTCGCGTATTCAGCCCTCGGTTCTCCCTTTGCGCCCTTTGCGTTCTTTGCGCGAGATCCTCTCCGTCTCTTCTCCGTATCTCGGACCGCCCTCCGTGGGCAAAATCCACTCTCTCAACCCTGCCTCACGGGGCGGGGAGGATGCGGTACTTCAGCCCCGTCGAGGGGAACGGGCTTGCCCCATCCTTGTCCAGCAGGTCGACGTAGAGGTTGCGCACCTCGAAGGCCTTCGTGGCGGGGGAAAGCCCCTCGACCGAACTGGCGGCCTTCACCCGCCGCGGGCGGTCGAGTTGGATCTCGGCGCCGCCCTTCGCGCGGCGGATCCGGATGCGCTCGACGCCCTCCGTCCAGTTCTCCGCGACCGTCTTCCACTCGCCCTTGACCTGCAACTCGATGGTCGCGGGCTCCATGTCTTTCTGGCGCCGGGCATCCCGCAGGAAGACCGGGAGCACCTCGAACAACTCGGCGAGTTGGTCCTTCCCATCTGACTTGAGGAGGACGCTCATCTCGACACCTTCCGGCCACAGGGTGACCGTGCGCTCGAAGTAGTTCTCACCTTTCAGGTTTCCCTTCGCTCCCCGCTCGCAGACGCGGCCGCCATCGAGGGCGGAACTGAGATTACCACCGTAGACCGCCGTCGCCGTGTCCCCCTGTTGCCAGTACTGGACCTTGCAGATCTCGCGCCGGAGGCGGGCGGTGGAGAAGGCGTCGCCCTGGGAGGTTGTTCCGGCCAGCATGTTGCAGGGCCATTGGCGGAAGGTCTTCCACTGGTTGGCCTCGTAGCCGTTCGAGCGTCCCAGGAGGATCGAGCCCCCGGTCGGGGTCCAGAAGGAGGAGAGGCCGCCCCCGCCGAAGTTGAGGAAGGAATGCCAACCCAGCTTCCCGGAGAACACGATCGCGTAGTACGCGGGGTGGCGATACAGGAGGAAGGTGTTGCGGTCCACTTCGGCGAAGACCTTCTCGTCGACCGGCAGGAGTTCGACGAAGGAGGAGTTCCGCGTCACGGGGGGAACCAGCAGGTCGCTCTTCTTCGCGGAAATGTCCTTGAGCTTCGTGTAGATCCCTCGACGGTAGTTCTGGGAAACATGGGGAATCATGGGGCCCCAGTGCCCGGTGGGAACGCTCTCATCCCAGATGCCAAAGGGCACCGGCTCCCTGGGCGGGAGTTCCTGGTTCTGCACGTCGACGAGGGTGCGGAACGCCGCCTGCATCTTCTCGAGGGAGGGAAGCTCGGAGAGGGAGGGGCGCTCCTCGACGGAGCGCGAGCCGGGCAGGCGACGATAGCTGACGGGGAGGTAGAGGGCCCCGTCGTCGAGCATCGCCAGGCCGACGTTGCGCCCGCTCGCGTTCCACTGGTCGTTGGGGGAATCTCCGGCGCCCACGCGCGAGTTGAAGTGGTTGGGGCCGAACCAGAACCCGCCGTTGGGTTCGGGGAGGGTGAGCTTCCCCTTGAAAGCCACCAGCTCCCGCACCGACTCACGGAGCACGGGCCAGTCGGCCACGAGCGCCGCCCAGACGAGGTCGTAGAGGAGGATCCCGTTGTAGGAGTTCTCGATCCCGCCCGCGTCGCGCACCACGCCGACCGGGTGGACGATGCAGACCTGGCGGGTGGAGAGCATCCTTTCGGCGTAGGCCTCGCAGCGCTGGGCGACCGCGGGATCCGAGGCGGTCTTGGCGAGGTAGACCAGGCCCACGAGGCTCTTGCCGTTGATGTTCTCGTTGATGCCGTCCGGCCCCTTGGCTTCCAGGCGGGCGAGCATCTTGACCATTCCCTCGACGTAGGCTTTCTGAACGGCTTCCGGCAGGAGTTCTTTCGCGCAGAAATACGTGTAAGCCACGGAGAGGAGGTGTCCGCCGACGCAGGAGGTGCGGCTCGAGATGGCCTTCTCGCCTTCCGGCGACTCCAAGTAATGGTCGTAGGCCACCATGTCCACGATCGCCATGACGAGGGCCCGCTTCAGGAGGGCCTTGTCCCCGTAGTAGGGGTTTCCGGGGTAGTTCCACGTGGCCCACCACGCGGGGAGGATCGGGTGCGTGAGGCCCGCGAGGCGGCCAACTTTCATCCTCAGGCCCTCGGGCGACTCGATGGTCTTCAGCAGGAAGTAGCTCGCCGGGGCGTGAAAATCGGGACGGTCCCAGAAGGGCCTCGTGAGGTCCGAGATCACCAGCCACGTCTGGAACGCGCGCTCCTCGTCCTGGAAGAAGGCCTCGTCGTACGCGAGGGGTTTGCGCACCACGGCGAACTCCGCCTCGGTGAGGGTGGCGAGGTAATCCCGGAGGACTTTGTGGAACGGGTGGCTCTGGGGCAGGGTGGCGGACTGGGTCGCGGGGGCGATGAAGAGCAGCAGGAGGGCGGCCAGGCTGAGGATGCGCAGGGTATGGGTGGTTGGGTTCATTCTTGTCTTTGGGGTATTTCTGCCAGGGATGCCGGCCGTGGAGGGGAAGCGCCCTGGCCGACACCCTTCAGTTGAGCAGAGATCGGCGTGGCTCACGCCGATCTGGGATTTCTTGGAGCAGACGGAAAGGGCATGGCTCAAGTGGACGCCTCCTCTCACTTGACACACTCCCCTTCGAACTGAGGCTCACTGCAGGGATGCGGTGCAGGACTTTAAGGTTCATGGGTGAATCAGCGAGGATGCCGAACGTCCGATCCGGAGAAGCGATCAGCGGCCCAACTTATCGGCCACCGCGCGGAAGCCTTTCCCTTCGCCATCCACCAGGGTCTGGGTGAGATTGTCGGGGAAGGGGGGCCACTTCTCCACGGAGAGCTTCGCCACCGAGCCGTTGTAGAAGAGGACGTTGTAGCCGCCCGGGTGGTAGCGGGGGTTGAAGTTGACGCCCGCCCCGTTCACGTCCCATGCGGCTGCAGGCACGAGGTTCATCAGGAGATCCACCTTGGCGTTGAAGAGCCGGTTTCCCGTTCCGGGGTCGGTGCCGATCAGGAGTCCCTGGTTCGCGCCGTGCGCGTCGAGCACATAGCGAAAGGAGTAGGAGCCGCGGATGTTCGCCGAGCTGGGCGTGCCATTGGGGAGGAGCCATCCATTGTTGGTGTCGGCCGTGTAGCCGCCGTACTTCTTCGGGTCGTTGCCGGGACAGAAGAAGACCTTGGGATCGCGAAGGTAGTTGGATTTGTACAGGCGCCCGAGGCCGATCCACCGGTCGGAGTATCCGACGTTGTTCAGGTGCAGCCATTGGCCGCAACTGGTGTCGTAAGCGTCGTAGTCCCTGCCTCCCGCTTCCGGCACCACCCCGTCGTTCTCCGCGGCGTAGACATGAATGGCGGTGCCGATCTGGCGGAGGTTGCTCATGCAAGAGGTCGCACGCGCCTGGTCTCTCGCGGTCTTGAGCGACGGCATCAGGAGCGCGGCGAGGATGGCGATGATGGCGACGACGACCAAAAGCTCAATCAAGGTAAATGCGGTGAGCCGTAAGCCGTGAGCCGTGAGCAGCCGATCAAGGAGGTGAGGACCGGGGAGCGGGGAGCGGGGAGCGGTGGAACGAGACGGGAGACACCCTCCTCCGCTCTTCGAGCTGCGGAGGGCAGGCGGGACGCGAAAAGCCGAGTGAGGCACCCCGGTCCTGATCAGATTCCGCTTTTGGAATGGAGGGGCACGCTTTGTCGTGCCCTCCGACCGGCCAAGCGAATCAGGGCACGACGAAGCGTGCCCCTCCACGCAAGCAAAACTCGCGTGAAGGCGATCGCCGGGCGCTCTCCCCTCCCGTTCGGCACCATCCTGCCCAGGGCTGGACGGGGCAGCGCCTCCCACAGGGAAAGCGACCGCGCCTGTTGTGTGGGAGGCGTGGCTCACGC
>CAZZBZ010000020.1:0-45020 GCA_964653025.1 uncultured Verrucomicrobiota bacterium
GGGTAGCTGAAGTCGAACCACATCACGTCCACCTGGCCGTACTCGGTGAGCAGCTCGCGGACCTGGGCGTGGAGGTAGGCGGCGTACTTCGCCTGGTTGCGGCCCTTGTTGAGCTTCTTGCGGTCGGGGTGGTTCTTGTAGGGGCCGATGTGCGGGTCGAGGATGAACTGCGGGTGGTGCCAGTCGATGAGCGAGTGGTAAAACCCGACGCGCAGGTCGCGCGCGCGGAAGGCCTCGACCATCGGGCGGAGGAGGTCGCGCCCGGCGGGGGTGTTCGCCGCCTTGTACTCGGTGAGTTTCGTGTCCCAGAGGCAGAAACCCTCGTGGTGCTTGGTGGTGACCACGAAGTACTTCATGCCGGCGTTGGCGGCGGCATCCGCCCAGACGGCGGGGTCATAGAGGTCCGGGTCGAAACGGCGGAAGTACTTCTCGTAGTCTTCGTCGGGAATCCCCTCGTAGTCGCGCACCCACTCGTGGCGGGCGGGGAGGGAGTAAAGCCCCCAGTGGATGAAGAGCCCAAAGCGGTCACGGGTGAACCAGGAGGTGTCGCCACGGGGGAGACTGCGCAGGGCGGGAGAGGGCTGTTTCATGGAAGAGAGGGGCTTCGTTTAGCAGACTGTTGAGAAATTGCGAGGATGTCGTTGCCGCCGAACTCGGTTCCGAAATCATGATTCCTGACAGCCACGGATGAAACACGGACATCCACGGATTGAGGAATGCGCCGATTCCGCCACACGGAATCGGCGCGTCCCGTCTGAGGAAACATCGACTGCGCTGACGACTGGGACGTGACAAGTCCGCGTCAGCGGACTTGTCACTCGTTTCTGCCATCCGTGTTTCATCCGTGGCTGGTTTTTTCGACGGCGCACTCCGCGCTTGCCGTTCGGGGGAGCGGGGGGTTGAATCGCGCCCCATGTCCCCGTCCGCCTCCCCCATCGAAGCCCGCCGAGACGCCTGGTCCCACGCCCTGCGCGAACTCGGCGCGAAACCGCTCGCGCTAAAGCCCAACTTCACAGAGGTCGCCGCGCGCTGGGAGGCGTGGTGGACCTGCGAGAATGACCGACCGCTCATGGTCGCCGCCGCCACGAAGCCGTCGAAGATCCGCTGGGGGAAGGCGTTCGATCTCCTCGAGAAACCCCGCGAGTGGCTCGAGGTGCGGAGGAAGCAGGTCGAAAACACCCACTGGGCGGGCGACGCGATCCCGAATGTTCGCGTGGACCTCGGCCCCGTTTCCACGGCCGCCTACCTCGGCGCGCCGCTCTCGCTCTCCGAGGAGGAGCAGACGACCTGGCAGACCCCGACGATCGAGGACTGGGGTCGACCCCCCGCCTTCGAGTTCGACCCGCGCAACCGCTGGTTTCGCACCGCAACCGAGCTGGCCAGGATCACCGCGGAAGATGCGCGCGGCCGCTATGTCGTCTGCCTTCCGGATCTCACGGGGGCCATGGATGTGCTCTCGAACATGCGTGGCCCGGACCGCCTCTGCATGGATCTTCTCGAAAACAGCGAGACGGTGGTCGCGGCCGCGGCGAAGGCGGTGGACGCGTGGGAGCAGGCCTTCTCGGGGTTCCACGACGCGATCCTCGGCGCGGGTGCGGGGGTGATCCAGTGGCTGGGCTGCTGGTCCCCGGCGCCCTACACGCTGCCGACGTGCGACTTCAACTCCATGATCAGCCCGTCGCAGTTCGCGAGGTTCTGCCTCCCGTCGCTGCGGGAGCAGGCGCGGCGGGCGGGCCGGTGCGTCTTCCACCTCGATGGGCCCGGGGCCTCGCGCCACGCGGCGGCGCTCGCGGCGGAGCCGGCAATCACGGCGGTCCAGTACACCCCCGGGGCGGGGACGCCGTCCGCGCTGGCAAAGCTGGAGATGTTCAAGATGCTGCAGGCGGCGAAGAAACCGATCGTCGTCTCGGCCCCCGCCGAGGAGATCCCCGAGCTGCTGCGGAAACTCGACCATCGCGGACTCTGCATCGGCGCCGGCGGGGTGAAGTCCCCCGCGCACGCCGACGAGCTCGCTGCGATGTGCCGGTAGCCCGTCGTGTTTACGCGTGGCGCGTGGCAAGCCCGACGACGGGTCCCCTCCGCTTCTTCCGGCAGCCCGCCGTGTCCACGGGATCGGGATCTTATGAGAAATCAAAAACTACCCCGCTCCTCCGCTTTCGGCGAAGAGGTTCGCATCGTTGCGATGGATTACAAAATCAGTGTCTTGTAGGCAATTTCCCTACACGAAAATCAGCATCGAGCCCATTGACTCGGGGAAGGGGGGGGTCATGGTGACGGCTGTGGGGAGTGTCAGTCTCTCCGAACCTCTTCAAACTGCTCGAAAATCACCCACCCTTATGAAAAGTAAAATCATTCTCACAACCGTGCTGGCTGCGCTGTGCGGCATGGCGCGGGCAGATACGCCGTCGGATATTGTGTATATTGACTTCGGGGGTCATTGGTCCGTCCCTTCCTCGTATGGCGCAGCCTACGGAACGGCCGGCTCTTGGAATACGATCACGGCCGCTTCAACACTGAACTTGACGAACCACGCTGGATTAGCCACGGCTGTTGACCTGCAGATATCTTCTTCTGGAACTTTAAATCAGGACGGCTGGACGACTGCCGTCACTCAGGATGGGCTCAAGCAATTGGTGGGCGACAATTTTTATGTAAATCCGTCGGCTTCATGGACTGTTTCGTTAAGCAGCCTGAGCAGCGGGACGTACGATGTCTATGTCTATGCTCCGGCAAACCTTAACATCGAGGGCACTAGGAATTTTACGGTCAATGGAACTGCGGTTTCATCCATTCGCGGATCCACCAATAACTCACTGATCGAAGGGGTGAACTATGCCAAGGTCCAGAACATCACGGTTTCCAGCGGCATCCTGACGCTGAACTCTCCCGCCGATGGCAGCAACTCCGGTGGCCTTGCAGGTATTCAGGTTGTGCAGATTTCCGCTATTCCCGAACCCTCGACCTACGCGATGATCGGGGCCGGGGCGCTGGGACTTCTGGTTCTGCGGCGTCGGCGGGCGTAGCGGTTCGCGGCGGGGAGCCTCGCAAGAGGGCTTGCCACGCGCCATGCGTGGCTACCGATGGTAGCCCGTGCTGTTCCTGAAGTGCCTGCCAGTATTGCTTGGGTGGAGGGCCGCCGTGTCGGCGGCCGCGGAGAGGGGGAGACGGACGGCGACACGCCTTCCCTCCAATCGCAACTCGAGCGCGGAGGGGCATCCGCCTCAGGCGGATCGTGTCCGTGCGAAGCAGAGTATTCACAAAACCCGTCAGAACTACAATGCGCCCCCTAACGTCGCGCGTTTCCAAGAAACCTTGATATTCGCCCTCTGCGGGTTCATCTTGGGCAAACAGCGGGGGTTCATCTGTCCTGCGGATGAGGTCCGGTGCGAAGAAAAACGGCGTTGTCGCAAATGAAATCTCCCCGCACGGTCCTCCCCATCCTTCTTGGACTCCTCGCGGTCGTCGCCCTTATTTCCTGCCGCGACGAACGTCCCGCGCCGCCCGCGCCGTCCCCCCTCCCCTCCCCGTCCGTCGAGCCCTCGCCCCCGAGTGCCTTCTCGGCGACGGTCCCCGCGCCGAAGACCTCCGCGCGGGGCGTCGAGGAGGCCATGCCCGACGAGGGCCCGCTCGATGTAAAAATCGCCTCCGACGCAAAGGAGGGCTCGCTCCGATTTTCCGAGGTCCTCCCGCGCATCCTTGCGCACTACCCCGAGCTGCGGATGCGCCATGCGCGCGTGGATGAGGCGGTGGCGATGCAGAGCATGGCCGTGGCGGGATTCCTGCCGCGCTTGCAGGCGCGCATGGGCTGGGATCGTACCGACAGCCCGGTGGGGGTCTTCATGGATAAGCTGCAGCAGCGGACCTTCCAGCAGGAGGACTTCCAGGTGAACACCCTGAACCGCCCGAAGGCGCGCGAGGACTTCCACGGCGCGCTGCGGCTGGAGTTTCCGCTCTTCGACGCCTTCCAGACCATCGCGGCCTCGCGCACCGCCGGGCACAACCTGAAATCGGTGCGCGATCGCGAGCGCCATGGCCGCGCCGAGGCGGCGCTGCTCGCCATCGAGGCATGGCTGCAGGTCGGACGCGCGGATTGCTGTGAGGCGATGGCGAAAGAGAGTCTCGCCCGCGTCCGTCGCGACCTTGCGGAGGCCGAGAGCCTGCGCGACCAGGGGCTCGTTCTCGGGGCCGATTTTTTTGCGGCACGCGTGGCCGCCGCCGCGTTGGAGCAGCGCCTCAACGAGTGCGTCGCCGCGCGCGCCGTGGCGCGCGCCGCCCTGAACGTCCTCCAGGGGGAGCCCCCCGAAAAGCCGTTCGCGGTCCCCGCGGTCTCCGCGCCGGTCCCCGCCGACCCGCGTCCCGCGAAGGAATGGCTGGAGGAAGCCCTCGCCAGCCGCGCCGACCTCCTCGCCGCCCGCAGCGCGGTGGAGGCGCAGCGCTCCGAGGTGGGCCGCATGAAGGCGCGCATCCTGCCAAATATCTCCCTCTTCGCGGAGGGTGCCGACCACACCCGCGCCTTCGAGCAGCACGGGAGCGAGTACACCGTGGGCGGGCAGGTGAATATCGACCTCTTCGACCCCGCCTACGGGGCGCGCATCCGCACGGCCGAGGCCCGCCTGAAACAGGTGGAGCAGGAAGAGGCCGCGCTCCGCGACGGGATCGCCACCTCGATCACGCAGGCGGCGGCGCACATCGAGGCCACGCAACGCAACCTCGCCGTGCTCGATGGGGCCGCGCGCGACAGCCGCGAGGCGGCCCGCCTCGTTCGCGGGCTCGTGCGCGACAGCCGCAAGTCCATCGCCGACCTTCTCGCCGCGCGCTCGATGCAGTTCGAGGTCGAGCGCGCCCGCGCCGAGGCGCGCGCGGAGTCCCCGGCAGCCCGCGCCCGTCTGGCCTTTCTCGCCGGCGCGCTCGAGGGCGCCGTGCTCGACAATCTCGCGCAACACCTCGATCCCGCACCATGAGCAACGCCCCCAAGAATCACCCGGACTCCGAAGGCGGGTTTGCCGGCATGGTCCGCTTCTTCTCGGACTCAAAGATCACGCTGCTGCTCATCCTCGCGAGCGTTCTCGTTGGGTTTTTCTCCCTCATCCAGCTCCCGCGCGAGGAGGAGCCGCAGATCGTCGTGCCGATTTACGACATCTTCGTCGCGTGGCCCGGCGCCTCCGCGCCGGAGATGGAGAAGCGCATCGTCGAGCTGGGCGAGCGCAAGTTCTGGGAGATCCCCGGCGTCGAATACGTCTACGCCACCGCGCGCCCGGGCGGCGCGATGTTCGTCGTCCGCTTCAAGGTCGGGCAGGACCTCGAGCGCAGCACGGTAAACCTCTATAACAAGATCCACTCCAACTTCGATTTCATGCCCCCGGGCGTGGCGGCCCCGCTGGTCAAGCCGCGATCCATCGACGACGTCCCCATCCTCGCGCTGACCTTCCACAGCGCCACGCGTTCCCCCGTGGACCTCCGCGCCCGGGTCGCCCGGCTGAGGCAGGAAATCAACTCCATCCCGAACGTCTCGGAGACCACACTGATCGGGGGACGCAAGCGGCAGTTCCAGGTTTTCTTCAATCCCGCGGAAATGGCGCGCCGCTCGATCACACCCCCGGAGCTCGCGGAGCGCCTGCGCGCCGCAAATGTCCGCCTTCCCGCCGGCCACCTCGAGTCGCTCCCCTCTCGCGTGGCGGTGGACGCGGACGGCTTCCTTCTCTCTCGCGACGATTTGGCCCGCGTCGTGGTGGGCGTCCACGCGGGGCGCGCCGTTCCCCTCGGGGAAGTGGCGCGTGTGGTGGATGGACCCGACGAGGAGGAGCGCGCCGTCGAGATCCGATTCGGTCCCGCCGCGGGGACCGGAACTCCCGGCCCACGCGAGGCGGTGACCCTCGCCATCGCCAAGCGCAAGGGAGCCAACGCCACCTTCCTCGCGAAGGAGATCCTCGGGAAGCTGGAGACCCTGCGCGGCACGGAACTGCTTCCCTCCAACCTCGAGTGGACGGTGACGCGCGACTACGGCCACACTGCAGCCGAGAAATCGAACGAGCTGCTCCTCCACATGGGGATCGCGATCTTCGGCGTCGGATTGCTCATCGCGTGGGCACTCGGCCTGCGTGCGGCGGGCGTGGTTCTCATCGCCATCCCGACGACGCTCGCGCTGACGCTGGCGACCTTCCACTTCTTCGGTTTCACGGTGAACCGGATCACGCTCTTCGCGCTGATCTTCACCATCGGGATTCTCGTGGACGACCCGATTGTCGGCGTGGAGAACATCGTCCGACACCTCGCGCTCGTCGCCAATCGCGGGCGCGGGACGCTGGAGGTGGTGGTGGAAGCGATCCGCGAGATCATCAGCCCGCTCATCCTCGCCACGCTCGCGGTGATTGCCGCGATCCTGCCGATGGCCTTTGTCGGGGGGCTCATGGGCCCCTACATGCGCCCCATCCCCATCGGCGCAACGGCGGCGATGCTCTTCTCGATGCTCGTCTCGCTCACAGTCACCCCCTGGGCGGCGCTCCGCCTCCTGCGACGCGACGGAAAGGCTCATCCCGTGGACGCCCATGGCGTGCAGGAGGACTTTCTCACCCGCCTCTATCGAGGCTTCATGCGCCCGCTGCTCACGGACGCGCGCAAGCGCCTCCTCTTCCTTGCGGTGCTCGGCGGTCTTCTCCTGCTCTCCGTGGCCCTCGTCCCCCTCAAGCTGGTGCGGATGAAGATGCTGCCCTTCGACAACAAGAGCGAGTTCCAGGTCATTCTCGACATGCCCGAGGGCACGCCGCTCGATCGCACGCGCGAGGTCCTCTCGAGGATGGCCGAGGAGGTCCTCAAGGCCCCCGAGGTTCACGATGTCGAACTCCACGTCGGCACAGCCGCCCCGTACAACTTTAACGGCCTCGTCCGCCACTACTTCCTCCGCGACCAACCGCACCAGGGCGACCTCCAGGTCAACCTCGCCCCGCGCGGCGAACGCAAGCGCCAGAGCCACCCGATCGCCGAGAGCCTCCGCGGGCGGCTCAACGCCCTCGCGATCCAGGCGGGCGGCCACGTGCAGGTCGCCGAGGTGCCGCCCGGGCCTCCCGTGCTCTCCACCCTCGTGCTCGAGGTCTACGGCCCCGACCCCGAGGCCCGCGACCAACTTGCCCGCGAGATCGAGAGACGCCTGCGCGCCGCTTCCGGCATCACCGATGTGGCGACCTACGTCACCCGGCCCGAGCCGCGCCGCCGCCTCGCGGTGGACCAGGCGAGGGCCTCGCTCAACGGCATTCCCGCCGCCGAGATCGGCCGCACCCTCGCCACCTCGCTCGCGGGCGAGTCGGTCGGCCTCGCCCGCCTCCCCGATGCGGACGAGCCGGTCGAGATCATCCTCCGCCTCCCGCGTGAGATGCGGCGCGACGACCGCGCGCTCGCCTCACTCCAACTCATGAACCGCGCCGGGCGCCTCGTTCCCATCGCCGAGCTGGTGCGCCCCGTGGAAGGGGCCCAAGACCGAGCCCTCTTCCGCAAAAACTTGATGCCGGCCTCGTATGTCCTCGCCGACGTGACCGACAAGATCGGCAGCCCGGTCTACGCGATCCTCGAGCTCCAGGAGAAACTCAAGGACCTGCGCGGTCCGGACGGCAAGCCGCTCGAGATGCTCTTTATCCACCAGCCGGCGAGCTCGGGTGTCTGGGGCATGAAGTGGGACGGCGAGTGGCATATCACCTACGAGGTCTTCCGCGACATGGGCTTCGCCTTCGCGGTGGTCCTCGTTCTCATCTTCGTGCTCGTGGTGGGCTGGTTCCGCTCGTTTGTGACGCCGTGGGTGGTCATGCTGCCGATCCCGCTCGCGCTCGTGGGAATCCTGCCGGCGCACTGGCTCACGGGGATGTTCTTCACGGCCACCTCGATGATCGGGATGATCGCCGGCGCGGGGATCGTCGTCCGCAACGCGATCATTCTCGTGGACTTCATCGAGCTCCGTCTCGCACAGGGGGAAAGCATGGAGGACGCCTGCATGGACGCGGGGGCGATTCGCTTCCGCCCGATGCTGTTGACGGCCGCGGCGGTGGTGGTCGGCGCCTCCGTGATCCTGATGGACCCGATCTTCCAGGGGCTCGCGCTCTCCCTCATCGCGGGTGAGGTCGCCTCGACCCTCCTCTCCCGCACTGCGGTCCCGGTTCTCTACCTCATGACCCACCGCGCACCGATTCGGGGATAACTCTCCAAAAACGCCGCCGTGTGCTCACTCCCCTGAGAGCTTTCTCGGCTGGATGTCCACGGGCTGGGCGGCCTCGATCTCTTTCGTGGAACCGGCGCCGAGTTCCTTAAACTTGCGCGCGGAGACGAGGACGCGGCTCTCAAACGAGGTCGCAGCCTTGTTGTAGGATTCCACCGTCTTCTCGATCCCCTTGCGGAGGTCGTCGAAGTGCTCGGCGAGCACCCCGACGCGCTCGTGGAGCTGTTTCCCCAGCTCGCAGATCTCCTGCGCATTCTCCGCGAGCTGCTCGTGGCGCCAGCCGTAGGCCACCGCGCGCAGGAGCGCGATGAGCGTCGTCGGCGTCGCGAGAATGACCTTCTGCTCCACCCCCATCTCGATGAGCGAGGGGTCCTGCTCGAGGGCCGCGCTGAAGAAAGTCTCGCCCGGCAGGAAGAGGACCACGAACTCGGGCGTCGGCTCGAACTGCTCCCAGTAGCTCTTCGCCCCGAGCTTTGTCATGTGGTCGCGCACCTGGCGCGCGTGCTCCTTGAGTTTCGCGGTCCGCGCGCCCTCGTCGCGCGTCTCCAGCGCCTCGAGGTAGGCCTGGAGCGGCGCCTTGGAGTCCACCACGAGGTTCTTGTGGTTCGGCAGCTTCACCACGAGGTCGGGGCGCAGCCTCCCGCCGCCCTCGGTCGAGGTGGATTCCTGGGTTACGAAATCGCAGTACTCGAGCATCCCCGCCATCTCCACCACCCGGCGGAGCTGGATCTCCCCCCACCGCCCGCGCACCTGCGGGGCGCGCAGGGCGGTGACGAGGTTGGCCGTCTCCCGCTGGAGCGTGCCCTGGGCCAGCGTGAGCGCGCGGACCTGCTCGGCGAGCGTGGCGTCGGCTTTCGCACGGCGCGCCTCGATCTCCTGCAGTTTTCCATCCACCTTCGAGAGGGATTCCCGGATGGGGGCCACGATTTCCCCGATTGCCTGCTGGCGCTTTTCAAGGTCCCCCTTCGCCTGCTGCTGCCAGGCCCCGAGAGAGGCCTTCGCGAGGTTCAGGAAGGACTCGTTGTTGTGGCGGAGCGCCTCGGAGGAGAGCGCTTTGAAGGCATCCGAGAGCTGCTTCTGCGCCGTTTCCAACAGGCCGAGCTTTTCCTCGGTGGCCTTGCGCTCCTTTTCCAGCGTCACGCGGAGGCCTGAAAGTTCCGCCTCGGCGGAGGACTTCGCCTCCCGCGCCGCGGCGAGTTCCGCCTCCAGCCCGGGGACGCGCTTCGCCCGCTCCTCGGCGCCCGCGCGGAGGTTCGACTGCGCGCGCGCCTCCTCCCCGAGCCGACGGCTCTCCTCGGCGAGGCGGTCGCGCTCGGCCCGCAGGAGCGCGGTCTCCTGGTCGGGGGACGTGGTGCGAGCGCGAAAAATTACCCACGCAACGAGCACGCCGACCCCGAGCCCAAGGGTGAAGGAAAGGAGAAGATAGGCAGGGTTCATGGGCGGTTAGAGGGTTCTATTTCGTAGGGGGGCGCTCGCCTCCTTCTGCCGGGCCACCGGCGGCGAAGAGGAGCATCTGGGCGGTCGGCACCGTCGGGCGGCGGCGGCGGCGTGGGCGCTGGCCCGAAGCCTCGGGCTTGCCCGCCAGGCCCTCGCGCCGGGGGACATCGGCCACCTGCTGGTCGGAGGCCTCGAAGTGGTTGAGCATCTCCTTGGCGCGCTCGATCACGACGGGCGGCAGGCCGGCGAGGCGCGCCACCTGGATCCCGTAGCTGCGGTCGGCGCCTCCCGGCTGGATCTTCCGCAGAAAGATCACCTGGTCGTTCCACTCGCGCACGGCCACGTTGAAGTTCTTCACCCGCGGGAAGCGCCGGGCCATCGCCGTCAGCTCGTGGTAGTGCGTGGCGAAGAGGGTCTTGGCGCGGAGATGGTCGTGGAGATACTCGGCCACCGCCCACGCGATCGAGATCCCGTCGTAGGTGCTCGTGCCGCGCCCGATCTCGTCGAGGATCACGAGGCTGCGCTCGGTCGCGTTGTTGAGGATGGTCGCCGTCTCGTTCATCTCCACCATGAAGGTGCTCTGCCCGCGCACGAGGTCGTCGGAGGCCCCCACGCGCGTGAAGATGCGGTCCACCGCCCCGATGCGCGCCGATTGCGCGGGGACGAAGCTCCCCACCTGCGCCATGAGCGTGATGATCGCCACCTGTCGGATGTAGGTAGACTTCCCGGCCATGTTCGGCCCCGTGATGAGGATCACCTGGTTCTGCTCGGTATCGAGTTTCGCGTCGTTCGGGACGAATCCCCCACGGCCCATATGGTTCGGGTCCACCTGCATCACCTGTTCGAGCACCGGATGGCGCCCCTCGATGATCTCGATGACCCCCCCGTCGTCCACCTCGGGCTTCGCGTAGCCCTGCTGGCGCGCAAGCTCGGCGAGGCCCGCGAGCGCGTCCACGGCGGCCACGGCGCGCGCGGTCTCCTGGATTGCGGCGGAGCTCTTCCCCACCTCGGTGCGGACCTGCTGGAAGATCTCGAACTCCAGCTTCACCATCCGCTCCTCGGCCCCAAGGATCTTTCCCTCCATCTCCTTGAGTTCGGGAGTGATGAAACGTTCCCCCGTCGCCACGGTCTGCTTGCGGACGTAGTCGGCCGGCGCCTGGGCGAGATTCGCCTTGGTGATCTCGATGTAGTAGCCGAAGACGGAGTTAAAACGGATCTTGAGGGACTTCACCCCCGTGCGCTCCTGCTCGCGCTGCTGGAGCTGGGCGATCCACTCCTTGCCCGAGCGCGAGGCCCCGCGCAGCTCGTCGAGGGACGGGTCGAATCCATCGCGGATGAGGCCGCCCTCCTTGAGCGCGAGGGGGGGGTCGTCGGCGATCGCGCGCGCGACGTGCGCGGCGAGTTCCGAAAACTCCGAGATCTTCGCATGCTCCGCGGCAAGGAGCGGGGCGCGCAAAGTCGCGGTCGTCGCGCGGAGCGCCGGCAGCTTCTCGAGGGAGAGGCGGAGGCCGAGCAGGTCGCGGGCGTTTCCCGATCCGCTCGCAAGGCGCGCGGTGATGCGTTCGAGGTCCTTTACCTCGCGGAGGCGCTCGCGAAGCGCGTCCAGCGGCGAGCCGTCGCGCTGAAGTTCATCCACGGCCTGAAGGCGGGCGCGGATGGCCTCCACCGCACGGAGGGGGCGGGTGATCCACTCGCGGAGCAGCCTCGCACCCATCGGGGTTTCCGTGCGGTCCATCGCCCCGATGAGGGTACTGTGGCGCGCGGCGCCGGCCTGCGGCTCGAGGATATCGAGGTTCCGCCGCGCCGGCGCGTCGAGGACCATGTAGCCCTGGGGATGCTCCACGCGCAGCCCGTGCACGTGGGAGAGGTCCCGGCGGAGGTTCTGCTTGAGGTAGTGGACGAGCCCGCCCGCCGCGCCAATCGCCACGGTCAGGCCCTGGCAGCCGAAGCCGTCCAGCGACTGGGTCTTGAAATGGTCGCGCAGGGCGAACCAAGCGGTCTCCTGCTCGAAGAGCCAGGCCTCGACGGGCACGAAGCTCATCGCGCCATCGAGTTCTGCGCCGAAGCCGTTGGTTCCCTCGGGAACAAGGACCTCGGCGGGCGTGAGGCGACGAAGTTCCTCGGCAAGGGTGCCCGCGTCGGGGAACTCGCCCACACGGAAGTCACCGGTGGTGATATCGAGGAAGGCGAGGCCAAAGCCGGGACCGCCGGGGCAGACGGCGGCGATGTAGTTGTTCTGGTGGGCGGCGAGAAAGCGGTCCGCCATCACGGTCCCCGGGCTGAGAATCTGGGTGATCTCGCGCTTCATCAGGCCCTTGGTGGCGCCGGCCTCCTCCACCTGGTCGCAGATGGCGACCTTTCGCCCGGCTCGGATCATGCGGGCGAGGTACCCCTCGGCGGCGTGGTGCGGGATGCCGCACATCGGGGAGCCGTTGCGGTGGGTGAGCGTGAGGTGGAGGAGCGAGGAGGCGGCCTTGGCATCCTCGAAGAAGAGCTCGTAAAAGTCGCCGAGGCGGAAGAGCAGGAGGGCGTCCACCGGGATCTCGCGCTTGATCCGGCGATATTGCTGCATCATCGGCGTGAACGCCTCGGCCATGGGGCGCAGGCTAACCTGATTGCTTCACCCTCCGCGAGAGAGAAGTGGTCACACGAGGGCGGGGTCGCATGGTCGCTCCACCGGGTTTTTCTCTCAGCCCGCCTGCGCGGCGTGCCCGTTTGGCCGTGACATTGAGCGGGGCGCCTCCCCGCGGACTGCCGAGGGCACGACGAAGCGTGCCCCTCCATTGGCCAACAGAATTGGAGGGGCACGCTTCGTCGTGCCCGTGCGAAGCTGCGTGTTCACAAAACCCGGCAGAACTGCAATGTGTCCCCCTTTGCCCCCGCACTTACGCTCAGCGTATCTCTGGGGAAGGGATGCGGACGCGCACCGGGAGGAGTCCTGCGGCAATCTCGACGGCTTTCAGGACGTCGGGTTCCCCGTGGTCCTTGCGCTTGACGGAAACCGCAACCCCCGTTTTTCCCGTGGGCAGAGGGGTGACCTTGACCGTTGCTTTCGTTAAATGGTTTTCGGCCTCAACAAGGCGGAGCGTGTTGTTGATGAAGGTAACGCGGTAGTCCTTTCGGAGGATCTGTGCGGCCTGTTCGAAGAGGAGATCGGGCTGGGAGTCCAGTTCAGCAACGGCCTCTCCGAGCTTGCTGATGCGAACTCCGGACGGGACGGGGATGTCGCGATACCTGGCTGATTCCTTGCGGGTCGTCGAAGAGGTGGCACATCCCGCAGCGAGGAGGGAGACCACAAGGACCGACAAAAGAAGAGAAACGCCTCTCCGTGCCAACTTATTTTGAACGAAACACGGTGTCATGCTGTCAATACTCATGAGCACTGTTAGTTTTGGGCGCCTCCACGTTTTTTTGAGGGATTTTTGAATCTCTCATCTCCTTGGCGTGAGGCGCCCTTTTCTTTTACCCCAAAAGCGTCAGATTCGCCACTCGGCCATGGGAGACTCTAAAATTGGGAGTTCACCGACGGCAGAATATATCACTTGGCTTCCGTGATCATCTTGAGGGCGGAGGGAAGGTTTTCCGCGAGGACCCAGATCCCAACCCCGAGCACGAGCAGGGCGCTGGCCACGGGGAGAAGGCGCGACCACCGGGCGGCCCCCTGCCAGTAGCGATCCATCGCCCGGGCCATCTGCCGCATCCCGAGGCTGAGAGCGAGGACCACGAGGCCGAGACCCAGGCTGAACACGAGGACTAGGGCCATTCCACGCACCGGTGCTGCCGTGCTCCACGCCATGAGCAATACCGCGAGGCCGCTGAGGCATGGAATTGAGCCACTGCAGAAGCCCAGGACGAAGGTCTGGCGGAGCGAGGAAGGAGTCGGGTGGTGGTGTCCGTGACTGTGGTGATGGAAGAAGTGCCCCTCCGGATCCTCCCCGCAGCAGCCACGATGGAAATTCGCGCGCCGCTCGCCCCAGAGCATCCAGAGGCCGACAAGGACCATGAGGAGGCCGCCGGCGACCTCGAACCAGCCCGCGAGGCGCTCCTTCACGAGAATCGGCCCAAGGGCGTATCCCACCACGGCGAGCGCATAGATGCTCAGGGTGTGAGCGAGGGTGACGGTGACGGCGAAGGTGATGGCCTCGGCCACGGTGCGGCGGCGGTCAAGAAAGTAGGAGGCGAGTACCGCCTTGGCGTGGCTTGGCTCGAGGCTGTGGAGCAGCCCGAGGACGAACGCGGAGGCAAAAGTAACGCCGGTGTGCTGCATAAGAACCCGCATATTCTACCAGCGACCAAGCCCTTGCAACCCATCGATCAGAAACCGGCGGCGGTCTTCTTGATGAACTCCTTCAACTCGCGTCCGATATCGGGGCGATTCAGGCCGAAGGCGATGTTCGTCTTGAGGAAGTCGAGCTTGTTGCCGATGTCGTAGCGCTCCCCCTTGAGAATGACGCCGTAGGCGGCGCGCTCGCGGACCAGACGCATCATCGCGTCGGTGAGTTGGATCTCCCCTCCCCGACCTGGTTTCGTGCGCTCAATCGCGTCGAAGATGTCGGGGGTGAAGACATAGCGCGCGGCAATCGCGAGATTCGACGGGGCCTCGGAGAGCTTCGGCTTCTCGATGAAACGATCAATGAGCCAAAGGTTACTGTTCACGGGCTTGCCGCCGACAATCCCGTAGCGACCCACCTTCGAGTGCGCGACCTCCTCGAGAAGCACGACCGACTCGCGGTAGCGCTCGAAGACGCGGACCATTTCCCGAGCGACCTTCGCGGCAGGCTCGATGAGGGTGTCCCCCAAGGCGAGGTAGAACGGCTCGTTCCCGACGTGGCTCTTCGCGTAGGAAACGGCATCGCCGAGGCCGTTGAGTTCCTTCTGCCAGATGAAATGGATGTTCGCGAGGCTCGAGATGCGGCGGATGGCCCGGAGCTCCTCCTTCTTGTCGGTGGCCTCGAGTTCGGCCTCGAGGTCGAAGTTTCGGTCAAAGTGTTCCTCAATCGCACGCTTCCCTTTCCCGATGATCATGAGGATGTCGGTGATCCCCGCGGAGACGACCTCCTCGACGACATACTGGATCGTCGGGGTATCGACGATGGGCAGCATTTCCTTCGGCTGGGATTTCGAGGCGGGGAGGAAGCGGGTTCCGAAGCCTGCGGCGGGAATGACGGCCTTGCGAATCATGATTTCTCCTTGTTGAGGATGGCAAAATCTGGTTTGAGGACACGAATGCCGAGCGGTTCGAGGCGAGCGACGAGTCGCCGATACATTTCTTCGTCCGCGTAGGTGCCGACGATCGCCCCACCGGAGCCGCAGAACTGGGCGCTGGCACCCACGGCACGCGAGGACTCGACCATTTCGAGGTTTCCCTGGCTGATGCGATAGAGATCGCGGCGCTTGTCGAAGCCCGCGTTCAAGAGGGGGCCCACCGCAGCGTGGTCGCCACGCAGGAGGGCTTCGCGCACCTGGTCGGTAAGGTCTGCCCAGAACTTCATCGCGGCGACGACCTCCGGTTCTCCGCGGTTGAACCGCCCGCGAATGTCGTTGTGAAAAACCTCGGTGCCCTCGGAAAGCTCATCCCGCCACGCGATGTAAACCGGGGGCAGAAGGCGGAGGTCGAGTGGCTCATAGTGCCCGTGGCCTTGCCGCTCCATGAGCTCCCGGTTGAAGTTCATGTAGACCAGCCCTTCGTAAACCTGGGTCACGCGATCCTGGAGACCGGCGGGAATGTTCAGCTCCTTGTTCTCGACCGAGAGGATGAGGCCGGCGAGGATGGGTTTCGGAATCGTCACGCCGTAGAAGGCCATCAGCGCCCGCATGCAGGCGGTGATGATCGCACTGGAGCCCGCCATACCGACGTGGCTCGGGATCGTGGTCTGGTAGCGGATCGTGAAGTTCCGATCGTGGAGCTGGACGTGATTCTCCGCGCAGTAGTCGTGGAACCGCTTCACCGTCGCCTTGAGCAGGCGGATCCCCCCGTAGTAGCCGAAGGTCCTCACGTCCTCGGCCAACGCATGGATACTGTCAAAGCGGGAATGATCGCGTTTGCTGGGAAGGATTTCGAGCTCGGGGGTCTCATAGAGCATCACCTCCGCATGGAAGTTTCGGAAGGCGAACGCGATCGTCTTTCCGAAGTACCCGTCGGAGGGGTTGCCGATAAATCCCGCGCGGGGATAAGCCCGTGTCTGGATGATCATAGGGAAGGGGCGGCAGGGAGGGCCTGTTCCACACGCCACGACTGCGCCGCACCATCGGGGCCCTGGCATTGGATGGAGACCGCGAAGAATCCGCCACGATGCTTTTGGAACAGCGGCCAGAGCACGTCGCGGTCGGAGAGGGGAATCTTTCGCCGTGGGACCTCGTCCGTCGGAACAAACTCGAAGGTTCCCTCCTCGTGCGGGGGCGGGAGCGTGGTCAGCCGCGGCTTGAGCTCGAAGAGGAACATCAGCCAGTGGGTCTCCCCCTCGTAGCCCTGCTCCGAGACGACCCCCGCGAGGTGAAAGTCCTCCGGATTAAAGCGGAAGCCCGTCTCCTCGAGGGTCTCTCGAGCCGCGCATTGGTGGGGCGATTCCCCGAGTGCGGTCTTGAGCTTGCCGCCAAAGGGACTCCACAGCCCCTGGTTGGGGGCCTGGCGCCGGTGGATCATGAGCATCTGCCCCGCCTCGTCAAAGGCGTAGACCAGCGCCGAGATCTTGTGGGGCAGTTCTTTCACTGCGGGAAAAGCCCGCCGTCCCGTCTCAATCCTGACGGGGAGGAGGCGCGTCGCCGGGACGCGGACCCTGGCCGCCTTGGTCACGATGACCTCCGCCGCCGTAACCGCCGCGTCCACCGCGGTCGCCTCCACGTCCTCCACGATCGCCGCCGCGTCCACCGCGGTCGCCGCCGCGATCACCCCCGCCCTCGCGAGCCTGACCGCCGGACGGAGGCCCCCCTGCGGGAGCACCTGCGGTACCATCGAGATCCGCCATGGCAGCCTTGCGGCTGAGGCGCACGCGCCCCTTCTCATCTACGCCGATGCACTTCACGGATATCTCCTCGCCGACCTGACAGACGTCCTCGACGCGATCGACACGCATGTTGGCGAGCTCGGAGATGTGCACCATGCCGTCGCGACCGGGCATGATTTCGACGAAACAGCCAAACTCGCGGATGGTCACCACGCGGCCCTTGTAGACCTTGCCGATCTCGACGTCGCCGGCGATGCCCTCGATCATCGCGATCGCGCGATCAATGGCCTCCTGGCTGGAGCAATAGACTTTGACCTCGCCCGAATCCTCGATGGAGATTTCGGCGCCGGTCTCGTCCTGGATCTTGCGGATGATCTTGCCGCCGGGCCCGATGATCGCCCCGATCTTCTCGGGGTTGATCTTCATGACCTTGATCTTGGGTGCGTACGGGGAGATCTGCGCCTTCGGCGCGGCGATCACGCCCTGCATCATGTCCAGGATGATCATGCGGGTGCGGTGCGCATCCGCGATCGCGTCCTTCATCACCTGGAAGGGAAGACCGGGAAGCTTCAGGTCGAGCTGGAAGCCCGTGACGCCCGCGCGGGTGCCTGCGAGTTTAAAGTCCATGTCGCCGTAGAAGTCCTCCATCCCGATGATATCGGTGAGAAGGACGTTCTTGCCCTTCTCGCTGACGAGACCCACGGAGATGCCGGCCACGGGGGCCTTGATCGGCACGCCCGCGTCCAAGAGGGCGAGGGTGGCACCGCAGATTGAGGCCATTGAGGTGGAGCCGTTGGACTCCATGATCTCGGAGGTGAGGCGGACGGTGTAGGGGAACGTGGCCGTGTCGGGGATCACCGGTGCGACCGATCGCTCGGCGAGGGCACCGTGGCCAACCTCGCGGCGGCCCGGGGAGCCGAAGCGACCCGTCTCGTTCACGCTGAACGGCGGGAAGTTGTAGTGGAGGATGAAGTTCTTGGAGTCCTCGCCTCCTCCGTAGTTGTCCATGCTCTGCGAGTCGTCAGTCGAGCCGAGGGTCGCGAGGACCAACGTCTGCGTCTCGCCGCGCTGGAAGAGCGACGAGCCGTGGGCGCGGGGCAGGAGACCCACCTCGCCGTGGAGTGCGCGGAGCTGGTTGGTCGCGCGGCCATCGCAGCGCTTGCCCTCGTTGAGGATCGCGTCGCGCACGGAGCGCTTCTGCAGGTACTCAAACGCCTGGCTGATCTCGAACGGGGTCACGTCCGGGTACTTCTCCTTGAGGGCCTTCACGACCTCGTCTCGGAGAATGTTGAGTTTGTTCTCACGGTCCATCTTTCCGGGTGTCTGCAGGGCGGGCACCACTCGCTGGCCGACGATGGCGCGGGCGTCCTCAAGGATGGCTTCGCGGGGAAGGCGGAGGGTCGGGATGCGTTTCGGGCGGACGGCGTGGGTGGCCAACTCGCGCTGCATGGCGATCATCTCGCGGACGACCCCGTGGGCGAACTCGAGCGCCTGGATGAGGGCCTCCTCGGGGATCTCGTCGGCGCTGCCCTCAATCATGAGGATCTCGTCCTGCGTGCCGACGTAGACGAGGTCGAGGTCGCTGTCGGGCATCTGCTGGTGGGTGGGGTTGGCCACGAACTGGCCCTGGATGCGACCCACGCGCACGGCGCCGCACGGGCCGTTCCACGGGATGTCGGACACCATGAGCGCCGCGGAGGCGCCGTTGAGCGCGAGGATGTCAGGGTCCACCTCGCCGTCGGCAGAGAGAAGCATGCTGATGATCTGGACCTCGTTCATGAACCCCTTCGGGAAGAGGGAGCGCAGCGGACGGTCGATCATGCGGCAGGTGAGGATCTCCTTCTCGGTAGGGCGACCTTCACGCTTGAAGTAGCCGCCCGGGAACTTGCCGGCAGCGGCCGCCTTTTCGCGATATTCCACGGTGAGCGGAAAAAAGTCCTTCTCCGTGGGCTTCGTCGCCCCGACGGCGGTGACGATGAGGATCGTGTCGCCGGAGCGAATGGTGACGGCGCCGTCCGCCTGCTTGGCGAGGCGACCGGTTTCGATGGTAATTTCTTTCTGACCGATGAGACGGGTGACGTGGTTGGGCATGGGGATAAAAGGGGGGCCCAATGACTGCCCGCCTTCCCCGCTAGAGAACATGGCCCAGTCCGTGCCTTGGGACGGGTTGGGCGATGTGCTCTGGCGCGGTCGTCGGGAGATTCCCGGGCAACCCCGTGGTTTTACTTCCTGAGGTTGAGTTGTTTGAGCAGCTTCTGGTAACGCGGTGCTTCGGTCCGGTGAAGGTAATCGAGCAAGCGCCGCCGCAGCGCGACCATACGGAGCAGCCCCCGTCGGGAACTGTTGTCTTTCTTGTTCCGTTTGAGGTGTTCCGCAAGCTCGTTGATGTGGTGCGTCAGGAGCGCGACTTGCACGTCGGAAGAACCGGTGTCCTTGGCGTGAAGGCGATGCTCCTTGGCTACAGTTGCTTTGGTCTTTGCGTCCATGGCGTAAAATGCCCCGCGACTCCGCAACGCCCAATCCGAATCACCTTCCCTCAACAGAGAGACCTTGACCGTCGGGCTCCGCGTGAAATCCACGAAGCGAACGCGCATCCTAACCCGGCCCCCCACGGGACGCAAGGGTTATTTCTTTAGCCTGCGCCTTTTCCTGCTGAAGGGCGCACCTGTTGCGCACACGAGGGAAGGTCTGCGGACTACCGTCGCTCGCCATGGACGAGGTCGGCAAGTCTCTCCCGGCGGCGAACCAGACGCGAAGACTTCCCGCTCACGAGAACTTCCGCGGGCCGCGGTCGGCTGTTGTAGTTCGACGCCATCGTGAATCCGTAAGCCCCCGCGCTCATCAACGCGAGGAGGTCCCCCTCCCGCAGCGCGGGCAAGGAGCGATCCTTCGCAAGAAAGTCCCCCGATTCGCAGATCGGGCCCACCACGTCGGCCACCACCCCCCCCTCCGGAGCGCGCTCCCGCAGCGGCACGATCTGGTGCCACGAGTCGTAGAAGGCGGGACGGATGAGGTCGTTCATCGCGGCATCCACGATCACGAAGTTCTTGCGCCCCGTGTGCTTGAGGTACTCGACACGGGTGACGAGCACGCCGGCATTCCCCACAATGAAGCGGCCGGGTTCGAGGAGAATCTGCATCCCGAGCGGACGGAGCAGGGGCAGGAGCGTGCGGGCGTAGAGGTCGATGGTGAGCGGAAGCGCGGCCCGACCTGACCGGCGGATGGCGGTCGGCTTCCACCAGTTGGGCGAACCGCTTTCGAGGGCGGGGCGGTAGACGATCCCGATCCCGCCGCCAATCGAGAAGTAGCGGATGCGGAAGCGGTCGCGGAGGGTGCGGACTAGGGGAAGGATTTTGCGGATGGCGCGCGCGAAAGGAGCCACCGTGGTGATCTGCGAGCCGATGTGCATCTGGACGCCGACCAGTTCAACCCAAGGGAGGCGCGAGGCAGTCTCGTACAGCGCCTCGGCGCGCTCGATGGGGATGCCAAACTTGTTCTCATAGGTGCCGGTGGTGATCTTCGCATGGGTGTGCGCGTCCACATCCGGGTTGATTCGCAAGGCAACCGGTGCCTTCCGTCGCATCGCCGCGGCGACGGTGTGCACGCGCCGCAACTCCGCCTCGCTCTCGACATGGAAGCCGAGGATGCCCAGGCGCAGGGCGTAACGGATCTCCTCCTCCGTCTTGCCGACTCCCGCGAAAACGCAGCGTCGGGGGTCGCCCCCGGCGCGGACGACCCGGTAAATTTCGCCGGCGCTCACGGTATCGAACCCTGCCCCGAGGCGGGCGAGGCTGGAGAGGATGGCGAGGTTGGAGTTCGCCTTCATCGCATAGCAGACGAGGGCGTCGAGCGGGGCGAGAGCCTTCCGCAGACGGGTAAAGTGCCCCTCGAGGGTACGCCGCGAGTAGACGTAGAGCGGCGTTCCGTGACGTTGAGTGAGCGATTCGAGGTCCACCCCCTCGCAGGCGAGGCGACCCCGTCGATAGCGAAACTCGTGCATGCCCCTGCTTCTAGCAGGTCATCCCGCGCAAAAAAAGGCCCGGATTCGGAGAGCCACGGATGGACACGGATATTCGGAAGATGCGCTGATTCCGCTACACGGAATCAGCGCGTTCCATGGCAGACCCCGACGGACGTTCTGCGGAAAGGTGCGCCAAGTCCGTGTGGCGGACTTGGCGTTCGTCTTCTGTCATCCGTGTTAATCCGTGGCTTCTGCTTCTTTGGGTTTGCCGCATCCCGGCTTTCTGGCTGATCCTGCGTGCATGCCCGAGGCCCCTCCCATTCACCGTGCATTCGTCCTTGGCGCCGGGCTCGGCACCCGCCTCCGCCCGCTCACCGACCGTATCCCAAAACCGCTCCTCCCCGTTCGTGGACGGCCCCTCGTCACCCTCGCGCTCGACCATCTCGCCGCATTTGGCGTGCGCGAGGTGATCGTGAATACCCACCACGCCGCCGGGGAATGGGCGAAGGCTTTCCCCGACGGCCGTCATGGTTCGCTCGCGCTCACCTTCCGCCACGAACCCGTTCTCCTCGACACCGGCGGAGGCCTCAAAAACGTGGAAGACTTTTTTACCGGAGGCGGAACCTTTCTCGCCTGCAACGGGGACATCGTGACCACCCTCCCCCTCGCCGAGGCGGTCGCCGCCCATCGAGCCGCGGGGAACACGGTGACCATGGTCCTGCGGAGTGGCGGCGGGCCGCGCCATGTGGCCCTGCATCCCGATGGCCGGGTGCGCGACATCCGGGGCCTGCTCGGGACCGGTGCGGAGGGAAATTATGTGTTCACGGGGATCCATGTCCTCGAACCGTCGATCTTCCGCGAAATCCCCGATGCCTCGCCGCGTCCGATCATCCCGGTCTACCTCGACATGGTCCGCCGCGGACTGCGCGTGGGCGGGGTCGTCCTCGACGAGGGCGACTGGCGCGACCTCGGCACGGTCGAAGAGTACCGCAAGTTTGCGGGAGTCTGACCATATCCCTACGGAGTTTGGATAGAATTTACCCTGCTGGTGCAGGGCAGGCACATTTGTCAGAGAGGCGGGGCGTTGCGTTTCAGACAGAGGGGTGAAAAGCTTGCGGGCATGAGGAAACTCACGCTACTCCGCCAGGCGCAGGAGCAGGCCTCCGAGCGCACGAAGTACGCCCTCGCAAACGACGCCCGTGTGGAACTCACGCGGGACGGGAAGAGTTTCTATGTCCTCTGGCTCCCCGAGGGCGCTGACCCCGCAAACCCGCCCCCGATGGGATCGCGGGGATGCGGGAGGCGGCGGGGTGGGTCCGCAAGCACGGCGGCGCGGTGGACAAGGCGATCGAGGACCGAGATGCCGACCACGGCGGATTTCACCGCAACCCCGCGAACATGAACGCCACGCTCGAGATTTTCTGCGCGCGGTTGGTTGCAACGCCGCTCTAGAACTTGTAGCGGAGGCCGACGTCGGTGATCGAGTCGCTCGGATCCTGAATCTTAGAGGAGGAGACGGGTTTCACCGTAGTGTCTTGCACGAAGGTCTGCAGTCCCAAGTCGGGGTCCAGGCAGCGGACCAGTTCGGCGCGGGCGATCTCCCCATCGTGGTTGGCGTCGATGGTGTCGAAGTCGAGGAGGAGCCTCCTCATCTTCCCCTTGTTCTTTTCGTCGGTACCGGTGGGGAGGTTCTTTGCCTCCGCGCGACTGATCTTTCCATCCTTGTTCGTGTCCGCCTGCTTCATCACGAAATCCACGAGGCTGGTCTCGGTCCTGGCGTGGGAGACCTTGCCGTTGCTTTTGGGGCCGTGGGGCCGGACCTTTACGGATGGCGCGTCGGCGGCAAACACACCCAAGGCCGTGGCGAAAAGGAGGACGGCTGTGAGAGGGGACTTTTTCACGGACCAGATGCTAACCCACCCTGTCACTAAAGGAAAACGAGGCGCGTTTTTTGACAGGCGGGCGGGATGGTTTAGGGTCGGGCGCATGAACCCTTGGATCCTCGCTCTCTTTACCATGACCACCTCCCTCGCTTCTGCCCAAACGCTGACCTCGATCTACGACCTTCCGCTCAAGGACCTCTCCGGGAAGGAGGCGTCGTTCGTGCCGTACAAGGGTAAGGTGCTCCTCCTCGTGAACGTGGCCTCGAAGTGCGGGCTCACGAAGCAGTACAAGGCGCTCGAGCAGCTCCAGGAAAAGTACAAGGAACGCGGCTTCTCCGTCCTCGGCTTCCCATGCAACGATTTTATGGGGCAGGAGCCGGGGACTCCGGAACAGATCCAACAGTTCTGCTCGACCACCTACGGGGTGACCTTCCCGCTCTTCGAGAAGCTCCACGTGAAGGGCGCGGAGCAGCATCCGCTCTACGCGTTCCTCACCGGCAAGGGAGCCGCCTTTCCGGGGAACATCGCATGGAACTTCGGAAAATTTCTTGTCGGGCGCGACGGGAAGATCCTCGCCCGCTTCGAGCCGAAGACCACGCCCGATTCTCCCGAGGTCGTGAAGGCCGTGGAAGCCGCCCTCGCGACGGCAGAATGAGACGACGGTGAAAGTGTGTGGCATCCCGATTTCCCATCAGGATTGTTAATCCTGTCCAGAATCTGCACTCCGAAATTCGCCGCGAGAAACGGGTGGGAGGCGGGACGGGGTGGTCGTAAAGTGGGGACGTGAATGACTACGAACGCATCGCGCGGGTGCTGCGGTTTCTCGATCGATCCCGCGCCGCGCAGCCCGACCTCTCCACGCTCGCGCAGAAGGCAGGGCTCAGCCCGTTTCACTTCCATCGCCTCTTATCAAGATGGGCGGGGATCGACCCGAAGGATTTTCTTCGAAGCCTGACGCTCGCCCGCGCGAAGGAGCTCCTAAAAAAGGGCGAGAGTGTCCTCGATGCGGCGATCGAGTCGGGACTTTCCGGTCCCGGTCGCCCCCACGACCGCTGCGTCCGGATCGAAGCGGCGATCCCCGGCGAGATCAAGTCAGGTGGGAAGGGCTGGACGATCCTCGCCGGATTCGCGCCCACTCCCTTTGGAACCTGCCTTGTCGCCGAGGGTCCGCGGGGAATCACCCACCTTTCCTTTTCTCCCTCGATAAAGTGGGAGGTCGCCATCGCCGCGATTCGTGAGGACTGGCCGCATGCGCGGCTGCGTCGTGAGGATGCTGTCGCGGGGAAGTGGGCGGTGCGACTTTTTGAGAAGCCGGGGAAGGGTCGTCATCCGAAGCTTCGCGCCGTGGTACGGGGGAGTGCCTTCCGGGTCCGCGTCTGGCGCGCGCTGTTGCGCGTACCGTCGGGGGCGCTCGTCAGCTACGGACGTCTCGCGGAGGCGGCAGGGTGTCCACGCGCCGCGCGCGCAGTGGGGACGGCGCTCGGTGAGAACCCGCTTGCGTATCTCATTCCCTGCCACCGGGTGATCCGCGAAACCGGTGCGCTCGGGAACTACCGTTGGGATCCCGTCCGCAAGCGGGCGATGCTCGTGTGGGAGAGCGCCGCCCATTGAGCGCGGAAGAATGGCCACAAGGGGGGCGCTTTCAACCGCCGGCTAGAACTTGAAGCGGTAGCCGACGTCGGTGACCGTGTCCCCCGGATCCTTATTCTTGGAAGGCGAGGCGGATTTTACCGTGGTGTCTTCCACGAAGCTCTTCAGCCCCGGGTCGGTGTTGACGTAGCGGACCAACTCGGGGCGGGTGATCTTTCCGGCGTGGTTGGTGTCGATCTTGTCGAAGTCGAGGAGGATCTGCCTCATCTTTTTCTTGTTCTGTTCATTGGCTTCCGTGTTCAGGGCCTTCGCCTCGGCGCGGCTGATCGTGCCGTCGCCATTCGTGTCAGCCTGCTTCATCACACCGTCCACGAGGGAGGCCGAGGCCTTGGAGGAGGAGACCGAGCCGTCGCCGTTGTGGTCGCGGAGCCGAACCGTGCCGGGCGCCGGATCGGCGGCGAGGACGGGGAGGGCCCAAAGGACGCACAGGAAAAGGATGCGTTTCATGGTGGGGCGAGGATAGCAGGTCGGGGCGAGTCTGGGAATCCAGTGGAGTGATCTGAATAGAAGGCCGCGAAGGTACGAAGGCAGAGTTGAGTGTCCCGTTTTTCTTTGCAGCAGGATCGTCCTCGGTCCTGGTCGCCGCTGGCAGAGGCTCCTACTGAAGAAGAAGCAGCGGGATCCTCTTTTGAAAGGGAGCCAAGGTGGCTTATGGTAGGGGCGTGAAACCCCGTCTCCTTGCCCTCCTCATCATGACCACCTCCCTCGCTTCTGCCCAAACGCTGACCTCGATCTACGACATCCCGCTCAAGGACCTCGCCGGGAAGGAGGCCTCGTTCGTCCCGTACAAGGGCAAGGTACTCCTCCTCGTGAACGTGGCCTCGAAGTGCGGCCTCACGAGGCAGTATGCGGCGCTTGAGCAGCTCCACGCGAAGTACAAGGACCGGGGTTTCTCCGTCCTCGGCTTCCCGTGCAACGATTTTATGTGGCAGGAGCCGGGCACTCCGGAACAGATCCAACAGTTCTGCTCGACCACCTACGGGGTGACCTTCCCGCTTTTCGAAAAGCTCCACGTGAAGGGGACGGAGCAGCACCCGCTCTACGCCTTCCTCACCGGCAAGGACGCGGCCTTCCCGGGTGAGATCAAATGGAACTTTGGGAAGTTCCTTGTTGGCCGTGGCGGGAAGGTTCTCGCCCGCTTCGAGCCGAAGACCACGCCCGATTCCCCCGAGGTCGTGAAGGCCGTGGAAGCCGCCCTCGCGACGGGAGACTGACGCAATTCATCAGGGTCGGATCCGCCGCCCAGGAGTGAGGCGCTCCGTCGCCGCCACGAACGCGGCTTGATTTTCCGTCACTGTCCCGGTGCAGGAGCGCGTTGATGTTCGGTTGCGGGCCTGACCCCGTTCAGGAACGGCCGCGGTTGGGGGAGGGCGAGGAGACGAGGAGATGGGCGTGCGCCGCCTGCTGAACCGTTGCCTGTGGGTTCAGCGGGGTTGTTTTTCCACAAAAGAACCCTCGGGCGAGGGCATTTTTTCGTGGAGCACTTGGTGCACGGTTTCGAGAAGAATCTGGGGCGAGAAGGGCTTGTGGAGGATCATGATCTGGCGGCCGTACCGCTGAGCACGGGCATGCGAATGTCGCAGGACGGGCTCCACCCCCAGACGGCAGCGCCATCCGCGCGAGTTGGCTCCGCCTGGGGCCCCTCAGAATCTCTACGCCCGCTGACGGCGCGTGGCCAAAAGGCCCAAGAGCCCGGCCCCGATCATCGCGTAGGTCGAGGCTTCGGGAATCGCGCCCATCTGAATCTGGGCCCCCGAATTTTCGTAAGCGTAACCGTGAATGTTCAGGGTGAGTTGTGCCGAAGCACCCGAGCCGGTCGCATAGGTATCCAACGAAACGTAGCCGTATTTCGTCAGGTTCAGGTCGGTCGAATCAACAAAGTTAAACGGCACGTAGGTCGGATCGGTGCGGAGGTGACCGTTCGATGACGAGCCATCCTGGTAAAGGCGGCTGATATCCGCCCAAGTTGTGACAGACCCTCCCCCAAGGTTGGCCCATGTCTGGCCGACGTTCAACGAGCGCGCAAAATACAGCGACGTGGCATCGACTGCCGTCGCAATTCCGCCCCCCCCCACGCCGCCCACGTAGAGTTGAAAGTAGTTGGCTTTGCCGGCAACGCCGTCGGTGAAGGTAAACTTCAGTATCGTAAGATCGTTGGTCCCAGGAAGGTCGAGTGTTTGGAGGGTCTGGACGGTTTGTGCCCCGGTTCCCATGACATCGGTCGAACTGTAATTTAAAAATACGACCTCGGCAGAGGCTGCGCCACCGGCGAATAAAACCGCGATTATGACCATCCACGTCTTCACGAAGGAGGTTCTTGCGAAACTTGCCAAGGCCTTTTGCGTCCGCGCGGCGTCAACGGTTTTCATGGATGGTGAGGTCATTGTTGAGATTTGGTTTGTGAACGTACGAATGGGGGACGGGACCTTCATTCGCATCAGGCGAAGTTCGCTTCGGTGGTCTTTGGTCTCGGTGCGTTACTCCTTGCAGTCATCAGTCCATCACAACCGCCCGAATGTGTCTGTAGGCTCGATGCTGATTTTCGTGTAGGGAATTTGCCTACAAAACACCGATTTTGTAGTCCATGCCTTGGAGCATCGCCCGACCCCAGCAGGCCGCTCGCTTTTCCTTCCGCTCATCGAAAAGGGTCGTCCTCACCCGACAGACTCCCCACCGTCACCACCAAACGGTATCAGGGACGGACTTCGACCGTCGGTTTGGACTCCCGAGGATCCGGTAACGGATCCATGCTCAGCGGGCGAGGATCTGGCGCAGGACGTAGGGCAGGATGCCCCCGTGGCGGTAGTAGTCCACCTCGATGGGCGTATCAATTCGCAGGCGGAGCGCGACGGCCTGCGTCGAGCCGTCCGCGCGGTGAATGACGAGTTTCGCCTCCTGCATCGGCTTGAGGTCTTCGCCGAGCTCGGGAAGGTCGAAGGTCTCCGAGCCGTCGAGCTTGAGGCTCTGCGGGGTGACGTCGTCAAGAAACTGAAGCGGGAGGATGCCCATCCCGACGAGGTTTGATCGGTGAATCCGTTCGAAGCTGCGGGCGACCACGGCGCGCACGCCGAGGAGGCGGGTCCCCTTGGCGGCCCAGTCGCGCGAGCTGCCAGTACCGTACTCGTGGCCGGCGAAGATGACGAGGGGCACGCCCCGCTCCCGATATTTTGCCGCGGCATCGAAGATCGCGACCGTCTCCCCCTCCGGCATGAGACGGGTAACCCCGCCCTCGGTGCCAGGGGCCATGAGGTTTTTGATGCGAACGTTGGCAAAGGTGCCACGCGTCATCACGCGGTCGTTCCCCCGGCGAGAGCCGTAGCTGTTAAAATCCTCAGCCTTGACCCCGCTCTCGACGAGGTACCGCCCCGCGGGCGAGGCGGGCTTGATGCTCCCGGCGGGCGAGATGTGGTCGGTGGTCACCGAGTCGCCAAAGATCCCGAGGGCGCGCGCGCCGGTCACGGGGGCGATGCGTCCGGGCTGCATCGAGAAGTCGTTGAAGAACGGGGGTTCCTGGATGTAGGTGGAGGTGGCGTCCCAGACATAGGCGTCGCCCTTCGGCGCGGGAACCTCGTTCCATGCCGGGTTCAGGGCCTCAAAGTCGCGGTAGAGCTTTCGGAAAACCTCGGGCTTGAGCGCCGCGGACATGAGCGCACGGATCTCGGTGGTCGTGGGCCATAGGTCGCGGAGGAAGACTCCCCTCCCCTGCCCGTCCCGCCCGAGCGGCTCGCGGGTGAGGTCCACATCCACGCGCCCGGCGAGTGCGTAAGCCACGACGAGCGGAGGCGACATGAGGAAGTTGGCCTTGATCGCCGAGTGGATGCGGGCCTCGAAGTTGCGATTGCCGGAAAGCACCGAGGCGGCGATCAGATCGTTCTTCGCGACGGCTTCCTCGATAGCGGGATCGAGAGGGCCGGAGTTGCCGATGCAGGTCGTGCAACCGTAGCCGACCAGGTTGAAACCGAGTTGGTCAAGGAAGGGCTGGAGACCGGTGGCCGCGAGGTAATCGCTCACCACGCGCGAGCCGGGGGCGAGCGAGGCCTTCACCGCGGGGTTCACGCGGAGCCCGCGCTCGACGGCCTTCTTCGCAAGGAGCCCGGCGGCGAGCATCACCGAGGGGTTGCTTGTGTTGGTGCAACTGGTGATCGCGGCGATGAGCACGCTTCCGTGGGCGAGTTCGACGGGGACTCCCTGGCGCTGGGTGGTCGCGCGGCGCCCAAGTTCGCTTGCGGCCTTGCCGTAGCCGCTCTCGGCGACCGGTTTCTGGAGGAGCCCGGTGAAGGCCTCCTTGAGTTGCGCGACCTCGATGCGATCTTGCGGGCGCTTCGGGCCGGCGACCGAGGGCGTGATCGTTCCGAGGTCGAGGTCGAGATCGGTTGAGTAATCCACCTCCCCTTTCCGCGGGATGCCGAAAAGCCCCTGGGCGCGGTAGTAGGCCTCGTAGGCGGCACAGAGCGCGTCGGAGCGACCCGTGGCATGAAGGTAGCGGACGCACTCGGCGTCCACGGGAAAAAATCCCATCGTCGCGCCGTACTCGGGGGCCATGTTTGCGATCGTCGCGCGATCGGTGAGCGGCAGGGCCTCGGCACCGGGGCCGTAAAACTCTACGAACTTGCCCACCACCTTTGCCTTGCGGAGGAGTTGGGTCACCGCGAGGGCAAGGTCGGTGGCGGTAACCCCTTCCCGGAGTTGGCCGGTGAGATGCACCCCCACCACGTCCGGAGTGAGAAAGTAGACGGGCTGCCCGAGCATGCCGGCTTCGGCTTCAATCCCCCCCACCCCCCACCCCACGATCCCGAGCCCGTTGATCATCGTGGTGTGTGAGTCCGTGCCGACCAGCGTGTCGGGGAAAAGTACGCCGTTGTTCTCGATGACGCCTCGCGCGAGGTGTTCGAGGTTCACTTGGTGGACGATCCCAATACCCGGCGGCACGACCTTGAAGGTCTGGAAGGCTTGCATTCCCCACTTGAGAAACTGGTAGCGCTCCTGGTTGCGATGAAACTCCAGGGCGAGATTTTTGGTAAACGCGTCCGCTGTGCCAGCGAAGTCCACCTGCACCGAGTGGTCCACCACGAGATCCACCGGCACGAGCGGCTCGATGAGCTTCGGGTCGCGCTTCGCACGGGCGACGGCGGCGCGCATCGCGGCAAGGTCCACGAGGAGCGGGACGCCCGTAAAATCCTGGAGGACAATCCGCGCGACGACGAAGGGAATCTCCTCCGTGCGGTTGGCTTTGGGTTTCCACGCGGCCAGCGCACGCACGTCGCGTTCGCTGACCCGCTTCCCGTCGCAGTTGCGCAGCAGGGATTCGAGGACGATTCGAAGCGAGACGGGAAGGCGGGAGAGTTTCGGGTGGCCAGAGCGGGCGAGTTCGGGGAGCGAAAAGTAGTCGCGGGGGGAACCGTCGGGTAGTTTTAGCGTGGCGCGAGTGAAAGCGAAGGGATGCGTGACCATAAGAAAGGGATGCAGATTGTTGAAGGGAAAGTTGTATCCTTGGCGTGCGTGAGGGGGGGCGTCAATGCCAACGACGATCGGGCGAGATCGCGATGCCGATGTTGTTACCGCCGAAGTCCAAACGGCGCGAAGGCATTCCTCTTCAGATGGGATCGATGCCCCCTTTCTCCTCCCCTCTCGCCCGACCGCGGCTACAGAAGAGGGCGCACCCCGATGGGAATCTCTCCTCTGTAGACGGGGTCGTGACCCCATTCCTCTCTCCGCCCACCCGACCACGGCTACAGAAGAGGTTCCCTTTTGGCGCAAAGTAAGCACCATTACCCTCTGTTTATATTTAACTTGACTTTTTCAATATCACTAACAGCAATCCTATGTCGGCTGGTGTGATCCCCGGAATTCTCGCTGCCTGGCCAAGAGTTCTGGGACGTATAGCCTGGAGCTTTTCCTGAGTCTCACGACGGAAACCGCGGAGGGCCTGGTAGTTGAGAGACTCAGGGATGAGCTGGGTTTCGCTTCGCCGGAGTTTTTCAACATTTGCGAGCTCACGCTGAATGTAACCTTCGTACTTGAGATCCATTTCAAGGGCGGCGCGAAGGTCCGACGGAATCGTTGGCAGGGCATCTCCAAAACGTGCGAGAAGATCCTCCATCGTGGCATCATGACGCTTCAACCACTGCTCCAGACTGGCGCCCTCTCGTCGCGTGGTTCGGAGTTTTTCGCGGAGTTGCAGGAGAGTTGTCGCCTTCTGCTTGAGGCATTCTCCTCGCGACGGCGCAATGAGTCCAAGTTCCTGTCCGATCGGAGTGAGGCGGAGATCGGCGTTATCCTGACGGAGGAGAAGTCGAAACTCTGCACGCGAGGTAAACATCCGGTAGGGTTCCTTGGTTCCCTTGGTAACAAGGTCGTCGATGAGAACTCCAAGGTAGGAATCCGAGCGGGCCTGAATGTGAGGGGGTCGTTCCTGAATACGGAGGGCAGCATTCACCCCGGCCGCGAGACCTTGCGCCGCCGCTTCTTCATAGCCGGTGGTTCCGTTGATCTGCCCGGCACAGTACAGGCCTTTCACCCGTTTCGTTTCGAGGGACGGCTGAAGTTGAGTGGGCGGCAGGTAGTCGTACTCGATGGCATACCCTGCACGGAGAATCTCTGCTGCTTCGAGCCCGGGGATGGAATGAATCATTTCCAGTTGAACCTCTAAAGGGAGACTCGTCGAGCAGCCATTCACATAGACCTCGTTGGTTCGAAGCCCTTCTGGTTCAAGGAATATCTGATGCGTGGCCTTGTCGGGAAATTTTACGTACTTGTCCTCGATCGAAGGGCAGTAGCGGGGACCCGTGGATGCAATCTGTCCCGAGTAGAGAGGAGAGCGTTTGAGATTGGCTCGGATGATCTCCGCGGTCTTGACGGTGGTATGGGTGATGAAGCAGGGAAGCTGGGGGAGAGGAGGTTGCCAAATCGCGTCGGGGTGGGGTGGGTGCTTCGTCAAATGTTCCACGTGGAACAATCTGGGAGGCCCCTTCCCGTGGTGTTTGGTCGATGAACCACACACGAGAGCGGTCCAGAGTTCCAGCAACTCATCACGACAGGACGCATAGGCCGGCTCGTGGAGAAAGCTGAAAGGGGGAGGGGGATCGTCTCCGGGTTGAGAGCGGAGTTTGCCCCAGGCAATCGACTTCGCGTTCAGGCGAGGGGGGGTCCCTGTCTTGAGCCGATCAAGTTCGAAGCCCAGCCCAGTAAGCGAGTCGCTCAGTCCAACCGCAGCCGCTTCTCCTCCCCGCCCCCCCTCACTCTTCCGTGCCCCCATGTGGATCAGCCCATGCAGAAAAGTCCCCGTGGTGAGCACCGCACACCGGCAGGGAAACCGAATCCCCTCGCGCGTGAGAACGGCACGCACTTCGTCGCCCTGAACTTCTAACCCCGTGGCTTGAGCCTGGAAAAGCTCGAGGCCGGGCTGCTGCTCACACACCGCTTTCATCAACCCTTGGTAGATTTTCTTATCGCACTGGGCGCGCGGGGCCCAGACGGCCGGGCCCTTCCGCCGGTTCAGCATGCGAAACTGGATTCCGGAGAAATCTGTTGCGAGACCCATCGCTCCGCCGAGCGCATCGATCTCGCGGACCATGTGGCCCTTGGCAATCCCGCCAATCGCCGGGTTGCAACTCATCTTGCCAATCGTGTCGAGATCCATGGTGAGCATGAGCGTGCGACAACCCATTCGCGCGGAAGCAAGGGCCGCCTCGATACCGGCATGCCCAGCCCCAATCACCACGACATCGAAAGGGTGGGGGAACGAGAATATGTCGATTGACTTATTTGGCATGGTTGAGCAACTCGCAGGGGGTTGGATTCAGCGGTTCAAGGTTCGGCGGTTGGCTTCATCTCGCGCCAAATGCCATCCCTAAAAATATCATTAGAAAACTCCGCCACGGCGGAATCGAGCCGCAGAACCATTGAACCGTGAACCCGAGGAGTAGTTCGGTTCGCCCTTCCATCGCATGGTCCCAGGGAGGTTTCAACGTTGAAGCGCGCCCAGCGCGAGGTAGACTCCCTGATGTGCATCCGATCCTTGTCGAGTTCGGTCCCCTTACGATTCGATGGTACGGGGTCTTCGTGGCCCTCGGTTTCCTCCTCGCGTTCGCGATGTTCCGCACTCGCGCCTCGAGGTTAAACCTCGAGGAGGAGGTCTCCACCAACCTTGCGCTCCTTCTCTTCGCGGCAGGACTCGTCGGGGCGCGCGCATGGTATGTGGTGCGCTACTGGCGGGAGGAGTTTGCAGATCACCTCCGCGAGATCGTAATGATCCAGCACGGCGGCCTCGTGTTTCTCGGCGGATTTTTTACCGCGATGCTCGTCCTGTGGATCTGGTGCCGTGTGAAGGGGCAACCCCTCGCGACGATGGCGGATGCGCTGGCGCCGCCGCTCGCGCTCGGCCACGCCTTCGGACGCATCGGCTGCTTCATGAACGGTTGCTGCCACGGCCGTCCCTCGGACGCCTTCTGGGCCATCGCACCGAACGCCCCCCCGCAGTTTTCCGGCGTGCGCCTCCACCCAACCCAGCTTTATGAGGCCGCCGGCCTCCTCGATATCGTGGCCGCGCTGCTCGTCCTCCAGCGAGTCCAGCGCTACCCGGGACAACTCGCATGGAGCTACGCGATTCTCTATTCGGTCCTCCGCTTCGTCGTGGAGTTCTTCCGCGGCGATGTGCCACACGAAATCCTCGGACGATTCACGTCCGCGCAAGCCGCCTGCGCGCTCCTCTTCCTCGTCGCCTGGCTTGGCTCCGCCCGCGCGGCGTACCGTGCCGCCCGGGCGCGTCGCGCGGTCCGCGGCGGGTGAACCTTCGCCCGAATTTACTTGAAGGCCTCGCACCGAACGTGCATTATATAATCTGATATTAGAGACAGTAGTCAGAAGCAATCTTGCATCTGATACCAATGAAAACCTCTCTCCGGTCGCTCGGCGGTGCCTGCGGGCAGTGTCAGCCCTCGCTGCGAAAGGTGAACGGTGTCCTCGCCGCGACGATCTGGGTACTCGGAATCGGAGCCCTCGCCCTGCTCTCCCGACCACCCATGCCTGGGTTATTCTTCGTCCCGTTCGTGATGTGGCCCCACGCGATCACCCACCTCGCGGTGTTAAACGCAAAGGATGGAAAGGGCCAATGCTGCCTTTTTGCGGCGCAGATCATCTATGCGATCTGGGTGGGGATGGCCTGTGTGGCGATGTTTTCCGCCCCCGTGGAAACCGCCCCGATGGCCCTCCTCGTGGTCGCCTTCAAGGCATTCCCCGCGCTGGGAGCGCTCTGGATCGCCGCCCTGTTTTGCCACCTCCGCAAGCGTCGCCTCGCCGAGGTTCGCCCCGGTACCTAATCTTCCGATCCTCCTCCTTCATGGGGCCTGCAGGTGGCGGGCCGCCTCAGCGAAGACCTGGTAGATGATCGAACGCTCGTCGGCAAACTCGCAGCGGATCCCGTGTGCGTGGTCGATCATCGCATAGCGAAAAATCACGCGGAAGCGTCCGACGCGAAGACGATGGAACCCGGCGAGGTCTCCCTCGAGCGCGCGGAGGTCCCCACGCTCGCTGGCGAGTCGGCGGAGCGCCTCGCGCAGACGCTTACGGGGCTCGGGAGGCAGGGAGCGGACAAAGACGAACACCTGGTCCGAGAGTTCAACCTTCATCGAGATCCACGAGCGGGTGATAGCGACCCTTGCCGGCGCGGGCCCGTCGAATCTCCCGCATGGCCCGTGGGTTGGCCATGATCTCCAGCGTTTCCAGGATTGCCCCCATCCGCTCGGGGGAGAGGAGGTAGCCCGCGATTTTTTCGTGGCGGGTAATCACGACCGGGGTGTCCCCGGCCTCGCGAAGCAACGCGGGAAGACGCGCCTGCGCTTCCGTTACTGAATACGTAGATTTCACAAGAATACCTGTAGATTGGAGAAGAAACAGAGTCAAGCGTCAGGCTGAACGGAAGGATTATCATGTGCGCAACAGAAAAGTCGTTTTTGGAGACGGGACGCCCTCGTCCCGTTCTGGCGCGACGGGGGCGTCGCGGCTCCAACGTGAGCTCGCACCGGGAGGCCAACCAACAATTTGGTCGCGCACCCGAATCATTGGTCAGGCCGCGGCAGAGAACGACCCTGGTGGGGAATCATCCCTCCGTCTTCGGCTCTGTCGCCAGCAGGGCCCGGATCCTCCGCGTGGCCTCGTCCACGGAGGCGTGAGTCTCGGGGGAGAGTGTCGAGCCGAAGTGGAAGTCGTGACCGCGAATCTTCACGAGAACCGCGCGCGGTTTCTTCCCATAGAGCGTCTCCGCAAGGGCAAGGAGGTCTGCGGGAGCGAGGTGGTGGGCGGTCGCGTGGGGTTTCCAAGCAGGGGCGACCTCGACCACCGCAAGCGGCTCGGGGGACTCGGGGACTGCGGCATCCACGAAGACGACCAGGTCAAACTCCGTGATTCGTTCGGCCAGCTCGACCTCGAGCTGCTGGGCGGTGTCCAACTCGGCATCGGTCGGCGGGTTGGCGCGCAGGGCCTCGATCACCGCCCAGCCGGCACCGTCGTCGTTCCGATCCGGGTTACCGTAGCCGAGGATCAGGGTGCGCATGGGGGGAGGCGGTTCTCAACCTGTGCCAGAATGCCGGGAGATGCGGCGCTTCAGGCGCCGTAGGTGTCGAAGGCAACCTTCTTGAAGGTCTCGAAGGCTTTCGCGCCATCCCCGAGGCAGTCGGCATGCTGGAAGAGGAAGATGGTGATCAAATCTCGCTTGGGATAGATCATCATTTTTGACCCGAGGGAACCCCCGTGGCCAAAAACATCCTTCTCGACAAGCCATCCCAGGCCATAACCGTTCTCGATATGGGGAGGGGTTTGTCGGCGGGTCATCTGGCGGATCGCCGCGCGGGAGAGGTAGCGCCTGCCACCAAATACGCCCCCGCGGAGGATCATCTGGGCGAAGCGGGCGAGGTCGCGGGCCGTGCAGAAGAGGCCGCCACCCGGGAAACCGTGGCGCGAAGGGTCGTCCAACGGGTATTTCAAATAGGGAATTCGCGTCTCAACGAGACGGGTCTTCGCCGGGTTGGGCTGGTGCGGGTCTGCGAGACGGGCGAGTTGGGCGCGGGTCGGGACAAAGGTGGTGTCCTTCATCCCGAGCGGATTGAAGAGGCGACGGGCAAGAAACTCTTCGTAGGGGACGCCGCTGAAGACTTCAATGATACGCCCGGCGGTGTTGATCCCGCAGTTAGAGTAGGTGTAACGGCATCCGGGCTGGGACTCGAGCGGAGTCATCGCGTAACTCCCCGCGGCCACGGCAAGAGGGAGAAGGTCGAGGGTGGGTTTCTCCAGAGGGGAGAACAACGGCATCCCGCTTGTGTGGGTGAGGATATCGCGGAGGGTGATTTTGCGCTTCGGGCGGACGAGGACGGTGCGGGCTTTCGTGCGCTTCGCAACCACGCGAAGGTCGGCAAACTCGGGGAGGTGCTTCTCGACGGGGTCACCGATGCGCACCTTCCCCTCATCCACGAGCATCATGAACGCGGCACCGGTGATCGGCTTGGTGACCGAGGCAATCCAGAAAAGGCTATCGGGCGTCATCCGGCGCTTGCGCGCGAGATTGGCGTAGCCGACGGCGTCCACGGCAAGGATGCACTCCTTGTTGGCGACGAGTGCGACGGCACCAGCGATCCAGCCGCGGTCCACAAAAGGCTGGAGGGCGGCGGCGACCGGGCTGCGGGGAGAGTTTCGCATGACGGTGAAGCTACGGGAGGGTGCCCCGGGTTTCCAGCGTCGAACGAACCCGCGATGAAATCGTCTGCTGTAGACGGGGTCGCTAACCCCGTTTCCGTGGATATCCCGCCGACGTGGCGGTCACTCCAGCAAGAGAGGGGAACGCGGCCATCGACGCCATCCTAGGAAGAAGCTTCCGCCGCTGCCGCCAACTTCATGAGTTCTTCCCAACGCGCGTAGAGGCGGGCCACCTCCTTCTTGGCAACCTCGAGGTCGGCCATCACGCGAGGAATCTCCTTCGCGCGGGTAAGGTAAAAACCGTGGTCGTTGAGGTGTCCCTCCATTTCTGCCACATGGGTCTCCGCGGAGAGAATCGCTGCTTCCATACCCGCGAGTTCGCGCTTTTCCTTGAACCCCATTTTTCGGGAGCGAGCGGGAGGCGGCTCACGCTTTTCCAAAGAGGGTGGGGGAGGGGACGCCGGGACAGTCGCGGGACGCCGTCCGCGCGGCGCGCGCTCCTTCCGCTTCTCGAGGTAGTAGGAGAAGTTGCCCGGCTGCATAAAAACACCATCCTCTTCAAAGGCCACGATCTGGTCGCAGATGCGGTCCAGGAAGTAGCGGTCGTGACTGACCACGAGGACACTTCCTTCGAAATCCGCGAGCGCCTCCTCGAGCATCCGAAGACTGGGGAGATCGAGATCGTTCGTCGGCTCGTCGAGGACAAGGACGTTTCCGCCGCGCTTGAGCACCTTGGCGAGCATCAGCCGCGCGCGCTCGCCCCCGGAAAGTTTATCCACGCCCTCGGTCATTCGCTCCTCCGGGAAGAGGAAGCGCCGCAGGTAGGCACGTGCGCTCATCGTCTGGCTCCCGAACTGGACGGTATCCCCGGTTCCGGCCACCTCGGCGAGGAGGGTCCCCGTGCCGTCGAGCTGCATACGCGCCTGGTCGATGTAGTTGAAGACCACCTTCTTGCCAATGACGACCTCCCCCTCGTCGGCTGCGCGCTCCCCGAGGCAGAGGCGCAGGAGGGTGGTCTTGCCAACGCCGTTGCGGCCCACCACGCCGGTGCACTGGCCGGGACGCAGGGAGAAGCTCAACTCGCGAAAAAGCCAGCGCGCGTCGTCGCCCTCGCCCACCCGGGCCCCGGCCTTGAGGACGTCCACGGCGATGTTTCCCAACTCGGGACCGGGCGGAATGATGAGGTCCATCTCCCTCTCCTCGGGCGGGGCCTCCAGGCCCTCCACCTGGTAGAAGGACCTGAGGCGATGCTGCGATTTTGACCGCTGCGCGCGCACCCCCGCGCGCACCCATTGTAACTCCTCCTGCAGGAAACGCTGCCGCCGCCGTTCCGTCTGGTCGGCGATCTGGCGCCGAATTGCCTTGGATTCGAGGTAGGCGGTGTAGTTCCCCGGGTGCGAGTAGCACCGACCGTCCGCCAGTTCGAGGATGCGCGTGGCAATCACGTCGAGGAAGTAGCGGTCGTGAGTAACGAAGATCAGGGCGCCTGGGTACTTGCGTAAAAAATCCTCCAACCATCGGATGGACTCGGCGTCGAGGTGGTTCGTCGGCTCGTCGAGAAGGAGAAGATCGGGCTGCGCCGCGAGCGCGCGGCAGAGAGCCACACGGCGTTTCTCGCCGCCGGAGAGCGGCCCGACAAGGGCGTCGAGCGGCGGGGCGAAGAGAGCGGTGACGTCCGCCTTGATGCGGGCCTCGAGATTCCAGCCATCGGCAACCTCGATCTGGTGGAGGAGGTCCGCCAGTTCAGCGTCGGTGCCCTCCCCGCTCTCGTAGCGGCGGCGCCATTCCATGAGGTCCGCGGCGCCCGCTTCGATATTTTCCTGTACGGTCTTATTCCCATCGAGATCCGACTCCTGCGGGAGGTGGCCGACGCGCATCCCTCGCCGCCGAGAAATCTCCCCTGCGTCCGCATGGTCGGCACCGGAGAGGATCCTGAGGAGACTTGTCTTGCCGCAGCCGTTGCGGCCGACAAGGCCGACCTTCTCGCCCGGCGCCACCGAGAGGGTGACCCCGGAGAGCAGTTGCTGGCGCCCGTAGGCGAGGAACAACTCGTTGGCCGAAAGCAGGGCAGGGGTGGGAACGGGAGCACTCATCAGGCCCTAGCATGACGGAAATCGCCCCCAAAGTCTCGCGATCGCAGCAAATCGCTGAGATTTCCCACCGCAAGCATGCCGTCAGGGAGCAGTGAAGGTGAACCTGCGTAGCGTAGTTTACGAAGTTTCCCATTGAAAGAACCCCTTGGTTTCTCTTGGGTTGCGCCCGGTCTGCGACAAGGCTATCGTCCCTTCTCCCGACCCCATCGGCTAGTGGTTAGGCCATCACCCTTTCACGGTGAATGCACGGGTTCGAATCCCGTTGGGGTCACCATTTTCAGTTTTCAGAGGGGAAAACCCCTTCAAAGGAGTCCCGAGAGGTGAATTCTAACGGAAATGCATAAAATGTAGTGCAGAAAATCAGCCCAAACTGACCCCCTCCAAACCTGCAAACCCCTTCCCGTGCCTTCGTAACTGCGGAACTTGGGTTAACCCCACTTTTTCCCGACTCACTTCCCAATGCAAAACTTCGAGAAGATGCGGTCGAGAACATCCTCGGTCACCGTCCGTCCCGTAACCTCCCCCAACGCCTGCATCGCCTCCCGCAGGTCGGCCGCCACGCACTCGAGGCTGCGCCGCTGTTGAAATGCCGTCGTGGCGTGTCCCAGCGCGGCACATGAGCGCAGCAGCGCCTCTTGGTGACGCGCGTTGATGAAGACCTCGTGAAATCCGGTGTTCACCCGCCCCTGTAACACATGTTCGGAGATCGTCTTCTTCAGATCCTCCACCCCACTTCCATTTTTTAGGGAGACCGATACCGTTGTCAGGTCCCGAACGGAGGCTGCGTCCGCGAATGCCCCAAGATCAGTCTTGTTGAGGACCACGATCAGCGGGCGCTTTTTACAGAGCACAATGAGTTCGCGGTCGGCCGCATCGAGACGGCACGAGGTATCGAGAACAAGAAGCACAAGTTCTGCCTGTTCGAGTTGGGAGTGGGTGCGACGAATTCCCTCCTCCTCAACCTGGCTCTCATGCTCCCGAATTCCCGCGGTATCCACGATACGCAACGGCACACCCCCGAGGTTCGCAATCTCTTCGATGGTGTCGCGCGTGGTGCCGGGGGTCGGGCTCACGATCGCCCGTTCCTCTCCGAGCAGGGCATTGAGCAGGCTCGATTTTCCCACGTTTGGCTTCCCCACGATCACCGTGCGCACCCCCTCGCGAAGGACGCGCCCCTCGCGCGCCGTGGCAAGGAGCGCCTCCATAAAGGCCGTTGCGTTGCGAACCCGCTCGGCGATCTCCTTTCGCTCGGACGGGGCAAGGTCCTCATCCGGAAAATCGAGATGGGCCTCGACGTGTGCCATGGCGTCGGCGAGGTGATTGTAGACTTGCTGCATCTTCTGGAAGAGGTGCCCCTGAAGCTGCGCCACGCCCGCCATCTGCGCCCCCTGGGCCTGCGCGGCGATGATGTCCACCACTGCCTCCGCCTGCGTCAGGTCGATTCGCCCATTGAGAAACGCACGCCGGGTAAACTCCCCCGGCTGCGCGATACGCGCACCCGTGCGCACGAGCAGGTCGAGTACCCGTCGCGCGGAAATAAAACCTCCGTGGCACGAAATCTCCACCACGTCCTCGGCCGTGTAGGAGTGCGGCGCCCTCATTACCGCAAGGAGAACCTCGTCCACGACCTGCTCACCGTCCATCACGAACCCATGACAGAGGGTGTGCGAGCGCTGGGCGGAAGGTTTACCCCGTCCCTTAAAAACCACATCGGCCACCTGCAGGGCCGTCTTTCCCGAAACCCGCAGGACCGCGATGCCGCCCGGGCCGGGCGGGGTTGCAATCGCGGCGATGGTCTCCTCCATCGGTACCGCGGGGCGCTCAGGTTTGGCGCTCACGGTGTTCAGTATAGGCACGAATAATTTTTTGAACGAGCGGATGCCGCACCACATCGGTCTCATCGAGGTGACAGAAGGTGAGGTCTTCGATCCCATTGAGAATTCGCTCGGCCTCAACGAGTCCGCTCCGCTTGCTGCTCGGAAGATCCACCTGGGTGACATCCCCGGTGATCACGCAGCGCGAGTCACGCCCAAGACGGGTAAGAAACATGAACATCTGGTTGCCCGTCGTATTTTGCCCCTCATCGAGAATGATGAAGGCATGGTCGAGCGTCCGTCCACGCATGTAGGCGAGCGGCGCAATCTCGACGGTCCCTTTCTCCGTGTGGCGTTGGAGTTCCTCGGGCTCCATCATCGCACCGAGCGCGTCGTAGAGGGGTCGCAGGTAGGGGAGTAGCTTTTCCTTGAGGTCACCGGGCAGAAACCCAAGTGCCTCGCCCGCCTCCACCGCCGGGCGGGTGAGGATGATCCGCTCGACACGCCCTTCTCGGAGTGCGGCGACCGCCATCGCCGTAGCGAGGAAGGTCTTCCCAGTTCCCGCCGGTCCGATACAAAAGACCATGTCGCTCTTTCGCATCGCCTCGATAAAGCGCCGCTGCCCGTGGCTCCGCGCCCCGACAGGCGCGCGCCGAGGGCTCACTTCGATCCGCGCCGTTGAGAGGGCACCGAGGTCAAGCTTCGGTGGAACCGTGACTCCGCGGTAGGCGTCGAGTGCATAGTTAAACTCGAAGGCGCGAATCACCACGCCCTTCACCCTCGCGGCCTCCAACTCCCGCAGGAAGGCCGCGGCGCGCTCCACCCCCGCGGCATCCCCCCCCTCCACGCGAAACCAGTCATCCCGCTGGGTCAGGCGCACCCCGAAGGCCTCTTCCACCATCCGCAGGAGGCGCGGATCATTCCCACAGAGAGCCTGGGCTGCGCGCGGCGACTCAAGATGGACGGTGGCTTCAGCCATTTGAGAGCGGCTCCAGTTCGGCCAGGGCCGCCATGAACTTCTCATGCGTCTCGCGCAGCCCCTCAGAAACTACCCGGTGCCCGCCGATGACGGTCATAAAGTTCGTGTCCCCCGTCCACCTCGGCACCACATGGAGGTGCAGATGCTCGGTGATCCCGGCCCCCGCGGCAGAGCCCAGATTGAGTCCAAGGTTCATCCCGTCGGGTTTAAATGCCCGCTCAAGAACTCGCGCGCAGCGGCGGCCCAGCACGAAAAGATCCGCCAGTTCACCGTCGGAAAGGTCATCGAGACGCGCGGTGTGTCGGTACGGGGCCACCATGAGATGTCCCCCGATATATGGGTAGGCGTTCAGGAGCGCGAAACACGTGCGGTCGCGGAGAAGGACAAAATTTTCCTCGTCCCCGACAGCCCGACCTTCGGGACCAGTTCTCCCCACCTTCTCACAGAAGATGCAGCCCTCACGCTTCGGCCTGCGGAAGTACTCGGCCCGCCACGGGGCCCAGAGATGTTTTGGAACGCTCGTATCCTCGGCCCTCCCTCTTAATGTCCCAGCACACCCCGAACTGCGAGACGAACCCCTGCCGCCACCAGCGCCGAACACGGGATGGTCAGGACCCAGGCCCAGATGATGCTGCTTGCGAGCCCCCAGCGCACGGAGGAGGAACGTTGCGTGTTACCAACACCCAAGATTGCCCCCGTGATCGTATGCGTCGTGCTCACGGGAATGCCGAACGCCGAGGCGGCGTAGAGCGCCATCGACGCCGCTGATTCCGCACAAAACCCAGTGAAGGGTTTGAGTCGGGTGAGGCGCGTCGCCATGGTGTGAACGATCCGCCAGCCCCCGAACGCCGTCCCGAGTGCGATCGCCACGCTGCACACGCCCAGGACCCAGAATGGCATCGCGGCATCCGCCGCAAGATATCCCCCGCTCACCAACAGCATGAAGATAATTCCCATCGTCTTCTGGGCATCGTTCGTCCCGTGCCCGACGCTGTAGAGCGCCGCGGAGACGAACTGCAGCTTTCGAAAGACCCCATCCACGCTGCGCGGCGTCTTTCGATGAACGATCCACGAACCGACTACGAACATCGCCGACCCCAGGCCGAAACCGATCATCGGGGAGAGGAAGATGAAGAGGATCGTTTTTCCGAGTCCCCACCAGACGAGTGCCGATGTTCCGTGGAGAATCACGGCTGCGCCGACCAGCCCGCCCACCAACGCGTGTGAGGAACTGCTCGGGATGCCGTAGTACCAGGTGAGCAGGTTCCAAAAAATTGCCCCGACCAGCGCCGCCAGAATCAACTCGGGGGTGACAATGTGAATGTCCACGATTCCCTTCCCGATGGTCTGCGCCACGTGGGTCCCGAAGAACAGCGGACCGATGAGGTTAAAGAGGGCCGCCCACAGGACGGCGAACTGAGGAGAAAGGACGCGCGTTCCGACCACCGTGGCGACCGAGTTCGCGGCGTCGTGAAAGCCGTTCAGAAAGTCGAACGCCAACGCGATGAGAATGAGCGGAATCAGCCAGTGCAGTTCCATGGGGAGGGTACCCGGCTCAGCTCATCTTAACGGCGATCCCCTGGATCAGGTTCGCCACGGTCTCACAGCGGTCGGTGACCACCTCCAGGTTCTCATAAACCTCCTTCATCTTGATCAGCTCAATCGGGTCCTTCTCCTCATCAAAGAGCCGTCCCACCGCGCCCTTCATGATCAGGTCGGCCTGATTTTCGAGCCGGTGGATTTCCACGCAGTGGTCGAGAATATTATTGTAGTTGCGAATGTCGCGCAGGGCATTCAGCGCCCGCAGGAGAAGCTCGGCCTGCTGGAGAATCAGATACCCAAGCTTTTGTGCGTCCTCGGTGGGCTTCACAATGCGACAGGTCTGCATCCGCTGCGCCGCCGCCTCGATCATGTCCAACACATCGTCGAGACGGAGCGTTAACGTGTGAATGTCCTCGCGATCAAACGGTGTGAGGAAGCTCTCGTTGAGGCGCTGAATGGTTGAGTGCGTGACCTGGTCACAGGCGTGCTCAAAGCTCTCCAGTTCCTGGAGCTTGAGCCCCACGTTGGTGTAATCATCGAGAAGCTTCTTGAGCACCTCAGCCCCGCGGATCACGAAACCCGCGATCTGCTCGAACTGCCCGTAGAAGTCGTCCTCGCGTGGTAGAAATCGTTTAAACATGACCCGGTCTGCGTAGCAGTCGCATTCAAAAATGGCAACCGTTCCGTACACCTTTGAAATTTGTCCTGCATCCCCTTTTACACTTGCCGCCCGCCCCCATCCCCCGCTAGGTTCCGCACCCCTCGCGACGATCCGCCGCCTTGGGAAAACACTACGGAACGACCATGGCTACCGCAAACGATGTTCGCAAAGGAATGGCAATCAGGTACGGGGGACAGGTCTGCCTCGTTCTCGACACCCAGCACCGCACCCCTGGAAACCTTCGTGCTTTCGTCCAGGCGACCATCCGCAACATCCAGACCGGCCGCTCCTCTCTCGTCCGTTTTGCCTCCACCGAGCCCATCGAGACCGTCCCCCTCATTCACAAGAAGATGGAGTTTAGCTTTAAGGACGGCAACGGCTGGAATTTCATGGACCCCTCCAGCTTCGAAACCGTCGCCCTCCGCGACGACCTCGTTGAGGAATGCAAGGGCTACCTCGTGGAAGGCTCGGTCTGCGAGGTTCTCTTCAATGATGAGGTTCCCATCAAGATCGAGGTTTCTCCCAGCGTCAGCCTCAAAGTCACCGAGTCCCCCGAAGGCGTCCGCGGCGACAGCGCCAGCAACGTTCAAAAACTCGCGAAGCTCGAGACCGGCATCTCCGTCAGCGTGCCGCTCTTTATCAAGGAGGGCGAGTTGATCAAGGTGGATACCCGCACCGGCCAGTACATGGGACGGGCATAGGCCAGTTCGGTTTCCGTCGGTCGGTAGATTTCGCGGTCCGCCACGTCTCCCGGGAGGTCACACCCCCGGGGCTTTACCACGCAAAGGTTTTCGCAGTCATAAACGACACCTCCATTCATCTCAGACACCGAGCGAAGGATGGTGGAGGCAAGGGGAGTCGAACCCCTGACCTTCTCATTGCGAACGAGACGCTCTACCAACTGAGCTATGCCCCCGATCCATCCTTCCGCCCGAAATTTCCGCCGGGCGTGTTGGTCGCCGAGCAACCGCGGCCATGAAAGTCAGACTACCGTTGCTGTCTTCCGACCCTGGCGGAATTGATCAGCTCCCACTCCGCGGCGCCCGGCGGTGTCCCAACGGGGGGAAAGTATCCGAGAACCCCCTCCCGGCGCAAACGAAAAACGAAGAAGAACTTTGGAATACGCATGACAGTTCTGTCGGGTTTTGTGAATGCTCAGATTCACACGGGCACGACCCCTCGGCCATGAGCTCGGGACCGAATGGCGGAGCGTGCCCCTCCACGCTTGAATCGCGATTGGAGGGACGGCGTGTCGCCGTCCGTCTTCCTTTTCCGCGGCCGCCGACACGGCGGCCCTCCACAGCGTTCGGCGCGGCCCGCGCCGAAAAACATGTTAATCCCCAACAATTTGTCCCCTCCCACTTAATGAGGGAAAAAATCTCCGTGCGTTTTTCACCGAATGCTTTATCGAGCATGGACATGTCCTCCACGCCATGGTTCGCAATCTTCGACTGGGATGGGGTAATTGTGAATTCCTCACACGCGCACGAGGAGAGTTGGGAGCGACTTGCCGTGGAGACCTGCCACGTCCTCCCCGCCAACCACTTCTCGCAAAGCTTCGGAATGAAAAACGAGGTGATCATTCCCGAGTTGCTCGGATGGACTCGCAACCCGCAAGCGATTGCGCGGCTCTCACTCCGCAAGGAGGAGCTTTATCGAATGATTGTAAAAGAGAGGGGGCTCACCCTTCTCCCCGGCGTGAAACCGTTCCTCGAGGCCCTCAACCGCGCGGGAGTGCGACGCGCGATTGCCTCCTCAACGCACCTCCTCAATATTGAGACCGCTCTCCGCCTGCTTGGCCTTGAGGGATATTTTCACGCGGTGCTCACCGCCGAGGACGTCGCGCGGGGAAAGCCACATCCCGAACCCTTCCTCCTCGCCGCCCAACGCCTCGGGGCGAAACCGTCGCGCTGCATCGTTTTTGAGGACGCCCACGTGGGCGTCGCCGCCGCACGCGCTGCGGGCATGAAGGTCGTTGCCGTCACCACGACCCATCCCGCGGCGACGCTGGGGGATGCCGACCTCGTGCTCGCGCGCCTCGATGAGGTTCCACTCGCACAAATTGAAAGTCTCGTGGCATCGAATAAAAGTTTTTCCCTCTAAAAATTTCGTTCTCAAAAAAACTTTTAGAAAACTCTTGCTGGGGGAAAAAAGGGTTCTAAACTCCGCGC
>CAZZBZ010000021.1:0-44022 GCA_964653025.1 uncultured Verrucomicrobiota bacterium
TTTCGGCTGTTTCAAGATTGTATTTTGAATTGGCTGAACGGCTGAATAACCCATCCGTCCATGCGCCATGAAGAGAGGCAGCAGCATGCCGCCGCGGCGACCGAGTTGCTCGACACCCCGACGACCAGCTTTTCACGACGGCCTCCATGTCGCGTCCCAGCGTCTCGCGCAAACGGGGGGCGGTCATGGGAAAACCCCTCCGCAGCATGATGTCATCGGGCCCCAGGAACAGCGCGCCGGCCTGCCCGCCGTAGCGCCCGGGCGAAGGTGGGCGGCGCGTCCCTACCTCTTCTTGGCCGCCTCGCCTTCGAGGGCGGCTTGTGCGGCGGCCAGGCGCGCCACGGGGACGCGGAAGGGGCTGCAGGAGACGTAGGTCAGGCCGAGCTTGTGGCAGAACTTCACGGAGTCGGGATCGCCCCCGTGCTCGCCGCAGATGCCCAGCTTGATGTCGGGGCGGGTCTTGCGGCCCTTCTCGACGGCAATCTTCATGAGAAGGCCCACGCCCACCTGGTCGATCGAGGCGAACGGGTTCTTCTTGATGATCTCGTGTTCCGCGTAGGCGGGAATGAATGAACCCGAGTCGTCCCGGCTCATCCCCAGCGCGGTCTGCGTGAGGTCGTTCGTGCCGAAGCTGAAGAACTGCGCGGTCTCGGCGATCTCATCCGCCGTGAGCGCCCCGCGCGGTACCTCGATCATGGTGCCGACGAGGTAGTTCAACTTCACTCCCTGCTCCGCCATCACTTCCTTCGCGACGCGGTGGACGAGGTCAACCTGGAGGTCGAGCTCCCTCTTGAACCCGACGAGCGGGATCATCACCTCGGGCTTCACCTTGATGCCCTCCTTCTGGACCTGGGCGGCGGCCTCGAACACGGCGCGCGCCTGCATCTCCGAGATCTCGGAGTAGACGATGCCGAGGCGGCAGCCGCGGAAGCCGAGCATGGGGTTGAACTCGTGGAGCTCCTTCACCCGCTGTTGGATCTTCTCGACGGGCACGCCCATCTTGGTGGCGAGGTCGCGCTGCGACGGCGCCTCGTGCGGGAGGAACTCGTGCAGGGGCGGGTCGAGGAAGCGGATCGTGGCGGGAAAGCCCTTCAGCTCCCGGAAGATGCCGACGAAGTCCGCCTTCTGGTAGGGCAGGAGCAGGGCGAGCGCCTTCTTCCGTTCCGCGAGGTTGTCCGCGAGGATCATCTCGCGCATCGCGTCGATGCGGTTGCCCTCGAAGAACATGTGCTCCGTGCGGCAGAGGCCGATCCCCGTGGCGCCGAACGCGAGGGCGTTCGCCGTCTGCTCGGGATTGTCGGCGTTCGTGCGCACCTGGAGGCGCGTGACCTTCGAGCACCACTTCATGAGCTGGGCGAAGTTCTGGTAGGTCTGGCTCTCCTCGGGTTTGAGGCTCTTCTCGACGAGCACCTGGACGATCTCCGAGGCGGCCGTCTTGATGTTGCCCGGGTAGACCTCGCCGGCGGTGCCGTTAATCGAGATGAAGTCGCCTTCCTTGTAGGAGGCGCCCTCCACGCTCACCGTGCGGGCGGTGTAGTCGATCTGGAGCATGCTGGCGCCGCAGACGCAGACCTTGCCCATCTGGCGGGCAACGAGCGCGGCGTGCGAGCTGACCCCGCCCTTGGCGGTGAGGATCCCCTCCGCGGCGATCATGCCACGCAGGTCCTCGGGGGAGGTCTCGTTGCGAACGAGGAGCACCTTCTCTCCCCTCGCGGCCGCTTCCACGGCGCGCTCGGCGTTGAGGTACATCTGGCCGCTGGCGGCGCCGGGTCCCGCGGGGAGCCCCTTGGCGATGCACTGGGCGGCCTGCACGGCCTGGCGGTCGAATACGGGCGCAAGCACCTGGTCGAGCTGGTCGGCCGGCACGCGGCGGATCGCGGTCTTCCAGTCAATGAGCTTCTCCTTCTCCAACTCGATGGCGAAGCGGACGGCGGCGAGGCCGGTGCGCTTCCCGTTGCGGGTCTGGAGCATGAAGACCTTGCCCTCCTGGATCGTGAACTCGAAGTCCTGCACGTCCTTGAAGTGGGTCTCCAACGTCTTGCGGATGCCATCGAGCTCGTGGAAAGCCGCGGGCATCTCGTTCTTGAGCTGCGCCACCGGCTCCGGCGTGCGCACGCCCGCGACCACATCCTCGCCCTGGGCGTTGATGAGAAACTCGCCGTAGAACATCTTCTCGCCCGTCGCCGGGTCGCGCGTGAAGGCCACGCCCGAGCCCGACTTGCTCCCCGTGTTCCCGTACACCATGGCCTGGACGTTGACGGCCGTTCCCCACTCGGTGGGGATGCCGTACTTGCGGCGGTAAACGATCGCGCGATCATTCATCCAGGAACCGAACACGGCACCAACGGCGCCATGGAGCTGCTGCCAGGGATCCTGAGGAAATTCCTTGTTCGTGCGTTCGAGCACGAGCGCCTTGAAACGCTGCACCAGTTCCTTGAGATCGTTCACCGAGAACTTGGTATCCTCGATGTCGTGATTGCCGTGGCGCTCCTCCTTGAGCTTGCTGATGAGCACCTCAAAGGGTTCATGGTCCTCATCGGGGCGCTTCTGGACGCCCATGACGACATCGCAATACATCTGGATGAAGCGGCGGTAGCAGTCCCAGGCGAAGCGCTCGTTCTTCGTCGCGTTCGCGAGAGAGACCACGGTCTGGTCGTTGAGGCCGAGGTTGAGAATGGTGTCCATCATGCCCGGCATGGAATCGCGGGCGCCCGAGCGGACGGAGACGAGAAGCGGCATGGCCGACTGGTCGCCGAACTTCGTACCCATGATCTTTTCGAGGAAGGCCATGCCCCCCTGTTCCTGGGAGAGAAGGACCTTCGGATACGTCCGACGGTTCGCGTAGTAATACGTGCAGACCTCGGTGGTGATCGTGAAACCGGGGGGCACGGGGAGGCCGATGCGGCTCATCTCGGCGAGGTTGGCACCCTTGCCGCCGAGGAGCGGCTTCATCTGGCCGTGACCGTCGGCCCTCTTGTTGCCAAAGAGGTAGACATACTTCTGGGCACGGGCAGGGGCCTTGGATTTGCGGGATTTCGGGGCGGATTTCTTGGATTTCTTGTGTTTGGACATGGTGAAAACTCCTTTAAGATGAAGCGGGAAGTATTACGAAAGCTGCTGCGACTGTCAAGGATCTGACGAACCCGAAATCCGCGCATGCGCGGCGTGTGGGGAGGAGAACGGTTCCCACCCGATTGATCTGCCACAACGAAATCTCAGGCGGCAGAGGACGGGCAGCGGAAAATCGGCTGGGAGGAGGCCAACCGTCCCCGCAACTCGCGGGTCTCCTCCTCGGTGATCGGTCGAAAGATGGAAGCGATGTCGAGCGCCATGCGAAAGAGCGATGGGTCCCCCGGCGGGAGCGCGGCCGTCACCGGGAGGCTCAGCGTGTACCGCAGCGCCAGTTCCACCTCGCGCAACTCCGTGAGTGGGCGGTACCAACAGTTCGGGTGCGCCTTGCGTTCGGGGTCATTTTTCGAGGCCCAGGGCTCACGGGCCATCGCCTTGAGCGCGAGGCGGGCCATCCCCTTCGCCTGCGCCCGCTCCATCACCTGGGGCCCAAAACCTCCCTTCTCCCACGTCACGATGTTGAACGGAAAAAGCACCGAGTCGAAATCGTAGCGGTCCATCGCCGCGAGTGCCGCCTCTACCGAGTGGGCCGAAAAACCGAGATAACGCACGCGCCCGCTCCGCTTCGCCTCAAGAAAGGTCTCCATCGCCCCGCCCTTCGCGAACACGGCATCCACGTCCTTGGCCAGGCTCGTGATCGCGTGGAGTTGGTAGAGGTCGAAATGGTCCGTCTGCATCATCGCGAGCGACTTCTCCATGTCCGCCCGCGCCCCCTCGGCGGTGCGCTGCTCCGTCTTGCACGCGAGGAAGCAACGGTCGCGGTACGGCTTGAGCGCGGGACCGAGGCGCTCCATCGCGTTGCCGTAGCTCGGGGCCACGTCGAAGTAGTTCACCCCCCGCTCCACCGCCTCTGCGACCACGCGGGCTGCAAACTCGGGCTCTGACCTCATCACCACGATTGCCCCAAATCCAACGATGGAAAGCTGGTCGGGATGGCGCCCGAACGGGCGGCGCGGCAGGCCGGCTCCCGAGGGGATTGTCAACGACGGGGCCGGCGCGGGCGCAGGTTCATTCTCGCCCCGCGCCCCGAGCGCGAGCGCGGCGGAGGAAAGGAGCGTGCCGCGGAGAAAGGTGCGGCGGCTGGTCTCGCTTCGGGAATCGGCCATTGCGGGGGAAGCATCGCCCCTGCGACGCCCCGGGGCAAGACCGACCCTCCCTCCACCGGGGGAGGCAATCAAGATTCTCTCCCGAGCACAACGAGTGCGAATCCAGTAGCCCCACGCCGGTCTCGAACTCGCAATCGGGATGTCCCACGGCGGGCCCGCGCCGGGACAGCACGGGCTACCGAGGGGAGTCCGGAATCTTCACCGTCGCCGTCCGCCGGGCGGATGCGAAGTCCCGCAGGCCATTCACGATGGCGCCCGCGAGTTTTCCGCGCCAGGCCTCGTCGAGGAATTGTTTCTCCTCGTCGGGCAGGATGAGGTACTCCGGCTCCAGTAATACCGCCGGGCACCCCGGGTAGCGGGGAAGGTAGAGATCCCGTCGAATGCAGCCCATGTCGGTTGTCCCGAGCGCGGCCAACATCGAGGCATGGATTTTTTCCGCAAGGTCCTTCGACCACGGATGGCACCAGAAGGTCTGGGTGCCGTGCTTCAGACGCGGGTCATGGTTGTCGCCCACGGAGTTGCTGTGGATGCTCACGAGCACGTCGGGGTCGAGTTCGCGAATCCTGCGATGTCGCTCACGCAGCGGCAGCATTTTCTCTTCCCGGGTAAAACTCACCTCCGCCCCTTCCTCGCGAAGCCGTCGCGCCACCTCCCGTGCGATCAGGAGATTCGACGCTCGCTCCTCCAACCCTCTCGGTCCCACGGCCCCGCGGTCCGGGTGGTGCCCGGGGTCGAGGCAGACGCGCAGCCCGCGGAGTGGGTGGCGACCCGCCTCCTCATGGGACAGGACGTGCGGGGCCGGCCGCGGGAGGATTCGCGCGCGGTCTCCATCCGCTTCAAAATCAAACCCCCATGGGCAGGGTGCGCCGCTCAAAACCATTTCTCCCCCGTCCCCGAGACGACGGGCCATCACGCGAAGCTCTTCCCGGTCCTCCATGATCCAACCGCGGGACCGACGGACGTTGCCCTCCGAAGGTTCGGCCTGCTCGACCGGAACCACCGCCTCCTCGCGCGCGCCGAGCCGAACCCTCCATCCATCCGCCCCCGCGGAAACCGCCTGGAGCACCGTATCTTCGGCGGCAAAGAGCATCCGCCCGATCCCGCCGTTGCGGACCCCCAGCCATGCATCCCCCAACACACGGACCGGTTTGGGAGGATCAAACGCCTCCTCGGGAACGAGCGACGCGGAGGGGCTGCGGGGCGAAACTGTCCAAACGCGGTTCGTCGCCCCGCCCTCCCCGGAGCGGACCACGAAATCGAAGGCCACATCGCACCAGTTGGTCCCCTGACGGACCGGTGCCGCCAGCGCATCGAAGGGCGCGTAGCCGATGAACGCCCCATCCGCCGACACGTCGCATGGGGCACCGTTGCATTCCACCGAGGCCGTCGGCGGGTCCACCACGCCGATCACGAAGGTCTTCCCCTTCGCGACGGAAAGGATCTCGGCAGGCTCGGGACGGGTGACGCGGAGGCCATCCCCGGCACCGACCATGGGAATCACGATGGAGGCGATAAGCGCCGTAAAAAGCCTGACCCGTCCTCGCAGGCAGAATCGGCGCGGGCCGCGCCTCCCACACGAGAGTTCCTTCAATGCGGTTTGTGGGAGGCATGGCTCGCATCGACCGGCCGGTATGGTTTTTCCCATCCCTTGGGCACGACGAAGCGTGCCCCTCCTTACATGAACCGGATGGAGGGGCACGCTTCGTCGTGCCCATGTTTGCGCGGAACGCGGACAAGAAATCAACACGGGGAGACACCGAGAATGAATGAAACTCACCCGCTCTTCCCGACCTCCAGCCTCAGCATGTTCATCGCGGTCTGCGCCACGATGAACTTGAAACTCTCGCGGTCGAGGGCGAAGAGATGGTGGGAGCAGGTGGTCCCTTTCGGTCCCGCGAGGGCGATGAACACGGTGCCCACCGGTTTCTCGGGCGTCCCCCCGATCGGCCCCGCAATGCCGGTGACCGCCAGGGCCCACGTCGTTGCGGCGCGGACCCTTGCCCCTTCGGCCATCGCGCGGGCGACCGGCTCGCTGACCGCCCCGTGCTCGACGATCAGGTGGCCGGGCACCCCGAGCTGCGTGGCTTTCGCGTCATTCGAATAGGTCACCCATCCCTGCTTGAAGCATTCCGAGCTCCCGCTCACCAAGGTGATCCGATGGGCGAGGTAACCGCCCGTGCATGACTCTGCGGTGGAAAGCGTGGCGTGCCCTCGACGAAGAAGCCTCACCAGCGCCTCTTCCAGCGCTTCCTCCCCCTGCCCGAAGATCGCCTCGCCGAGGACCTCCCGCGCGATGGCTTCCGCACGGTCAATGGCCCGACGCGCGGTGGGCACGTCCTTCGCTCGGATCACCAGCCGAAGATCCACCTCCCCCGGACGCGCGCAGTAGCCGATCTCCAACCCCTCGATCCCACGGAGACGGGACTCGACCATCTCCTCGACCCGAGACTCCCCGAGTCCCGCCACGCGAAGGATGCGGCACTCGAGGACGGGAAGCAGGTCGGCAAAACGCTCGCGGAGAAGCGGCAGGACCCGTCCCTCGAACATCGGATGAAGTTCCCGCGGCGGCCCTGGAAGCATGATGATCATCCGGCAGGCTTTCCCGGATGAAATCGGGATGGCGAGGCCGGGCGCCGTGCCGTTGGCGTTATGAAAAATGGTTGCCCCCACGGGAACCATCGCCTGGGCCTTCGTGGATTCGGGCATCGGGGTACCGCGCTTGCGGAAGCGCTCCCGGATGTTATCGAGCACTTTCTCATCCACGCTCGTGGTCAACCCGAGCATCTCGACCACCACCGTGCGAGTGATATCGTCAGAGGTCGGCCCGAGGCCGCCGGTGGTGATCACTACGTCAGCGCGGCCCATCGCCTCCCCGAGCGCGGCGTGGATATCCTCCCCGGAGTCCGTCACGCACACCTGGCGGGTGAGCGTGGCGCCGATCCCGTTGAGCCGGCGGCCGATCCATGAAGCGTGAGTGTTCACCACGAACCCCATGAGGAGCTCGGTGCCAATATTCAGGAGTTCAATGCGCATGGGAGGAGGAAGCTGGAAGTGAGAAGCTCAGAAAGGGAGCGCGAATGAGGATTTTCATCCGCGGTCGATGGCAGTGAGTAAACCTCATCTGCCGCGGGGATCAAGAGATTCCTCCCCAAAATCTCATGTCAGGCCCATCCTCACCAGATCGCCAACCAATCAATCACCGCTTCCCGTCCGGAGAGGACACGTACTTCTTCAACGCCGCAATCGCCGTCGTCTTCACGTATTTCACCTTTGGAAGATCATCGAGGGACTTAATCGGACGCGCCTCGAGGAGGTGCTGTGCCGCCGTCTTCGAGAGACCCGCCTTCCCACCAAGATCCTCCACCGACAGGGTGTTCACCGCCTCGAGCGCAGCCTTCGCCTCTGCGGGCGAAAAACTGAAACCCATCACCACCACCTCCCCGGCCGCGGTCGACGGGGATGGAGGCGGCGGCTTCGGTGACGGGGCAGGGACCGCTGCGGGGGACGGGGGAGGCAGCGGAGGCGCAGGCTTCTCGGCGGGGGCCGCTTCCTCCCACGATGGGGGCGGTTCCCGCCGCACCCCCGCGACGAGGCCCGGCTCCTTCGCGACTTCCTCGCGGAGACCGGGAGGCTGGCAGGCCTCAAAGACCAGGCGCCGGCCTTCATAGACGCGCGCCGCGTACCCGATGTAGCGCATCCCCGTGAGAACTCCTCTCTTGGTGATCTTCCCGGTCAAGCGGAGGGGATCGCTGGCCACTACGTGATCCCCTGCCCCCGCGATCCGCGGGGCATGCTCCTGGGCCTCGACCTTCCGATCCGCTTTGCCGGAGGAGTTCACCTCGTCGTAGAAGAAAAGGAATTGCACCTTCACCTCACCCGCCGGTTTCTCGAGAGCAAAGAGATGAACCCGCAACCGCGCCGACTGGTCAAAGTTCACATCCGCCGAGCGGGTGGAATCCTCGATCGGCCGGGGAGTGAGATCCAGGTCGACCCGACAACGGTGCGGCACCACCTGTGCCGGAACCACAAGGGCCAGCACCGCAAACGCGAGGCTCACCCCGCCATAGGCCGTCGTTTTCACAGGGAAAAGTTAGATCAGCCCAGCCGTACGGCACGCTGCCCGGCGACGACCTCGCCGATGCGGAACGCGCGGATGCGGGATCGCCGCGCCGCCCGCATCACGGCGGGCACCTCGCGCGGCGGCAGGAAGAGCGCCATCCCGACGCCCATGTTGAAGACCCGGTGCATCTCAGCCTCCGAGACGCGCCCGCCCCGCTGGATCAGGTCGAAGATCGGGGGCGCCGGCCAGGATCCCCGCCGCACGACCGCGACGCACCTCGGCGGGAGGATCCGCTCAATATTTTCCTCAAAGCCTCCCCCCGTGATGTGCGATGCCCCGTGCATGCAGATGCCCGCGCGCCGCAGGGCGGCGAGGAAGGGGGTGTAGTTCCGGTGGACCCGCAACAGGGTCTCCCCAAGCGTGGATCCTCCCAGCTCACGCGGACGAGAGCGCACGCCCAGCTTCATCCTTCGGAAGAGAATGTCGCGCGCCAGCGAGAAGCCGTTCGTATGGAGCCCCGTGGACTCCAGGCCGACCATCGCGTCGCCGGGACGGATTCGCGAGCCGTCAAGGATCGCCTTTCGGTCCACCACCCCGACGATCGTACCGACAAGGTCGTAGTCCCCCTTTCCGTACATCCCCGGCATCTGGGCCGTCTCACCCCCGAGAAGCGCCACGCGCGCCCCGGCACAGGCGCGAGCCAGCCCCGAGACAATTCCACGAAAGGCGACCGGGTCGAGCTTCCCGGTGCCGATGTAGTCGAGGAAAAAGAGCGGCTCCGCCCCCATCACCGCGATGTCGTTGCAGCAGTGGTTGACGAGGTCCTGTCCCACCGTGTCGTGTTTTCCCATCTCGATGGCGACACGGAGCTTGGTCCCCACGCCATCCATGCTCGCGACGAGGACGGGGTCGCGCATCTTCGGAAAACTGGCGCGAAAAAGTCCGCCGAAGGCGCCCACCTTGCCGAGAGCCTCAGGGCGCGTCGCGCGACGGAGCAGGGCGGGCAGGCCCGCCTTGACGCGATGCGCCAGCTTCAGGTTCACCCCGGATTTTTCGTAGAGGTCCATGTCTACAGAAGTCTCTGCTGGTCCTGCTCCAAAACTTCCGCCCCAAGGCTCCCTTGTGGGATGCGGCGCTTCTCCATGATGAACTTGTCGAGTTCGACCTCGAAGGCCACAGGATACTCCCCCGTGTAGCAGGCGGCGCAAAACTTTGAAGCCGGGTGCCCCGTCGCACGGAACATTCCCTCGATTCCAAGGTAGCCGATCGAGTCGGCGCCAAGGTAGGCCTTGATCTCCTCGGGGGAGTATTTGTTGGCGATGAGTTCGCCACTCGTCGGGAAATCGATGCCGTAGTGACAGGGATGAAGGTGCGGCGGGCAACTCACCCGGACATGAACCTCCTTCGCCCCCGCCTCGCGGAGATTGATCACGCGGGCCCGGGCCGTGGTACCGCGCACGATCGAGTCGTCCACCACGACCACCCGCTTCCCGGCTACGGCGTTATGGATGAGATTGAGTTTCACGCGCACGTTAAAGTCGCGGATGAGCTGGGTCGGCTGGAGGAAGGTGCGCCCGATGTAGTGGTTGCGCACGAAGGCGAACTCCTGTGGGATCCCCGACTGCTCCGAGAACCCCTGTGCGGCGTAGTTACCGGAGTCGGGTACGGGCACCACCATGTCCGCATTCGCGGGGCACTCCCGCGCGAGCTGGCGACCCATCTCCCGCCGCACCTCCGAAACGGCGCGCCCCTCAAGCACGCTGTCGGGACGCGCGAAATATACGTACTCGAAGACGCAAAGCGCCTCCCGCCCTGTCGGCGTGTCCATCTGCACGGAGTGAAGGCCCTCCCGATTGATGATCACGATCTCGCCCGGCTTCACGTCGCGGACGAAGGTGGCGTGAATAAGGTCGAAGGCCGTTGTTTCCGAGGAGAGGATGTACGCCCCGTCGAGCTTCCCGATACTCAGCGGGCGGAAACCGTAGGGGTCCCGCACCCCGATGATCTCGTTCTCTCCCATGATAAGGAGCGAGAACGCCCCTCGAATCCGTCCGAGCGCGCGCCGTAATGTGCTCTCCTTTTGCTCACCCGTGCGGGGCTGGGTCAACAGGTGCAGCACCACCTCGCTGTCCACCGTCGTCTGGAAAATGGACCCGCCCGCCTCCAGTTGGTCGCGCAGGAGGTTCGCGTTGACCAGGTTCCCGTTGTGGCCCACGGCGATCTGCCCCCGCGCGCAATCCACCATGATTGGCTGGGCATTCCGCAGGTGGCTCTCCCCGGTCGTGGAGTAGCGCACGTGCCCGATGCAACGGTCACCCTGCATCTCCCTGAGCGATGTGTCGTTGAAGACCTGTGAGACCAAGCCCATCCCCACGTGGCGGCGCAGCGGCTTGCCATCCCCCTCCGAGGAAACAATCCCTGCGCTCTCCTGCCCGCGGTGTTGCAGGGCATAGAGACCATAGTATGTCAGTGTGACCGCGTTGGGATGCCCGAAGACACCGAACAGCCCGCAATGGTCGCGCGGCTTCTCGATGGGATCGTGGAGGGGAAGGGCGCGCTCAAGCATCGTCAAGGCGCATCTCAACCAACTCCACGCCCAGAGGCAAGCCAAACGCCGGCCCCTTCGCACACTCTCCACATTTCGACACTCGACCCCTGACCCTCGACCCTCGACACTCCGTCCCATGGCCGAACCGCTCCTCACCCGCTGCCCCATCCTCCTCGACGACGGCGCCCTCCTCGCCGTCGCCAAGCCCGACGGCGTCCTCTCCCACCCCAACCTTAGCGGGGCACGCGTCGCCTGCGCCTTCGAGGGGCACTACGACCCCGTCGCCCGCCGCTTCGACGGCCCTGCCGGACCGGTCTGGCTTGTCCACCGCCTCGACCAGGACACCTCGGGCGTCCTCCTTGCCGCGCGCCGCCAGGAGGTCGCCGCCGCCTGCCGCACCCTTTTCGAGCAGAAATGTGTCCATAAGTCGTACGCCGCCCTCGTCCAGGGCCTCCCACGCCCCCCGAACGGCCGCTGGTCCGACCGCCTCATCAAGACCGCGGGCAAGGAAGCCGTCCGCGCCGCCGTGGGTCGCGGCGGATCCCCGAACGCCGAACTCTCCTACCGTGTCGGGCAAAACTTTCCCGGTGCCGGCTGCGGTCTCCTCCAGATCGTCCTCATCACCGGCCGCACCCACCAGGTCCGCGTGCAGGCCGCCTCCCGCGGCCACCCCGTGGCCGGCGACCGCGTCTACGGAAACTTCGGGTGGAACCGTGAGTTGCGAAAGCGTCCCGGCCTCCGCCGCCTTTTCCTCCACGCACTCAAGCTCGAGTTCCCCCACCCTGTCGGGGGCAAGCCCGTGCGAATCGAATCCCCCCTGCCCACGGACCTGCGCGCGGTCCTTGATGCGCTGGGGTGAACCTTCGGGTCGGGGGTGCCTGCTGCGATCACGGTCCACGGAGTCGTCGGTACGCTCCCGGGGTTACCTTCATCTCCCGACGAAAGATCCGCGCGAAGAACGCGACCTCCGCGTAGCCAACCGCCGAGGAGATCGCCTCCACCGTCTGGGAGGTGTGCCGCAGGATCCAGCACGCCCGCTCCATCCTAAGGCGGACAAGATGCTGAACCGGCGAGATCCCCATCGCCCGATGGAAGACGCGGCGAAACTGCGGCTCCGACCAACCCGCCAGCCGCGCGTAGGTGACGATCGGGATCGGCTCCGCATGGCGTTTCCGCATGGCGTCGAGGGACGGCAGGAGCCGCCCAAGGTCCCCGATCCCCGGGCGGTGCCCGGGCACCGTCATCGCCGCACCGTGCTGGCGGACGAGATGCAGCAGGATCCGCGTCACCAGCGCCTCAAGCCCCCGGGCGAACCCCGTCGGCTTCAGCGCGTACTCGCGGCACGCCTCCAGGAAAAGTGCGCCTACAACTCGGTCTGACCCGAGCGGGAACACGTCGAGAAAACCCAGCGCCTGCGGCACCGTGAGCGAATCAAACAGGCGTGCTGTGTAGTGCAGGGCGACCACCCGGAGGGGGCGGCGCGGGTCGTGCCCCGCAGAGTGCAGTGCCCCCCGGCGGAAGTGTGTGCAGACGCCGACGGCAAGGCGATGGCGCCGCCCCTCCACGACAGCCCAACCGCTCCCCCCCGTGACGTAAAAGAACATGTCGTCCCCGATGCGTCTTGGTTCCATCCGCCACTCGGGCGAGCAGGCGAAGTGGATCGCGCTCACGCGCTCCACGGTCATGCGGTCGAGCGTGCTCTCCAGCCACTCACGCAAAATCCCGGGATCCGGGTCTGGACCGAAATTGCGGAGGGGCAGGTTGAGCAGGCGCTCGCCTTTCGGGACACGGGACATGTTGGGAGAGCCTGGCACGGAATGATCGAAAAAGACAGTTGAACGAGCGGGTAAAAAGATGCCCGGAGCCATGCCCTGGCGCACATTCGTCCAGATGAAACTCTCCTTCCTCTCCCCCGAACAGCACGCCGGCTACGAGCGCGACGGCTACCTCCTCATCGAAAACTTCCTTTCCCCCGACGAGGTCCGCCGAGCCAAGGCCGGTATCGACCGCGAATGCGCCGCCCGCGCCTCGATGACGAAGGACGCCGACGGATTCAACCTCGAAAAGGTAGGCGACGACAGCATGAACGCCGACGCCACCGCGAAGGGTGCCGGGATCTTCCGCAAGATCCAGGGGGCGGTCTTCCACGTCCCTGAGGCCCTCGAGATATTCACCTCCCCAAAGACGGTGAAGTGCATGCGGGACATCATTGGGGCGAGCGTCTACCTCCATTCCTCGAAGGTGATGTTCAAGCCGGCGAACGGCGGGGCGGCGAAGCCCTGGCACCAGGACGCCGCCTACTGGAAAAACTATGAGCCGAAACAGGTCACCGTCTGGCTCGCGCTCGATGACGCGACGGAGGAGAACGGCTGCATCTGGGCGATCCCCGGTTCCCACCACCTCGGTCTCATTCCCCATGTCGCCAGGGAACTCCAGGTCGAGGAATCACGGATCGACATGGCGAAAGCTGTGCCCGTCCCCGTGAAGCCGGGCGGACTGCTCATCTTTCACTCTCTCGTCCTCCACATGTCGAAGAAGAACACCTCCGACAAGAACCGCTGCGCGATCATCTGCGACTACGACTGCTCGCCAAATCCCTGCCTGGACCTGGGTACCAGGCCCTCCGCGTTCGCGCATCCCACGCTTCGCGCCGATGGCGTCTGGCCGCTTGCCGAAGCCGCCGTCTGACGCATCCTCCTGCCCCTCCCCGTTCCCCGCTTCCAACTTTCCAACCTTCTGCCCACCGCTGACTGCTTGCTGCTCACCGCTTACGGCATCTTCGCCTTCGGATCGGGGGATGCCCCGCTGACGACGCTGGCCATCACGGTTCGCAGGATGGTGTTGTTCGGGGCGTCGAGAAGAATCACGGTGTCGCCGCGCAGGATGAGCGCCTGCTTCTGGCTGGCAAACGAGTAGAAGAGGGCCGCCGCGACAGAATCCTTTGCGAGGGCAGGAGTTCCAGTCTCGGGCCCCCTGAAGCGGTCCCGAAACACGACTTCCATCGCGTTAAAAAACTCGCGCGCATCGCCCGGGGTGTCCCAGATGGTTTTCCACACGAGGACCCAGCCCCCCGACGGCTCGCTCACCTCGTAGAGCACATAGCGATCGCCTCCCCACCCCGACGCCACGCGGGAGGCGCGATCGAGGTCGAGCAGCGGGGTGAGGTACGCGCGGACCCCCAGTTCCCCCACCACATTTTCGTGGATCCATCGCCAGCCGCTCCCGGGCTTGAGATTCACCAGGACCGGTTTCGGGGGATCGTTGCCCGCAAGATACTTCTCGGGATGGAGGACCTGCTCGGTGCTCTGGGGCGGCTGCACGAAGGCCCGGTTGATCGCCTCGACCCCCCCCCGTGCATGGAGTTCGGCAACGAAGCTCCGCCCCTCCTGGTATGGGAACAGGAGTGTCTCTCGCAGAAAGGCGGGGGCCGACAGCAGCTTGTTCGTCTGCTGGCTAAAAACAAATCGCAGGTCGCCCAGTAACTCTCCCACGCGAAAATGAGTCCGTAGGTAAACGCCCATGTGATAGTTGGCATCGCCCTCGACCAGCGCCGCGGCCGCGAGGGCGGCATCGTCGTTGTCCTTCCGCTTTAGCGGGAGGGCGCCGAGGTTGAAGTTCTGGTCCTGGAGGGCATGGACCACCTCGTGGGCCACGATCATGCGCTCCACGTTCCGTTGCAGGCTGAGCCCGTCGAAGGTGCAGAGCTCGTGGCTCTCGGTATCGTAGAAAGCCGCGATCTGCTCCGAGAGCAGCTCGGAAATCATTCCCGAGAGATTGATCCCGTCAGGAAGCAGTCTCATCCGCACGAGGGCCGTCTGGTAGTTTTGCAGATCGTCGCCGCTATACTGGGCCCGCATCCGCGCGACGATTGAGTCGCGGAGCATCCGCCGCGACATCACCCGGTAGGCGACCGGCCGCTGGAGGGGCAGGCTGCGGATTCCGGCCATGATCTCCTCGATTCGCACAAGGATCTGCGGGGTGTTCTTCGCTGCCCGATCCTTCGCCGTCTTCTCCCTCAACTCGCGGTTGCGTCGCTTCAACCGATCCAGGTCGCACGCCATCTTGGCTTCCTCCTGCCTCCAAAGGGAGATCGCCTCCTCCTTCCACGCCCACCAAGCCACTCCCAACGCCACCACAAACGCCGCAAGCACCGCAAGGCGACGGGGAAATCCGCTTGGGAAAAGAAAGCGCATGGCGTATAAGGCGGGTGCGGTGGCTTATATGCCGCCGCGCCGCGTGAAACCAGAGCTTACCCGCCTTAAGGCAAGAATCCAGCAACTGCTTGCCTCCCCCGGCTACCAGCCGCTTCGTGTCAGTGAAATCGTGGCGCGCCTCCGCGCGCCCCCGAACGAGCGCGACGGAATCCGCCGAGCCGTGGATGCCCTCATTCAGGAGGGTGCCATCGTTCGCGTCCGCCGCGATCGTCTCGTCCTCCCCTCCCAGGCCGACCTCGTTACCGGGCGCATGGAGATGAACGAACGAGGCTTCGGCTTCGTCATCCCCGAACCCGTCGCCGGCGCCGCGCCCTCGGGAGATGTCTTCGTCCCCGCCGAGGACACCGGCGTGGCCATGCACGGCGACCGCGTCGTCGTCCGCCTCCACGTCGAGACTCGCGGCACCGGTCGCCCAGGTGACGGCCGTCCCGACCCCCGTGGCGGCCCGCGGCGCCGCGGCCGTGTCATCCGCATTCTCGAACACGCCAACGCCAATGTCCTCGGCGTCCTCCAGCGAGGCCCCCAGTTTCACCACGTGGTCCCCGACGATCCCCGACTCGGACGCGACATCTACGTCAATCTCCAGAAGTCCGTCGCCCGCGCGAAGATCGGCGACCGCGTTGTCGTCCGCCTCGGCGAATGGTCCAATCGCCACGTCAACCCCGAGGGCGTTATTGTCGAGACGATCGGGCCCTCGGACGACCCGCGCCTCGACTGCGTGGCCATCCTGCGCAAGCACGGGATCCGCACCGAGTTTCCCAAAGAGGTCACCCAGCAGGCTGAGTCTGCGCCCGAATCCGTCGCCCCAGACGAGATCGCCCGCCGTACCGACTGGCGGCGCGAGCTCGTCATCACCATCGACCCCGATGATGCGCGCGACCACGACGACGCCCTCTCCCTCAAGCGCCTGCCAAACGGCCGCTGGCTCGCCGGCGTCCACATCGCCGATGTCAGCCACTACGTGACACCGGGGACCGCGCTCGACCGCGAAGCCCGCCTCCGGGGCAACAGTGTTTATCTTCCCGACCGTGTCATTCCGATGCTGCCCCCACGGCTCTCGAACGGTATCTGCTCACTGGTCGAGGGCAAGGACCGTCTCACCTTCAGCGCCTTTTTCGAGATGGACGACCACGCCCGTGTCCTCGCACGGCGCTTCGAGTCCACGGTGATCCGATCCGCCGCGCGCCTCACCTACCGCCAGGCCTTCGCCGTGATCGAGCCGCGCAAGGCGGAGAAACCGGTCACCCTCCCCCCCGAGACCACGAAACTTATCCGCGACCTGTGGGGTCTCGCCTCAAAGCTCAGGACGCGGCGTTTCGCGGACGGATCGCTCGACCTCGACTTCCCCGAGGTGAAGGTCCGCTGCGACGACAAGGGCGTCCCCATCCGTATCGAGAAGACGGACAACGACGCTTCCCACCAACTCGTCGAAGAGTTCATGCTCCTCGCGAACGAGGCGGTCGCCTCCGAGGTGCGCCGCAGGGAGGTGCCCTGCATCCACCGCGTTCACGAGGACCCGGACCCCGAAAAACTGGAGGACTACCGCGAACTCGTCCGGGCCTGTGGCCAGACGATGGGCGACCCGAAGGTCCGCGGCGAGATCCAGAAGCTGCTCAAGCGCGTCGCGGGCACCCCCGAGGCGTATCTCCTCAAGATGAACCTCCTTCGCTCGCTCAAGCGTGCGCGCTACGACACCCACCCGCTCGGCCACTACGGCCTCGCCAAGTCCGACTACACCCACTTTACCAGCCCGATCCGCCGCTACGCCGACCTCGTCATCCACCGCGCCCTCCGCCGCGCGGTCGGCACTCGGGGCGACCCGCGCGCCGCCGCATCCCTCAGCGTCGCTGCACTCGATGAAATCGCCGCCCACTGTTCCATCACGGAGCGCGTTGCCGACGAGGCCGAGCGGGGGGCCGTGCGCATGAAGATCATCGAGTTCTTCGAGCGCCAGCTCACCGAGAACCGCCTCGATGCCTTCGACGCGATCATCACCGACGTCCGCAACTTCGGGCTTTTTGTCGAACTTCCCGAGTCCATGGTCTCGGGCCTCGTCCACGTCTCCACGATGGAGGACGACTTCTACCAGTTCGACGCGGCCCGCCAGCGGATGACCGGCAAGCGCAAACACCGCGCCCTCCAGGCGGGCCAGAAGGTGCGGGTGACCGTCGCCCGCGTGGACCGCTTCAAGAAGCAGGTGGACTTCCGTCTCGCGGACTAGGCGGAGGATTGGGGCGGGAGTCGGCCAGATCGGCCTCATCCAGGTTGCGGTGGCCGACCACGATGCCACCGTCGCGGGCAGCCTGCTTCACGGTGGACAAAGTTGGCTTCGCGACCGCGGCATCGGCGTCTTCACCTCCATCCGGTCGAGCCTGGGCCTCCCCGTGTGATGTTGCGGCGAATCACGGTAGGGGCTTGGCGCACGGCTGAAACCGACCCGATGCAGGTGGTGTCCGGCCCGATCGGTCGCGAGCGGGTTCATTTCAAAACGCCGTCAGCGGATCGGCTTCAGCATCCAGGGTGAGCACACGGATTTCTGAGCCGCCGATGAGAATCGGCTCACTGTTTTTCCGTCACTTCTCAAACCCACCAATCCCCTTGACCTTCCCAAGCCGATCGAGCTGCCCCCAATCGGTTGAGAGATAAAGGTTGTTCAGCCCGCCCCTCTCCGCCTGCTCGCGTGTGAACGGAAAACGACTGGGAGTTACCCGGGTTCTCAAAGGAATTCTTCGGCTGAGGCAACGCGCCGCGCCATCGGGGGATCGAACCCCGAGGAAAAGTTCCAGGGCAGGTCGTGGCGCTACCCCCCATTCACATCCTTGCACGGTCGCTGGAAGCTGCAAGGCATGGGGATGAACGGGGACGGAAGCGGGTTGTCCTGCTTTGGTCATGCGGGAAAGGCATGGGGAACAGAGTTCACGCAAATAGCAGGATCAACGTTTAGGATTCACCAAGTTCAACATGTCGACATCGTGGTGCGTTTCCTCACCTGGCTGAATAACGCACTTTACAAAAGGACGCCCAGTTGTAAAATACGATTACATGATTACGCGACCTTTCTGGCTCGACCGAATTCGCCAGCTCTGGACCCAGAAACCGATCCTCTGGTTGTCAGGAGTCCGACGAGTGGGCAAGACCTCTCTTTGTCGACAGGTTCCGGAGGCACGCTACTTCAACTGCGACCTCCCCTCGGTACAGCGGCAACTGTCCGACCCCGAGACCTTCCTGGCCCAATGCCGTAGCGAGACCCCGTTGCTTCTTGATGAAGTCCACCGGGTCGCCGACCCGGCGCTCGTCCTCAAGATCGCGGCGGACGAATACCCACAACTCCGAATTCTTGCGACCGGCTCCTCCACCCTCCAAGCGACCGGGAAGTTTCGCGACAGCCTGACGGATCGCAAGCGCTCCCTGCACCTGCCCCCAGTGCTCTGGCGGGAATGTCTCAAGGCGTTCGACCATCCGACGCTGGATCGACGACTCCTCCACGGCGGGCTCCCCAAGGTTCTGCTCGGCGACCGCCCGGACCCCGCGTTCTTCGAGGATTGGATGGACAGTTTCTTTGCCCGTGACATCCAGGAGTTGTTCGGCGTGCGCAACCGCGCGGGTTTCCTGGCCCTGCTCAAGCTCGTCGCCCTGCGAAACGGCGGATTGCTGGACATCTCCGACCTCGCCAAGGAGACGGGCATGAGTCGCCCCACCGTCATGGCACACCTCGATGCCATGGAAATCGCACATGCGATCCTGCGCGTGCCCCCTTTTCATGGGGGCGGGTCGCGGGAAATCGTGCGGCGGCCCCGCGTTTATGCGTTCGATACCGGCCTGGTGGCCCACGTTCGCGGTTGGGAAACCATCCGCGAGTCCGACCGCGGCCTGCTCTGGGAGAATCTGATTCTGGATGAGCTTCGGGCCATTTACCCTGCTACGGCAATCCACTTCTGGCGGGACAAGAGCCAGCGTGAGGTGGATTTTGTCGTCACGAAGCCCGGCGGGAAGACGGACGCCATCGAAGCCAAGATCAACCCGGATGCGCTCGATACGCGGGGGATGAAGGCATTCCGTCAACTCCATCCACAGGGTGCCAACTACCTGGTGTGTCCCTTTGTCCGGGAGCCCCACACGATTCGGGCCGATGGGCTGATCGTCCACGTGCGCAGCACGCCCCACTTTGGAATGGAATGAGCCTGCGCCGTGTGGGATCGAACCCCGAGGAAAAGTTCTCTTTGGAACCGCGGCGCTACTCCCTATTCACGTCCTTGCGCGGTCGCGGGAGGTGGCATTTTCCGGATGTCTTGACAAACCCATAAATATTGCCGAAGGAGTCAGCATGAAAACGACCTTGGACCTTCCCGATGCGCTGCTACGACAAGCAAAGGCGCGCGCCGCGCTGAAGGGCACCAGCATGAGGGACTTCTTTGTCCTGGCCATCGAAGAGAGGCTGGATGCCGAGCGGCGGCGGCCAGGGAAACACCAGGGATGGCGGGCGGTCTTCGGCAAAGCGCCCAAAGGGGCGGCAGCGGCGGTCCAGACGACGCTCGATCATGAGTTCGAGAAGGTCAACCCGGACGATTGGCAATGATTCTCGACACCAACGCGGTCTCCGCGCTGCTTGACGGCGACCACGCCTTGGAGATGGCGCTTGCCGTAGCGGATCGTCATCACTTGCCGGCGGTGACACTCGGGGAATACTGGTATGGACTGAAGTTCTCGCGGCAAAGGCAAGCGCTGGGAATCCTCCTCGACGATCTGGAGGCGGAGTCCTTCCCGTTGGCGTTGGACAGCGCCACCGCGCGCCACTACGCCGACATTCGGAGCGAACTGAAGAGTGACGGACGCCCGATCCCCGAGAATGACATCTGGATCGCCGCCCTTGCCCGCCAGCATCATCTCCCCATCGTGAGCCGCGACGAGCACTTCGACAAGGTCCGCGGCGTCCGTCGCATTGGCTGGTGATCGGTTGGGGCGGCTCGCCTGGCTTCTCACGGCTTTCAGTGGGTCGCATGGACAAAGCACCCGGATTTTCCCACGGAGGGCGAGGGATAGAGATGAAAGGGACGGAAGCGAGGTGTCCTACTTTGGTCATCACAGGCTCGCCGTGATGTTTTGGTGAATCAACGCAATATTCGCTGCACGAAATGCGGTGGGCGGCTCTTGCGATCACCGGAAGATTCAAGGATTGATCCGCGGATCGATTCGACTATGCTTCATCCGTGGAGACGAGCAATCTGATCACCATAGACCCCGAGATTCTTGGGGGCACGCCCGTGTTCAAGGGCACCCGAGTTCCGGTCAGGACGCTTTTTGACTACCTCGAACGCGACTACACGCTCGAAGAGTTTCTCGAGTGCTTCCCATCGGTCACGCGCGAAATGGCCTGCCGCATCCTGGAACAATCAGAGTCCGTCCTGCTCGCTCCGCTCGCGGCATGAGGATCCTCCTCGACGAATGTGTTCCGTGGCCCCTCCACAAGCTCCTCCCCGGTCATGACTGCACGACGGCCCAGCGGTGCGGCTGGGGTGGCATTCGGAATGGCGACCTCTTGGCGCGGGCCGAAGGTGAGTTTGGCCTCTTCATCACCTGCGACCAGAACCTTCGCTACCAGCAAAGTCTTGAGGGACGCCACATCCCAATTCTGGAGCTTTCCACCAACGATCTGCGTCGCATCGAGGTGGCAGCAGACCAACTTCGTTCGGCCATTGACCTCATCCAGCCCGGCGCCCTGAGACTCCTTGTTATCCCCTGATCAAGGGGAAAGTGGCAAGAAATGGGATGAGGAGTTTTGCCCCCCTGCGTGATGCTTTGCGCCGCCGCGACGGAACTGCTCCCGACGGAATCTGTAGGGGAGGGAGCGGCGCTACTCCCCATTCACGTCCTTGCGCGGTCGCTGGAGGCTGCGAGTTTATAGGGATGTGCAAGCGCGCCACGAGTGGGGCGCCTGCTACAGCCGGAGCGGACCGTTTGCGACTTGTAGCCCCCGTGCGCGCCGGCGCTCCTCATTTCGGCGTGAGCCGTTTTTCGATGTCGAGGAGACGGACCCGTGCGTCCTGGTTGTGGCGGTCGGCGGAGTCGGGGATTTTTTGAAGGATCGCCGCCAACTCGTCGCGCGCCTTGAACCACTCCTTGAGCTGGATGTGTCGCTGGGCGCGGAACTCGTGGTCCTTCACCTGCTGGTCGAGTTCGTCGCCCGCCTTCTGCTTGCCGTGGATGGCGTCCGCAAAAATTGAGGGTTTGGGCTCGATCGAGTCGAGGTACCAGATGGTCTCCGTGTAGGCCTTGATCGCGTTGAAGAGGTTCTCGGAGTTCACAAACCGCTCGTCGTAGAGTTTTCTCGCGCGCTGGAAGGACTCCACGGCACGCTTCTTCAACTCGTCGCCGGACATTGAGAGGGCCACCATCCCGAGCTCGGCCTCGCCAAAGTTTTCGAGAATCGCGCAGAGCCGTTTGAAGTTCTCGGGAGGGATGCGATTGAGCACCTCGATATCGCGCGCCTCCCCGCGCATCACCACCGAGAGCCGCCAGGAATCATGGAGCCCCGCGGACTTCCCCTCGATCCTTGGCGGGAGCGAGAAGACCTGTTGGTCCGTAATCGCATCGCGGATATCGACGGCCTGTTTCGGGTCGATGGACTTGTTTCTTCGGAGTTTGCGCGATTGTTTCAGGTCGTCCACCGCGATCGAGATCGAGTCGTTCTCGATGCGCATCTCGTAGCGGAAGATATTCTCCGCCGAGGCCTCCACTTTTTCGTAGCGGAGGCGGAAGAAGTCGTCGGCAAGGGTTGGGCCTTTCGCCACCGCGGCGCGCGACGGGACGGCCGTCGGCCTCCGTTGCACCATCTTCTGGAAAACCTTCCATGTCATCGCAGCCACGGCCAACACGAGCAAGGCCGCGACCGCCACCTTCCACTTGGAGCTGCTTTTTCCCGCACGGGGAGGCTTCTTCCCACGCCCCTCGTCCTCGAGGCGGGTGCTGTCGCGAGACTCCTCATCTTCCTCCTTAAGCGCCTCGATCTCGGTCATCCCCACGGTGACGCGGTCGCCCGGCCCGAGCGGGGCGCTTTTGACCGACTTGCCGTTGACCAGGATCCCGTTGACACTCTCACAATCTCGGACAAGCACACCGCCGCGGTCCGGCACAAAAACCGCGTGGTGGCCGGACGCGCTTTCGTCGTCAAGAACAAGATCGTTGTCGCTGCGCCTCCCAAGATGGATCTCGGAAGCGCGCACCTCGAACTCGTGCCCGACGCGTTTTCCTTTGGTGATGCGAAACTTCATACCCCGGAGGGCAACCCCTCGATGGAATCGCCAACAGACACGGCTATGCCACAGAGCGCGCCGACTGGCAACTCGATTACCGTGCGCGTCCCCCGGGGACCGAAATGGAAACCCCACGGCCGCGCGGGGGCGATGACCCGAAGGACCTGCCCTTTCCCATCCACGAACAGAAGATCGAGCGACACACCCAGGAACCACGTGTGCACGGAGGCACATCGCGGGATGACCAGCGCGTCGTAGCTACGGAACGGCGTCCCGAGGACCCCGATCGCCCGGGCCCAAGGGGTCGCGGCAACGCGCGGCGCACGCGCGATCACCGCGCCGGTCCGCGCGTGGTGAATCATGGGAGCGCCCGTACCGGTTCCGTCAGTGCATCTCCACCGCGACCGAACCCAGGCCGGGGCGCAGGTAGTTGAACTGCACATTCGGGTGGTCGGCAAGGAGGGACATCGGCACCGAGGCATCCGGGATCTTCTTTGAGATCATCAGGGCACTGAGCCGCATCCCGAAGGGGTTGTCGTGGTGGCCCGGGTGCCAGATCGAAACCTTCTCCGACTTCCATGTCTCGACGGGGCCGACCGTGGCGGCATGCGTCGGGACGAGGGACACATTCCCACCGCCCGAGGTGCGCGCGTTCTGCACGATGGTCACGGGATGGAGCTTCACGACGCGGGTCTTGAGTTGACGGTACTCGGCGGGGCTGGGAGGGGCTTCCTTGTACTTCCCCTCGCGAGCCAGCGGATCGTTGAAGGCCCAGTGTTTGATCTCCCCCTGCCCGCCCTGCATGAGGACGCAACGTACCTCATCGTAACTCCTCGAGTACGCATCGAGGTCGCCGGTCGGGAAGTGGAGGTTTTCCCCCGGGATGGCCAGCTTCTTATCCACGCGGTTGAAGCACATCTCCTTGTCGCACTTCGCGAAGGAAAGAGGGTGATCGGTGGAGACCGGCTTGCCGTCGATCACCCACTCGTCCATTCCCCAGAAGTGGGCGTGCTTGAGGTCCAGCCCAAGGGCGTTGACCATGCGGGCAACGAGGGGGAGCTGCTCGGTGGGCCCGATCGGGCCGCAGATCCCGGCGGGCTTCGATGGGGTCGCCTGCCGCCATGCCTCGATGTACTCGAGCGCTTCGGCGCAGTAAAACTCCTGCACGGTATCGTACATCTTCACCGTGAAACCGGGGCGGGTGAGTTGAAGCAGGTCCTTCTCCCCGAGGCGCGCGGCATCGTCGAGGATTTGTTTGTCGAGAGTGGTGTAGTCCCACCAGTCGGGGGCGAGTTTACTCAAGGGTCGGGGCATGGGGATCATTTGGTTGGAGTTGCGGAAAATGGGAGACTCAGGGGGTACGCGTCTCGGCGTGGTAGGCCGGGTCGAGCCAGCAGTCGTTGCCAAGGAGGACCTTGAGGGGGTCGTACTCTCGCGGCCCGAAACCGAGGTGGAGGTGCTGGCGCCAGGCTTCCGCAACCTCGAAGCGACCGGACATCCTTCCGACCGTGCGGCTGATATTCTCCATCTCGCTAAGGTAGGCGTCCATCCCCTGGCTCACGTCAAGCCAATCCTTCTGGCTGCGGTGCTGGGCAAGCATCTCGCGCTTGCGGGCAAGCACCGGCTCGATGTTCACATAGTGTCCCGAAGGAATGGGGCGTCGCAACGCGTCACACATTCCGTGCGGGAGCGCGTGATAAAGGGCCATGGGGGCATCGTACGTCGGACGAGGGGGATGGACCGGGTAGTTCGGCATGCCACGGGCAAACGCAGCCGTGACCGCAAGGCGACAGGTGTTCTGGTGATCCTCCATGTAGTCTTGCGGGGAATGCGTGAGGACGATCGTCGGCTGGACTTCCCGCATCACGGAGGCCACGAGCTGGAGCGTGGCGTGGTCATAGAAAATTTCCAGATCGTCCCGAATCGGGGCGTGGATCGTGGCACCCGCCACCGCGGCGGCATCCCTCGCCTCCTTCCCGCGGAGGCGGACGATCTCCTCCTTGGAATACTGCATCGTGCCGCAGGAGCCGGTGAGAAGATTCCACATGTGGATCTCTGCGCCCGCCCGCTTGAGTTGGAGGAGGGTGCCGGCCATCATAAACTCGATGTCATCCGGGTGGGCGCACACGGCCAGCGCGACGGTTTTTGCGGGAGGCATGGCCGAGAGACTAGGGGTCGCACTCGCCACCCGGCAAGAAAAAGAGCATCGCGTATGCGACTCGAAATTATCTGCGGATCGGCGTATGCACAGGGGCGCGTGAGTCGATATTCCATCCAGGGCCCCGGGCGGGCCGCCGCGATCCGCGGGCTCTTCTCGGGGCTCGCACCCCGCTACGACCTCGTGAACGACATTCAAAGTGCGGGGCTGCACCGCGCGTGGAAACGGCGCCTCCTCCGCGTTGCGGCCACGGGACCGGGCGAGCGCCTCCTCGATCTCGCCTGCGGCACGGGCGACCTCGCATGGCGCGCCACGCGGACCACACCCCTCGCCCGCGTCGTCGGCGGCGACTTCTCCCAGGAAATGCTACGCCGCGCACGATCGCGGGGAGATGGCGGGTCGACGCCCTCATGGACGCTCCTCGACAGCCTCTCGCTCCCCTTCCACGACGCGAGTTTCGATGCGGTGGTCATCGCCTACGGCCTTCGTAACTTTACCGATCCCATCGCCTCTCTCCGCGAGATCTTTCGCACCCTCCGCCCGGGCGGACGCCTCGGGGTGCTTGATTTCGGCAAACCCCCCTCCCGCTTCGTTCGGGCGACCTATGAACGGTGGCTACGAAATATTCAGCCCATCCTCGGACGGGTGTTCTTCGGCAACGCCGAGGCCTACGCCTATATCGCGGAATCGCTGGCCGCCTACCCGGAGCCCGAGGGAGTGAGCGCGTGGCTCCGCGTGGCGGGGTTCGGCGGCGTGGCGTTCGATCGGCTCTGCCTCGGCACGATGACCATTCACCATGCGAGAAAACCAAGGTAACTGATCAGGTTCACAGTTCACGGTTCAGCGGTTGGAAAATATGAGGAAAACCGTAAAAAGCTAAACTACCGAACCGCTGAACCGTTGAACCGCTGAACCCAACAACCTGGGTGTCACAAATCATGAAGACCCGTCTCGTGGATCGGATCTCGTTCTGGGCGATTCGCCGGCTGCTCAGCCACGCGCGACACCGGCGCTTCGATCGCACGGCCTTTGATGGCTTCGCCAAGGAATGCCGGGGGCTCAGTGCGGACGAGTTTTACGGGGTGGAGGCCGCCGCGGCGGAGGCGGGGGGCTTCGCGGATCTCGTGCGGCCGGTCGACCGTCCCGGCTCGCATTGTGTGAGCGGCCCGACTCCCTTCCCCATTGGCTGGGTCGCGAACGATCGCGTCTGGATCAATCTGCACCTTGCACGGCCCATCGCGGAGGCCCCATTTTTTCTCATCCAGCACGGCTGGCGCTCGGTCAGCGTGCGCGGCTACCACGGGCTCTGTCGCAAGCTCAACGCCCTGGGCGTGAATGCGGGGGTGCTCCACCTCCCCTTCCACTTTTCCCGGAGGCCGCGCGGTTCGTTCAGCGGCGAGCTGGCGATCACCTCCGATCTTGCCCGAAGCGCGAAGGCACTCCGTCAGGGCGTCCGCGAGGCCTGCTGGATGGCGCACGGCCTCAAGCGACTCGGGGCTCCCGCCGTCGGGCTCTGGGGCACCAGCTACGGGGCGTGGATCGCAGGGCTCGCGATCACCCGGGATGCGGTCTTCGACGGGGCGCTTCTTCTCGAACCGCCCGCCGAGATCGAGACTCTTTTCTGGGAGCTTCCCCTCTTCACGGAAATGCAGCGGGAACTTGGCGCGATGGGCGTCGCCCGAGAATCGCTCCGTGAACTCTTCGACCTCGTTGTGCCGTGGCGTCATCCCCCACGGATCGATCCCTCCTCGGTGCTCATTCTTGGCGCGGAGCGCGACCCGATTGCCACACCCGACTCCCTGCGACGATGGCATACCGCCTGGCCCGGGTCCTACCTGGAGATCTTCCCCTGTGGTCACATCAGCTACCGCCTCCACCGTTTCGCGATGGAACGCTTCCTCTCCCTCCTCGCACCACGCCTCCTTGCAAAGCGAGCCTGATCGGCTTCGATCCGGTGGTTGCAATATCAGCGATCTTGTCCTAGAACCACTGAACATCTAATAAGGATCTATGCCTGCAACCGCCCCCGCCCAGACCGCTCCCAAAACCAAGCCTGCCGAGCACGGCTCTTCCAAAACCCCGCTCGTCAACGATTTCGTCATCTCCATCGCGACGACCAACGGCTCCGGCAGCCAGTCCGCGAACAGCGTCCTTTTCCGCTCCATCTTCCAGATGGGCGTCCCGGTGAGCGGGAAGAGCGTCTTCCCCTCCAATATCCAGGGCCTTCCCACCTGGTACACCATCCGCGCCAACAAGGACGGCTGGGTCGGCCATCGCAAGAACGTGGATCTTCTCGTGGCGATGAATCCCGAATCGGTTGCCGAAGACCTCCAATCCCTCCCCTCGGGGGCGACGGTCATCCTCCATTCCGACCTCAAGGCCTACCTCCAACGCGAGGACCTCAAGGTCCATATCGTCCCCTTCGGCGAACTGGTCGCCCAGGCGTGCCCCGAGGTGAAACTCCGCAAGCTCGTCTCAAACATGATCTACGTGGGGGTGGCCGGCTGGCTCCTCGGCATCGAGTTCGAGGAGATCCAGAAGGCCATCGAGCGCCAGTTTGGGAACAAACCCAAGGCCGCCGAACTCAATCGCAACGCCGCGAACCTCGGCTACAACTGGTCCGCTGAGCACTTGCAGAACGACCGGATGATCCAGGTCCAGCGGATGGACGCCAACCGCGGCAAAGTCCTGATCGAGGGCAACGCCGCCTGCGCCGTCGGCTTCCTTTTCGGGGGCGTCACCGTGGTCGGCTGGTACCCGATCACCCCCAGCAGCAGCGTGGTCGACAATCTCTCCGCCCTTCTCTCCCGCTACCGCCACGACCCGGACACCGGCAAAGCCACCTACGCCGTGGTCCAGGCGGAGGACGAAATTGCCGCCATCGGCTTCGTGCTCGGCGCGGGCTGGGCCGGTGCGCGCTCGATGACCGCCACCTCGGGTCCCGGGCTCTCCCTCATGGCGGAGATGGCGGGACTCGCCTACTTCGCCGAGATCCCCGCGGTGATCGTGGATGTCCAGCGCGTCGGTCCCAGCACCGGCATGCCCACTCGCACGGGCCAGCAGGATATCCTCAAGGCTCACTTTCTCTCGCACGGCGATTGCCGACACATCCTCCTGATCCCCTCCGACCCCACCGAGGCCTACGCGTTCAGCGCACTCTCCCTTGACCTCGCCGAGCGCTTCCAGACCCTCATCTTTGTCATGACCGACCTCGACCTCGGCATGAACCTCTGGACCACCCCGCGCTTTACGTATCCCGAGAAGCCCCTCGACCGCGGCAAGGTCCTCAGCGCCGACGATCTCGAGCGACTCAAAAAATTCGAACGCTACCGCGACGTGGACGGCGACGGCATCCCCTACCGCACCATCCCCGGCACCCGCCACCCGCTCGCCGGCTACTTCACCCGCGGCACCGGGCACACCCCGTCCGCCACCTACTCCGAGAAACAGGCGGACTGGACCGAGAACCTCGACCGCCTCACAAAGAAGTACCAGACCGCCCGCGAGCATGTCCCCGCCCCTGTCATCGAGGGGAAGTCCACGGGGGACGTGGGCCTCATCGCCTACGGCACGAGCGACCTCGCCGTGAAGGAGGCGCTCGACGTCCTGCGTCGCGAGGACGGCTCGGCGCCGGAGTACCTCCGCATCCGCGCGCTGCCCTTCAACGACGATGTTCGCCGTTTCCTCGATTCCCACCGGGTGATCCATGTCGTGGAGCAGAACCGCGATGCCCAGATGACCTCCATCCTCCGAATGGATTACCCCGATTACGCCGCACGCCTCCGCCCGTTGCTTCACTACGACGGCATGCCGCTCGACGCCCAAACCGTCATCTCCAAAATCCGCCAGGCCCGTTCCTGATTCCTTCCGGCCGCTCACCGCTTTTCTTCCGCTCCCACATTTTTCATTGCCCGTTTTACATTTTTCACTCTGCTTCCCGCTTTTCCTCCCCCCTCCCCATGTCCCCCTCCACCTCTACCAAGCCCTCCGCCATTAACCGGGTCGGTCTCCCGCAAACCGCCTACCGCGGACTTCCCTCCACGCTCTGCTCCGGTTGCGGCCACGACGCGATCACCAACATGATCGTCCGCTCGGCCTTCGAGTTGAACCTCGAACCCACCCAGGTCGCCAAGCTCAGCGGCATCGGCTGCTCCAGCAAGACGGCTGCCTACTTCCTCAACCAGGCGCACGGGTTCAACGGCGTCCACGGACGCATGGCCGCCATTGCCACCGGCGTCAATCTCGCAAACCGTACCCTCATCAACATCGGGGTGAGCGGCGACGGGGATACCGCCTCGATCGGCCTCGGCCAGTTCCTCCACATGGTGCGCCGCAACGTGCGCATCTGTTATATCATCGAGAACAATGGCGTCTACGGACTCACCAAGGGCCAGTTCTCCGCCACCGCCGACAAGGGCTCCGCCCTCAAGCGCGGCGAGGTCAACGAGATGGACCCGATCGACATCTGCTCCCTTGCCATCGAGATGGGCTGCGAGTACGTCGCGCGATCCTTCTCTGGCGACCAGAAACAGCTCCTCAACCTTCTCAAGGGCGCGATGCGCTTCGACGGCGCGGCGATCGTGGACGTCGTTTCCCCCTGCATCACCTTCAATAACCACGAGGGCTCCACCAAGAGCTACAAGTTTGCCAAGGAGCGCGAGGAGGCCCTCCACGACGTCACCTACGTCCCCTACTACGAGCCCTTCTTCGCGGAGTACGATCCCGGGGAAAAACACACGGTAAGCCTTCCTGACGGGGCACGCATTGTACTCAAGAAGCTCGATCGCGATTACGATTCCTCTGACCGTGTCCGATCCCTCGAACTCCTCAGCCAGGCGCGCGACGAGAAACTCTTCCTCACGGGCCTCATCTACCACCGCAAAGGCGGGCCGAAGTCCCTGACCAAGCAGAAGAACCTCATCGAGGAACCGCTCTCCATGCTCCCCCAGTCCCGCACCCGCCCCCGCCGCGAAATTCTCGAGTCCATCATGGACTCGATCTCCTGAACCCGCATCCGGTCAGTTGAAACAGGGAATGAGGGGTGGGGAGCGCACGCGGCTCGCGTGCCGAAATCGGCGGCCCGCTGATTTCTCCTTCCGGAAGCTCCCCCAGAACTCCGATCACCATCCAGTGAGCCAATCCAACCGCCTTCGCGACTGACCCGATTTACGCCCTCTCCGCGACCTCGAAGAGGAATCCCTTGAGGTACTCCGTCTCGGGAATCGCCGGCACCACGGGATGGTCCGAGGGCTGACCGTAGGATTCCACCAGCCGCAGGATCACCCGCTCGTCGAACGCCGCATCGAGCGCCACCGCGCGGAACGCCTCCGCGGAGACGTGGTGCGAGCAGCAGAAGGTCGCGAGCAGCCCCCCCTCGCCCAAAAGGCGCAGCGCCTTGAGGTGGATCTCCTTGTAGCCGCGCATGGCCTCCTCGAGCTTCGCCCGCGAGCGGGTGAAGGAGGGCGGGTCGAGCACCACGAGATCGTAGCGCTCCCCTGCACGGCTCCGCGCGTTGAGATCGTCGAAAACGTTCGCGCACTTCCATGAGCTCGACTTGACGCCATTTCGCGTCGCGCCCCGCTCGCAGGCGGCGATCGCCTCCTTCGAGAGGTCCACCCCCTCAACGCGCACAGCCCCGGCCCGCGCGCAGGCGAGCGCGAACCCGCCGTGGTAGGTAAAGCAATCGAGAACCCGCTTCCCCTTCGCGCGCGCCGCCACCCGCCGCCAGTTCTCCGCCTGGTCGAGGTAGCCCCCGGTCTTCTGCCCCTCGAGAAGGTCCACCTCGACCCGCAGGCCGCCGGCCTCGACCTCCCGCCTCGTCGCCCCGGTCCCCCAGATGATTCCCCGCCGGGACTCGAGTCCCTCGAACCCCCGCGAGGCAACCTCGTTGCGCTCCACGATCACCTCAGGCCCGAGGAGAGCGCGGAGCGTCGCCACGAGAAAATCCCGCCGTTCATCCATCGCGCAGGTGAGCATCTGGACGACCACCCCGCCGGCGTACCAGTCCACCACGAGCCCGGGGAGAAAATCCCCTTCCGCCCAGACGAGCCGGCAGCCCGACGGGAGTTTGCCCTCCGCATCGCGGCGGCGCGTGATGGCCTGCGTGATCCGATCTCGAAAGAACTCCTCGTCGAGCGGCACGCGCTTCCGTGAGAGGATCCTCACCGGAATCTTCGATTTTTCGTTGTAAAAGCCCACCCCAACCCAGACCCCGCGAGGGCCGCGCACTTCGATCTCCTTGCCGTCCTCGGGCTTTCCCTCGGTGCGCATGATATCGGAGGCATAAACCCACGGATGCCCCGCCAGAATCCGTCCCATGCTGCGCTCGCCAAGAAAAGCCGTTGCCATGCCGGGGAGCTTAACCCGGATACTTCGCACTCCACGAGCGTGAAATACCAATCCCGCCCCGCTCACTCGCAAATCTTCAGAGGGCAAACGCCAGGCGCTTGATATTCAGGAGGTGGGTGTAGGTGACGTTGTCGCTGGTCGAGTTACCCCCGAGCGTGCCGCAGCCCAGCGTGAAGGAGGGAGCCAGGCCGGTGCCGATCCCGATGCATCCCTCCGAGCCGCACGCATTGACCAGGATGCGGCTCGCGGGAATCTCCAGGCCGAAGCGCTTCGCCATGGCCTCGTCGCGGGTGTGGATGACGGCGGTATGCCCGCGCCCCTCCTGTTCCAGGAGGCGCTGGCACACGGCAATGCCTTCGTCCCCATTCCGCACCGTGAACAGCGAGACCACCGGCGCAAGTTTCTCCCGCCCGTAGGGAGTCGCCAGTTCGTCCAGTTGAACCGGCACCACCAACAGACGCGGGACCTCCCGTCGTTTCAGCGAAATCAGACCGGCAAGATGGGCGGCCGATTTGCCCACAAGTTCCCGGCGGAGGTGCCCTCCCTTCTCGTCGAAGATCAACGCCCCGAGCTGCCGCCCCTCGTCCGCCGTGAGGATCGCGGCACCATTGGCCTCCAACTCGCGGATCAACCCGTCACGAGCCGCCTCGACAACAACCAGGTTGTTCTCGGAGCCGCAGATGACGCCGTTGTCGAATGACTTGCCCCGGATCACAAGGCGGGCCGTGGCGGCGAGATCGGCGTCGGCGCAAACCAAAACGGGAGCGTTGCCTGCCCCGACGCCGAGCGCCGGCTTCCCGGAGCTGTAGGCCACACGGACAATGCTCGGGCCACCCGTGGCGAGGATCAGCGAGACATCGGGGTGGCGCATGAACATGAGGGTCTTGCGACGGTCGAGACGCCCCCCGATCCACTGCACGATCCCCAGCGGGGCCTTATGGCGCACCAGCACGCCTCGGATCAGTTCGCCGGTCATCTCACCGACGTGCATCGCCTCACAGAGACAACTGATGATCAGCGCGTTGCGCCCTTTCAGGGAGATCAGGGTCTTGAAGATGATGGTGGAAACGGGGTTGGTGACGGGAATGATGCCGAGCACGACGCCTGCCGGGCTGGCGATCTCGGACACGCCGCGCAAGGGCTCCCGCGGCAGGAGGCCCGAGGCCGGACGTCCCGCCATGGTGCGGTAGACCTCGCGGCAGGCGAAACGGATCTTGGCGACCTTGTCGGCCACGATCCCAATACCGGTGTCGGCCACGTTGGCCTCCGCCAGTTGCTCGGCCTGCGCGGCCACCGTCTCGGACACGTCGGCGAGCAGCGCGTCCACCCGTTCCTCGCTCCATGAAGCAAACTCCTTCTGCGCCGCCACCGCGGCCGCCACCATCCGTTGCGTCTCGGCATCGGGCTCGGCCGCGTGGAGGTGTTCGGCGAGGACGTCATCCTGGTGGCGGAGCTTGCTCGCCAGTTGCCGTCCCAGCATCGAGAGAATGGCCACGCCCAGCAGGGGCTCCTCGCCGCAAAGAGCATCGAAACGGGCCCGGGACAGCCAGCGTGCCGCCACAGCGGTGTGCGCGTAGGCGCTCGCCGAGCGCGGCTTCCCGTCGAGCAGGGCCAGCTCTCCCACGACGGAACCCGCCGACAGGTACCCGAGCACGCTCTCGGAATCCGCGTCCGGCGGATGCAGTTCGAGGCGGATCTCACCCTCGTCGACAAGGTAGCACCCGTCGCCGGGCTCCCCCTCGCGCATCAGGCACTTTCCCTTGGGAAAGCGAATCGCCTCGAAGTATTTCCCAATGGCCGCCCGTGCGGCAGGAGTGAGACAGGTAAGAAAACTTTCGTTGGTTTCGGGCATCGACCACCTCCCAGCCGCGAGGCTAGACGGAGAAGGCGATGCGTCAAGCGAATTGGCCGCGCCGTCGGCTAGCGATTTGCCTTCAACTGTGTGTCAACCGACTTCTGGAGGGCAGGGAAGCTGGCGACCACGCGGGAACCCACCCACGAATCGGCCACACCCAGTTCCTTGGCGGAGAGGAAGCCCATGACCGCGAAGGCCCAAAAGGCCAGCGCCGCCCCAATCGCCACGCCAGGAACCACGGCGATGAACCGACCGAGCGAGGTCGTCCAGTCCTCCGTTTGTCGCGGACTGAAGGGATGGGTCATCGTCCACGCCAGAAGGAGCGCGGGTGCACTGAGAAGCACGAAGGCCGTCCGCGCGGCCTCGGGGGCTTTCAGGACGATCACGGTCTCCAGCCATGAAGCAAAGGGCGCGGTGCCAAATGCGGCGGCGACAAATGCGACCCAAACGGCCGCCGCTCGAAAACAGCTTGCGCGGAATCCGTGGTGGCGAGCCACAATTACCCCGACCACCCCCATCATCAACCCGAGGAGGTCCACGAGATGAAACGCGGCGCGGCGCGATGCGTTCGTGACCTGCGGCGAGGAGAACCCGACGCGGAGCACCTCCTCCTCCGCACCTTGGCCCTCCATGCTGGCCGCGGCGGGCGGCGGAACAGTCGCGGCGGTGGGTGCGAGTGACACCTCCACCCCCGTGGCGGGTGTCACGGGCACGGACAGGGGCTCCGGGCGATCGAGTGTCGCGGACGGTTTTTCTAACGGCGCAGGAACGGGCGGCGGAGGGGGAATCGGCGGGGATGGCGCCTTGAGCGCTTCCCCCGTCGAGACCTTGGCGGGGCGAAAGTCCTCTTTTCCGGGATGTCCGACGAAAAGGGACCTCGCCAAGATGACCAGTGCCGCGAAGAGAACGATCCCCCCGACAATCAGGGCCATCCTGCGTTGGCGGTTCGGGGGCTTTTGGGAAAGCTCCTCGGCCAGACCGGGGATGGTATCCCTCCGCAGGCGAACCGTGCGGGCGATCGGGGCCTCCCCGCGTTCCATGCGCTCGATGGCTTCGATGACTGCGTCCATGGAGGGGAATCGCTTATCCGTCGCCTTCTCCATCATCTTGCAAAGGAGATCCCCCACATGGTCGCTCAGGGCCGCGTTCACTCGCTGCGGGGGAACGAGCGGTTCGTTCATGTGCTTGGCCATCACTTCCGCCGCGGAGTGGCCGTAGAAAGGGGGGCGCCCCGTGAGCAGGTGGTAGAATGTTGCACCGAGCGAGTAAATGTCGGTACGGGCATCCACGCGCTTGGCGTCCTTCGTCTGCTCGGGGGAAATATAGTAGGGCGTTCCGATCACCGTGCCTGAGAGCGTCATGGAAAGATTCTCGTCGGCGTCAAGGCGCTTGGAGAGGCCGAGGTCGGCCAGCTTCACCAATCCCTCGCGGTTGAGCATGATGTTCTCCGGCTTCAGGTCTCGGTGCACGATCCCCTGGCTGTGGGCGTAGGCGAGCGCCCGCGCCGTCTGCTTCAGCCAGGGAAGGGCCTGGGACTCCTTCACCTTCTCCTGCGTCTCGAGAAAGTGCGCAAGATCGATCCCGTCCACGAACTCCATCACCATGAAGTAGACACCGTCGTGCTCGCCCGCCTCGAAGACCCTCATCAGGTTCTCGTGCTGCATCGTGGAACATGCCTCCGCCTCGTGCATGAAGCGCGCCACGAACTCCTTCTTTCCCGAGAACTCCCCGGAAAGAAACTTGACCGCAACCTTCAGCCCCGAATCCTCGTGCTCCGCGGCGTAGACCATCCCCATTGCCCCGCGCCCCAAAAGGTGCGTCAGACGGTAGGCACGAAGGGTGGTGCCGATCAGGGGGTCGGAAGTCATGCTGAAAACAGGATTGCGTCTTGCAAGGTGGGCCGGGTCTACTGGTCGCCGTGAGCTTAAGCACGATGACACAGACCAGGACGGGAGGCAACGTCTCCGCGCTCGTCGCCCTCACCGTCGCTCTCGCGGCCGTCGCGCACGCCGCCGATCCATCCCCCGCCCCTCCCCCGAACGCCGTGGTCGTCCGCGCCCGCGACGAACGCACCGTCTCTCTCTTCAAGATCGATACCAAACGGGCCGCGCGCCTCGTGGACTCGGCGGTCATGCGCCTCGCCGGAGAAAAGGAGATCGGCGCCGCCTGGCGGCGTTTCGTTTCCCCAGGGGACCGCGTCGGCATCAAGATCTACAGCAACCCGGGCCCCGTGGTCTCCACCCGCCACGAGGTCGTGGACGCCGTCATCGCGGGACTCCGTGTGGCGGGGGTGCCCCCCTCCCGGATCGTCGTCTTCGATCGCTACGAGGCCCACATGGAGGCGGCCGGCTATCCTCTCGGGCAGCGGGAGGACGGGGTCACCTTCGCCGCGACGCTCCCCGAACGCGGCTACGACCCCGATGCCTCGGTGGACCTGGTCCCCCCCGGCAAACTCATCTGGGGAGACTGCGAGTTTCATGCGGAGCATGCGGCGGACGCGGACCAGGTCAGCACGCTCTCGCACTTCAGCCTCATCTTCACACAGGACATCGACCGATTGATCAGCATCCCCACCCTCATGAGCGATGCGAGCCTCGGCATCTACGGGTGCCTGCTCAACGCCTCCCTCGGGCTCGTGGATAACTTTCGCCGCTTGCGGCGGGCCAGCGACGTCCGCGCGGACTCCCTCGCGGAACTGCTCGGGCACGAGCTTCTCCGCAAGAAGTCCGCCCTCCACCTCCTCGACGGCCTCATCGGCCAGTTTGCCGGGGGCCCCTCGTTCGATCCCTCCGTGTGCTGGCCCCATCAGGCAATCTACGCGGGACGCGATCCCGTTGCCCTGGACACCCTCGCCCTCCAGCAGATCAACCTCCAACGTCCCACCGCAAGGATCGAGCCCGCCGAGATCAAGGTTCCCTACATCGACGCCGCCGCTGAGGCCGGCCTCGGCGTGGGAGACCCGAAACGCATCACCCTGATCGATGTCGTCCCCCCCGACTGAAAACGCTTTGCAGGAGCCGCCCGGGGGCCTAAATCTCCGCCATGCCGAAGCACACCGCACACCCATCTAAACACGCCGCCCCCTCACCGCGCCCTTCTCCGGGACTGGGCCGCGGTCTCGCGGAGATTATCGCCCAGGGTACGGCCGCCGGTTTGTCCCCCACCCCCTCGCCCCTCGCCGGCGAGGGCGTCCGCCAACTCTCGCTCGCGAAGATCGTCCCAAACCCGCGCCAACCGCGCACCCGCTTCAACGAGGAGCCCCTCGACGACCTCGTCGCCTCCATCCGCGAGCACGGGGTGATGCAGCCGGTCACCGTCCGCCCGCGCGGGGACATTTTTGAGTTGATCGCGGGCGAGCGACGTTTCCGCGCCTGCCAGAAAGCCGGTCTCCAGACCATTCCCGCCCTTGTGAGGGACGTCCCCGACCAGGAAGCCTACATGCTCTCCCTGATCGAGAACCTCCAGCGCGAGGACCTTGACCCCATCGAGGAAGCGCGCGGCTACCGCCGCCTCACCAACGATTTCGCGTTCACGCAGGAGCAGGTCTCCCAGAAGGTGGGGAAGAACCGCGCCACCGTCGCCAACGCCCTCCGCCTGCTCGACCTGCCCGAGGAGGTCCAGTCCTGGGTCTCCCAGGACCGTCTCTCGCCGGGCCACGCCAAGGTGCTCCTCGGGCTGGAAGGCGCAGAAAAACAGCTCCACGCCGCGCGCGAGGTCGTGCGCCAGGGAATGAACGTCCGCCAGACGGAAGCCCTCGTCGCCCACCTCCGCGAGCGTGGGACGGGGGCGACCCGTTCGCGCCCGACGCCCAAGGGCGCCACCCCCGCCCACTGGCAGGCGCTCCAGGACGCGCTCCAGCAGAAGCTCGGCACGCGCGTTCATCTCCGCCCCGCCGGCAAGGGAGGTCGCATCGAGATCGAGTTTTTCGAGGCCGGGGACCTGGACCGTCTCCTCCAGGTCCTCGGCATCCAACTGTGACGCCCCGCGTCGTCGCGTCACTTCTCGCGCTTCTTTTCGCGGCAGCGATCTGCCACGGAGCGGAGGCATGGAAAAGTTTCGACGCCACGCGCGCTTTCGCGCACGCCGTCGGGCTCGTCGAGATCGGCCCCCGCCCCTCGGGCTCCCCCGAAATCGAACGTTCGCGCGAGTACATTTCCGCCCGCCTCCACGAGGCCGGACTCAGGGTCCGCCGCCAGGTCTTCGTCGAGCAGACCCCCCGTGGCCCCATCGAGTTCGTGAACCTCATCGCCGAGCCCCCACGGGAATGGAGCGATCACCTTCCGTGGCGCAAGCCGCGCCGCATCGTTCTCGCCTCGCATTACGACACCAAGTGGCTGCCGGAGATGCGCTTCATCGGGGCGAACGACGGCGGATCAAGCACGGCAGTGCTGATCGAGATCGCCCGGGCCACAGTCGCGGCCAAGCTGCGCCCCTGGGGATGCCGTCCCGAGTTCGTGTTCTTCGACGGCGAGGAGGCCACGCGCGAGTACTCGCCCACCGATGGCCTCCACGGCTCGCGCTACTACGTGCGGCGGGCCAAGGAGGAAGGGACCCTCAGCCGCATCCGCGCGATGCTCCTCCTCGACATGATCGGCGATCGCGACCTCTCGGTGATGATCCCGCGCGGGGATCCTGACCTCACCCGACGGGTCTTCAACGCCGCGGCGGCGCTCGGCGTCCGCGAACGGTTTCGCCTATCCGCGGGGCCGATCCTCGACGACCACGCCCCCTTCGCGGCGGAGGGCGTGCCGACGGTGGATCTCATCGACTTCGAGTACGGTCCCGCCAACGGTTGGTGGCACACCGCCGAAGACACGATGGACAAGCTCAGCCCGCGTAGCTTCGAGATCATCGGACAGACCGTCCTGAAGGCGCTGGAGACCGATTAGCTTTAACAAAATCGGGGGCACTTTCTTGCATCCGGTAAAGCCACGGGTTCGGACTCCAATCTCACCACAGAGAACACAGAGAGTCAGAGACGGAATCGCTCGATTCCGTCTTTGAGTCGCTGAACGTTGAAGTTGATCAACAACCCGGTGCCGATCCCGGACAGCTTCATGTACGTCAGCAGTTGCGCCTTGTGGATCCCACTGACCTCCTCCACGGCCTTCAACTCGAGGATCAACCGGTCCTCGACCAGCACGTCAATGCGGTAGCCGCAGTCCAATCGTACTCCCTTGTATTGAACCGGCATCGGATGCTCCAGCTTGAAGGGGATGTTATTCAAGTGCAGCTCATGCGCCAGGCACTGTTGGTACGTGGACTCCAGCAATCCCGGTCCAAGGACTCGATGCACTTCGATGGCACAACCAATCACTCGTCCGGTAAATGGATCCCTTTCCATGTCGCCTCTGTGCTCTCTGTGTCCTCTGTGGTGAGACTTTCCGTTACGAACATTGTTTGGGTCTAAAATCTTCCGACTATCCAGCTAAGTATATCGCAAGGAAATTAGAATGCGACTAGCGCCGGCCCGTTTCGGCGGCAATCTCCCGCGCGATGGTGTGGTCTGCGATCCGGTGCTCATCCGGACCGGAATGAGGAGCAGGAGGAACAAGAGCACGAGCAAGAGACCCCCCCCGCGAAAAGCCCTTTGCGCCCCATCGCCCCCTGCGGCATATTCCCCCCATGGCCGACGCGAAACTGGTCGAGAACATCCTGCGCTCCTACCGCGAGTTCGGAGGCATCAACCACCTCGATGGGGTGAATCTCCCCTCACGCGAGGCGGTCGCCGACATCCTTCGCGACCTCCTTCGTGTCGTCTTCCCCGGCTTCTACGACCGCGCCGCCCTCCCCTCCGACCAGGCCCCTTCGGCCGTTGCCGAGACCCTGGCTTCCGTCGCCCGCCGCCTTGTCCAGGAAGTTCGCAAGAGCCTCACCTACCAACGCCCGACGCCCCCGACCGACGGCCGCAAGCCGAACATCCCCGCCGAGGCCCGCCGGATCACGGATGATTTCCTCGCCGGGCTCCCCTGCATCCGCGAGTTGCTTTCGATGGACGTTCTGGCTGCCTACGAGGGCGACCCGGCCGCCATGAGTCACGACGAGATCATCCTCGCCTATCCCGGCCTGGAGGCAATTGCCGTCCAGCGCATGGCCCACCAGCTTTACAAAGCGCACGTGGCCCTCATCCCGCGCATGATGACGGAGTGGGCACACTCGCGCACGGGAATCGACATCCACCCCGGCGCCCAGATCGGCAGCCACTTCTTCATCGACCACGGGACGGGCGTGGTCATCGGCGAGACCACGATCATCGGGAGCGGAGTGAAAATCTACCAGGGCGTCTCCCTCGGGGCGAAGAGCTTCCAGAAGGATCCCTCAGGCCGCGTGATCAAGGGCACCAAGCGCCACCCGAACGTGGAGGACGGGGTGACCCTCTACGCGAACGCCACCATCCTCGGAGGCGACACCACGATCGGCGCCCGCTCCACCATCGCGGCGAACGTTTTTCTCACCCGCTCCGTACCCCCGGATTCCCTCGTCTTCCACGAGGAAACGGACCTCAAGATCGTCTCCAAACACCGTGTAGGCAGCGGCGGCGAGATGGCCCCTGACTTCGTCATCTGATTTCGGAAGAAGACATCGCGTCATATTATCCAGCGGAAGGAACTTTCATAAATATGCAAGACGGGAGAGAATCCCCCCCCTGCATGAAGAAGCAACGCCTCAGCCTTGTCGGCATCCTCGACACCCCGAAGAAGGTTTCCCTCGCCCGGCTAGAGGGGATCGCCCGCCGCCTCCGCTCCCGTGGTAAACGGATGGTCTTCACCAACGGCTGCTTCGACCTCCTCCATGTCGGCCACGTCGGCTACCTCGAAATGGCCCGCAAGCTCGGGGACTACCTTGTCGTCGGGTTAAACGCCGACGCCTCGGTCCGCAAGCTCAAGGGACCTTCGCGCCCGATCACCTCCGAGGCCGCCCGCGCCCGCGTCCTCGCCGGCCTCGGCTGCGTGGATCACATCGTCCTCTTCCGCACGAAGCGGGTGACCCCCCTCCTCCTCCGCCTCCGTCCGGAAATCTACGTGAAGGGCGGCGACTACACCCCCGAAACCATGGACCCGGGAGAACGACGGGCCGTCGAGCGCGCCGGTGGCAGGATCCGCATCCTCCCCGTCTGGAGGGGCTACTCGACCACCGCCACCCTCAAGAAGATCTTCGCGTGAGGACACGCTCGATGAAACGCATCGGCATCCTCGGTTCCGGCAAAGGCTCAAACTTTGGCGCGCTCGCAGAGGCGGTTCGCGCCCAGCGCCTCCCCGTCGAGATCGCCCTCGTCCTTTCGGACGTCCCGGGCGCGGGAATCCTCGACCTCGCCGGGAAGTATAAGGTTCGGGCCGAGTACGTCCCGCCCGGCCCCTTCCGCACGAAGCTCTCCCCCGAGGCGGAAAAGGAGTATGTGCGCCGACTCAAGGACGCTGGCGTGGAGTTGGTCGCCCTCGCAGGCTTCATGCGGATGCTAAAGGCCCCATTCATCGAGGCCTTCCCGAATGCGGTGGTCAACATCCACCCCTCGATCCTCCCCGCCTTCCCCGGGCTCCATTCATGGAAGCAGGCGCTCGATTACGGGGTCCGCTTCGCGGGCTGCACCGTGCACTTCGTCACGCCCGCGATGGATGCCGGCCCGATCATCGGGCAGGCGATCGTTCCCGTGCTCCCAAACGACACCCCATACACCCTCCACGCGCGGATCCAAGCGCAGGAGCACAAGCTCTACGTCGAGTGCCTCAAGCTGTGGTCCGAAGGTCGCCTCCGCGTCGAGGGTCGCTCCGTCATGGTGAGTTGAGTGGGTCGTTTTTCACCGCCTCGCCCACGGGCTCCGCGGCGATGATCCCCTCGTGATACTTCGCCACGAGCTTGTGTCCGGGCGGCACCACCAGCACCTCGGAATCTCGCCAGTCGCCGTTGACGAGGCGTTCGATGATCCCAAGGTCCCCCTTCACCGTTTCAAACTTCCAGCCTCGCTCCTCGGCCTCCTTCCGGGTCTGCTCCTGGTACGGGGCTTCGTTCGCCACGCCCATCTCGATATACGTGAACTGCCCGTAGTGCTTGGAGTGCTGGCAGAGCTCCTCGAAAAGGAACTTCGCGTTGTCCTCGCCGTATTTCTCGACGAGCTCGGCGTAGGTTTGGTTCATCCCGCTTTTTTGCTGGATGGAGATCTGGCTGAGTTCCCCGGTCGCCGTCCCCCGCTCGATCCAGCCCGTGGTCTTGAAGTAGACACCGGGGTGCGAATTGAAGTACTCGAGGTAGCGTTCCTTGCTCCCGAGAAAGACGGTGATGCAATCATGCGCGCGCGGCACCACGAGAGGGCGACCACGGGCGATGAGGCCGCTGAGCCCGTTGTTGCAGAGGCCGTAGCCCAGAAGGATCGCCTCATAATCCTCTTCTTTTACCCGGTCCACCGCCTCCTGCATCCGGGCCAACATCCCGACGCAACCGATGTCATGGAGGCCCTTCGGCAGGAACTCGACGTCCACCTGGTTCGGCGATTTCGCAACCACCGCACACATCTCTCGGAAGAAGACCTCGCAGCTGATCAGTTTGTAACGCATTGTGGCAGAGCTTCTCATACCGCATAATACCCGCTGTGCAAGCCTCCCAACAGGACAACGTCTCTTGGTGGACGCGCCATCCCATGACCTACGACTGGGAGGGCGAGATCACCGCAGCCCCCGGTTCGCCCGAATTCTTCGAGCAGAGCGACCGCCGCGCCCTCGATGCGCACCGTCCTTTCGGCCACCCGAACCTCCCCGCCGAGCCCCCCTACTCCCGGCTCATCGACTGGGAGGGCGTCCGCGACCGTCGTGTGCTCGAGATCGGCTGCGGCCTCGGCCTGCACGCCTCGCTCTTCGCCGCGGCGGGCGCACGGGTCGTCACCATGGATCTCACCCCGACGGCCGTGAATCTGGCGCGCGCGCGCTTCACGCACCGCAAGGTCGCGGCCGGGTTAACTCGAGCGGATGGCGAGCGCCTTCCCTTCCCGTCCGCCACCTTCGACCAGGTCTGGTCCTGGGGCGTCATCCACCACTCCGCGAACACTCCGGGGATCGTGGCCGAGGTCCTGCGCGTGCTGAAACCGGGCGGGCTTTTCCGTGCGATGGTCTACCACCGCCGCAGCGTCCGCTACTGGATCATCGGCGGGCTCCAGCACGGGATCGTCCGTGGGAAACTCCTGCGCCTGACCCTCGAGGAGGTAAACCAAACCTTCACCGACGGGGCGATCGCACGGCATTACACGGTCCCCGAGGCGCGGGAACTTCTCGCGGACTTTGAGACCCCACGGTTCCGAATCCTGCAGGAGGCGGGCTCCGACGCATTGCCGAAAATCTCTCCCCTTATCCATCGCCTCTCTCCCGCTCTGGCGTCCCGCGTCGACGCGTGGGTCAACGCCCGCTTCGGCTGGTTCCTGTTCTGGGAGGCGCGGAAGCCATGCGGTTGAATCCGTGACGATTCCAAGCTCACGATGGGGAATGATCTCATGCCCCTGGTGAGAGTCCCTCCCCCCGACAGAAGGCGGTCACACGGCCGCTGCCAAACTGTGGATCAAGGTCTGTAGTGCACCACGGACCGCTTCCGTGCTGAGATGGGCCACCGCAAAGTCCCTTCCTTGGGCTCCCAACATCCGTCGCAACGACTCATCGTGGAGGAGAATCAGGAGAACGTCCGCCATCTCGGTCGGATCAAACCCCCGCAACACCAGGCCGGTTTTCCCCTCGATCACAAAATCCTTGGGCCCGCCGCAGGGCGTGGAGACCACCGGCACCCCGCACGCCAGGGCTTCCGCACCCGTGATGCCAAACCCCTCCTGAAGGGACGGAATGACCAGCATCGCGGCGCGCTGGAGGCGCCTTCGTTTTTCCTCTTCCGAGACCTGGCGCAACCACTCGATGCGAGCGGCGAACGGGTGCGCCCGGATGCAGGCTTCATCAGAAGAGTCCCCTGAACCCATCAGCACAAGCCGCGCATCCTCATCCCGTCTTCCGACCAGTTCGAAAGCTTCGAGCAACAGCCTAAGGTTCTTTCGTGGATCCGACAGCCGCCCGATAAACACAATCTCGCACGGGGCGCTTGCGGTCGGGACGGACGCACCTTCAAGTGGATGGAAAAAATCGCAATCCACCGGCACGGGGACGACGTTCGTCTTGTCCCGCGATAAGGGATTTTCACGAAGAATGCAGTCACGGGTATAGGTCGTGTCGGCAAGAACGGCTTCCGCCATATGGAAAATACGGCGTTCGAGTCTCTCGCATGTGGACTTCCCCGCAAGATCCAGAACTTTCCGATAAGACCACGGTGCACTTCGGATACGGTCTCGGCAATCCTCCCAAAATGTGGAGCCAGGCCAGACTCCAAAACGTCGCCCCGTATCCAGAAAAGGCCGAGCCGCGTGATTGTTGCCGCTGACGGCGACACATACCGTCCCGTTCGGCAGGATGGATTCCAGAAAAGACGTCTCGAAACGGTGGGCATTGGACTCAAACTCGGGGCAGATCGCTCCTACCTGCCAACAGGGCCAGTCATCAAAACGGCCAAGGTGTGGCGGCAGGCGTTCCTCACCCTTCAACCGACGGCGCACGGTCCGATGTCGAGCCAGGGACGGGGTGAGCAGAAAGGGCGAAAAACCTTCGGCCTCCGCCATCTGCGCGAAAGCACGACACTTGGTCACGACTCCCCCGCGCTGGAAAAACTCGAGATCGAGCGTCGAGATGCAGAGAGGGCGTTCGACGGCCATAGGGCACGCATTCTTGCGAATCCTCGACGCCAACGCAATGCAGTCCGTAGATTCCGTCTTGTCATCCCCCTTCGACCTCGTCAGGTTTCCGTATGCCTGACCCAAAAGTTCCACGGGGACGCGATATCCAGTAAACCGAGGGGAAGAGCTCACCTGCACCCTACCTATGAAACTCTTCTGGATTCTGGTTCGCTGGGGAACTGCCGCCGTCCTCGTCTTGTGCGGGTTGGGGCTACTGGCCCTCTACGCCGCCAGCCGGGGCTGCACGGTGAACAATGGCGGATTCGAGGATGGATTGAAAGGATGGAGCGCCTTCCGAATCACAGGCAAGGAACTAAAGATCGAGGGGGCCGTTTCAGAGTCGGAACGCCATTCGGGAAGCCGGAGTTTCCATATCAACAATCAGGAACCGAGAAGGCCGCACGTCTACGGAACCTTGTCGCAGAAGGTCTGGTTCGTGCTCCCCTACCACACTTACACGGTCCGTTTCTGGGTTAAGGGTAAGGACGTCAAGCTTGGTGCCTGCGAGGTCGCCACCCATCCACGATGGATCAACCCGCAGCAGGTCCCCGAGGGCACCTATGACTGGACGGAGGTCACGTTCACGTTCGACACCCGTCACCGG
>CAZZBZ010000022.1:0-43024 GCA_964653025.1 uncultured Verrucomicrobiota bacterium
CGGGCGGATCCAATATCCCTCCACGCGCTCCTACGTGCAGGCGATCCTCGCCCAGCACGAGAAGTACCGCCGGCGCGGGGAGTTCTGACCGGTGCCTCGCTCAGCGGCGAGGCGCGTACTTCCTGAAGACCGCCGCGACCTCGGGGTTCTTCAGCACGTCGTTGAGTCCACAGACCTGGACGTGGTGACACCCGCCCTCGAGGATAGCCCGCAACTCAGCCTCGACGCGTTCGGAGGTCTTGAGAGGGAATCCGGCTCGCTGGTCGTAATATCCGATCATCGCCACTCCGGTTGAGCGTGGGTGGTGTTTCTTCTCCTCGACGGCGATGGCGCGCGCGTAGTCCCGGATCTTTTGCAGGTTCCAAAGCGTGTACCACGCGGCGGTCTGGCCGCAGAAGTCCACGTCCAGGCGGTTCCCGTAAAGGGGCTCCGGGGTGTACACCGGCCAGATATGCAAGCTGGTGAGGATGTCGGGGCGAATGGCGCGCGCGAAGGCGGCGAGGTCGTTCTGAAAATCCACGAGGGTCTCAAGCGAGAAGGCCTCGCGGGCCCTCTCCTCGGTGAGATCCGGGTGGGCGACACGCCAGGCGGCGAGTTGCCTCTTCGATTCGGCACAGCGGCAGCAGCGATAGTTCTGGTAGCCGATGCCGTCGAAGGCGATCCCTCGAAGTCCGGGCACCGAGAGTGCCTCCCGGATCCGTACCTTGACGGCGTCGGCGACGCCGGGATGGTGGAAGCAGAGCAGGTCCGTGAGCAGGAGTTCATCGTCGGCGACGGGTTCCCCGCCGTACTGGTACGGGGGGTCGTCCCGCCCTTTGTTCTTCCGAAAGGAGTCGAGGGCCTGCTTCTCCGCCTCGTTCAACTCCTGCAGTGGGACCGGGATGTCGGGATGGTCCTTTTTCCAGTACGAGGGGGAGAGGCCCACGGTCGAGTAGACGCCCATCCCGTGTTGCGTGGCGATGGGCACGAGCTTGCCGAGCGCCTGCGGGTCCACGGTCCAGGTGAGGAGGTCGGTGAAGCCGACGACGGCCGCGTTGGAGACCGCTTCCGGAGGGCAGGCGCCGACCCAACCCCAGAGGCTTGCGAACCGCGTCGGCGGGACCTCCGCGGGGGGCGGCGGTGCGGCGAAGGCGCGAAGGAGGACGACAAGGCCGGCGGCGGCGAAGAGGGGGGAAACGGCCCTGCGCATGGTGGGCAGAGTCTCAGCATTCCCCGGCGCGGCGGCGGGCATCGGCTTCGATGGCGCGCCAGAGCGCCTCGACCCCGGCGTCCACGCGCACCTTGACGATGGCGAGTTGGGGGGCCTCGAAACGCTTCCCGGACGGGGGCTTCTCCCGTCCGAACAGGTAAAACTTGATCTTGGGTTCCGTACCGCTGCCGCGGACGGCGTAGCGGTTGCCGTCAGCCAGATCGACGAAGAACAGCATCTCGCGGGGGAGGAGGTCGCCCTCGCAGTCCTTGACCGGCTCGCGATTGTGATTCGTGACCTTCACCACGGCCTGCCCGCCCATCTCCCGCGGGGGAGATTCGGCGTAGGATTTCAGGATCGCCTGGATCCGTGCGGCCCCCTCGGCTCCTTGGTAGACGAGTTGGCCGAGCTTCTCCCGGTAGTAGCCCATCTCGGAGAAGAGGGAGTCAAGGTAGGCGGGAAGCGAAAGTCCCTTCGCGCGGGCGGAAATGGCCAGTTCCGCGAACATCACGCACGCGGCGTTCGCATCTTTATCGCGGGTAAAATCGCTCGCGGAGTAGCCGTAGCTTTCCTCGCCGCCGAAGACGTACCACGCCCCGCGGCGCAGGTGGAGGTCGCGCTTCTCGGTCTCGCTCAAGCGACGGTAGGCCGCAGCGTCCATCGTGTCGCCCCGGGCGATCCGCTCGTATTTCTCCAGCTTCTCGCCGATGTACTTGAAGCCCGTGAGGGTTTCCGGGATGGCGACCCCGAACTTCACGGCGATCGCCTTCTGCAGGTCGGTGGTCACCACGGTCTTGATCAGGCGGGCGCGGGAGCGGTTTTCCTTGTTGAGGATGCCTTGGAAAAAAAGGCGCTCGAGGCGAAAGTGGGCGAGCATCGATCCAATCTGGTTGCCCGTGAGCAGCATCATCTTTCCGTCGCTACCGCGCACGGCCACGCCCATGCGGTCGGCGTCGGGATCCGTGGCCATCACCACGTCGGCCCCCTCCTTTTCCGCGAGGGCGATTCCCGTCGCGAGCGCCTCGGCGTTTTCGGGGTTCGGCGAAGCGACCGTGGGGAAACGCCCATCCGGCTCCTTTTGCGACGGAACCTCGATCGCTGTGGCTCCGATGCGGCGGAGCGCCTCGGGGACGATGCGTCCGCCGGTGCCGTGGAGTGCCGAGTAGACGATCTTTACCGCCTTCCCGTGTTCCTTGACGAGTTTTGGTTCGACGACGAGCGTGAGCAGGCGGGCGAGGTAGGCCTCGTCCATGGCGCGGCCGATGGAATCGGGCGCGGCATCTGTTTCCTTGAGACGGCAGACCTCCTCCGTCGGGATGCCGTTCACCTCGGTGATGATGCCGCTGGCGTGGGGCTCGACCACCTGGGCCCCGTCGCTGAAGTAGGCCTTGAAGCCGTTGTCATGGGACGGGTTGTGGCTGGCGGTGAGGACGACGCCGGCATCGGCGTTGAGTTCGCGCACGGCGAAACTGAGTTCTGGGGTGGAGCGCTCCGCCTCAAAAAGGGTCGCGCGCCCGCCGCAGGCGATCACGGTGCGAGCGGCCAGTTCGGCGAAGTGGCGGGAGAAGTGGCGGGTGTCGTGTGCGAAAACCACGTGGGGGGAGGTGGCCCCGACGGCGCGGCGCAGGTACCGAGCAAGGCCCATCGTGGCCCGCCGCACGTTGAAGTCGTTCATGCAGTTGCTGCCGACGGCAGGACGTGACGGGCAGGCGTCGGCGGGGCGCCCATCCCGCTCGGCGCGCGTGACGACGCGGCCGATGGTGCGTCCGCGCAGGCCCCCGGTGCCAAAGGCCAGGGAGCGGTAGAAGCGATCATTGATCTCGTCCCAGTGCTTCTCCTCGACCAGTTCCTCGATCGCGGAGATTACCCAGGCTTCAAAGAGCGCGGGGTCGAGCCAGGGGAGGCAGTGGTCGCGGGCGGCTGCCAGGATGCGCCCTTCGCGGACGGCTTCGTCAAGGCGTTGACGGATGCGGTCGGGACTCATCGCGAGATCAGGGAAGGGGTCTCGTCATCCCGTCGTCGGCCGGCGAGAGGGCGATGATGTAGCGGTACTCTCGGTTTCCCGGACCTCGGATGAGCACAGGGCGGCCACGCTCGGGGAACACGGCATAGAAGCCGACCAGCTTCTTGCCCCGGTACTCCGTCTCGACGAAGTATTCGCGGTTGCCCTTGCGGCGTCCGCGGTAGGTGATGGTGATGCCGAACTCCTCCGGGAGCATGTAAAGGGCGCGCTCGTCCCGGGCAAAAGCGACCTCCGAGAAAAAGAGCTGCTCGTAGCAAAGGTAGCCGAAGTCCGCCTTCAAGACGGCGTTGAGCGTGGCGACCCGCGGGTCGGATCGCTCAGGGGATTGGTTGGAGGCGCGGAGGAGGCGCACCTGGAGGCGTGGAGCGGACTCGGAGACGGTGGCGGCTCCGGTCCCGGCAAGGCAGAGCAGGGTAGCGAGGACCAGCGGGGCGGGGGACCGGCGAAAAATAACGGGGCTCATTTCTTGCTCTTGCGGAGGGGTGGTTTTGAGTGTCGTGGAGCGCGAATCGCGGCGTTGGTGGCTGCACGCGGGATATCGTCCGTGCCGCTCAGCCAGATGATTGTGGCGCCGGCCCGGGTGGAATCGTAGACGCTGGCGGTGACACTGTTGGTGAACGAGTAGACGTTCCACACCTCCCCGTAGGGATCCATGAGGTCGTCGGCACCGCTGACCCAGATCACGGTGGCCCCGCCGCGTTGGGATTCATAGGCGGTGGCCGCCACGTTGGTACTGTAGCTGTAAACCTCCCAGAGCTTGCTGAAACCGCGCTGGGCCCGGTGGTGTAGCCCTGTCCAGACAGCCAGGGCACAGACACCGAACGCGAAGGCGAGTGCGACAAGAATCACCAGGCGGACCCGGGCGGGGGAGTGTTTCATGATGCGGGATCCAGGGGGCCGTGCGGCACCATGCGCACGACCTGGGTATGCTGCTGGAGCAGTTTTACGAGGGTGCGGGGGGGACAGACCCCCCGCCAGGAAAGGCCCGGGTAAAGCACTGATCCGCGACCGATCACGGAGCCGGGGTTCAGCACGCAATGGCATCCCACCTCGGCATGGTCTCCGATCACCGCGCCAAACTTCCTGAGGCCGGTGTCCACTTTCTCCCCACCGATGGGAACGAGGATGTTGCCAGGGGTCACTTTGACGTTGGAGAGCGTGACACCCGAGGCGAGGTGTGCCTTGTGCCCGAGGATGGAGTCCCCGACGTAGGCGAAGTGAGGAACCACCGCCTCGTTGAAAAGGATGCAGTTCTTAAACTCGCAACTATTGCCGAGAATGCAGCCGTCGCCCACCAGCACGTTCCCTCGGACATAGGCCCCTTTGCGGACCGTGCAGTTTTTCCCGATCCACGCGGGGCCGCGGATGAAGGCGTGGGGTTCCACGACCGTGCCCTCGCCGATCCAGACCTCCCCCTCGACCACGGCCGTCGGGGCGATATGACCGCGGAGGACGGGCCGTCCGTGCCGCACGAAAAACTCCGCGATGCGCGGCAGGGCCTCCCAGGGCCAGCGGCATCCGTCGAAGAGCGCGGAGTGCGGCGTCTGGGCCAGGTCGAGCAGGTCGGGGATCGCCAGCGACATGCGGGAACCCTACCAGCATTGCATCGCGGGCTCAAGGGGAGTGACGCGGCTCTTTACGCCTTGCCCCGACCGGTCGCCCGATGCGTAATGCGCGGCGTGGAATCGAGGCGCATCCAGGTCTTCTTCAAGGGGCACGTCCAGGGCGTGGGTTTCCGCTACACCTGCCGCAGCCTGGCTAAGGGTTTTGCGATGACCGGCTTCGTGCGCAACCTCACCGATGGGCGCGTCGAGGTGGTTGCCGAGGGGGAGCAGGGAGAACTCGAGGCCTACCTCGATGCGATCGCCGCGAGCGAGATTCACGCCTTCGTACGCGATCGCACTGTGTCCTGGTCCCCCGCGACGGGCGAGTGGCGGGACTTTTGCATCCGCCACGATGGGTAGTCCGCATTTTTCGCCGTTCTCGAAAAATACAACGCCCTGTTTCTTTCGATGATTTTCCTGCGGCAGTAGGGACACCGTCGCCTGCCAAGGGTAGCCCGCCGTGTCCTCACGCTGCGGGCGTCCAGAACGCATTGACCGAGCCCCTCGCCTCCCATACGATCCGATGAGGTTTTCGTACCGTGCATGAAACTGAAACGTCACAGTCGTCGTCATCCGAAGAGTGTCACGGAGCGTATCTGGGTGGTGTTGCTCATCCTCGGATTTGTTGCCACGGGCGTCATGATCGTCTTCTACTACTCCGGCCCTGAAATTTTCAAATGGGTCGGCGGACTTTCGGAAAAGGAACGATGAACATTCCTCGCTGGTGGACCTCGTGGATCGTCCTTGGCGTGGTCGTCGCCGTCCTCTTTGGCGTGTTCATCTGGCCGACGCCTTACCGCTACGAACGCCTTTCCGGCGGGAAAAGCTCAGCCCTGGTGAGGATCAGCCGTTTCAACGGCGAGCGATGCCTCATGGTGGGCGTCGAGGGCTGGGTTCGCATTGAAGCCATCGCGGACAAGGTCGGGTCGGAGGCAAACGACGTGCCTGTGGCAAAAGGTTCCAAGCCGTAGTCCGCCTTCACAAGTTCTATTGCACGTGAAACGGAAAATCTGCAGCAAGCCTTTCATAGATAGTTAGATAGTTATCAAATCACGAAATATGCGCGAATAGCGTGCGGCGGTGTTGCTGGAGTGGCTGGGGAGCCCAATCGTTTTCACGTGGGTGTCTTTTCGCCGCGCGAAGCGTGCCGTGCAGACCTCGATACCGTTCGCGTCGGAGCGTAGGTGACGAAGACGCGGGCCGCGAGAGCGGCCGCAAGCTAGCGGGTTGCCTGGAGGTGGAGGGAGCGGAGGTGGCGGATGACGAGGTCGGCCACGCCGCGGGCATCCAGATTCGAGGTGTCCATCCGGAGCGCATCCTCGGCCACGCGCAGGGGGGCCACCTTGCGGCTGCTGTCGAGCCGGTCGCGTTCGCTCATGTCGCGCGCGACGCTGGCCACAGCCGCCGTTTCCCCCGCGGTGTTCCGCTCGGTGGCGCGGCGCCGTGCCCGCACCTCGGGGCTGGCATCGAGGAAGAATTTGTATGGGGTTTCTGGAAAAACGACGGTGCCGATGTCCCGCCCCTCCATGACGAGGTCCCCGCAGGAGGCGAGTTCCCGCTGGCGGGCAACACACCATGTTCGGATTTCCGGGATGGCGGCGATCGCGGAGACGGCGCGTTCGACCCGCGGGCTGCGAATCTCCCGTCCAGGGTCCATCCCATCGAGGCGGATGCGGAGCGCGGCCGGCCCCGCCTCGGCGGGCGGAAAGTCGAGTTCCATGCGGAGGGTTTCCATGCGCCGGATCACCGCGGCGGAATCGGACGGGTCTGTGTCGTCGTCGAGCATCTTCCACGTGACGGCCCGGTACATCGCCCCGGTATCCACGTGGAGGAATCCAAGGGATTCCGCGACGAGTCGGGAGACCGTGCTCTTTCCAGAGGCCGAGGGTCCGTCAATTGCGATGACCATAAAGTCAGGCCTTTGGGGGGGAAGGCAGGTTCTGGGCACGGAGCGCGGTGGCGCGCTCGCCCAACTCGCGGAGTCGCTGGTCGAGCCGTTCCATGCGGAGCTGCTGGCGGCTGGCTTCGGAGAGGTGCTGTTTGTGAAAATTGCCAGCCTCTTCCCTCTGGTGTCGGGCTTCCCGGATCGAGGCATCGAGACCCAGGAGTTCGCGCTCCCATTCCGGCTTCGCCTCGAGCGCGGCGGTCTCCGGGGCCTCCGCGAGAGTGACCACACGGTTGGGCGTGGGGACGGTGACCGTTGCTCCGCATGAGGGGCAGGGCAGGGTATGCCCCGAGGCGACTCCATCCACCACGAGGCTTTTTTGGCAGCCGGGGCAGTTGAAGAGAATGTCCCGGAGCGAGATCTCTTCGGGATGGGCAGGATCGAAGGCGTGGGCCTGGTTTGCGTCGCTCACGGGGCGGCTCAGCGGGAAGGGATCAGGTTGCTGCGGCGGGCGTACTCGAAGAGGCCCCCTGCGTCGATGACCGGTCGCGCTTCCCCGAGGGGCTTGAGGCGGTGGACGGCTCCGCTGACGGACAGCGTCCCGGCGTCCAGATCGAGCCGACCCATCTGGCCTGTCTTCAAGGTTTCACAGAGGCGCGCGTGGGAATCCAGGGGGTAGATCTCGCCCGTGGCCACACAGTTACGGAAGAAGATGCGCGCATAGGATTCCGCGACCACGGCCTGCACGCCGCTGGCACCGAGAGCGATGGGGGCGTGTTCTCGGGAGGAACCGCAGCCGAAGTTGCGACCGCCGACGATGATCGGGAAGCGCGTCTTCGTCTGGCCGGACGCGATGAAGCGCTCCGGGTATTGGTCCTCGGGAAGGCCGATGAGGGCGTAGCCGCCCAGCTTCTCGTATTCACCGGGGAGGGTGGGGACCAGGTTCAGGTACTGGGCGGGGATGATCTGGTCCGTGTCAATATTGTCCCGGACCACGTAGATCGCCCCCTCGATGATCGCGCTCATGCGGTTTGTTCTAGCAGGAGGCCCCGCCCGTGGCAATCGCGTCGCGGCGGGAACTTCTTGCCTGTCGGGCGCGGGTGGAGTGCCTAGCCTTTCACCGCGTCCACGTAGAGGCTCTCGGCGGCACGGGAGGGTTGGTCGAGAAGGAGGCGGGGGTCCACGGAGACGCCAAAACGCTGCTCGACGACTCGGGCGAACCCGGTGTCGCGGAGATCCAGGAGGAGCGTTTCGGCGTCGTAGGCGTAGTGGTGCTCCCCATCCTGGCGGAAGAGCATGTTCACGAGCTCCATCTTCGTGCGGTAGTTCACCCCGAAGTATGGGTCGCGGTGATTGGCGTCGGTGCCGCGCAGGGCGTCGAGGGCCGTCCAGCCCTCACGGGCGTAGGCGTGGAGGTAGCGCCCGCAGTCGGGGACGATCACGCGGAGCACGCCGCCGGGTTGAAGCACGCGGAGGCATTCACGGAGAAAATGGGGGGCCTCCTCCTTCCGGTGGAGGTGTTCGAGGACGTGCTCGCAAAAAATGGCGGCGACGGAGCCGTCCTCGAAGGGGAGGTCCCGACGGATATCGTACACGCAGTTGATCCCATGCTCGCGGGACATGTCCACGTTGATCCAGCCCGGTTTTCCGTGGGGGCCGGCCCCGAGGTTGACAAGGATGCCGCGTGCGCTGCGAAAGCGACGGCGGACGAGGGAGGCCCGTCGTCGTAGCTTGAGCATGCGGAGTTCGAAGCGGAATGGGGTGACGGCGTAGCGCGGGAAGAGCGACCAGAAACGATTTTTCAATCGTTTCGAGAAGCCCGGGAGAGGAGGGACGCTCATGACTTTACGTGAATCAAGCGACTACCGGGGGCGGGCGAGGGCATAGGCGGACCAGTGTCCGGCTCGGAGGAGGCGGGCGGGGTGCAGCCCGGCGCCGCGGAATGCCTCGCGGACCTGGAGCTCCTGGCCGCGGAGGAACCCGGAGGCGATGAGCGTCCCGCTCGGTGCCAGCCACGATGCGAGGCGCGCCGCGTAGGTGGAGAGCAGGCCGGCGAGGAGGTTTGCGGCGATGACCTCGAAGGGCGCGGGGGTTTTCCACGAAGTGAGGCATCCCTTGAGGAGGCGGAGGCGATTGGAACAGTCGTTGATACGGGCGTTGATGCGAGCGTGGCGGAGGGCCACCGCATCCGAATCGAAGCCCAGCGCCCAATGAAATCCATGTTTGAGCGCTGCGATGGCGAGGATGCCGGAGCCGGTTCCCACGTCGAGAAAAGAGCGGCGCGGTTCCAGCGTCTCGATGAGTTGGAGGCAGAGGCGCGTGGTCTCGTGCTCCCCGGAGCCGAAAGCCATGCCGGGCTCGATTCGCAGGAGGATCCGTTCGGTGCGCGGCAGGGTACGGAGGGAGGTGGGTATGATAAGCCAGCGCTTCCCGATGGGGATGGGTTTCGAGGGAGGCTTTAGTTTTCCTGCCGAGGCGGGAATCTTGCGCCGCTTCCAACCGGACTTGGGGGAGGGAGGAGTACCGCTTACGATGGTGAGGTCGACCCCGGAGCGTGCGGGAACCTCGGAACCAGCGGCTTCGCCAGGGGCGGCTCGGTGAAGCACTTCAAGGAGCGCCGCGGCGGCAACGGGATTCAGGCGGCGCGTCAGCGCCCACGTCTGTCTCTTCGCATCGCGGCGCTTTCCTGCCATGAGGTCAGAGTCCGATCACCTTCATGCTGGCGCGGACATGCTCGGCGCTCGACTGGAGGAGTTTGATCTCCGCATCGGACAGTTTGAGTTCGAGGATCTGCTCCACGCCGTTGCGGCCAAGTTTGCAGGGGACGCCGACGAACATGTCCTTGATCCCGTACTGGCCGGTGCACCACGCGGCGCAGGGGAGCACGCGCTTCTCGTCGCGGACGATGCTCTGCACCATCTGGGCGACAGAGGCCGAGGGGGCGTAGTAGGCCGAGCCGGTCTTGAGGAGGGCGACGATCTCGGCGCCGCCCCCGCGGGTGCGCTTGACGATTTCCTCGAGGCGGGCCTTCGGGATGAGGTCCTCGACGCAGATGCCGGAGACGGTCGAATAGCGGGTGAGGGGAACCATGTCGTCGCCGTGGCCGCCGAGCACCATCGCCTGGACATCCTGATGGGAGACCCCGAGTTCCATGGCGAGGAAGCACCGGAAGCGGGCGCTGTCGAGCACGCCCGCCATGCCGATTACGCGGTGGGTGGGGAAGCCGGTCTTCGCGCCCACGAGGCAGGTCATTACATCGAGCGGGTTGGAGACCACGATCACGATCGCATTCGGAGCGTGCTTCTTCACATTCTCGGCGACGCCGCTAACGATCCCCGCATTGGTTTTGAGAAGGTCGTCGCGGCTCATGCCGGGCTTGCGGGCGATCCCGCTGGTAATCACGACGATGTCGGAATCCTTATAGTCGGCTGGGTCGTTGGTTCCGAGGACGCGGGAGTCGAAGCCCTCGATGCAGGCGGACTCCATCATGTCGAGGGCCTTCCCCATGGGCATATCGGGAACGATGTCGTGGAGGACGACATCGCCGAGGCTTTTCTCGGCGAGGCGCTGGGCGGTGGTGGCGCCGACAAAGCCGGCCCCGACGACGGTGATTTTTGCTTTTTTCATGGAAGGTTGAGTTGAGCTGCAAAGATACCGGCAAGGGAGGAAAGGTCAAGATCCGCGCGCCGGGGATTGCATGATCGCGCGGAAAGCGTGAAAAGCAGGCTGGCATGTGCGGCATCTGTGGCATCGTCCTGAAGAAACGAATCCTCCCGGTCCCGGAGGCGGAGCGCGCCTGCCGCGCGATGGCGGGCGCGATGCGGCATCGCGGGCCCGATGACGAGGGGTTTTTCTCGGATGCACCGGGAGGGGTTTTTCTCGGCCAGCGGCGGCTCTCGATCCTCGACCTCTCGGCGGCGGGCCGCCAGCCGCTCTGGAACGAGGAGCGCTCCGCGTGCGTGCTGGTGAACGGCGAGTTTTACAACTGGGCCGAACTGCGGGCGGGTCTCGTTGAGCGGGGACACCGCTTCGTCTCCACCAGCGACTCGGAGGTGCTCGTCCACCTTTTCGAGGAGCGGGGGGCGGAGGCCTTCGACGCGCTGCGCGGGATGTATGCGGCGGCGGTGTACGACCTCGCGCGGGGGACGCTCCACCTGGCGCGCGACCCACTCGGGATCAAGCCGCTCCATCTCTTCGAGTCGGAGGGGTTGCTGGCCTTCGCCTCGGAAACGCGGGCCTTCCGTGAGCTGACGGGGTTTGGGGGTGGGGTGAACGGCGATGCCCTTGCGGATTTTCTCCTCCTCGGTTCGGTCCCCGCACCGAGAACCCTCGAGCGGGGTGTGCGGGCGCTGGCGCCCGGGGAAAGGGTGGAGATCCGGGAGGGGCATACCTCCTTCCACGGGGCAGGACCGATCCCCGGTTGGTGTACCGGTGCGGTTGGGGGGGCGGCCCCCGACTTCGAGGGGATGGCGGAATGCCTTCGGGACTCGGTGCGGCGCCACCTGGTGAGCGACGCGCCGATCGGGCTTTTCCTGAGCGGGGGGATCGACAGCGGGATGCTCGCGGGCGTGGCGGCGGAAATCTCCGGCGGGCCGGTGCACACGGTCTCCGTTTCGCTCGAGGGTCACCCTCTCGACGAGGGGGGGCTCGCGAGGCAGACGGCGGAGCATTACGGGACGCGCCACCACGACGTGCCGCTGACCCAGGTGGAGTTCGAGGGGATGCTCGAGCATTTTCTTGAGCACCTCGGCCAGCCGAGTATCGATGGGTTCAACACCTACGTGGTCTCCCGCGCGGCGCGAGCGGCAGGGCTCACGGTCGCGCTTTCGGGTGTGGGGGGGGACGAGCTTTTCGCGGGCTACGGGAATTTTGCGCGGGTGCCGAGGCTGGCGGGCTGGATGCGCGCGGCGGCGGCGTTCGGGGGAACTGGGCGGGCCGTCGCGGCGTTCACGGCGGGGAATCTGCGCGGGGGGACGAGCGGCGAGCGTCTCGCGGACCTGTTGCGGACGGCGCCCGCGGACGAGCGGGGCGCGTGGCTCGCGTGTCGCGGCCTTTTTTCGGGATCCGCGATGGAGCGGGTCCTGCGCCCGGAACACCGGGGGCTGGTGGGAGCGGCGCACGCGCGGTTTTTCGCAGAAACCGCGTGGGTGGTTGCGCGGCGCCTTCCTGCGCATGTGGCGGTGGGCGGGATGGAGTTCACGCGCTACCTTTCGAACCAGCTTTTGCGCGACACCGACGCCCTCTCGATGGCGCACAGCCTCGAGGTGCGAACGCCGCTCGTGGATGTCGAGGTCGCGCGGCGCGCAATCCCGCTGCTGGCGGCGCCGTTCGCCGGGGATGGGGCTCCGAAGTGGCCGCTGCGGCAGGCATTGCGTGCGCCGCTGCCGGACGCGGTCGTGCGGCGGCCCAAGCAGGGTTTCGTCTTTCCATGGGAGGAATGGCTGCGGGGGAGGGTGCTCGCGGACTTCGACCTCCGCCTCGCCGCGGGCGGGGCGTGGGGCGAGTGGCTGGACCCCTCCGGGCTGCGGGGCATCCGGGAAGGCTACGCCGTGGGGCGGATCCACTGGTCGTGGTTTTGGGCGATGTACGTCCTGATGAGGAGGATGGAAAGAAAGTGAGCGGGGTTTCAGAGCAGAAATCAGCCGCTGATATTGAGACGTTTCTAGATTCGCCTTCTTGTCGCTTGAAATCCCCGGCGGCTGCGATAGGCTCGCCGCCGATGAAACCCGCTCTTTTTTCCTTCCTCGCTGTCGTGGCCTGTTCCCTCGCCCTCATGGGCTGCGCGACCGGCAAACCTCAAGAAAGCACGTCGACCACGATGGCCCCGGGCCAGTCCGAGGTGCCGCAGGGCACTGCCGAGGGGAATCTTCCCCGCCAGCCCGCCGTTTCCGTGGCGGAACTGGAAGCCCGGAGCGCCAACGGGGAGATCATCCCGCTCGACCAGTTTCCCAAGCGCAAGGGCTATCCCGTGGCGCTTCGTTCGAAGTGGACGGGCCTCGTGAAGAGCCCGTACGCGCAGGATAAGCAGATGGTGGACGTGAGCCGTTTCTCGCCGGACAGCGCCGTTCGCTGCCCGCACACCGGCCAGATTTTCTTTACGCCTCCCGCCGCCGCCGCCGGCGCGGCACCGGCACGCTGATTTACCGGATCCACTCGACGGGTTCGTTTGGGTTGAGGGGATGGCGAGCGTAGGGCGGGGGGAAAGGGTTGAAATGGCGGCGGGGGTCGCCTAGAGAAAGGCGCCCTTTCCGATGAGCGAAACCGCGCCAACCCGAGATGTTGTCCGCCTGACGGTGGATGGCCGCGCCATCGAGGTGCCGAAGGGCGCGAATGCGATCCAGGCCGCGAAGGCCCTCGGCATCCACATCCCGCACTACTGCTACCACGAAAAGCTTTCGGTGTCGGGGAACTGCCGCATGTGCCTCGTCGAGATTGGCCTCCCGCGGCTCGGTCCCGACCGCAAGCCGATCATTGGCCCCAGCGGCGCCCCGGAGATCAACTGGATGCCCAAGCCGCAGATCGGCTGCGCGACCCCGGTTGCCGAGGGGATGGCCGTGCGCACCGACTCGAAGATCGTCCAGGACTGCCGCCGCGGAGTGATGGAGTTCCTCCTGGTCAACCACCCGCTCGACTGCCCCATCTGCGACCAGGCCGGCGAATGTCACCTCCAGCAATACTCGGTGGAATACGGGATCGGCGAGTCCCGCTTCGTCGAGGAGAAGGAGCCCAAGCCCAAGCGGGTCCGCCTCGGGCCGCGCGTGATGCTCGATGACGAGCGCTGCATCCTCTGCTCGCGCTGCATCCGCTTTAGCCGCGAGATCGCGGGGGACGACGTTCTCGGCATCTTCGAGCGCGGCGGTCACAGCCGCCTCGGCTGCTATCCGGGGCGCGAACTTGCGAACAACTACTCGCTGAACACGGTGGATGTCTGTCCCGTGGGCGCGCTGACCTCGACCGACTTTCGCTTCAAGATGCGCGTCTGGTTTCTCAAGGAGACGGAGAGCGTCTGCGCCTCCTGCGCGCGCGGCTGCAACGTCACGGCCGGTGCGCGCGAGGGAAAAATCTATCGCCTCAAGCCACGCCGCAACGACGCGGTGAACTCCGACTGGATGTGCGACGAGGGGCGCCTGAATTTCAAGTGGGTGAACGACGAGCGACGCCTGGTGGCGCCAAGACGGCGCGAGATGGAGGCGGACCAGACGGTCCCCTGGGAGGAGGCGCTCAAGGCTTGCCGCGAGGGGCTCGCGGCCGCGAAAGGGAGCCTCGCAATCCTCGCGTCGGCCCGTTCCACGACGGAAGAGCTCTGGCTGATCCGGCGCCTTGCCGTGGCCCTGGGCTGCGACCTGCTCGAGGTTATCCCGCGCGCGGGCGAGGCGGACCGCATCCTCGTGATGGCGGACCGCAACCCGAACACGGCGGGCGCCCTTCTCGCGGGCGTGGCCGGAGCCCCCCCGGGCTCGCGCCTCGCGGCCCTCTGCGCCGCGGTGGAGCAGGGGAAGGTGGATGCGCTGCTCGCCGTCGGCGAATGTGCCGTGAAGGCGGGGATTTCCGAGGCCGCCCTCGCGCGACTGAAGCTCCTTGTGGCGGTGGACCTCCTCCCGAGCCGGACGACGGAACTGGCCCACTGGGTGCTGCCGGGCGCCGCCCATTTCGAGAAGCAGGGCACCTTCGTCAACGGCCAGGGAAGGATGCAGCGCTTCTCGCCGGCCTTCCCGCCGCAGGCGGGGGTGCGTCCCGATTGGGAAACCCTTTGCGCGCTCCTTCCCGAGCGGGAGCGCGCGGGGCTGGTCTCTTTTGATGCGGTCTTCCAGAAGATGTGCGCCGAGACGCCGGCATTGTCGCAGGTGACGTGGAATGGATTGGGTACGGGGGGCGTGGCCCTGACCTTGCCCAAGGAGGCAACCTCGATATGAATCTCTTGAGCAAGCAACGGTCGCTGGGATTGGTCTCGGCTTCGCGTGGGAACGACGGTGCCTCGATCGAATCGCGATTGGAGGGACGGCGTGTCGCCGTCCGTCTTCCTTCTCCGCGGCCGCCGACACGGCGGCCCTCCAGCGGAAGGTACGACGGAGCAGAAGGGCACGACGAAGCGTGCCCCTCCACTGGGAGGCATGATGGGGCGTGTCGTTCCAGAGGAAGTGTGACAGCAAATCGAGCATGAGCCCGTTCCTTTCCAACCTCCTCGCCCAGCCCGGCGTGCTCCTCGCCATCGAGGCGGCCGTGAAGATCGGCGTGGTGATCGGGGTCCTCTTGGGGATGGTGGCCTACACCGTGTTGGCGGAGCGGCGGATCTGCGCGCTGATGCAGGATCGCCTCGGGCCGAACCGCGTCGGGCCCTTCGGCCTCTTCCAGCCGATCGCGGACAGCTTCAAGCTTCTCCTCAAGGAGAACGTCATGCCCGGGCATGTGAACCGGCTCTACTACGTCCTCGCCCCGACCCTCGTGATGGCGCCGGCGCTGCTCGCCCTCGCCGTGATCCCCTTTGGGAACTCGCTCGCGGGATTCAAGCTGGTGATCGCGGACCTCGATGTCGGCCTTCTCTGGGTCTTTTCGATCGCGTCGCTCGGGGTCTACGGGATTGTGCTGGCGGGCTGGGCCTCGAACTCGAAGTACCCCTTCCTCGGGGGGATCCGCGCCTCGGCGCAGCTCATCTCCTACGAGGTGCCGATGGGCCTGAGCGTGGTCAGCGTGTTCCTGTGGGTCGGGTCGCTCAAGCTTTCGAGCGTGGTCGAGTACCAGTCGGGGATGTGGCTGGTGTTCCAGCAGCCGGTGGCGTTCCTGATTTTTCTCATCTCGGCCTTTGCAGAAACCAACCGCCTGCCGTTCGACCTTCCCGAGTGCGAGCAGGAGTTGGTGGGGGGATATAACACGGAGTACGGGCAGATGAAGTTTGCCCTCTTCTTCCTCGCCGAGTACGCGAACATGATCATCGCCTCGTCGCTGATCGTGACCCTCTTCTTCGGGGGCTGGCAGGTGCCGTTCGTGCGCGTGGAGGCCTTTGGCCCGCTCGTGGCGGGGTTGCTCGGCGTGGGGGCTTTCCTCGTCAAGTTGCTCGCCTTCATCGTGCTCTTTATATGGGTGCGCTGGACGCTTCCGCGTTTCCGCTACGACCAGCTCATGCGGTTGGGATGGCGGGTCTTGCTCCCGCTCGCGCTCCTGAACATCGTGGTCTACGCCTTCGCTCTGGCGATCCACGTCCGCCCCTAAGTCTATTGACGATTTCTGATTGCTGATTTCTGATTACCCAACGCCGATGCGCGGAGCCTGATCCAACCTCCTGCTTTCCCGATCTCAGAAACCTTCGCCCATTTTGCATCAGCCGTTTTACATTTTTCATTAATTTCCCCATGCCTCTCGTCGTTCCACGCCCGAACCTGACCTGGTGGGAGAAGCTCTACTTCCCCGCCTTGTGGGGGGGGTTCCTCGTCACGAGCCGGCACTTCCTGAAAATGGTGCTGGGGCGGCGGGACCGTCGGGTGGTGATGGAATATCCCGAGCAGAAGTGGTCGTTGCCTCCGGGGTACCGCGGCGCGCCGACCCTCGTGCGCGACCAGGAGGGACGGGAAAAATGCGTGAGCTGCCAGCTTTGCGAGTTTGTCTGTCCGCCCCGCGCGATTGCGATCTGGCCGGGCGCCCTCCCTGAGAGCGACCCGGATGCCAAGGTGGAGAAGCGTCCCGAGCGATTCGAGATCAACATGCTCCGCTGCATCTATTGCGGGCTGTGCGAGGAGGTCTGCCCCGAACAGGCGATTTTCCTGCGAAAAGAATATTCGCTCACGGGTTATTCCCGCGCCGAGCTTGTCCACGACAAGGCGAAGCTTCTCGAGATGGGCGGCGTGATGCAGGACGGCATCCTCAAGTGGAATAATAAGTGACGGAACGGAAGATGATGAACCACGAAGACATAAAGAAGAGCCCGAGGGACACCATCCCTCCAGTGTGCCTTTGTGGTTTATTTTATGGCTGGGCCTGACGCGTGAACATGGAAACGATTCTTTTTTATCTTTTCAGTTTCCTGATGCTCGCGTGCGCGGGGCTCGCGCTCACGCGCAGGAACCCGGTCAACTCCGCGATGCTGCTCGTGGTCTCCTTCTTCTTCATGGCGGGGCTCTTCGTCCTGGCCCACGCGTGGTTCCTCGCGGCGGTGCAGATCCTCGTCTACGCGGGGGCGATCATGGTCCTCTTCCTCTTTGTGATCATGCTGCTCAACGTGCGCGAGGAGGAGCGGTACCGCTTCGGATGGATTGCGGCGGCCGGCGCACTGGCTGCTGGGGGCCTGCTTCTTTTTGGGTTGGCCTGGGCGATTCGCGACGGGCGGCTCCTTCGCATCCCTGTCGGAGGGGCGGAGGGCACGACTGCGGCCGTCGGGAAGCTCCTTTTCAGCAACTACCTGCTGCCCTTCGAGGTCGCGAGCATTCTCCTTCTTGCGGCGACGGTGGGCGTGATCGCCATGAATCGCCCGCGCGCGCACCCTGCCGAGGGCAAGACTCCCCCCTGAACATGGAAACCGTTGGCCTCCATCACTGGTTGGTCGTGAGCGCGATGCTCTTCTGCATCGGCGCGGCCGGCGTGGTGTTGCGCCGCAACGCGCTCATCGTTTTTATGTCGCTGGAGATGATGCTCAATGCGGCAAACCTCGCCCTCGTTGCGTTTTCGCGGCACGGGACCGGCTTGGACGGGCAAGTTTTTGTTTTCTTCGTGATCACGGTAGCCGCCGCGGAGGTCGCGGTGGGCCTGGCCATCCTGGTGTCCCTCTTCCGCCTTCGCGGGACCGTCCGCGTGAGCGACATCGCCACCCTCAAACTGTGATGGGCCACACCTTCATCCTCCTGCTTCCGCTGGCGAGCTTCGCCGCGTGCGCGCTTTTCCTGCGTGCTCGGCATCGCGTGGCCGCGTCGGTCTCGACGGCCGCGGCCCTTGCGAATGCGGCGTGGGTGGCCTGGCTCGCTTGGAAGGGGGTCGACCCGTGCGGCGGCGCGGTGTGGCTCGATGCCGGCGGCTTCAACGTGGCCTTCCGAATGGAATGGGACCCGCTTGCGCGGCTCATGGCCCTCATCGTCACGGGGGTGGGCGCCCTGATCCACGTCTACTCGTGGGGCTACATGCGGGGCGACCCGGGGATGGGGCGCTTCTTCGGGTTCCTCTCGCTCTTCATGTTCTCGATGCTGGGGATCGTCCTTGCGGGGAACCTGGTGATGCTTTTCCTCTTCTGGGAGTTGGTGGGGCTGAGTTCCTACCTGCTCATCGGCTTCTGGCACGAGCGCGCGAGCGCGGCGGACGCGGGGAAGAAGGCTTTCCTGGTGAACAAGCTGGGCGACTTCGGGTTCCTCATCGGGATCCTTGTGATCTGGTCGGTGCTCGGTACGGTGGACTTCCTCGACCTCAAGTCCCTCGCCCCGGGGTTTGGGGAGAAGCTGGCGGCCTCCCCGCTCGGGTTTCTTTCGGTCGGGGCGGTGGCGCTGCTCCTCTTCTGCGGGGCGGTGGGCAAGTCGGCGCAGTTTCCCCTCCATGTCTGGCTGCCGGATGCGATGGAGGGCCCGACGCCGGTCTCCGCGCTCATCCACGCGGCAACGATGGTGGCGGCGGGGGTGTATATGCTCTGCCGCATCTTCTTCCTTCTGGCGCTTTCGCCGGGCGCGCTGGAGGTGATCGCGTGGACGGGCGGAGTCACGGCGCTCCTCGCGGCGCTCTGGGCGGTGGCCCAGGACGACATCAAGCGGGTGCTGGCCTACTCGACGCTCAGCCAGCTCGGATACATGGTGATGGCGGTGGGCCTCGCGAGCCCGCACGCGGCGATGTTCCACCTCTCGACCCACGCGGCCTTCAAGGCTCTCCTCTTTCTCGGTGCCGGGAGCGTGATCGTGGCGCTCCATCACGAGCAGGACATCTGGCGGATGGGCGGCCTGTGGGGCAGGATGCGATGGACATCGGTGACCTTCCTCGTGGGGATGCTCGCCCTGTGCGGGGTCCCGTTCTTCGCGGGGGCGGACTCGAAGGATGGCATCCTGCTGGTGGCGCTTCGCGCGAACCGCGCGCTCTTCGTCCTCGGGACGTTCACGGCGGTGCTCACCGCCTTTTACATGGGGCGGCTTTTCATGGCGGTCTTCCTCGGCGCGCCGCGTGGGGAGGGGGCCTCCCACGCGCGGGAGAACGGCTGGGTGATCAAGGTGCCGCTTGGGATTCTCGCGCTCTTCAGCTTCGCGTTCGCTTGGCGCGGCGGCTACGCGCGCGATTGCCTCGCCACCCTCAGCGGCGCGGCGCCGGAACACGTCCCGGTCGTCATCCACGCGTTTTTCATCATGATCGCGGTTCTCGGCCTGCTCGTGGCCTGGGTGGTGTATCGGGGGGTGGAGGGCGACGCCCTCGCAAAGGCCTTCCCCGGCCTGCGGCGTGTCCTCGCGTCGAAGTTCATGTTCGACGAGTTTTACCAGTGGCTCGTGGAAGGGGTGCAGGAGCGTTTCGCGGGCTTCCTGCGGCTGGTGGACCGGTGGCTTGTGGACGGGCTTGGGGTGCGGGGGCTCTCGCTGGCGACCCTTTGCCTGGGGAACGTGCTTCGCTGTTTCCACTCGGGCAGCCTGCAATTCTACGGCTTCCTGCTCGGCCTCGCGGCGGCCGTTTTTCTCATCCTGGGGGTCCTGCGTTGAAACGGAGAACGCCATGCTGACGACCCTCATCTTCCTGCCGATCGCCGCGGCGCTTTTCCTCATGCTCGCGCCGGTGCGCACGGCCCGCCTCGCTCGGGTCCTTTCGGTTGCGACGATGGGGATCGAGCTTCTTCTTTCGCTCTTCTGCCTGCACGGCGCGCTCGCCGCGGGCGGGGGGCTGGCGTTCGAGGTGCAGCGCCCATGGTTACCGGACCTCGGGATCGGCTGGCACCTTGGGGTGGGGCGCTTGGGCGGGCTGCTCGTGTTCCTGACGGCCCTCGTCGGGTTCGCGGCCGTGCTCGTGGCGCGTCCCACGGAGCGGGCGCGCTTCCACCACGCCCTCGGACTCGTGATCGTCGGCGGCATGGCCGGCGCCTTTGTCGCGCAGGACCTGTTCTTCCTCTACGTCTTCCACGAGTTCGCGCTCATCCCGACCTTCGTGCTCATCTGGATCTGGGGCGGCGAGCGTCGGCGCGAGGCGGCCACGAAGATCACGCTCTACCTCCTCGCGGGCAGCCTCGTGCTGCTCGTGGGCCTGCTCGCGCTGGTGCTGGCCTCGGGGGCGGGGACCTTCGATCTCCCCGCGCTGCGCGCGCACCTCGCGGGCCACCCGATGGCCGCCGGCCTGCAGGCATGGGTGTTTCTCCTGTTGTTCGTGGGTTTCGGCACGCTGGTCTCCGTGGTGCCGCTGCACACGTGGGCGCCCCTCGGTTACGCGGAGGCGCCGCCGCTCGCCGCGATGCTCCACGCGGGCGTGGTGAAGAAGTTCGGGCTCTACGGTCTCGCGGTCGTGGCCTTCCCCTTGCTGCCCGAAGGGGTCGCCTTCTGGCGCCCGTGCGTGGCGTGGCTGGCGGCCATCCAGGTCCTCTACGCGGGCTACATCGCGCTGCGGCAGGACGACCTGCGGCGGATGCTTGCCTGGGCGAGCGTGTCGCACATGGGCTTCGGATTCCTCGCCCTCGCCTCCGGCACCCCGGTGGCGATGGAGGGATTCACCCTCTTCCTCCTCGCTCACGGTTTGGCGGCGGCGGCGGGGTTCGCCCTCGCCGGATCCTGTCGCGAGGCGATCGGCACCTCCTCGCTCTCGGCGATGGGTGGGCTCGCCCAGCGGATGCCGTTCGTCGCCACCGCGTTCACGATGGCGGCGCTGGCGGGCTTCGGCGTGCCAGGCTTCGCCAACTTCCCCGCCGAGCTGATGATCTTCGCAGGCAGCCTCCGCGCGTGGCCCTGGCCGACCGTTCTCGCGATCTGGGGCACGGTGATCAGCGCGGTCTACTTTCTGCGGGCGGTGAGGCGCGGATTTCTCGGGCCGCTCGCGCCCTCGATGGAGCGGGCGGTGGACCTTGATCGCGCGCGGCGGGTGGCCGTGGGGCTCCTCCTCGCGGTCTCCCTCGCGGTCGGATTTTTCCCGCGGGTCTTCTTGGGAGGCGCCCGATGCCCGCTGGCGTGCCCGCTGGCGAAAGTCGTCGCCCCCGCGGCCGTTCCCCGATGATCAATCCCTTCACCCTCCGCCTCGAGATCGCGGTCGCCGGGCTGCTGCTCGCGCTGCTGCTTGCGGACCTTCTCGTGAAGGGGGCCTCGCGGCGCTACTGGGGGACCGCGGTCGCCGCGATCCTGCTCGGGCTCGCCGGGTACGCGGCCTGCGGCGCCGGGATCCTGCGCGCGGACGACGCGTGCGCCTACACGGCGGGCGGCCTCTATCTCCTGGATGCCTTCGCCCTGTGGGTGAAGGAGTTCGCGCTGGTGGCCACGGCCATTTGCGTCCTGCTCACGGCGCGCTGCGATGGGGAGGATGCGCCGGGATATGTCGAGCAGGTGGCGTTGCAGCTCGCGGCCTGCCTCGGGATGATGGCTCTCGGCAGCGCGCGGGATCTCGTGATGCTTTATGTCTCGCTCGAGCTGATGGCGGTTTGCCTGTTCCTGCTCGTGGCCTGGCAGCGGGAGGATCCGCTGAGTCTCGAGGCGGGGGTCAAGTACCTGGTCTACGGGGCGATGGCCTCGGCGATCCTGCTTTACGGGATGGTGCTCGTTTACGGCGATGCCGGGTCGCTGCAGTTTGGGGCCATTCGCCAGCACGCGGCGGCGCATCCGGACTCGGTCGTGCTGGTGGCGGGGTTCACCCTGATGCTGGTGGGGGTGGGCTTCAAGGTCTCCGCGGTTCCGTTTCATTGGTGGACGCCGGATGTTTACGAGGGGGCGCCGGTCCCGGCGATGGCGCTGCTTTCCCTGCTTTCCAAGGCGGCGGGTTTTGCGGTCCTCGCGCGCCTGCTCCTCGACGTCTTTTTGCCGATGCAGGATCTCTGGCAGGCGCCGGTGAGTTGGGTCGGGGGGGCCACGCTCCTTTGGGGCAGCCTCGGGGGCCTCTCGCAGACAAACCTCAAGCGCCTGCTCGCCTACTCGGGGATCAGTCACTCAGGATTCATCCTGCTTGCGCTCGGGACGGCCTCCGCTTCGGGCGCGAAGGCGGCCTTCTACTCCATGGTTGCCTATTTGCTGGGGGCGGGTCTCGTCTTCGCGGCGATGAGCGGGATGGCGCCGGCGAACCGAAGGCTGGATTTGCGGAGCCTGGGCGGCCTCGGGCGGAGATCCCCCTGGCTGGCGGGCTCGCTTCTGCTCGGGATTCTCGGGCTCGCGGGGATCCCGCCGCTGGCGGGTTTTTTCGGGAAGTTGCTCGTGATCCGCTGCGTGGTCTCTGAATCGAGCTGGAGCCTTGCCGCGGTGGCGATTTTCGGGGCGGTGTGTTCGCTTTATTACTACCTTGCGGTCGTGAAGGTCGTGATCGGGCCCGAGGAGGACGCGGCGCAGGGGCTGGCGCCGGTGGGACGCTCCCTGCGAGCCCTGATCCTGGCTCTCGGGGCGGGGTTGCTCATGGCCGGCGTGTGGCCGTCCCCCTGGTGGCGGGTGATCCGCAGCGCGGCCGAGGCGCTCTTTCGCTAGCTAGAAATTTTCTTCAAGTCCGCTCCGATGGCAGGGCAGGCGCTCCACGCCTGCCGTCTTTCAGGAGGGATGGCAAGCGGCGCGCTTCAGTAGAAACAGAAGCCTGAGATGCAGACGGCCCGCGACAGGCGGGCCCTCCACTGAGAAATGAAACCCAGATGGATCGGATGGGGGGGCGTATTCTCCGCGCTTCCATCCAATTATTGGTAAGAATCTCATGGAGAATAGTGTGAAATACAACATTATATTCTGGAACTAAATGTTGCTAATCGCATAAATTCCGCCATCTTGTTGGATATTAGAAAGGAGCCAAGCGATGAAGAGAGACCGCTGGAATGATTTGATCCGCTGGAAAGAAAGCCCGCACCGAAAACCGTTGCTGATCCGAGGGGCGCGGCAGGTGGGCAAGACCTGGCTGCTCCAGGAGTTCGGGCGAACAGCCTACCCTCGCTGCGTTTACGTCAACTTCGAGGATGCGCCGCGCCTGCGGGCGCTTTTTGCTGACGATTTTGAGGTGGACCGCATCCTGCGAATTCTCCAGATCGAGTTTAAAACCAAGATCGTCCCCGGAGAGACTCTGCTGATTTTCGATGAGATCCAGTCAGCGGACCGCGCCATCACTTCCCTCAAGTACTTCTGCGAAAAGGCACCGCAACTTCACCTCGCCGCCGCCGGTTCGCTTCTGGGCGTGGCCTTGCACGAACATGTCTCGTTCCCGGTGGGAAAGATCGACTTTCTGGATATGGAGCCGATGTCGTTTTTTGAGTACCTGCACGCCGTGGGCGAAGGGGAACTGGTGGATTTGCTGGATGGCCGCGACTGGTCGGCGATCGCCCATTTTAAGACCCGTCTTACGGACCACCTGAAGCACTATTTATTCATCGGCGGCATGCCGGAAGCCGTCTCTGTCTATGCGGAGAGTGGGGATTTTGACGCGGTCCGCCAGATTCAACGGCGCCTCCTGGATGCCTATGAGACCGACTTCTCGAAGCATGCGCCGGTCGCGTGGGTGCCGCGGATTCGAATGGTGTGGAACAGCATTCCATCCCAACTGGGTAAGGAAAACCGGAAATTTCTTTATGGCGCCCTGAAGGAGGGAGGGAGGGCAAAGGAGTTCGAACTTGCCATTCAATGGCTACTGGATTGCGGCCTTGTGACCAAGTGCTGTCGGGTTGAGAAACCGGGGATGCCCCTGGCCGCCTATCAGAATCTGGCGTCCTTTAAGCTCTTTATGTTGGATGTCGGTCTTCTTGCGGCCAAGACCGGACTGGACCGACGGACGATCATTGACGGCCAGAGGATCTTTGAAGAGTTCAAGGGCACGCTGACCGAGCAGTTTGTAATGCAGCAACTGCGTCATCTTTCGGCCGATTTCATCGGCTACTGGGCCAATGCGAAGAGTACGGCGGAGGTTGATTTTCTGCTGCAAATCGAGGGACGGGTCATTCCGATCGAAGTCAAAGCCGGTGAAAGTCTCCAATCCAAGAGCTTCAAGGTTTTCTGTGAAAAATATCGTCTAAAGCCCGCCGTTCGCACCTCCCTTTCGGATTACCGGGAAGAATCGTGGATGACCAATCTCCCGCTCTACGCGATCGGTGCGGTGGGGGGGCTTCCGTAGCGCGGAGGAGGAGATCTTCCTCGAGGGTCCTTGCCAGTAATGTTCGGATCCGATTTTTCCGATTGGAGATGGCGAGCCTCGCCTGCCATCTGCACGGAGGGATGGCTTACGCCTGTCGTTGCGCCCGGGCGACCAGTGCGGGGGTGGTTTGCACCCCCAGCTTCTCCATCAGGCGGATCTTGTGGGTGCTGATGGTCTTCTGGCCGATTCCGAGGCGCTCGGCGATCTCCTTGTTGCCGAGGCCCTGGCTGATCATCTCGAAGACCTGGAGTTCTCGGTCGCTCAGGGCCTCCATCTCGGTCCGGGCATCCACAGCGGCGACGTCCCCCTGGGTCGCGGTGCCGATAATGTAGGAGGCGACCGCGTCGCTCACGGCGAGGTGCCCCCTGATCACCTTATGGATCGCATCGAGGATTTGGGGGATGGGCTCGTCCTTCATGAGGTAGCCGCGGGCACCGGACTGGAGCAGTCGCTGCGCGTACACCTCCTCCGCACAGACAGAAAGCACCAGGGTCGGCGGAAGTTTTTCGGCGGCGCGGAGTTGGTCAAGGAGCGTCCAGCCGTTGCCGTCCTTGAGGTTGAGGTCGAGAACCATCAGGTCCGGCGGGGACTCAAGGACCTGTTGCTGGGCGTCATGCCAGCTCTCGGCCTCGCCGCAGACCTGGAGGTCGGCCTCGGCGTTGATCGCGTCGCAGAGGCCCTTGCGCACCAGGGGGTGGTCCTCGACCACAAGGATCCGCTTTTTTCTCGTCCTCGAAGATTTCGATTTCTGCGTGCTCATGGTGCGCCCGCAGGAATGTCGCCTCCCCGTGGGGAGGTGTCACCCGAAAAATCGAGGCGAGGGCGATTGCGGGATCTGGATTCTCGCGACTTTCAGTGGGTCTCATGGACAAAGCGCTCAGATGCGGATTTTCCCACGGAGGTCACGGAGGGCAGGCCGAGGTGCCGAGCGGAGAAGACGGGGGACGGAAGAGCTCTCGCGCAATCCGCCTGAGGCGGACGCAAAGATCGCAAAGGGGATCAGGATGAACAGGCCGAATACGCGCGCCAACCAGAGTTGTCGCTCTCCGTATTCGGCCTGCCTTCGCCGGGGAGGCGGATCTGGAACTCCAAGCAAGGGAGCCGAATACGGTGAGGTCCGATGCGGATCGGGCCGCGTATTCGGCCCTCGGTTCCTCCTTTGCGACCTTTGCGTCCGCCTCAGGCGGATTGCGCGAGAAATCCGCTCATCGCTTCTTCTCCATCCTCCGTGCTCTCCGTGGGCAGTTCTGGTTCGGCTCCTTCGGATTGAGGTATCGGATCGGCGGTGAGAGGAGACCATCCCCTCGACCTCGTCAGTTCCACTGGAAATCACGAGGAACGCGGGATCACGACCTGGAGGAGGGTGTGCCCCCCCTCCCCGGGGTGCAGCGAGAGGGTGCCGCCCATCAGGCGGGTGCGCATCCGCATCTGGCGCAGGCCGAGTCCGTCGCGGATCTTGCCGGATTCGGGAAGCGGGGCCCCGTCGTTGCTCACGGAGAGGACGAGGCGATCCTCCTCCTGCACGAGATCAATCCATATGCGGCGGGCCCGTCCGCGTCGGACCGCGTTGGAGGCGGCCTCGCTGATGATGCGGTAGAGGTGTTCCGAGATCGCGTCCTTCAGGACCTCCGGGGCGACCCCGCAGTTGAACTCCACGGAAATGCCGAAGAGCTTCTCGAAGCGCGCGGTGAACACGGCCATGGCCTCCGCGAAGGAGCCGACTTCCAGGTCGTGCAGGGTGAGGTGGTGCGCGAACTCGCGCGCCAGGCGGGAGGAGTGGGCGGACTGTTCCGTGATTTTGAGAAGCAGGGCGCGATCTTCTTCCGAGGGCATGGTCGCGCGTTTCAGGTTCTCGGTCATGCGCGCCAGGCCCACGAGCTCCTGGCAGAGGGTCGCGTGGATCTCGTGGCCGATCCGCCGCGCCTCCCCCTCCGCGGCGAAGAGGGCCTGGGCGATGGCTTCGCGCAGTTCGATTTCCCGGCTGGCCATGAGATCCACCATTCGACGGTTGACCTCGCGCAAGCTCGACTGGGCCTCCTTCATGCGGGTGATGTCATGGGCGATCCCCACGCAGGCAACCAGACGCCCGCCTTCGTCCTTAACCGGACGGACGCTGGAGGTGTGCCAGAAGAGAGTGCCGTCCATGTGGAGAACCCGGTACTCGATGCCGCTCTGGGCCTTGCCGGTCTGCACCGCCCGTTCCAGGAAGGCGTAGCAGGCGGGGTGATCCTCGGGGTAAACGAAATGGCTGAAACTCTGTCCGACGACCTGTTCGGTGGGATGCCCCAGCAGCCTTGGCCAGTTCGCGGAGACATAGGTCATGAGCCCCTCCGGGCTGATGGTGTAGATGATGGCCTCCGCGTGGTCGATCAGCAGGGCATTGCGCTCCTCGTGGTCGAGCGGGATGGCGGAATGCCGCTTGGGGCGGAACAGGACGCGCGAGAGGAGGAAGCCGAGCAGCGTGAGAGCGACTCCCGCGGAGATAAACGGGATCGCGGCGGAGAGGCTCATCGCGCCCACGAGTATGCCGTCCCCGGATGGAATGAAACCGAAAAGAGAGAGAAAACGAAAACGACTTTTTGTAGGAATTTTCCTACACGAAAATCAGAATCAAACTCATCGACGCGGGGTCGGTATATGTTGAGGGTGGTCGCCGTGGAGAGCGTCAGCTCTCCATTTGCTCCCTGAAACCGTTCGATCATCAACGCTCCTCCCATGAAAACTCGCCTTCTACTTCTCGTCGCCCTGTCCGCACTTCAGGCCCTCGTGGCCAAAGCGGACATTCTGCACAATTTTTCGTACGCCGCCACGGATGGCCATGGGCCCCAGTACGGTTCGCTGACGCTCGATGGCTCGTCCTTCTACGGCATGACCGCGTATGGCGGCAGCACTGGCAACGGCGCAATTTTTGCGCTGAATACCAATGGCAGCGGCTTCAGCCTGCTGCATAGTTTTTCGGGCGGCCTTGGTGGTAAGGAACCCAACGGCTCGCTGACGCTGTCCGGCTCAACCCTCTACGGCATGACCGCAGGCGGTGGCAGCGGCGGTTCAGGGACCATCTTTACGATGGGTACCGGCGGCAGCGGCTACAGCGTGCTGCACAACTTTACGGGGAGCGCCAGCGACGGTAGCGCTCCCCAGGGCTCGCTGATCCTGTCCGGCTCAACCCTCTACGGGGTGACTAAGACTGGGGGGAGCGGCTATGGCACGGTTTTCAAAATGAACACCGACGGCAGCGGCTTCGGCCTACTGCACAGCTTCGCGTATAACACGGATGGCGCCAATCCCTTCGGTTCGCTGACGATGATCGGTTCGACGCTCTATGGGATGACCTCTCAATATGGAGGCAGCGGCAAACAGGGCACCTTGTTCAAGATCGACGCCGACGGCACCGACTTTAGCGTGATTCACCGTTTCGCGGGAGGTGCCAGCGATGGCAGCCAGCCCTACGGTTCGTTGACGACCGACGGTTCGACGCTCTATGGGATGACCTATGGCGGGGGGGGCGACTCGGTGGGCACGGTTTTTGAGGTGGACACCAGTGGCGGCGCCTTCTCGGTGCTGCACGGCTTCAACTACAGCACGGACGGGGGCGGGCCCCAGGGCGACCTGACGCTCGTGGGTTCCACCCTGTATGGCATGACCTCGTTTGGCGGCAGTTCCTACAACGGCACGATTTTTCAGATGAGCACCGATGGCAGCGATTTCCAGGTACACAGTTTCGACGGTAAACCCGACGGCAGCACTCCCAAGGGCTCGCTGACGGTCATCGGCTCGACGCTCTACGGGATGACCAGCTCGGGCGGCACCGGCCAAGGCACGGTGTTTGCGATGGCGACCCCGGTACCGGAGCCTTCGACTTGGGTGCTGCTCCTGACTGCCGGTTCCGCCGCGAGTCTCTGGCTGAGGAACCGTAAGAATCGCCGCGGCTGATCTGCCCCTGCTTTATCAACGATCCAACCCCGCCTCTTATGAACCCTCCCTCCACCAAGCTCGGATCTTCCACCCGAATCGCGGCCCTGCTTGCCGCGGCGCTCCTGCTCAGCGCCACCGCCGGCCACGCGCAAATCAACGTGCTGCACGTGTTCGACGGATATCCCACCGACGGGAGCCAGCCCCACTTCGGCGCGCCCGTCATCGACGGCTCCTCCCTCTACGGGATGACCTACTACGGCGGTGCCAACGATGCGGGTGCCGTGTTCAAGATGAACACCAGCGGCAGCGGCTACACCCTTCTGCGCTCGTTCTCATCCTCCGGCACCGAAGCGAATAGTCCCCAGGGGGGACTGACGCTCTCCGGCTCGACGCTCTACGGGATGACCCAGGGCGGTGGAGCAGACTATGCCGGGACCATCTTCAAGATGAACACCGATGGCAGCGCGTTCAGTGTCCTCCACTCGTTCGCCGACTCCTACCCCTCCCTCGAGGGGCGCGGCCCCTTCGGGGCCCTGACGCTCTCCGGCTCGACGCTCTACGGGATGACCGGGTCAGGTGGGGACGGGATGGGCGGCACGCTCTTCAAAATGAACACCGATGGCAGCGGGTTCAACCTCCTGCACTCGTTCGTTGCTTATGGCCCCAGTGATGGGGGGATGCCTTTCGGAACCCTGACGCTCTCCGGCAGCACGCTCTATGGCACGACCGCCCAGGGAGGGGCGAGCGGGGTCGGGACCGTCTTCTCCGTCCAAACCGATGGCAGCGGGTTCAACCTCCTGCACTCGTTCTCTACCCTCGACGGGGGGAACCCGATGGGCACCTTGACGCTCGTCGATTCGACGCTCTACGGGATCACCGAGGCTGGTGGTGCCGGCACCAAGGGTACCATCTACCAGGTCAACACCGACGGGACCGGCTTCAATCTCCTGCACGAGTTCGCCGGTGGCTCCAGTGACGGGAGCACTCCTCGCGGGTCCATGGTTCTCTCCGGATCGAAGCTGTTCGGGACGACGACGTCCGGCGGCACCATGGATTATGGCACGCTCTTCGCGATCGGGACCAATGGCACCGGGTTTGCGGTCATGGACTCGTTCGAAGGTACCAACGGGAATATGCCCCAAGCGGATCTGGCGGTCGCCGGATCGACACTCTACGGGATGGCGTCGGTCGGCGGCGGTCCCGGTAACGCAGGGGTGGTGTTCTCGACGCTCGCCATCCCCGAACCCTCCACCTACGCGATGATCGGGGCGGGGGCGCTGGGGCTGCTGGCCCTGCGGCGGCGGCGGTCGTAGAGGCGCGGAGCGGCGTTGCGGGTTGCCGATGGACGAGTCCTGTCTTGGGACCGAGGTCTTCGCCGTGGCGTGTCTATGGAAAAGAGGTTTATCAAGTTGGAAGATGGGATCATCCGGACGGCCCGCGACACGCGGGCCCTCCAGCAGAAACGGAAGTCTGGGATGGAGGGCCGCCGTGTCGGCGGCCGCGAACGAGAAAAACCGGACAGCGACATCACCACGGTCGCGGGACAGGCGATGTCCCTCCACGCGCATTTTGGGGCACACGAGCCGCGATCCCCGGGCGCATGCGCGTCAAGCTACCCTCGGAGCACGGAGGAGAGAGAAGTAGACCAAAATCTCGCCCGGGCCCCTACCTCCACAAAGGTATTCTGGACGCTTGGTAAACCGTGCGAGGCATCCACACTTCCCAAGGACCATGAAAACGGCTCTCAGCAGAATTCTTCTTGTCGCGCATCAATCATTAACCTCTGACGATCATGTTTAACCTTTTCAGTTCCGACCCGGATCACTCTGGATGGTTGTCTCTCGGGCTTCTCGCGAGTGGGCGCGCCTTGCAGCACACGTGGGAGACGCACAAACCCCTCCTGATCAAGGCGCGGACCTGGCTTACCGCGTCTCCCCGTGAGAAAAAGGCGGACCCCCTAGCCGCGCCCATCTTCATTACGGATTGTTTCAATCCTGGGGCATCGGCTCAGCCGTACAGCCCGTTTACCCACTACAGCGTTCGCTGGCTGAGGACGGGAACTGTGGAATCGAACGGCACCAGGGTGGTTTCCCATTTGACCCTTGAATGGAGGCTTGACCGTGACGGCCGTGATCATGAACTCCACGAACTGAATCTTGGACATTTGGATGCCGAGGTAATCGAGGCGACCCCTCTGCCCTCGAAGGGGGCTTGTCGCTTCGCCTCGTTGACCGTGGTCGGCGGCCCCATCCGCAGGCGGTTTTTTCCCAAAGACTAGCATTTTGCAGGGATGGCAGGAGTTCTACAAAGCGCCCTTTTTGTAAGAATGGCTCCTCACGACTCTCAGTGGGTCGCATGAGCGAAGCACTCAGATTCGGATTTTCCCACGGAGGTCGCGGAGGGCGGGCCGAGGTGCCGAGCGGAGAAGACGGAGGACGGAAGAATTTTCGCGCAATCCGCCTGAGGCGGACGCAAAGAGCGTAAAGGGGATCAGGATGAGAAGGTCGAATACGCGCGCCAACCAGAGTCATCGCTCTCCGTATTCGGCCTGCCTTCGCCGTGAGGCGGATCTGGAAGTTCAAGCAAGGGAGCCGAATACGGTGAGGCCCGATGCCCATCGGGCCGCGCTTTCGACCTCGTCAATTTCACTGGAAATCACGAGGAACCAAATCCCACTCCCTCGCTGGTAGGGTTTCAGGCGGCTTGCAGGAAGCCTGAAAAGAGGCGAACCTCCCACGCTCATGAGCGATTCTGCCAACGCCAACAAGGGCCGCCCTCTCGAGGGGCGGCATGGGATTGTGTTCGGGGTCGCCAACAAGCGCAGCATCGCGTGGTCGATCGCCCAGGCGTGGCACGACGCGGGGGCGCGCCTCGCCTTCACCTACCAGGGGGAGCGCGTGCGGGAGAATGTGGAGGAGCTCGCCGCGGCGCTGGGCGCCGACACGCTCGTCCTGCCTTGCGATGTGAGCAGCGACGAGCAGCTCGACACGGTCTTCCGCCAGTTCAGCGAGAAGGCGGGGCGGCTGGACCTCCTCCTGCATTCCGTGGCCTTTGCGCCGAAGGAGGCGCTCGAGGGGCGCTTCGTGGACACCTCGCGCGAGGCGTTTCGCACGGCGCACGACATCAGCGCCTACTCGCTCGTGGCGATGGCCCGACGGGCGGAGCCGCTCATGACCGACGGCGGCAGCATCCTGGCGCTGAGCTACTACGGCGCGGTGAAGGTGGTGGCGCACTACAACGTGATGGGCGTGGCCAAGGCCTCGCTGGAGGCGTCGGTGCGCTACCTCGCCTACGACCTTGGGCCGAAGAAGATCCGGGTGAACGCGATCAGCGCGGGCCCCGTGAACACCCTCGCGGCCCGAGGGATCTCCGGCTTCGGAAAGATGCTCGCGCACTACGAGGAGCGGACCCCGCTCAAGCGCAACGTCGAGCTCGCCGAGATCGGGGCGACCGGCCTCTTCCTCGCAAGCGACGGGTCCACCGGCATGACCGGGCAGGTGGTTTACGTGGACTGCGGCTACGAGATCATGGGGATGTAGGCGCGCGTCCGTGCGCCGACTCGGGTTTACGGTTCGGAAGTTCAGCGGTTCACGGTTGCAGAGTCATTTTCCGGAAACGGGAAGGCAGAGTTGGTAACCGTTGAACCGTGAACCGCTGAACCGCTGAACCGCTGAACCGCTGAACCCGGGTTTCAATTTGCTGTTTTACATTGGCCGTTGATCGTTCTTCATTACCGCATGCAACTTTCCCTCGCCGGTTGGTCCCTGAACCGCCAGTTTCGCAACGATCGTCGCTCCCTCGCGCTGCTCGATTTCCCAAAGGTGGCCCGGCGGCGGTTTGGCCTCGAAGCCATCGAGCCGAACAACGTCTTCTTCGCCTCCACCTCGGCAAAGTACCTCCGCGAACTGAAGAAGAGGGCGCGGGGCGAGGGGGTGAAGATCCTCAATATCGCCGTGGACGAGGCGCACGACATGTGCGCCCCCGGGTGGCTGGGGCGGCGCGCCGTGAACGCCTACGCCTGGTGGATCCCCGTGGCGGCGGAACTCGGCTGCACCGCGATCCGCGCCAACTCGGGCGGCGGGCAGATCAAGAAGTTTTCGCCCGCGGACCTTCGCGCCTGCGCGGAGAACTTCGCCGCGCTCGCGGAGAGGGCCAAGCCGTGCCGCATCCGGATCGTGATGGAGAACCACTGGGGGCTCTCCTCCTGCCCGAACCGGATGCTCAAGGTCCGCAAGCTGGCCGGGGGCTGCTTCGACTTTCTCCCTGACTTCGGGAACTGGCCCGATGGCGTGGACAAGTACGCCGCGCTCGCAAAGGTGATGCCCTTCGCGAAGGCCGTCCATGCGAAGATCAAGGACATCGGTCCCGACGGCTCGCACCCCGCCTTCGACCTCGGCCGCTGCATCCAGATCGCCAAGGCCGCCGGCTACAATGGCTGGCTCGGGATCGAGTACGAGGGCAAGGGCGACGAGGACACGGGGGTCCGCCGCGCAGTCCGCGAGTTGAAGAAGTATCTTTGACCGCTCGGCGATGAGGACCTCAACCGTCATGATCGTGGATGACGATCGGTTGATGGCCGATCTGCTGACGACCCGGCTCGGGCAGGAGCCCGGCCTCCGTGTGGTGGGCCGTGCGGGCGGGGTGGGGGAAGCCCTTCCCATGGCGGCCAGTACCAGGCCGGACCTCATCCTCCTCGACGTCGAGTTGCCCGGCGTAGATGGCCCGAGCATGGTCGCGGCGCTGCGCCGCAAGGCGCCCGGGGTGAGGATCGTCATCCTCTCGTCACACCACGATGCGTACACCATCTACCGCGTGACCCGGTCCAATGTGCAGGGCTACGTGGAGAAGCCCAACCCCATTGACGTCGTGGTGGAGGCGGTGCACCAAGTCCTGCGGGGGGGGGTCTTCTTTTCCCCTACGTTTCTTGAGATGAAGCGAACGCTTCTTGATGCCCCCGGGGCGTTTCACCGGGTCCTGAGCGAGCGGGAGCAGGAGGTGATGCGATGGGTGGTCGCGGGCATGAGCGACGCGAAGATTTCCGCGAAGCACGGAATTTCCATCCAGACGGTTGCCGTGCATCGAAGGAACATCCGCCGAAAACTCTCCCTTCACTCCGACCGCGAAATGGTCGCCTACGCGCGGCGGTGGGGCATCCGGGTCATGGCCGGCCCGTCGAAGAAAAAGATGGCCGCGCCCCGGAGTGCAAAGCGTCGCGTTGGGGGCCGAGTGAAGTGATCGAAGCCTCGGCGGAGGGAAGGGCGCGCGGCAAAGGTTTTTGCCCCGTTCTCACCTACCTCCACAAAGGTAATCTGATTTCTTGACGGTTCCGGATCCCCCGTCAGGGTTTACATCAATCGCAGCGAGTCGTTACCTAACCTTTTCTCGCCATGCCAAGGATCTCGAAAAAGAAGATCGCCCCGGGCTCGTCCACGATCATGCTGGTGGACGACACTCCGGATAATCTCCGCCTCCTGGAAGACATGCTGCGCGTGCGGGGGGACCGTGTGCGCTCTTTTTTGAGCGGAAGCCTCGCGCTGGCGGCTGCCGCGAAAGAGGTCCCGGATCTCGTGCTGCTCGATATTCACATGCCCGAGATGGATGGGTACGAGACGTGTCGGCGCTTCAAAGCGAACCCGCGCCTCGCCGCGATCCCGATCCTTTTTCTCAGCGCCCTCTTGAAGCCGTTCGACAAGGTCAAGGCGTTCCGGTGCGGGGGCGTGGACTACGTGACCAAGCCGTTCCAACTCCCGGAGGTGCTCGCTCGGATCGAGACCCATCTCAGGCTGGGGCGTCTCGAGGGGGAACTGCGACGGCAGAAAGCTCGTCTCGACAGGGAGGTTCGCTCGAAGACGAAGCGGATCCTGGGCCCGCGGACCGGGCGGAAGGACTGCGCCCGATTCGCGAGCCTGCTCGCGCAGCAGGATCCCAAATAGAACGCTCTTCCGTGGGCGTTTTCCATCTTTGCGCGGCGCATGACTAAACCTCTTTCGAGAGGCCTCGCCCTGGGCCTCGCCCTTTTTCTCGGCGCCCCCGCCCTCCGCGCCGGGGAGAACCTTGTCCTCAGGACGGAGGTTTTCGAGGATATTTCCGGGGCAAGGACGTTCGCCGAAGTCCTTCGATCTTCTCCGACGCCGTACACCGGAATATTGACCCGTGGTTATCGTTCCTCCGCATTCTGGATCCGGGTGACGCTGAAAACGCCCGCCGCCGCGCGGGAGGTGGTCCTGCGCGTGCGGCCCCAGTACCTGGACGAGATTGCCCTGTTCGATCCCGCGCATCCGGAGGCCCCGCCGGTGCTGGGCGGGGACCGCCACGCGCCGCCCCCGAACGCCCCTTCCTCGCTCTTTCACACCTGGACCGTCCCGACCCCGCGGGACGGGTGCCAATACTGGTTGCGCATCCGTGGAACGAGCGCGATCGCGGTCGACGTGCAGGCTTTGACACGGGAGGATGCGTTTCACGTGGAGCAGGACGTGGGGTTCCTTTATGCCCTCTACTTGGGTTTTCTGGCGTTCGCCATCGTCTGGGCGGCGTTCACGTATTTCGCGCACCGCGATGGACTGGTGGGCATCTTCATGGTCCAGCAGCTTTGCACGGCCGTTCAGTTTCTCCTGGTGTTTGGCTTCGTTCGCCACAGCTTCCCGGGGTACGCGGATTCGGGGGCGCTGGATTTCGTCACCAACGGGTTCATCCTTGCGCTGACGTTGACCGGGCTTTGGTTTCATCTTGCGCTCCTGCGTCTTCATCGGGCGAGCCGCTGGGGACTCCTTCTGATCTATTTCGCGATGGCCTTCTTTGTGCCTGAAATGGCGCTGCTCGTGAAGGGGAGGGTCAGGGAGGCGCTCCACCTGAACATGGGTCTGGCCACGCTGGTTGGGCCCCTGCTCTTCGCGGTCTCCCTGAGCGTTCCCCGCAGGATTCACCTCCGCGAATATCCCCAGTGCTTTCCCCGGGGCATCCTGATCGCGATCTACGGGCTTTTCATGGTGATGCTTCTCCTGATGTGCCTGCCCGCCCTGGGATTCCTTCGCAACAATGAGATCCTGATGCATGGCTATGTCCTCCATAACGTGCTGATCGGGATGATCATGCTGGGGTTTCTGCAGTGGCGTACCGTGAACGTTGCGCGAATGCGGGTGCGCCGGATGTACAAGGCCGAGCTGCTGCGCCACCAGGTGGCCTTCCAGGGCCGGCGCATCACGGAGCTGCGACAGCTCATGTCCATGCTGGCCCATGAGATGAAGAACTCACTTTCCGTCATGAGCATGGTCTCGAGCGCCCGAGAGTTTACGTCCGAGATGCGACGGTGCGCGCAAATCGCCGTCTCCGACATGAATGGCATCGTCGAGCGATCTCTCAAGGCGTTCCAGGTCGAGGAAGGCCTTACTGTCGAGATCGGTCCCTGCGACCTGCACGCGGAACTCGACCTGCTCCGCAGTTTGGACGCGGGGAAACGCCTCCGTGTGACGGTCGATCGGATGGATGGGTTTCGGACGGATGTCGGGCTCTTCCGCGTGCTTCTGGGCAACCTGGTCGAGAACGCCCTCAAATATGGCGCGCCCGATCAGCCCGTATTTTTAGTCATCAGGCGGGACGCGCGCGACGGGAAACGCGGGGTGGATTTTTGCGTTTCCAACGCGCCGGGTGAGATGGGGATGCCCGACCCAAAAAGGGTGTTTGAAAAATTCTATCGTACCCCGGGTGCCCGACGATTTCCCGGTGCGGGCCTGGGCCTGTTCCTGGTCCAAAACATTACCCGACGGATGGGCGGCTCCCTCGAATACCGCCCCGAGGCGGGGATGGTACATTTCTGCATCTGGCTGCCGGAGTGAACCCCATGGCCGATCCCCTGGACATCGTGGTGGTGGAGGACAACGATATCCTCCGTGGTGTGACCGTAGAGGCCCTTTGCCAGAGCGGGCATCGCGCCCGGGGCGTGGACTCGGCGGAGAAGCTCGGCTTGCTCGACCGGCTCGACGCCGTCCGGGTGTTCATCATCGACCTGAACCTGCCCGGGGAGGATGGCCTGAGCCTCACCCGCCGCCTCCGCGTCCGCATGCCGCGGGCGGGGATCATCATGGTGACGGCCCGCACCACCGGGCAGGACCAGGTGGAGGGCTATCAGACCGGCGCGGACATTTATCTCACCAAGCCGGTCTCCGCGACCACGCTCTTGTCGGCGGTCGACGCCCTGGCCCGGCGCCTGGAGTCGGGCGGGAAGCCGCTGCAGAGGTCCGTGCTGGATGAACTCCCGCCCCGGTTGCGCGAGATCGCGGAACTGCTTGTGGACAGCGGGCTGAGCTACAAGGAAATCGCGGCGCGGTTGGAGGTGGGCGAGGGGACCGTCCGCCGCCACGTGGAGCGGCTGTATCGCCGCCTCGGGGTGTCCTCCCGCGCCGAGCTGTCCTCCCGTTTGCGGGCGCCCTGATCCCGCCGTAGCGCAGGGGCGTCAAGCGAAGGGTTCAAGAGTTGAGATGACCCACGGAGGGCAAACCGAGGGCAGAACCGAGGGCCGAATACGGTGAGCACCGACTCTGGTCGGGGCGCGTATTCGGTCTGTTCATCCCGTTCCTCTTTGCGATCTTTGCGTCCGCCTCAGGCGGATTGCGCGAGAACTCTTTGCTCCCCGGTCCTCCCCCTTCTCCCTCTCCGCTCGGAACCTCGGACTGCTCACCGTGACCTCCGTGGGTAAATCTGGTTCGGTTCTTTCGCTTGACGTGCCCGTCTCATAGCGGCGCGGGGGCAGCATGGCCAACTTCCGTAGGGGGGGTGGCGAAGGGGAATGGGTCGAATCCCAGGAAAAGAAACCCTTCGCCCCCTTTCGCGGGAGTTGTGCATTTTTGCACAATTCCCAAGACGGCGTTCCCGTGTTCAAATCCCCCCTGCTGTGCGGAATGCCACCCCTCCTTCTCAGCGATCAACATGAAAAAAAGCCTCCTCACCCTCGCCGCCCTCACCCTTTTGATGCCTCTCGCGCTCCGCGCGCAGATGAGCCAGACGAACAGCTTCTCGGGCACGCCGAACTTCTCGGGTACGCTCGTCTTCGATAAACTCAATGCGGCCGCGGCAGGGTGGACCGTCACTCAGGTGGTGGTCACCTCCACCATGAGCATTGACGGGTTCTCGCTCACGGTGAGCAACGTGGGTGCGGTCAATGCAACGCTCGATGAATATGCATTTGGGGCAAGGAACCGGGTCATCATTACGCCCATCGGCGCAACGAATACCCTGATTGCAACGGACACAGGCACCCCCGGTACGGTGATTGCTCCAGGTGCAAAAATAACGGTCAATGGTACCCACCAGCAGGCTAGTCACACATGGACGATTACCGATTCAAGCCAGGTCAGCCAGTTTCTGGGAACGGGGACGTTCACTGCAGATTATTACGCTGCCCAGACCAAGACGGTCTCCACCACTGGTTCCACCCAGGACACGGTAAACCCCAGCACCTCCTGGGGAAGCGTCATCGTGAACTTCTTCTATGCGATCCCCGAGCCCTCGACCTGGGCCATGATCGGGGTCGCGTCGCTGATGTTCCTGGTGCTGAAGCGCCGGCGGGCGTAGCGGCTGTTTTCGGCTCCTCACGACTTTCAGTGGGTCGTGAAGTTGGGACGCCCGTCTCAAGCAGGCAAAAACTCGGATTCGGATTTTCCCACGGAGGTCACGGAGGGGAGGCCGAGGTGCCGAGCGGAGAAGACGGAGGACGGAAGAATTCTCGCGCAATCCGCCTGAGGCGGACGCAAAGAGCGCAAAGGGGAGCGGGATGAACAGACCGAATACGCGCGCCAACTGGAGTTGTCGCTCGCCGTATTCGGCCTGCCTTCGCCGGGAGGCGGATCGGGAACTCCAAACAAGGGAGCCGAATACGGTGAGGCCCGATGCCCCATCGGACCGCGTATTCGGCCCTCGGTTCTGCCCTCGGTTTGCCCTCCGTGGGTAATCTCAACTCTTGAACCCTTAGCGTGACGCCAATGGTCGGATGTACGGGGAAGGGGGGGTGCCATTCTGACTCCTTGGTTTCTCCCCTTTGAGGGAATTGTGCATTTTTGCACAATTCCCAGGTTGGCGGTTCCGTGCTCTTATCTGGAAAGCCGTCGGCTCCGCTCAAATCCTGCGAGATTTCTGAAAAATTGGGATACCTCCACAAAGGTATTCTGAACGCTTGGGAAAACGCGTGACTTGAGGAGGATCGACGCCGGACAGAATCCCCCATGAAAAACCTCCCCCTTTTGGCGCGTCACGTCGCGCTCTCCTTCCTTGCCGCGGGGCTCGTTCTCGCTGCGGCCCCCGTCCTCCGTGCCCAGAACAACACGACGACCACCCTCGGCACGACCCTCAATAACGGCGGCGCCAGCTACTTCGTCGGCAACACCGGCACCAACAACACGCTGGTCATCACCAATGGCGCCGTGCTGTACAATGTCCAGAATGGCCAGATCGGCGCCGCCGTCGGCGGTAATTTTAACGCCGCGACCATTACCGGTAACGGCTCGGTCTGGTCGAACAACAACGATGCTGCCGTCGGTTTCAGCGGCTTCGGCAACACGCTGACCATCGCCAATGGCGGCAAACTGTACAACGGCATCTTCGGCTTCGTCGGCGGTTATGCCTCCGCCAGCAATAACACCGCCCTCGTTACCGGCCCCGGCTCCACGTGGACCAGCAGCAACACCCTCTTCGTCGGTTTCCTCAGCTCCGGTAACACGCTCACCGTCACCAACAGTGGCGCGGTGATCGCCAATACCGACCTGGCCATCAGCGCCAACGCGGGCGCCTCCAACAACGTCGTAAACGTGAACGGCGGCCAGCTCACCGTCACCAACGGCACGCTGTGGGTGGACCAAGCCGGCGCCAGCGGCTCCGGCACGCTGAACCTCAACGGCGGCACCGTGCTGGCCAAGCAGTTGACCACGACCCACGCCAACGGCGTCATCAACCTCAACAGTGGCACGCTCATCTCCTCGGGCACGACCTACAGCAACGGCACGGCGTTCGCCGTCGGGGCCGACGGCGGCATTGGCACCTTCATTGCCAACGGCGGCACCCACGCTTTCCAAAGCGAACTCTATGTCGGCGGCAACCAGAATCACGGCAGCGCCGGCAACACGCTCACCATCAGCAACGGTGCCACCGTGCTGAGTACCGCCGCCAACATCGGCTGGGATGCTGTCGCCGACAACAACATCGTCACCGTCACCGGCTCCGGCTCCGTCTGGAATAACAGCAGTTGGCTTGCCGTCGGCATCTATAGTTCCAGCAACACGCTGACCATCGCCAACGGCGGCAAGGTGTATGCGGGCAGCGACGGCATCATCGGCGACGCCGCCGGCGCCAACAACAATGCCGCCCTCGTCACCGGCACCGGCTCCGTCTGGAGCAACGCCGCCCACCTCTACGTCGGCAACAACGGCGTCGGCAACAGCCTGACCATCTCCAACGGTGGCGTGGTGAATAACACCCTCGCCGGTTTGATCGGCTACGGTTCTGCCGCCAGCAACAACACCGTCCTCGTCACCGGCGCCGGTTCCACTTGGAATAACCGCGACATCCTCACCGTCGGCAATAACGGCTCCGGCAACCGCCTGACCCTCACCAACGGCGGCGCGATCACCGTCGGCGGCAACATGTACATCAGCGCCCTCACCGGCGCCTCCAACAACGTGCTGAACATGAACGGCGGCCAGATTACTGTCGCCAACGGCACGCTGTGGGTGAACCCGGCCGGCGCCAGCGGCTCCGGCACGCTGAACCTCAACGGCGGCACCGTGATGGTCAAGCAGTTGACCACCACCAACGCCAACGGCGTCATCAACTTCTCCGGCGGCACGATCATCTCCCAAGGCACCACCGTCAGCAACGGCGCGAACTTCTACATTGGCGAAACCGGCGGCAGCTCCACATTCATCGCCAACGGCGGGACCCACACCTTCCAAAGCGGTCTTCACGTCGGCTGGTACACTTCCGCTAACACGCTGCTCATCACCAATGGCGCCAAGGTTTTCAACAACCGCAGCTACATCGGCCAGAATTATGGCGCCAGTAATAATGCCGTTACCGTCACCGGTACCGGTTCCGTCTGGTCCAATTCCGACACCCTCACTGTCGGCTTCTACGGCTCCAGCAACACGCTAACGATTGCCGCCAGCGCCACCGTCTTCAATACTGTCGGCACCATCGGCAACACCGGCACCAACAACGCCGTCACCGTCACCGGTGCTGGCTCCGTCTGGAGCAACAGCAGCCTCCTCTACGTCGGCAACGGCGGTGTCGGCAACACGCTGACCATCACCAATGGCGGTAAGGTGTTCAACACCATCGGCCAAATCGGCGCTGGCTCCGGGGCCAACAACAACACAGCCACCGTCACCGGCACCAACTCCGTCTGGTACGGCGGCGAACTCCGCATGGGTGTGAACGGTTCCGGCAACACGCTGACCATCGCCAACGGCGGCACCGTCTTCGACACCTACGGCTTTGTCGGTCAACAAATTCAATCCAGTAACAACACCGCCACCGTCACCGGCGCCGGTTCCGTCTGGTCCAATCTCAACGATCTCTCCGTCGGCCTCTATGGTTCCGCTAACCGCCTGACCATCACCAACGGCGGCGCGGTGAGCGTCGGCGGCGCCCTAAATATCAGCGCCAGAGACGGTGCCTCCAACAACGTGGTGAACATCAGCAGCGGCCAGCTCACCGTGACCAACGGCACGCTGTGGGTGAACCCGGCCGGCGCCAACGGCTCCGGCACGTTGAACATCAACGGCGGTACCGTGCTGGTCAAGCAACTGACCACCACCGCCACTAACGGCGTCATCAACTTCAACGGCGGCACGATCAACTCCCAAGGCACGACCATCAGCAACGGCGCCACCTACTTCGTCATCGGCAACACCGGCGGCAACGCGACCTTCATCGCCAACGGCGGCACCCACACCTTCCAGACGAGTCTTTACGTCGGTAAAGACGGCAGCAGCGGCAACACGCTGCTCATCACCAACGCCGCCACCGTCTTCAACACGTACAACGGTGAACTCGGCTCCGGCTCCAGCTCCACCAACAACACCGCCCTCGTCACCGGTGCCGGCTCCGTCTGGACCAACGCCGCCAACTTCGTCGTCGGCCGCAGCTCGGGTAACTCGGTCACCATCGCCAACGGCGGCGCCATCTCTGACCAATCCGGCTACATCGGCGTCGGTGGCAACAGCAACAGCGTCCTCGTCACCGGCACCGCCTCCATCTGGAACAACAGTGCTAACCTCAGTGTCGGCATGCCCGGCTCCGGCAACAGCCTGACCATCACCAACGGCGGCGCGGTGAGCGTTGGCGGCGACCTAAAAATCAGCGTCTTTGCCGGCGCCTCCAACAACGTGGTGAACATGTCCGGCGGCCAGTTGACCGTGACCAACGGCACGCTATTTGTGAACCCAATTGGCGCCAGCGGCTCCGGCACGCTGAACCTCAACGGCGGCACCGTGCTGGTCAAGCAACTGACCACCACCAACTCCGGCGGCGTGATCAACTTCAACGGCGGCACGCTCATCTCCCAAGGCACGACGATCAGCAATGGTGCCTCCTTCTTCGCCATCGGTAATTCCGCGGCCGGCAGTAACGCGACGTTCATCGCCAACGGCGGTGCGCATTCGTTCCAGAACATCCTTTACGTCGGCAAATCCAGCACCGGCAACACGCTGCTGATCAGCAACGGCGCCACCGTTTTCAACGGTGGTAACGGGATGATCGGCAATGACGTCAGTGCCAGCAACAACGCCGCCATCGTCAACGGTCCCGGCTCCGTCTGGACCAACGGCATCAACTTCCTTGTCGGCCAATACAGCTCCGGTAACTCGCTCACCATTACCAACGGCGGAAAAGTGTTTGACGTCACCGGCTACCTGGGCGGCTCCTCCGGCGGCAACAGCAACACCGTCCTCGTCACCGGTAATAACTCTGTCTGGAACAACAGCGATATCCTCCACGTCGGCATGACTGGCTTCGGCAACAGCCTGACCATCGCCAGCAGTGGCACCGTGTTCAGCGCCACCGGCAACATCGGCAGCCTGGGCGCCGCCAGCAACAACACCGTCCTCGTCACCGGCCCTGGCTCCGCCTGGAATAACAGCGGCAACCTCAACGTTGGCAGCAGCGGTTCCGGCAACACGCTGACGATCACCAATGGCGGCGCGGTGAGCGTTGGCGGCGACCTTAAGATCAGCGCCTCGACCGGCACCTCCAACAACGTGGTGAACATCAGCGGCGGCCAGTTGACCGTGACCAACGGCACGCTGACCGTGAATGGGGCCGGCGCGTCCGGCACCGCCCGGTTGAACCTCTCCAGCGCCAGCGTGCGGGCGCGGCAGATGGCGATCGCCACCGGCGGCGTGTTCCAGGCGACTGCGGGGACCTCCCAGGTGTTCGGGGGGATCACCAACTTGGGGACGATGCGCGTGGACAATGCGAGCGTGGTGTACAACGGCCCCGTGGTGAACCTCGGGTCCTACGTGAGCGACCCCTCGACAAATACCTTCAACGGGAACTTCACCGTCGGCGCGTCCGCCCTCGTCCAGGCGGCGCTCGGGGACGTGTACGCCTTCGGGGCGGACTTCATCATGGGGTCCACCAACCGCGCGTACGACCTGCACCTGGCGAATGTGGTGTTCGCGGACACCGGGTTCGGGATCACCACGGGGACGACGAACCACACCTTCAACCTGGCCGGCAGCGGGGCGGTGGACATGGGGTCCAACTGGCTGAGCATCGCGGACCTGGCAACGAATTTCGCGATCGGGACGCTGACCGTGGCCCCGGGGAACTCACTGACGGTCACGGGGAGCCGGCTCGTGTCGCTGAGCAACGCGCTCTACGTCGGGGTTCTGGCGTTCCAGGGGATGGACACCAACAGCTATGACTCGATCACGAACGCCCTGGCCGGCTCGCTCTACCTGCCGGACATGAACGTGTACTACGACAAGTTCCTGGAGGAGAACGCCTACCTGGACGGGCAGGAGTACGCCCTTTGGGATGACGGCGGGCGCCTGATCCCGATCCCCGAGCCCTCCTCCCTCGCGCTGGCGGCGCTCGGCCTGGGGGCGGGGTGGCTCCTCCGTCGCAAAAGCCTCCACCGCTAGTCTGGTGTTTTCGGCTCCTCACGACTTTCAGTGGGTCGTGAAGTTGGGACGCCCGTCTCA
>CAZZBZ010000023.1:0-32174 GCA_964653025.1 uncultured Verrucomicrobiota bacterium
AGCGTCACCGTGTAGATCCCGCCGCCCCCCTGGTTCGTGATGAAGACATCGCTGCTGGAGGTGGGGACGCCGTTGGCCCACTTGTTCGAGTTCCAGTTTCCGTTGACCGTGCTCCCGTTGGTCCACGAGCTTTGGGATAACGCCTCGGAGACGCCAGTCACCAGAACGAGAATGACAGCCAATACACGCAACATGAATGCCTCCATTGGTTGGCTACAGTAAGTGAAGGTTCGCGCCTCTTTTCTGATACCATTCAATACCACTTTCGGTTCAAAACACAAGGAATAACCGTGATTGGGACGCGGATCTTCAGCGAACCGACCCGACCGCGAAGGCGGCGCCCGGTCGCGCGGCTTCGATGAGGGAAAGGCCCGCAAAGCCCGTGGCCTGCACGGCGTAGGCCCCGTACGATTCCTCGGGATCGGACCTCACCCCGCTCATGCGGGCCTTGCACGGGTTACCGAGGTAACCGAGGCCGGCCTCGACGGCGCGGCGGAGGTCGGGATGATCCTCGACGTGGCGCAGAAAATACTGGAAGGCGTGGAGGATCCCGTTGGATTTCGCCAACTCCCAGCTGAGGCTGACCCCCATGCGCGACGACGGCATGCCCGGCGGGCAGACGGGAAGCGTGGGGAGCGTCTGGAAACTGAACCACGAGCCTTTCCATTGCGAGAGCAGGCCGGCGGCAGGATTGAAGATCCAGTCGCGCAGGCGCTTTTCGAGGAGCGCCTTCGTCTCCTTGTCGGCGGCCACGGAGTGCGTCCAGCACATCCCCTCGATCAGGTAGAAGGAATGCCCGTAGTCGGTGAGCGCCGTCTGGAAGGCCATGTCGCGGAACATCCGCATGCCGTTCACGGCGTCGAAGTGTCCGTCGGTCATGGCCAGGTTGAAGGGCGAGGGGTAGCAGTCGAAGTTCACGGGGCGCCCATCCGCCAGCCAGTGAGCGCACTGGAAACGCATGCAGCGCTCGGCGAGCTCGCGGTACTCCTCCTCGCCGGTGAGCTTGTGGAAGGCGGAGAGCGCCATGCAGACGGTGGCCATCGCGCAGGTGTAGGGGGCGTTGAGCTTGTGGCCGACCCAGATGCCGTTCCCGTAGCCGCCCTCGGGGAGCGCCCAGACGCAAACCCAGTTGTCGAACCATCGCCGCGCCGCCTCGGTGTAGCGCCGTCGGCGCTCCCCCTCGGCAATCCCCGCGGCCTGGATGATGGCGGCTACGTTCGACCCGTTGTCGGCGAGGTTCACCTTCCCGCAGCGAAGAACTTCCTGAAAATCCTTCTTCGCGAGTCGGGTGGTCGGCGTCTTCCGAAAGTTCGAGGTGAACGCCCCGTTCGGGAGTTGCTCCGCGAGGTAGGCGTCCACGCACTCGAAGGCCACGTCAAGGTACCGCTTCTCCCCGAGCGCCTTTCCGGCGAGGAGCAGCATCCGCACGGGATAGAAAATCATGTACCACTCCCACGCCTGTTTCCCCCCCGAGAAGCAGCGGAAGAAGGGGCCGGGGACGCGTTGTTCGAGGAGCCAGTCACAGTTGGCGCGGAGCGCCGCCTCGGGAGTCAGGGCCTTCGGGGAGTCTTTCATGGGGATTTCAGAATTTTCATATGGCGAAATGGAAAATGGCGAACCGAGTCATTGCGATCTGGAACCAAATCGTCTCATGGCTGAGGCAAATGAGCGTGCTCAAGGAGCAGGGTTTCCTGACGCTGTGCGGCGAAGGGATCATGGGCACCGGGGACTTGGCGCTACTCCTTCGGCATGCCTTGGAGTCGCGGTATTTCGATTCTTTTCCACTCCTCGAGGCCCGGGAACCCGTTCTGCAAATGGGGGCTTCCCGGTTGAAGTCGGAAATCCGCCACCGCCGCGTTGGTGGACGGCTGGATAAAAAGAGGGTCGGCCACCTGGTCGTGGGAGCCTCGGACGGCGATGTTCGTGGTGTTGAAGTAGGTGTTGTAGTCGTAGAAGAGACCCTCGTTGGGCCCGTGCCAGGATCGATTGCTGTTCGCCCGTCCCCCGGTGCGCGTCGAGATGACGTTGTTGAGCACCAGCACATCCGCGCAATCCGTCCCAAACATCTCGCAGCCATTCGTGATCACCCGGGCGTTCTGGTAGGCGATGTTTCCCTCGAAATGGACGTGGTCGCTCAGGAAGGCGTGCATCCCCGATCCGCCGTTGTTGAAGCACACGTTTCCCTGGACCAGCGTGAGTCCCCGGTAGGGAGGAAACTTCTTTCGGTTCCGGTCCTGGTTGCGCATGGAGTCCACGATGATCCCGTTGCCGTCGGTGATCTTCCGCTTGGCGCGCCACGGGATGTAGTTCGCGTTGTCGTACGAGGTGTTGCCGCGAATGACGTTCTTGTAGTCGTTGGTGTTCGCATCAATGTCGTAGCCCCAGCCGAGACCGATCCCGCTCTTGGCCCACGGGCTGTACCATGCGCAACTGTGGACGGTGTTGCTCTCGATCGTGACGTAGTCGGCGAGGTAGGCGTTGATGCCCGCGCCGGAACAGTGGTGGACCGTGTTGCCGACGACCCGGACATGGTGGGGATACTGCGGCTTCGGCTTTGTGAACTCACCGGGCGGGCCGATCACGATCCCGTCGTTGTCGCAATCGGCGCGGTTCTCTTTCTCGTATTGCCGGGCCAGTTCCAAAGTGATCCCGGCCTTGCCGCCGTCAATCTCCAGCCCCTGGATCTCAACGTGGGAGGCGCCGGCGATCCGGATGCCCTGATAGCAATCGAAGAGAAGGCGGGGCTTGTGCCCGGGATGGGCGCGGTAGCGGATGGGCGCCTCCTCGGTGCCGGAACGGGTGACCATGAGCAACGCGCCGTAGTCCGACCGGGTATTGGTATAGGTGCCCTCCATGATGGACACCGTGTCGCCCGGCTGCGTGGCGTCGGCGGCGCGTTGCAGTGTGCCGAAGGCCTGCTCGGGAGAGAGTCCGCTCCGGTCATCCCCACCGTTTGGGCTCACGTACAGGATGCGGCCGCCGACGGTGACAGATGATGGCCCCGTCTGAGCCATCTCAGCCGTCGCCGTCACGACCAGGCCAAGAGGGAATACGAGCAAGAACAAACCGCAAGCCAACTGCTTGGCCAGGCAGTCGGCGCTTGTCTGGCCGCGAAAGACGAGTTTGGTGATGGGGAGAGGCATGGGGAATGCCGTCAGACGGCGGGAATCTCTCCGACAGCAAATACGGCGCCGGGGCGCACGACATCGAGGAGCGAGAGACCGGCGAAGCCCGTCGCCTGCACGGCGTAGGCGCCGTACGAATCCTCGGGATCGGACATCACGCCGCTCATGCGAGCCCTGAGCGGCGTGCCGAGGTGGCCGAGACCGGACTCGGGCGGGAGGGGGGAGGGTGTGGTATTCATGGGATGCGGGTATCTTGGGAAAACGGGCGATCAGCGGGCGTTGAGGCTCGGCAAGAGGATCGGTTGGAGGACGGCGTAAAGGCCGAGAAGAATGAGGAATCCCATGGCGATGCGGCGCAGGGCCTCGTGCGAAATACGGTCGCTGATCCAGAAGCCCGGTAGGATTCCCACAAGCACCACGGGACTCAATATCAAGCCGGTCTTCGCCGCGGCGAGCACGGGCCCGCCGAAGCGCCCGTACTGCCAGGCGAGGTTCGTGATCGCGAGCGCCGAAAAGATCGTCCAGGTCGTCACGCGCATCCGGTCGCTCGACCACCGGTGAGCCATGACCCACAGCACGATCGGCGGACCGCTCATGCCGGAAAGTCCGGAAAGCGTTCCGGCCAGGATCATAACCAGCCAACCCCAGAACGCGGCAATGCGTTCGCGCGGCTTGGGGCGCAACCATGCGCGCGCGACCAGCGAAACCAGCAGCAGGCCGCCGAAAACCTGCCCGACGGTCGTTTTGGGGAGGAGCGTCAGCCGGCTCAGCAGCCACACGCCGACCGGCTGCATGACCCAGCCGATGGCAATCATGAGCGGCAGTTCGCGCCATGCCAGTTCGCGCCTCATGCGCCAGATACAGACGGCGCCGTGGACGACGATGGCCACGGCCACGATTGAGATCGCCTCGTACGGTTGAAACGACAGCAGAAGAAGGACGGGGATTGCGAACAGCCCGTAGCCGAATCCCGTTAGCGCCTGCAGCGCGCTGCCCACGAGGAGCACCAACCCAACCAGGACCGCATGGTGCGGTTCAGTCATGGAGCGGGGGACCGCGATGTCCCGTCGTCGGCTTCAAACCGAGCGGACGCGCCGCGCTGCGCCGGGCGCGGCGGTGGGGAGGGGGGTCCATCAGCTTGGGGAAAGGGGGACAGCACGCCTGGCGGCGCTCGCGCGTCCGGCGAGGGAGCGTCGATCCGCGCCCGCGTCGAGGTGTTGCTTCGCCTCCTTCGCGGCGCGGATGAAGGCGCGCACCTTCTCGGCCCCGTCCTCGTGGCACATCTCGCCCGCGACCACCGTGAAGACCTCGCTCGCCCCGCCGGCTACGGCGTCGAACACGAAAGCTTCCACGTCCTGCTCGGTCATCTCACGGTAGCGGAAGCTCCCGAGCCGCCACATGAACGGCACGCGGCAACCCTCCGCGACCAGCAGTGGCGTGAGCTTCGGCGAGATCGAGGGGTCGTACTTGCCGAGGCCGATCCGTTCCAGGAAGGGAAGTTGGACGGGGCGCAGGTCCTCCACGTGCGCGTGGCGCAGCCCCGTCGTCATCGCACGGTAGTACCGCTCCCACGCGGGGAGCACGATCCGTTCCCAGAGCTTTGGGGGAACCATCGCGGCGACGTCGTCGGTCATCCCGGCGCGTTCGGGACTGATGACCGGGAGGCTGAGCACGCCACAGCGGAAGTGGTGATACGCCGCGATGCTATCCGTGATCCTTCGCAGGTACTCCTCCATGAGGTCGGGATACTCCATGAGGTCGGTGAACATCTCGTGACCGCGCAACTCCCATGCCGTCGTGATCGGTCCCTGCAACGCAAACGAGAACCCGACGTTCTCGCCGGGAAACGCCTCCTGCAAACGGCGGCGGAAGTCGAGGTAGAAGGGCGTCATCCCAGCGCGGGCAAAATCGACCGGCTTCCCGAGCGCGGCGATCCCCTCCTCGAGCGACGCGTGGATCGGCGTGTGGGCGACCTCGCCCCCCTCGGGGAAGATCAGTTTCGAGCCGAGGCCGTTCACGTGGCCGTAGCTGATCGCGGGCGTGGATGGGCCGGCAAGGATCACCTCCTCGCCAAACATCTCGCGGGCGAGCGGTCGCCCTCTGCGGTAGATCTCGATGCAGGCGGCGGGGTCGAGGAAGTAGTCGCGGATCGGAACCCCCGCCAGGGCCATGTAGGCGCCGGGGCCGACGCCCACATGCCACGCAAAGCCGGCCTCCTGCCGCGCAGTTGTGTAGTCGGTAGGCCTCATCTCAAAAAGCGCCTGCTTGCGAAGGCTTGCGGAGTTCGCATCGGTGGCAGGCTAACGGGCGTGGTCCCCGCGACCGATGGGCGGAACCGAACCAGAAGAAGCCACGGATGAAACACGGATTCCCACGGATAGAGGAGTGCGCCGATTCCGCCACACGGAGTCGGCGCGTTCCGTCGAGAGGATTTGAGATCTCAACCATGGCTGGTGTGCGGCAAGTCCGTGTCAGCGGACTTGCTGCTTGTCGTCTGCCATCGGTGTTTCATCCGTGGCTTCCTTGTAAATCGCAGGGCCGAGAAGAAAATGGACGGAGAAATATCACCCGAGAGATTCCTCACTTCGCTCGGAATGACAGCTCGAGAGCATTGCAGGGAATGGTGAAAAATGCGGGCTAGTCGCGTCGCAGGTACGCCCGCTCGACTTTTCTCAACGCGGCAATCAGGTCGGCGGCTTCTGTGGCACCCCAGCCTTCGTGGCCGCAGATGCGGAAATGCGCGGCGTCCACCGCCTCGATGTTCGGCAGCGGCGGTGGCACGTGGGATGCGCCGGCCGCCGTCCAGGGCAGGCCGGCCTTGCCGTCGCCGAACACATGACGGGCCATCGCCCACGGTTGGCGGGTTGGGATGTAGAGGTAGGTTGGATCGAAGGGCATACCCTCCGCGACCAGCGCCTTGACGAACGCGGCCTTGTCCACACGGTAGGCACTCGCCTCGAAGCGGAAGAAGAGGAACCAGTAAGAGCCCTCGCAGTCCGGCGGATCGCCGACCAGCCTTATCCCCTTGAGATCATGGCAGCCGCCGGCCACCTGTTGGGCAAACGCCCGTCGCTGCCGCACGATCTCGGGAAGCTTTCGCAGTTGCACCCGCCCAATGCAGGCATGGATCTCGTCCATGTTGCAGTTGAGCGCGGCAAGCAGGTTGCCGCCGGCCGAGGCTGCGGCGCCCACGCCCGCCCCGGCACCGCCCGCAAGCGACACCCCGAACGGTTTGCCGCGGTCGGCATGCTGCCGAACCTTCCAGTACAGCCGTTCGTCCTTCGTAAACACGACTCCGCCCTGCCCCCCGGTCGCGTGGTGCTTGCCGAACATCGTTGAGAACGCGGCGATGGTGCCGAGGCTCCCGAGATACCGTCCCTTGTACCTGGCCCCATGACATTGGGCACAGTCTTCGATGACCGGCAACTGGTGCTTGCGCGCCAGATCCAGAACCGGGTCCATGTCCACGGGAATACCAGAGATATGGGCGACCAGGATCGCCCGCGTGCGCGGGGTGATACGGGTCGCGATCTGCCCCGCCGAGGTGTTGAACGAGCCGGGGGCCGAGTCGGCCGAAACGGGGATCAGGTTGCAAAGGACCACCGGCATGATGCCGCCCGGGTCTGAGATCGGCGAGACGATCACCTCGCCGTACGGCTCCAGTTCCAGCGCGCGCAGGGCCACGTACACGGCATTGGTGCCGCTGTTCACGCCGTCGGCGAAGCCGCCGCCGAGCATCTCTGCGAACTCCTTGCCGTAGGCCTCCTCCTGCGGCCCGTTGTAGCCGAGGAGATGGCTCCCCTTTGCGATCGCCTCGTCGAAGAGATGCATCACCGCCTCCTTCTCCTCGACGCCGAAGAGATGGCGGGGGGGCAGCGGGGTGGGACGGACCTTGGGGCCGCCGTCGAGGGCCAGGGGTTGATTTTTCATGGATGGATTGTAACCATTCGGTTTCATGGTTTAGCGGTTCAGTCGTCGGAAAAGTTTAAAAATATGGGTGGTCGAGAAAATTAATCGGGCATTTCCACAAACATCACGTCGTCGAACCAGACGGTGTAGTCGGACCGGGCTGCGGCGTAATCGCGGGCCATGTCGAACACCGGCAGTTTGCTGGCCTTCCAGTCCGCGTATTCCTTCTCCCCCTCGTCGGGGCGGACCTCGATCGCAACCTGCGCGAAGCGTGCGTCAGGCGGGCTCGTGGCCACGGCGTACATGAAGTTTAGTTCCACCCACTTCTCGGTCGTCTCGAGGAATTTCACCGAATCATCCGCTGACCACTTTTCGCACGGCTTGCCCTCGGTATTGAACCAGGAGACGCGGACGCTCGCCACCTGTTTCAGGGGTTGGAACGTCGTCCGGGCCCGCGCGGAGACGAAATACCGGGCACCGGGACGCACCGCGATCCTTCCGCCGGCGAAGACCTCCGCCCGTTCCGAAGGACGGCAGTCCACACGCAGGCTCTTCGCCCCGCCGTGGACCATTCGGTCCTCCACGCCGACCCGGGCGGTGGTGAGCGGTTGGACCTCCCAGCCCCTCATGCCCTCCTCGAATCCGCCGTTCGCCACGAGGTTCTTGAAAGCCTTGTCGCGACGGGCCAGTTCTGCCGTCACCACCCGGTGCCATGGCCGCAAGCACCACTCCGGCCGCATCGCCTGGCGGTACAGGCCCCAATCCAGCGCTGCGGTGGAGCGGTTCTGCTTCAGGATCGCCGCCCGCTCCTCCCCGAGAAGCCAGGCCTGGCGGAGCGCTTCCAGAAGCCTGGCCTCGGACTTGTCGGTGAGCGTTTCGTCCGGCTTGAACTTGCCCATCGGATCCACGGCGATGCCCAGCGCGAGGAGTTGGCGGTAAACCCGCGTCAGGCCGGTCAGAATACGAGTATACTTCAACCCAACCTCCGCGAAGCGAATCCGCTCTCGCTGGCGGTCGGTCTCCGCGAGCTTCAGCGCCTCCTGGAGAAGCGCGGCACACCGGTCCTGCACGTCCTCCGGAAAAATCAGATGCCAGTTGGAAATGGTCGAGGTGAAACTGCCGATGGCGGCGTCTTCCGGGTATCGCTTCGCAAACTCCTGCAGGACGTGGAAGTTGCGATCAATGCTCTCTTCCCACGTCTGGAAATAGCGGGCCATGACCGGCGCCGCCCTGGGACCGTAGGCGTGGAGGTAGAAGTCGTCGAGGATGGCCTTCGGATCGCGGTGGGCGTTCCACATCAGCTTCGTGAGCAGGTAGTAGGTGGGCGCCATGTTGGCGTAGTCGCGCCCCGACTCGCCGTAGAGCCCGATGAAGCCGTTGTCCTTCATCCAGGCCGTGTTCTCCGCCAGGAGTTTTGTGTGGAGCCACGGCAGGTTCATCCAGTAATGCGTGCCCCAGTACTCGCGCCCGACGATACGGAAGCCGAGCCGGTGGAAGGCCGCGGCGTTTCGTCGGAACTCGTCCCGCGTCGCCGCGTCGCGGAAGATGGAGCAGTAATGGGTGTTCGAAAGCACCGCGTTGTCCTCGATCTTCTCCAACTTGGCCGGCGCGTTGCGGTAGTTGAGGTAGGCGAAAATCCCAACCCGCTTCTCCGGGTTGGCGGCGCGCACGGCGCGCGCGACCTCGTTGACGAACCCGAAGACGCGGTTGGACGCCACGCGGGGAAAGTCGTCGCCGAGGTCCCGAGCCCGGCAGTCCCCGCACTCGCAACTCGCGTTGCCGTCGTCGGGCGAGACGGAGGTCACCGTGTTTTTCTCCTCCCGCTTCCCGAGGACGTTGTGAACAATGAGGTTCACCACTTCCGGGTTGGAACTGCAAAGCTGGTAGGGCTGTCGCCGAGCCGTCTTCGGTTTCTCCGCCGCCACCCAGTTCTCCGGGCTCACCAGGGGCCAGTATTCCGGGTGCTCGTCGAAACTGACGCCCTTGAGGTGGCTGCTCCAACTGTGCCCGTACCATCCGGAGAGCGTGCGCCCGAGACGCTGGTGTTTTCCCCATTCGTCGAAGCTCGGGGGGCTTGGGAGATCGGGCGGATCGTGGAGTTCCCGTTCCGGGGAGAAGCGATAGCCGTAATCGAACGAGCGCACCCGGAAGTCGGGGGCCTGGCGGATCTCCGTCTCCGGCACCGCGAGGGTCTCTCGGCGAGGAACCTCTTCCTCGCCCGGCCAGAGCCAGCGCACGCCGCACACGCCCTCGAGAAATTCGCAGACGGCGAAGAAGGAACCGCGGCGAACGCCGAGCAACGGCGGGGTGTTGTTCGCATCGTCGCCGGCGAGGATCAGGTTCCCTTTAACCGTTTTGATGAGGAACCCCTCCAAGGGAAAGTCCTTCGTGGAGACTCCGAGCTGTTCGGTCAGGCGGCTGCCCCCCACGGCGAGGCAGCTCGGGCCGGGAGGGGGCACGTCATCCGTGACGATGGGAAGCTTCTCGCCCGTGATCTTCTCGATGGTGCGCTGGAGTTCCTCGGCGGCCTCGATCTGGAGCTTCAAGGCGCCCCTGGCGACGACGATCGCGGAGACCGGCTGTCCGTCGGGGGAACCGGCCACGATCATCTTCGCCTGTGCGGAAAAAACGAGGCCAGTGAGAAAGACGCCGCCCAACACCCCCCTCGCGAGTTTCCTGAACAGGTTCATCGTGGGCTCACTTTCCTCCCCCGGTGCCCGTGGGTGTGAGGGCCACGTCGTCGAACCACACGGTAAATGGCCCGGGGGTGTCCGCGGCGATTTCGCCCTTCCGATAGTTCGTCTCCAGTCGCACGCGCGCGACCGTGGCATCGGGTGGGCTCACCACGGAACCCGTGGCGAAGCCCAGATTCGTCCATCCCACCGTCCCGCCGACCTTCACGGTTTCGTCGTAATGACGGCTTGCGCACGCCATGCCGGGTCCCTCGCGCGTGTACCAGATCACGCGGGCGTGGACCCCCTCGGACGGGGCGTTCTCCGTCCTCACCCGGCAGGAGAGCTGGTACACGGTGTTGGGTTTGACTTCCACCGGGTTCGACGTGACAAAGCCGCGCGCGCCGGCCCCGTTAAGGATGGTCAGGCAACGCTTCCCCTGTGCGGCATCGCGATCCAGGATCCTTGCCTCGGAAGGTGCGACGATGAGGTCGAACTGCCAGGAAACCAGTCCCTCCTCAAACCCCGGGTTGATGATTTGGGGAGCCGCCGGTAGCGACGCCGCTTCCATGAGGCGACCGACGACGGCGGTAAACACCATCAGGAGGACGAAGACGGGTCTTTTCATGGCGAGGGTTGGGGTCGATCCTTAAAGGCCGCCCGCCGGGGCCTCGGAAAGCAGGGCGAGCAGGTCGCGCCGCGCGCGGTCGAGCCCGTTCTCTGGACCGATTAGGACGCGGAACGGGTAGGGCATGGTCGGTGACTTACCTTCCGTCCACACGATTCCGTAGGGGCTCGCGGGTCCGATGAGTGTGTCGAGGAACTTCCGGGCCCGCGCCGCCCAGGCGTCATTCGGTGACTTTGCGGCGACCTCCGCCGCCCGCCGCCGCAGGATCGCGAGGTAGTTGGCCTCGGTCCAGCCGTCGCGCCAGCCTTCCCATGCCGCGCTCGGGATGACGCGCGTCCCGTCCCAGATCACCTGGCGCATCCATGTGTAGAGGTCGAGGCCCTGCAAGCCCAACCCCCACGCCTCCCACATCGCGAGGCGCGCAACGGCGCGGGGTGCCTTGAAGTATCCCCAGCTCCCGTAAAAGCTGATTCGCGCGTCGGCGGGCGGACGGACGGTCCCCGCGGCGCGCCATTTCAGGAACTGGTCCGCGTAGTGCGCGTTGAGGGACCAACTTTCGCAAAGCGAGGACGCCTCGTTCATCAGGTCGGGGTTCACCCCGGAGCCGGTCCAGTTCGCCTCGGGTTGCCAGCCAGCGGCCTTCGCGAGCCGCGCGATCGGCATCCAGTGCTGGCGCGTCTCGTCGGGGCCCATCTCGTCGCCGTACTTGAAGGTGAACTCGTTGAACCCCTTGCCCGCCAGGTAGTCGCGAAACTGCTTCCAGAGCCCGGTAAAGACCTTGTCCCAGAGCGGCGACCCCATCGCCTCGCCCGTCAGGCGGCAGACGTAGTTGTTGTCCGACGACAACATCCCCCCCCGCCCGTGGCGGACGGAGATACGGAAACACCCGCGCTTCGCCGCGGCCTCCACCTGCGCATCGTAGGCCGAGAAATCGAGTGGCGGGACGTTCCCGTCCGCGGCAAACGGCTCCGCGGGTTTGGCGCCCCCCTTCGCGCAGAGCGAATCGAGCGTCCTCCCGCTCGCGCGCACCCGCACGCGACGAATGTCGAGCGTGGTGTCCGAGGCGTCGCGGCAACCGTGTTCGACGGCGTCGTCGAGAACTGCGAGCGCGTGGGTCAGGTCCGTGGGTGCCTGGGCTGCCCCATCGAGCGCGTTCGAGTACTTCGACGGTAAGGGCGCGAGCCAGTAGTAGCCGTAGAGACCCAGCATGATCTCCGGCTTTGCGGGCGGGGATACTTTCCAGACGGTGACGGCCAGGGGGAGGCGCGTCTCGCCCGCCGAACCCTTGAGCAAGACCTCGCCCCGGTAGGTGCCCGGCGGCACGCCCTTCGAGCGGAAACGCAGCCAGAGGATCGTCGTCTCCGCACGCTTGAGGTCGAAGCGCGCCGCTGGTAGCAGCCAGAAGGCGCATTCGGCCGGGTCCTCGGGGCGGCCGGCAACCTTCGGCGTGCGGAGGCGTGTCTGTCGGAGAATCTCCACGCCCGCGCGGGGGAAAGTCGTGCTGCTCGAAGAGTTCAACTCCCCGAGGACCGCCTCGACGCCCGTGGAATCCGCCGTGGCGGTCAGGTTGATGGCGCACGCAAGGATTTCGGACGCGCCGAGATTCACCGTAACCTCGCGCAAAACTTCCCCGGGCGCGGGGCCGGCGGGGGAGAAGACGGGGCCGTCCACCATCTCGCCGAAGGCGTAAACGGAAACATCGGAAATGGGTTCGCGCTGCCATGCGACGAGCGGGGCGCCGCCGCCGACGATCTGGTCGAGGCGGGCGCCGGCCTGGCCCTTCTCCGTGAGGGGGGCAATCGCCGTGAGGGCGGCGGCCAGCATCCCCTCGAGGGATTCGGCGTCGTGAACGTTTGCCTTGTCCGCCGCTGTGGCCTGCTTCTTGAGCGTTGCGATCCGACCCTCGAGCTTCTTCCGCTCCAGGGCGTCCTGCGTCCGCTTGAGGCTGGTCTCGAGTTGGGCGGCCCGCTTCGCGCTGGATTCCTCCCGCTCCCCCGCATCCTGGGTGCGAAAGAGGAGTGGCCCGACGAAGATGCAGGCGCCCTTGCCCACTGGGGTCACAGCGACGACGGCCTGCCCCCCGAAACCGACGATGGTTTTTGCCCCCTTGAGCTTGGAGAGGGTGTACTGATCGGTTCCCCAACCGGCGGGCTTTGGCCCCTTCGCCTGTTCGAAGGGGAAGGCCTTCTCCTCCAGCGCATAGCGATCGAAGTTGCGCTGGAGCCCGACCTGCCCCGCCCCGACCCAAGGGGGAATCGACGCGCCCACCCCAAGACCCAGCAGGGAGCGAAGGCCGTCCCCGAGGGTAAGAAGGCATCCGCCACCCTCGAGGTAAGCGCGAACCTCGGTCGCACCCGTCGCGTCGAGCGTACCCGGGCTCGTGTCGGCGACGACCACGAGGGAGAACTCCTTCCAGCGCGCGGGGGGCACCCATTCGTCGGAACTGGTAAAGACGATCTTCCCCGGCAGAAGAAGCTTCTGGGTCCAGCGTTGGCGCTCGTAGCGGCCGTACTTGTCCCCCATGAGGAGGACGGGGCGGGCCGCTTCGGCGGCGAGGGCGGCCAGCGCGGGAAAAACGAGAAGCCCCGCGCAGAAAGCAATTGCCTTCCTCATAGAAGACCAGTAGATACCAGTTGAAGCCAAAGCTGTCTAGAGATTTTTCCAATGCTCATCGACATCCACGTCCACTGCCAGGAACCCCGCCACCCGAAACTGGTGAGGGCCGGGGGCCTGCCCCGTCCCACGCCCGAGGTGCTCCTCGCGATGCTCGACGCCCGGGGCATCGATCGCGCGGTCGTCATGTGCGCGGTCAGCCCCGAGTTCCGCGCCACCGTGGAGACCCCCGAGGAGGTCCTCCGCATCTGCGAGCGGCACGAGGATCGCCTCATCCCGTTCTGCTGCCTCGATCCGCGCTATGTCACGAACAACATGCAGGCCGATTTCCGTCCGCTGCTCGCCGCCTACAAGGAGATGGGCTGCAAGGGGGTGGGGGAGTATATGCCGAACATTCCACTCGACGATCCACTCAACATGAACTTCTTCGCGCAGGTCGAAGAGGCGGGCCTGCCGCTCACCTTCCATCTCGCGCCAAAGCTCGGGGATTTTTACGGGTGCGTGGACGACCCCGGCCTCCCGCGGCTGGAGCGGGTGCTCCAAGCCTTTCCGAAGCTCGTCTTCCTCGGTCACTCGCAGCCCTTCTGGGCCGAGATCGGGACGAACGTCGTCGAGAACGGAGTCCGCCCCGGCTACCCGAAAGGCCCCGTGACCCCGGGCCGTGTCGTTGAACTGATGCGGCGCCACCCCAATCTCCACGGGGACCTCTCCGCGAACAGCGGCTACACCGCGGTGACGCGCGACCCGTCGTTCGGCCTGCTCTTCCTCGAGGAGTTCCAAGACCGCCTCTATTTTGCCACCGACATCGCGGTGACCCCGCAGGAGACCCCCATCGTCGAGTGGTTCCAGGGCCTCAAGCGCGACCGCAAAATCTCCCTCGAAGCCTGGGAGAAAATCGCGTGGAAAAATGCCGCCCGCCTGTTCAGACTGAAAGTTCCTTGAATGCCCGTACGCCGCTGGAGCCGCTCTTCGTTGAGGGCTCAAACCCTCCGAGGAAGGGACGGATTACCGTACTCCCGAACAACCGCTGGAGGGTTGCCCCGTGGCTCGAGTATCCCGAGGGGACGCGCGTTGGAATCTACGGCTTCCGCGCGGACCTTCTCGTCCGCAATCCCGCCCGACAGCCGCAGGATCTCCGCCTCGAACTCCGCTGGCACCATGCAGGTGACGTCGTCCGCAAGTACTTGGACTATCTCTACCAGCAGACGGGGGAGGGGACGTGGAAACTCGTTACCGGCAAGGTTCGGGGGTCGTCGGTTCACTTCGTGTTCCGTATCCCGTCGGGAAAATGCTGGCTGAGTGTGAATCCCGCATGGCACCTCGCCCATCACGCGTGCTGGTTGAAGTTGCTCCCGCGCCGCGCGCGCGTGCGGCGGATCGGTCTCACAAAAGGCGGCCGCCCCATTCATGAGGTTGTTCTCGGCAACCTGCGTCAACCAACGCTCGCCGTCCTCGCCCGCTGCCATCCGTACGAGTCCGCGAGCTCGGTGAAGGCCGTGGGGATCGTCGAGTGGCTCCTCGGGGGCTCGGCGGCGGCCCGCCAACTCCTCCGTTACTATTGCGTGCGTGTCGTCCCGATGGCCAACCCCGATGGGGTGGCACTGGGTTGTGCACGCCTCACGCGCCCCGGCGGGCATGACCTGAACATCGACTTCCTGCCGCGGAAAGACCCGACGGCAGAGGCGTTGAAAAGATGGATTGATGCTTGCCAGCCTCGGCTGTTGTTGAATTTTCATAATTGGATGAGCAAGACGCACAACGGCCTCTACTACCGGCGGGAGCAGGAACGTCGCGCCTTCTTGCGCGCGTTCGGCCATCGGGTGTGGCACGGGCGCCGATGGCTTTGCATCCGGATGGGGGCCGACTTCAAGCCGGGCGATCCCCCACGCCAGGTACTGGACCATTATGCGTCGGATGTTTTTGGGGCGCTGGCCTATCTCATCGAACTCCCATGGTACGGCTGGTCGCCGTGGCTCATGCGGAAGAGCGGAGCACGAGCGTTCCGTTCCGCCTTCAAAGCCCTGCAGTTCCTTCGCCCGCGCTCCTTTTGCACAGCGGGTAACCCCTTGATCGAGAACCGCCTATGACATGGATTGACTGGATGATCGTCGTGTTGCCGATGGCGGCCATGGTTTGGGTTGCCTATGTCACCCACCGTCACGTGCGGGGCGTGGCCGACTTCATGGCGGGCAACCGCTGCGCGGGGCGTTACGTCATCGCCAATGCCCGGGGTGAAAGTGCCATGGCGGTGGTGGGAGTCGTGGCGGGGTTTGAGGCGTTCTACCAAGCGGGATTTGCATGGGGCTTTTGGGAGTTTATCCGCATCCCGGTGGCGATGTTCATTGTCCTGCTGGGGTTCGTCGTTTGTCGCTACCGCGAGACGCGGGCCCTGAGCCTGGCTCAGTTTTTCGAAATCCGATACAGCAAGCGCTTCCGCATCTTCGCAGGGATGCTCGCGTTCGGGTCGGGAATCCTCAACTATGGCATATTCCCCGCGGTTTCTTCGCGTTTCTTCGTATATTTTTGCGGGTTGCCCACGTCCATCCATGTCGGGGGCCTGACAATCCCGATGTTCGCCATCGTGATGGTGCTCTACCTGAGTATATCGCTCTTCATGACGCTGTCCGGAGGGCAACTGACCGTGATGGTGATCGATTGTCTGGAGGGGATGGTCTCGATGTGGATGTTCTGGGTGGTCTCCATCAGCCTGCTGCTGACCTTCAGTTGGCTGGAAATACATGAGGCGCTGGCGCTGGCACCGCCTGGCAGGTCCATGATGGACCCCCTCGACACGAGCCACGTCGAGGACTTCAACATCTGGTACGTCCTGATCGGCCTGCTGACGAGTATCTACGGGACGATGGCATGGCAGGGTTCGCATGCCTACAACAGTTCGGCTTCCAGTCCCCACGAGACCAAGATGGCCAACGTGGTGGGTCAGTGGCGGACCTACACCAAGATGCTCTTCATCACACTGCTCAGCGTCGGCGCCTACACCTACCTCGTTCACCCGCACTTTGCGGCGGATCGCATGAAGGTGGATGCAGTTCTCGCGGGCATGAACAATCCCCAGATCGTCAACCAGATGCGAATGCCCGTGGCGCTCGGCGTGCTGCTGCCCATCGGGGTGAAGGGAGTGGTATGCTCCGTCTTCCTCATGGGTCTGATCGCTTGTGATTCCTCCTACCAACACTCTTGGGGCAGTATCTTTGTCCAGGACGTGATTGTGCCGTTGCGGAGGAAACTGATGACGCCACGGCAGCACATCCGGGCCCTGCGGCTGGGAATCCTGGGAGTGGCCTTGTTCGGATTCACATTCAGTCTGCTTTTCCGCCAGACAGATTACATCCTGATGTTCTTTGCAATCACGGGCGCGATCTACGTGGGCGGCGCGGGCGCCGCCATCATCGGCGGGCTCTACTGGAAAAAGGGGACCACGGCGGCCGCCTGGTCAGCAATGATCATCGGTTCGACCCTGGCCAGCAGCGGAATCCTCCTCCAGCAGACGTGGAAATGGCTGCAGCCGCAACTGCTCTGGTTTCTCAACAGCGGTCCCATGTTCGACTACCTCGCGATGCACGCCCAGAAGTTCCCTATTAACAGCCAATGGATGAACTTGATCGCCGTCGTATCGGCTATCGTGGTCTACTTGGTGGTCTCCCTGTTCACGTGCCGTGAGGACTTTAACATGGACCGGATGTTGCACCGTGGCATCTATGCCAAGGATCCCGTGGGCGTGGCGGCCGGGGGTGCCCCCCCAACGGGCTTCCAATGGGGAAAACTCATCGGCATTGATGAAAACTTCACCCGCAGCGACAAGGCCATCTCAGTTTCGGTATTCAGTTGGAAGATTTTTTGGTTCATCGCGGGCTTCGTCATGCTGGCGTGGAATCTGTTGAACCGGTGGCCGCTGAAATGGTGGTCTTGGTACTGGTTTGTGTCCAGTGTCATCATTCCACTTCTGCTTGCGGCGGTGACCACGATCTGGTTCACGTGGGGCGGGGTACGCGACCTGCGTCGGCTGTTCGCGTCCCTCAAGACGGTGAACCGCAACGCCCTCGACGACGGTACTGTGGTGAACCACCATAACCTCGACGATTCCGACTAGGATTAAGCCCCTGCCGCCAAAAGGTGCCAAATTCCGCCCATTTCTTGTGCCGTCTTGTGCCAAGTTGCGCGATTTTGCGAGAGCTTGTGAGTGCTTCGTGGTTTTGATGACGAAAGCTGATTTTCCCTCTGAAAATCGGCCTGCAAGCGAAATAACGCGAGAGTTTGAAAGCCTGCCCGGCAATCGCGATGATTTTCTCGAGTTGGCCCGTCACCAATCTCACGAGGGGATCGTCGTCCTCATCTGTCGCAAAACACGGATCGCGGAGTGTGCGGCCATGTTGTGGTTAATAGGCCGAGCGGGGGAGCAGGGACTGAGGTGCAACGTCAACTTTGCGTAGCAGGGTAGGGGCGTGAACAGGAGGAGCACGGGCTGGAGCGGGTGAATGTGGGGCTTTGCTTCGCGGCAATGAATGCGTGGACTTCGGGATGGGCGTGGATGCGGTTGCTCGAGGAGGGACGAGCCAGGGTGGAGTACCTGGCGAAGTGGCTCGGGCGATGGATTTCGTTCGGGTGCGGTAGTCCTCCATTGCATTGCCACGAAATGTCCGGCAAGCATTTCGTGGTATGATCGAGCAGCACGCGAAATTCTTCCGAAAGGAAAAACAGGGGATTTTCGCGTTTATTTTGGGAGTCGAATGCGGGGATTTCGATCTGCGATGGGGGGCGGTGTTCCTCGCTGCCTGCCTCGTGCTGGCCCCCATTCCGGTTGCGGGGGAGTCTTCCCCATCGCGCCCCTCGACGGCGACAGCGAAGAAGGCCGCCCCGAAAGCTCCCGCGAAGAAGGCTGCCCCGAAAAATCCTGCGAAAGCGTCTGTCTCGAAGGCTCCGAAAAAGTCCATCCCCTCGTCCGCCTTGAAGGCCAGCCTTGACCGCAAGGGAGGGAAGCCGAAGGCGCGCCGACCCGTCGCGCCGCCGAAGACGGTTCGCATCAATCCCTCCAAGCCGGTCCTGCCCCCGCTTCCCCCGCCTGATGAGGAGGAGGGGGCGATCCTGATGGCCTCCCCCGCGTTCGTGGGACTCGATCTGCCCACGGCAAACCAGGCGCTCTTTAGCCGGAACCGGGTGGCCGATTTCTACCAGCCCACCTCGAGCGGACGGATCATTTCCGCGGGGTTTGGTTGCGTGCGAAACCCGAACTTCTGGGGCAGCTTTACCCGATTCCACGAGGGGATCGACATCCGTTCAGTTCAGCGGGACGAGGATGGGGAGCCGCGCGACCCGGTGCGTTCGATGGGCGAGGGGCGTGTGGCCTACGCCAACCGCGACACCGGTAAGTCCAACTACGGGAAGTACGTGGTCGTGGAGCACGACCTTTTCGGCCCGCGCTTCTACTCGCTTTACGCGCACCTGGCCTCGGTGGACGACCGCGTCGAGCCCGGCCAGTCCCTTTCGAGGAGTGCCCGTTTGGGGATCATGGGGCGGACCTCGAACGAGTTCCGCATCGACCGCGAGCACGCGCACCTCCATTTCGAGGTGGACCTGATGGCGAACGACCGCTACGCGGGCTGGTCGCGGAAGAGAGGGCAGGGGGAGCCGAACCACGGTCTCTTCAACGGCGCGAACCTGGTCGGGGTGGACCCGGTTCGCTTCATGCAGTTTCTCCAGGTAAACCCCGACCTTGGGATCGGGGATTTCATCCAGCGGGAGGCGGTGGCATTCCGCGTGCTCGCCCTGCGGCAGGGCGACTTCTCGTGGGTTCGCCGCTACCCCTTCGCCCTGTCGCGCAAGCCGACCGAGGAGGACAAGGCCTGGGAGATTTCGATGACCTACTACGGCCTGCCGATCCGGGTGACCCCGCGCCGGCGCGAGGAGATCCCCGAGGTGGCATGGAAGGCGCTCAAAGCCGGCGTCTGGCCGCTCACCTTCGCGAACGCCCCCCTCTTGCGCGCGAACGCCGCCGCGGAGGTGGTGGTCCGCAAGGGCGACCGCTGGCGCCTCGGCGACAAGGGCCGTGACTGGATGTCGCTGCTGATGTTCTAATTCATGGAAAGCTGTTGCATCGCGGCGCGCAGATCGGCACTTTCCTCGTCCGCTCGCTTGCGGGCGAATCCATCCCCTTTCCATGAAATCCTACAATGTTGCGGTGATTGGTGGCGACGGTACCGGCCCTGAGGTTGTTCTCGAGGCAATCAAGGTGCTGGACGCCACGGCCCCGAAGTTCGGCTTCAAGCTCAACTACACTCCGTTCGATTTTGGCGGCGAGCGCTACCTTCGTACCAAGGAGATCCTCCCCGACAGCGCGGTTTCCGACCTGCGGAAGTTTCCCGTGGTTCTCCTCGGGGCGATCGGGCATCCCGACGTGAAGCCCGGCATCCTCGAGAAGGGGATCCTCCTCCGCCTCCGCTTCGAGATGGAGCAGTACATCAACCTTCGCCCCGTGAAGCTCTACGACGAGCGCTACTGCCCCATCAAGGACAAGGGTCCCGAGGACATCGACTTCACCGTCGTCCGCGAGAACAACGAGGGCCTCTACACCGGCTCGGGAGGGTTCGTCTACAAGGGCACGGCCCAGGAGGTGGCCACCCAGGAGAGCACGAACACCCGTTTCGGCGTCGAGCGCTGCCTGCGCTACGCCTTCGAGTACGCTCGGAAGCTCCACGCGGAGAAGCCGTGGCGCGGCCTCAAGCCCGCCGACCTCAAGGATGGCAAGAAGGCCCAGCTCACCCTCTGCGGCAAGACGAACGTGCTAACGTTTGCCTTCGACCTGTGGTTCCGCGCCTTCCAGGAGATCGCGAAGGAGTACCCCGACGTGAAGACCGACTACGCCCACGTGGATGCCACCACGATGTGGTTCGTCAAGAACCCCGAGTGGTTCGACGTGATCGTCACCGACAACATGTTTGGCGACATCATCACCGACCTCGGCGCGATGATTCAGGGTGGGATGGGGATTGCCGCGGGGGGGAACATCAACCCGAAGGGCACGAGCATGTTCGAGCCGATCGGCGGCAGCGCCCCGAAGTACACCGGGCAGAACGTGATCAACCCGCTCGCCGCGATCTGCGCCGGAGCGATGATGCTCGACTTCCTCGGCGACCGCGAAAAGGACGCCTCCCTCAAGAAGGCCGGTGCCGCGATCGAGGCGGCCGTGATCAAGGCCGTCCGCGAGAAGCTCAAGAGCCTCTCCGCCGGCAAGATGGGCTACGGCACCCGCGAGGTCGGCGACCTCGTCGCCTCGTTGGTCTGAGTTAACGGCCTGGGGGGACCCATGATCCTCGGGCAACGAATGTCGTGACGCGGTTTTTCTCGAGGAGCACACGCGGCTCGCGTGTCATGGCCGCTGGCTCGGCGGCCATTCCTCGATGAGAAAATCGGCGAGCCGCCGATTTCAACACGCGAGCCGCGTGTGCTCCCCAAACCGCTTTCAAAGGGTGGAATCATCGATGAAGTCTCGATGAGGGTCTCGCTCTGGAAACGCGGCTCACGCGCGGATTTTTTGGGGCAATCCTCGTCGATTTACGACGCGAGCGCGGTAGGTTTGGGGAAGGCTCCGGACGGAAAAAGGCCTGCGAGGGCAGGGGCGATGGTTTGGAGGGCGCTCATCGGGGTGTCGAGGGGAATGGCGCATTCGGGGCCGATGATATGGATCCCCGCGGCGACGGCGGTGCGGACTTCCTCATGGATGCGCGCCGTGTCACCGGCGCGGAGGGAGGCCACGTTGCCAACACCACCCATGAGGGCGATGCGGCCCCCGGCCTCACGAACGGCCGTCGCCGCGGGGACGCGCGTGTCGTAATGGAAGCAGGCCAACCCTGTCCGCGAGAAGTCCGCGATGCGGTCGGAGGTCTGGCCGCAGGCATGCAGGATGAGAGGGCAGGGGATGCGCCGCGCGAACTCGACATGGTGCGGCATGAGAAAGCGCCGGTAGGCCTGCGGCGGGCACATGTCGCGCGAGCAGTGATCGGCGAAGCAGAGGGCATCCGCTCCGGCTGAGATCTGGGCCATTGCGGAGCGGAAGGACGCTCCCGCGAGCCGTGCCAGGATCGCATCGAGTTTTGGCGGATCGTCGAGGGTCATCATCAGCACGTGGTCCACGCCGAACATGTGGTAGGCGAGCGACCAGGGCCCGAAGACCTTGCCGAGGATCGCGTGACGAGTCCCAAACTCCTTCTTCAGGGTAGAAAGGGCGGAGCGCACTGCGAGCATGGCGGGTCTTTCCTCGAAGTCGCGCGGCACGAGGACTTCCTCGGGATCGGTCCACCGCGGGCGGCGGATGGTGGGCATCACGCCCGGGGCCCCCCAGTCCACCTCGGCGCCGAGCGCGGCGGCCTCGGTGACCACCCCGAAGACGGGGAAGACCATGTCGAAGCCGGCCTCGATGCTGACGAAGGCGGCGAGCTCAGCCATCTTCTTTGCGTCGAGGTGCGCTTCGGGGAAGGAGGCGCCGCAGAGGCGCATCGCCTCGGTATTTGCCAGGGAGGTTGCGGTACCGAGAGAGGGTCGGTCGATGCGCTCGCGACGGAGGGCGCCGAGAAATCGCTCGCGGGATTGCACGTCGGGAAGATTGAGGATGACGGGCCGCGGGTGCAAGGGAATCTGGTTGCGAGGGCTTGCGGCAAGGCGATGGCCGGGGCATGATTCGAACGGGGAGCCCACTTCCCAAGCCGCATGACGATCCCGAGTTTCGAGCCGCCGACCATCCCGCCGCACAAGGCGCTCCCGCCTTTGCCACCCCTGCCGCCGGTGCGGGCTGCGCCCCCCGTGGTGCGCCAGGTCGAAGTGGATTACTACCGTCGCTTCGTCGTCTCGATCGGCCTCTCCGTCCTCCTCAACCTCTTGCTCCTTGCCCTCGTGTCTTCGACGGGGCTCTCGCGGCTCGTCCGTCTCAGCGAACGCCCGAAGCCGACGACCCAGCGCGAGACGCCGAAGCTCGTCCTGATTCCCAAACCGCAGCCCCCGCCTCCCACCGAGCCTGAGTTTACGAAGCCCAAGACATTTCTCGAAACCGACCCGAGCCAGAAGTCCGCCGAGAAGCCGAAGAATGCCGAGTTCTATTCCGAGCACGACACGGTGGCGACCCAGATCGCGCCCTCGCCCATCAAACCGGGCGACATTCCGAAGGCCGACGGACAGAATACCAAAAGCATGGCGACCGAGACCGTCCGTCCCGGGCCCAAGGTCCCGCCTTCGCCCCCGCCCGCACCTCAGGTCGCACCTTCGCCCCCGGCTGCGCCACAAACCCCGCCTGCGCCAAAGGCGTCCCAGCCGCAGCCCCCCTCGCCGCCAACCCCCACGCCGAAGACGGCTCCGCAAGCCCCGTTGCCACCCATCACGAAGGATGGCGACTTCGCATTCCTTCGCCGCGATCCGCTTCCCAAGCCCCAGCCGCGCGTGGAGGCGACCCAGGGAACGAAACCTTCGGAGGCCTCCCCCCCGCAGGCTCCCGCCTCACCGCATGCACCCTCGGCGCCGTCCCCTCCGTCGGTTCCCACCACCGACCGGGAGGTCCTCGCGGCCAAGAGTCGTCTCGACGGGGGGGTGGGGCGTGCGGGCCGGCTCGCCTTCAACTCGGAAGAATCCCCGTTTGCCAGCTACGACAAGAAGGTGATCGCCAAGATCGGGGCGAACTGGAACTACCTCATCGAAGAGCGTTTCTACGGCGAGACGGTTGGGCAGGTGATGGTCTCTTTCAAGATCGTCAACGATGTGGAAGCTCACTCCGCACGTGTCAGCGAGGTGCGCATCGAGCGAAACTCGGCCAACGCGGTTCTCGCCGGCTACTGTGTCCAGGCGATCGAGAAGTCCGCGCCGTTCGGTCCTTTTCCCGAGTCCCTACGCCTGATTGTCGGCGATTCCCGTGATGCGTCGGTCATGTTCAACTATTAAAAGTTCGACTCATGCCTCCCGCGGTGAGGCGGAAGCGGCCATGCCCATGGCCGCGAAGAACATCATGGAAAGTTCGTGATGCAGGGAAGTGTTGCTGAAGCCGGTGAGCATCACGATCAACCCGACGCCGAGGGTGGCGTGGAAGATGAGTTGGGTATCCGAAGAATCCGAGCCACGCAGGCGGATCACGGCAAAGGCCGTGCTTCCGAGCATGACCAGGAGCGCCGCCATGCCGGGCCACCCCTCCTGTGCCAGGTGATTGACGTAGAGGTTGTGGGCGTGATCCACGGTGATGAACTGGGTGGGTTCACCCGAAGTCAGCATGATGTTCCTGAAGTTGTTCAGGCCGACGCCGGTCCATGGGCGAGAGCGAACGGCTTCCTCCGCGCCATGCCAGATTGCGGCCCGGTTGTGGAAGGATCCGCGGGAAAGAAGACGCTCCCGCAGCGGCGGACTCATTGCCATTACGAGTAGAATGCAAGGGATGAGGGCCAACAGGGCCGCGCGAAGCCATCTCTGCGAACGGGCAAGCCAGAGGAGCAACACCGTAACAACGAGGGCGCTTCCGATCGCGGTGCGGGAGGTGCTGCCCGCAAGCGCAAGCCCGATCACCACACAGGCCGCCGCGGCGATCCACTTGCGGCAGATCACGCGCCCGTGCAGGGCACCGGCCAGGGCAAACGCCCAGGCCATCGCGAGCCAGGCTCCGCTCTGGTTGTAGTGCCCGACCGAACGCAACTGGACGGCCAACTTTTGGGCGTAGGCTTTGAGGATCCAGAGCGACCAGGCGTAGTTGAACAGGCCGATGCAGGCGGCAATCATCGCCGAATAGATTATGTGGCGGACGCTCGCCACCCGACGCTCTGAGTTGTCGCACACACTGATCGCGAGTCCGAACATGCCGGCGCCGCGCACCATGTCCCAAAGCCCCTTGAAACTGGCGGCAGGCTCGATGGCGAACATGGTGGCCCAGAGCCCGGCCGCGATCCATGCAAGAACTGCCCAGCCGGGAAAATCGAGCATCGGCTTCCTTCGCTCGACCACAAATCGGGCCGCCATCAGGACGACGCCAACGGCCCATAGCGCGTTCTTGGCCGCCTCGTGAAGTGGAACTGCGTAGAGGAGCAGGATCCAAATGCGCCATTCCCAGACGCGAAGGGCATGCGTGAGCGAAGACGTCATATTTGGCGTGAAGGGCGACCGGGCATCAGGACTCCGATTTGGAACCAGAACAACTCCGCGTTGCTGGAGACCCAAACGTCGTCGGTAAGATTACGGACGCAAAATGCCACGAGGAAAGCCAGGCCGATTCGCGCAGCGGGATCTCTCGTACCCTCCCGCCCGAAGCGCAATCCATAGGCACCCAGCGCGGAAATCCAGAACAGAAGCCCTGGCCATCCCACCTCCAGCGCCACGTTCAAGAAAGAGTTGTGGGCATGCTGGTAGATTCGATGCCAGTAGTTTTTCACCACGGTATCCTTCCCGAACCCGACCCCCGTGACCGGCGCTTCCACGGCCAGGGGGGGATAGCTCTTGAGGATGGTGACTCTCCCTGATTTTTGCACGTCGTAGTCACGCTGAAACCAGTGGGGGCGAACCTGAAACGCCACGGCGCCGGCGAGCGCGGAGCCAAGAACGAAGACCAGCAGGTGACGCCGTCCCATCCACATGGCAAGGATCAGGAACTCCACGTAAATCGCAGCCCAAGTCCCCCTCCGCTTGTTCAAGAAGATCATGGCGAGGAGAACCAGGATCGGCAGCCATGAGAGCCGTCGCCCCCGCCAACGCATCACCAGCCAAAGGGCTGCGGGGGAAAGCAGGAGGAGCACGTAGGAGAAGAAGATATTGTCGCGCGAGAAGCCGCGCACCTGCAGGGTGCCTCGCTGGCGAAGGCCATCCACGATCTCTCCCCAGACAAACTGGTGGATCCCTTTCGCGGCGAGGACCAGGATCAATCCGGCTTGGAGGAGAAACAGCGTCCGACGGGATTTCTCGCCGTGAAACGCCCACCACCCGCACAGGAGGGCAAGCATGGGCTGGGCAAGATCGCGCCTCCATAGATCGAGGCTGAACCACGGTTGGACCATCGCCCAGCTCGCTTCATCGTAGGAGCGCAGGAGAGGTTCCCTCCAGAACCCGCACACCGCAAAGACCCAGCATGAGAATAGCAAGAGCGGGGCAAGGGCCCATCGGGCATCCTTCCACAGGTTCGCGAGGGAACTTCGGGACTCGAAGAGGAGAACGAGGAAGCCCGTGATGAGGAGGGTCGCCTGGAGGGCCGCGGTCCCCCGAAACGGCAACACGACCGAGTAGGCAGCGAGCAGCGCCTGGGCCAACGCCCGAAAGGACGAACGCGAGAGACCTGAGTTTCGGAGACAAAACATCGCGCATTTCTTTAGCAGGGCGCGGGCGAAATAGAAAGAGCACGACGGAGCCCGTCCCGACGCGCATTGGCGTCAAGCTAGCGTGTCCAAAGCTGAGATTAGGCACAGAGGTTACGGAGCAGAGATCTCCCGCAGGGGCGCGGAGGCGCAGGGGCGCGGAGGCGCAGGGGCGGAGAGCCAAAGCTGATCCACGCTGGCGCGTGGCTCCGTCTTTGGCTCGTTTTCTTTGGAGTTTCAGATCCGTCTCTTGGCGAAGGCAGGTCGAATACGGAGAGCCCCGACTCTGGTCTGGGCGCGTATTCGACCCTCGGATCCGCTCCGAACCCTGCGCCCCTGCGGGAGAATTTCTCCGTCCTCCGTCATCTCTCCTTTTCCCTCTCCGCTCGGTACCTCGGACCGTCCTCCGTGGGCAAATCCGAATCCGATGTCTTGGGTTGATGCGGATGGCCCGATGTGGGGCTTGGTCGTGCCCATGTGAAGATGAGTCGGTGTTGTTCTTCGTTCGCATGATTCAGATTTCCCTCAAGCGTTGGGATCCGGTATGAATGGCCGATGGCCGTCGCGGAACCGCTTTTTGTGGGAATCGAGATTGGGGGAACCAAGGTGCAGGTTGCCTGCGGGGATGGCCGCGGGAGGATCCGTCGTCTTTGGCGTGGCGCGGTGGAGCCGCGCGAGGGCGCCGCAGGCGTTCTCCGCCAGGTCGCCCATGGCGTACGGGAGGTCGTTGGAGGGCGGAAACCGTTGGCGGTTGGGATCGGTTTCGGTGGTCCCGTTTCCTGGAGAACCGGGCGCATCTGCAAGTCCCACCATGTCGAGGGGTGGGATGGCTATCCGCTGGTCGCATGGTTACGGAGGCAGGTGGGTGCCCCCGTTTTTCTTGAAAACGATGCCAATGTCGCCGCGCTCGGCGAGGCGGTGGCCGGGGCAGGGCGGAGGAAGGGCCCCGTTTTTTACATGACCGTGGGAAGCGGGATCGGGGGAGGGTTGGTGGTGGAGGGAGAAATCTACCACGGGGCGGAACCCGGTGAGATGGAGATCGGGCACACGAGGATTCCGGTGAGTGGACGACCCGCATCCCGCTGGCCGATTCTCGAGACTCTCGCATCCGGATGGTCCGTGGATCGACGGGTACGGGCGGCCATCCGTTGTCGCCCGCGGTCCCTACTTGCCCGTCTTGCCACAAAATGTGGCGAGGGTGGGGCCCGAATCCTTTGGCCGGCCGTTCGCGAAGGTGACATCGAGGCTGGGCGAATCTGGGAGGAGGCGACCGACGGCCTCGCCCTCGCGCTCTCCCACGTCGTCCACCTTGCCCACCCCGAGGTGCTTGTGCTCGGGGGCGGACTCTCGCTCATCGGAGAACCGCTGCGGCGCACGATTGAGGCGAAGATGGGAGCGCTGGTCATGGCGGCGCACCGTGGCACGTGGTGCCTGCGGCTCGCCGCGCTCGGGGAGCGCGTGGTCCCCGTGGGGGCGCTGCTCCTCGCCGCCCGCCGCCTGGCGGAAAGCCCATCCACTCTGCGTTTGCGCCGCGCGCGCCGACTTCCTAGGATGCGCTGATGCTCCAACTCCAGACGATCGCCGGGGAATGCCCCGGAAAACCCCACTTCGCGGAGATGCTTTTCGCGTGGGGTCGGCGCCTCTCCGAGGCGGGCGCGACGGGGAGCCTCGCCTACCGCTTTGCGCTGGGGTTCGTGTGCACCGCGCGGGGAGCGAATCTCGGTGCCCTGTCGGCGAAGGATCTTCTTTTTCTCGAGCCGAAGGAACCCGGCGGGGAGGCATGGATGTCGAGGGGGAGGGGAGAGGTGCCCGGGGCATGGTGGATCCATGCGACGGTTTTCGCGGATCGGGGCAGCGCTATTTTCACCGGCCTCATGGAGGGAACCGCGTGGGCCGAGGCGGCCCTTCTGGCTGGCGCATCCCCGGTGAGTGGGGCGGGGGCGGGGCCTGATGCGGCGGTGATCGGGGCCATCGAAGCCGCGCTCGGAAAGGGAAACCTCGTCTCGCTCGATGGGGTTGGTGCCCTCGCGCTCGGCTCCACTGCCGATGATGCCGCACTGGCGCTGCTGGAGAGCCGCGGACGGGCCTGACCCTTTTCGCTTGTGCGGAGAGGCGGCGCATCCAAGTATCCCACCCAATCTCCATGAGTAAAAAATCAAAGTTGGAAGGTCACGCCGCGCATACGAAGGCATCGGAACAAGCAGGGTTGCCGGGCGTCCTGCGCCATCCGATTAAGCTGACGATGATGGGGGCGGGCAGCGGCTTTACCCCGCGGCTGGTCAACGACGTCCTCCAGATTCCCGGGGAGTGCGGCGGGACGATCGCCCTTGTGGACATTGACCGCAGCCGCTTGCGGACGATGCACCGGCTCATCGAGAAGTTGATTGCCAAACTCGGCAAGGCCAACTGGAAGGTAATTTCCTCTCCCGAACGACGGCAGGTGATGCGGGGATCGGATTACCTCGTCAACTGCATCGAGGTGAGCGGGCTGGAGTGCGTCCGCCACGACAACGACATTCCGGCGAAGTACGGGATCGACCAGTGTATCGGCGACACGATCGGGCCCGGGGGGCTCTTCAAGGCGCTGCGCACGATCCCGGTCTGGCTCGAGGTTCTCAAGGATGCCGAGCGCCTCTGCCCAAAGGCGCTGGTGCTCAACTACACCAACCCGATGAGCATGCTCTGCCTCGCGGCGGGGCGCACGAGTTCCATGCAGATCGTCGGGCTCTGCCACTCGGTGCAGGGGACGAGCCACCAACTCGCGAAGAGGGCGGGCGTTCCCTACGAGGAGATGACCTGGGATTGCGCGGGAATCAACCACCTCGCGTGGTTTACCAAGCTCGAACACCACGGACGCGACCTTTACCCGCGCCTGATGAGGAAAGCGGAACGGGATCTCGCCGGGCGTCCCTCCAACCCAAAGGACGCCGAGGACCTCGTTCGCAAGGACATGATGCTCCACTTCGGGGCGTTCATCACCGAGTCAAGCGGGCATCTTTCCGAGTACCTGGCCTTTTACCGCAAGCGGAAGGACCTCCTGAAGAAGTACGCGCGCCCCGGTTACCATGGGGGTTCCCGCTTTTACGCCAGCAACTGGCCGGACTGGAGGAAGAAGGCCGACCGCCGCCGCATGGCGATGCTGGCCGGGCAGGAGCCCATCGAGTGGGAGCGCAGCTACGAGTACGCGAGCTGGATCATCGAGGCGCACCAGAAGGACGTTCCCCATCGCATCTACGGCAACGTGATGAACTCACGGGGGGGCGCGGATGCCCTGATCTCCAATCTCCCCGCGGACGGCTGTGTCGAAGTCGCCTGCATGGTGGACCGAAACGGCATTCACCCGACGCGTCACGGTCGCCTGCCGCCCCAGATGGCGGCGATCTGCGCCTCGAACATGTCGATGTTCGACCTCGCGGCCACGGCTGCCATCGAGCGCTCGAAGGACGCGGCGATCCATGCCCTGATGCTCGACCCGCTCACCGCGGCGGTGTGCAGTCCGGCGGAGATCAAGGAGATGACGCTCAAGCTCTTCTCTGCCGAGAAGCGTTTCCTGCCGGGGTATCGGTGAGAGAAGGAAAGCCACGGATGAAACACGGATGGTCACGGATGGCAGATGACGAGTGCCGAGTCCGCTGACGCGGACTCGACATGCCTCAACCGTAGGGCGACCTCTGACTCCTTGACGGGACGCGCCGATTCCGTGTAGCGGAATCGGTGCACCTCTCTCCGTGGGTATCCGTGTTTCATCCGTGGCTTCTCTTGGTTTTCGTCATTTTGGGGCATGGCGACAGAAGGGTTGCCGCTGAACACATCGTGGCGCCATGATTTCATCATGAACTCGGCCCTGTGCCCCCTTCGAATCGGCATCATCGGTGCGGGTGGCATCACGAAGAAGCGCCACCTACCTGGGTTCAAGGCCCTGCCTGGCGTGGAACTCGTGGCCGTCTGCAACCGCTCCGAGGCGTCCTCCTCGGCGGTGGCGAAGGAGTGGGGTTTCCAGCGGATCGCGGGCAGCCCCGGCGAAATCCTCGCGGCTCCCGATGTGGATGCCGTGGTGATCGGGACCTGGCCCTACCTGCACCACACGCTCAGTGTCGCCGCCCTCCGGGCGGGGAAGCATGTCTTCACCCAGGCGCGCATGGCGCGCAACCTCGCCGAGGCGAAGCAGATGCTCCACGAAGCAAGGAAACACCCGCGCCTCGTCTCGATGATCTGCCCGTCGCCCTACGCGATGGGGTGCACCCTCTTTGTGCGTAAGCTGCTGGACGAGGGCTTCGTGGGGAAGGTGCGGCTTCTCCGTTTCCACAGCCTCAATGCGGCCCTCGCCAGTTCCTCGAAACCGATCCTCTGGCGCCAGCAGGCAAGATTCAGCGGGGTAAACACCCTCGGGCTCGGCATCATCCTCGAGCGTCTGATGCAGTGGGTCGGGCCGGTCACGCGCGTCCGCGCGGATGGCGTGATCTTCACACCCTGGCGCAAGGACGCCGAGGGGCGCCGTGCGCGGGTGGAGACCTTCGATCAGTTGCAGGTGCTCGCCCGGCTTCGCGATCACCCCGGCCAGATGGAGTTGTGCTTCAGCGGGGCCGTCCACCATGGGCCGCGGGAGGAGGTGGCGATCTACGGGGACGCCGGCACGCTGGTTGTGGACCTCTCAAACAACACGGTGCGAGGCGCCCGCGCCGGCGAAAAGGAACTCCGTCTGTTGCCGGTCCCGACGAAACTCGCGCGGGATTGGACGGTCGAGGCCGATTTCGTGGACGCGATTCGCGCCGGCGGGCGCACAAAACTCTCGAAGGAACGCACCGCCTTCTTCTCGCCCGATTTTGCCGAGGGTGTCCGCTACATGGCCGTCACCGAGGCCGTGGTCAGGGCGGCGAAGTCGGGGAAGGAACAGCGGGTCTGAGCAGCCACCGGTTCACATGGGCGAGCACGCAGGCGGGACGGGGGCGTCCCGTCTCCAAAAGACGGATTGCCTAACGGACTTCGGCCCCCGTTGGGGTCTGGGTGGATGCGAGGAACGTCTTCACCAATGCCCCTTCGCCGCAGACAATCATGCCAGAAAACCGCTTGAACCATCGTTTTTCAGGCACCTCTGGCTCGGTGTCCAACCACTCCACAAGGAGGCCCAGTTGGATGGCGGTAATCTCCCTCTGCTGAATGCGATCCAGCAGGTGGTTCAATAGTGCTGGCGGCAGGTTTTTGCGCTGGATTCTAGGCATTGCCCTTGGCGCCGTAGAAGCCCTTGGAAATCGTTTCGCGCAACGTGGCGACCTCGGTAGGGGTTTTTGCGTTGACCATCTGTTCCGCCAGGGCGGACAACTCCTGCCCGGTCAGGCGGCGCTCGGCGTCGAGGCGGTAGGCAAAGCGAACGACCTCCGCCTGCTCTCGTGGCGAGAGATGCTTGATCTCCTCGATGAGTTGGGGCGCTGTCACGGGGCAACTCTACTGGTTTCCCCGCGAAACTTCAAACGGCTTTGCGAGAACAAGTTTTGTTCCCGTCTCCAAAAACCGGGAGACTACAGCCGGACCTTCAGGACCACCTTCTGGACGCGGGAGGGGGCGCCGAGGGCGCAGCCGGGCTTGTGGCCGTCCTCGGGCCAGAAGATCGCGAACATGCCGGGGCTGAGAACGAGGTCCGTCGCGCGCTTCGGATCCGCGTAGAGGGCGCAATCGCCCTTGGCTTCGTAGGGTTGGGTGACGACCGCCAGGCTGGGGAGGGGGCAATAGCCCATGATCTCGTGTCCCGAGACGACGAACTGGATGTCCGCGTAGGTCCGGTGCGACTCGAACTTCTTTTCGGCCGCGGGCTTGGTGTCGTAGGCCTGGATCATCGCGTAGAGATCGTCTCCCTCGATGGCGATGCGACCGACGGGGGTTTTCGGGTCGAAGGCACGGAGCCAATCGAGGCCGTGGGCGAAGCGCGAGCCGAGCCCGCGGTAGAGTTGGGCGTTTGCGAGGAGGTCGAGGATCATGGAAAGAGACGCAACGCCAAGGACTCCCGCCGTGCAAGCGAAAACATGCGCCCGCTAGCAGCCTGTGGGCTTTGGCCAAGGGCCCAAAGCCCACAGGCTGCTATTTTTTGATATCTTTGAACAGAAGAGGGTTTGAAGGTTTACGGAGTAGTATAAGTACAAAGCTGGTCAACGTGGATCGTCACACGCCGATGTTGCTGGCTCCGGATTTGCGGGACTGGCTGCCGTCGGATCACATCGTGCACTTATTGTTCCCAGTCCGACAGGCTGCTCGCGTCGGACGTTGTTGCGGCAAACTGGTGACAGGCCCGCGCTGCGGGCTCAGCGCCAGTCGAGGGCGCCCTTGCGCAGGGCGTAGAGAAAGCCGACGAAAAGGATACCGAGGAAGGAGATCATCGCCAGGAGGATCGTCCAGCCCTCGCGAATCATGTCGCGAAAGACCACGGCCCACGGGTAGAGGAAGACCACCTCGATGTCGAAGAGGATGAAGAGCACCGCGACGAGGTAGAACTTCACGGCGAAGCGGACGTGGGGCTCGGCCATCGCGGCCGGCAGTCCGCACTCATAGGCCTCGTCCTTGGCGGGGTTCGTGCGGGCCTTCTGGGCGGTGATCGCCGAGAAGACGAGCACGCTCCCGCAGAAACCGATGGCCACCAGCAGGAGGAGGCCGATCCCGATGTAGTCCTGAATCACGGAGTTTCTCTGCGGCAGCGAGGGGCCCGATTCAAGCTGAATTCCCCGGTTGGGCGATGTTGGGTGCGGAACGAAAGTGTTAATGGCCCGAGCGGAACGGTTTGGCTCGGGAAGCGATGGGTTTTGCTGCGGTTTATTATCGCGGAAGCAGGCGGCGGAGGGGGCAGGTTTTGCAGCGGGGGTTGCGTGGGCGGCAGAAGTCCTTGCCGAGGGCGACGAGGAGGGCGTGGAGTTCGTTGAAGTCG
>CAZZBZ010000023.1:32274-41580 GCA_964653025.1 uncultured Verrucomicrobiota bacterium
GCGGCGCATCCGGGCGATCGAGCCGCCGAACTCGTCCGCGAAGAAGCGGACGAAGGCGCGCAGGCGGCGCTCCTTGACGTTGAAGTAGCCCGCGGGGCGGAGGAGGCGGGCGAGGACAGGGCGGGGGAGGCCGAGGATCCCGGAGGGGGAGAGTTTCCCCGCGCGGCGGAGATTCGCGATCGCGCGCTCGACGTTCGACCACGCGGTATTCTGGGTGAGCACGGCGCCGACGCAGACCTCGAAGGGCGTCCGTGCCGGCCACCAGTGTTGCGACCCCAGGGTTCGCAAGAGGAGGGAGAGGAGGACCCGGGGGCGGAAGGGGGAGGAGTGTCGAGAGCGTGGATACTTCATCGGGGTTCGGACAGAGGCCAAGCCAGCGATCATGGCCCTCTCCGGATCGTGCGGGAACCTGCCTGGAAAAGCCACGGATGAAACACGGACAACCACGGATAGAAGAGTGCGCCGATTCCGCTACACGGAATCGGCGCGCTTTTCGCGGAGGAGTGACGGCGCTCCGCTCCGGGAGCATGCCAGGTCCGTGTAGCGGACCTGGCATTCCTTTTCTGCAAATCCGTGTTTCATCCGTGGCTTTCCTCGTCTGATGGTCGTCCTGATTGCCTTCGGGACTCCTCCCACGGAAACGAATCGGCGCGGGCCGCGCCGCCTCCTGTCAACCGCGGCAGACGAACTCCCAGTCCACCTTGGCGCGGGCGATGCCGCGGTTGCCGATGAAGGCCACGCCGCCCTTCTCGAAGCGGACGCTCTTCACGACATGGAAGCCCTTTGGGATCTTTGCGATGCCGAAGAGGTAGCGGATCGAGGTGGGCTTCTTCGGGGAGAACTCGAGCGCGGTTTTCGCGCCGAGGCGGGTCCATGCGTTGGGTTTCGACGAGGCGGCGATTCCGTTTCCGAAGAAGGAGGTCACGTCCTCGAGGCCGAGGAGATTACGGGGCTCCCCGCACCATGGGGCGCCCCAGCGCCCGCCGTTGGAGAACCACATCACCGTCTGGGCAAGGGTGCGCGGGCTCTTGAGGGAGTAGTAAAGCCAGCCCTCCTCGGGGAAGGTCACCGTGTTCCATGCCACGCGTAGGGACGGGTCGGTGACGAGTTGGATCACGTCCGTGAAACCCCTGCGGGCGGGGTAAATCGAGAGGTCGCTGGTCCCCCCGTAAATGAGGGGGACTGGGCCGAGGCGCTTGAAGCGCACGTTGGGCACGAGGCCGCCGTAGTTCCCGTCCGCCGGGTCCTCCATGAGGGTGGGGTGGGTCGAGCCTGCGAGGAGACGGCTGACCGCGATGCGCCCGGGCGTGCGGAAGAGGAGGTTGGGGTGGTGGCCGAAGGTGTTCGGGCCCCGCATGCCCTCGACGAGGTGCTCCTGGTAGACGGCGTCCTCCCCGTCGCGGAGGGTGACGCGCTTGGTGACGGTCCCGGCGCGGACCTTGAGGCGGAGGCGGAGGGCGATCTCGTGGCGGCCGCCGCGGCTCGATGAGGAGACGAGGCGCCATTTCTCGTTGGCGGTTTCTCCGTGGAGGGGGTGCTTCTCGCCGCGGAAGAGGGTGGTGTTGCCGCCGAAGGGCATGCAGAAGAAATCGCCGCGCAGGATGCGGAGGATGGGGGGCAGGCCGGACGGGCGTTCCTTCCAGTTGGCCGTGAAGAAGGGACTGATGCGGCGGCGGCGCCGGTCGAACACCACGGGGGCCATATGGCCGCCGCGTTGGGTGAGGGCCAGCTCCACGGACCTGGATTGGAGGATCCAGCTCGGTTCGCCGGCGAGGGTCTTCGTTTTCATGGCGGGATTGTGGCAGAGGTGAGGTCGGCTCTCAAGCGGGAGTGGGGCCGGGAAGAGAGTTTTTGACAGGATTTTACCCTAACGAGATCCCATTGGCGGATGGGTGAAACTGAACCAGAAGCCACAGATGGAACACGGATGTCCACGGACAGGGGGGTGCGCCGATTCCGCTATACGGAATCGGCGCGTCTTCCTCGGGAAAATGTCGGAGTTCTGCCCATGGAGCATGCCAGGTCCGTGTAGCGGACCTGGTATTCTGCTTCTGTCATCCGTCCCGCGACTGCGGGATCCGTGGCTTTCCTGTCAATCCTGTCAAAATTCTGTTCGGCCTTCTCCCTCCGAATCTGAGTGTTTTGCTGTTCTGTGCTTGCCAACCCGGTCGCCGAAACACTAAAAGTCGTTGCACAAAAGGAGTTTAGAAATGTTGAAACACCTCTCTTTACTTGCGTGTTTTCTTGCCGCCGGAACCTTTGTGTCGGCGCAGCAGCCGGTCATCCAGATCAAGAAGATCGATGTGACGCTGGAAGCGGCCCCCAAGTATACGACCGTCGTCCAGCAGCAGAAGCCGCAGCCCGACTCGAACCGCAAGTGGCTGGTCGTGGAGGCGGAACTCGATTGCCAGCCCGAGTGGTCCGACGAGCTCCAACTCCGCTTTTACGTGGTGGCGAATTACGGCCCGCAGGCCCGTGAGCGCTCGGCGGATGGGTTCGACGTGCTGACGACGACCGTGGCGGTGGTGAATGTGCCGCGCAATGTGAACACGGGCCGCAAGAACACGGTGCCGGTCTTCATGGACGCGAACACGGTTCGCAAGTACGGAGCCATGAGCAAGGAGCAGTTCATCCCGGAGGTGGCCATCCAAGTTTACTATAAGGGGGTGCTCCAGGACACGCGGTGGATGAAGAGCGAGCAGCAGAGCGGGAGGTTCTGGGAGAAAAAACAACCGACCGGCGGTGTGTTATTGAACCTGCTCCAGTCTCCATGGTGGCCGGCGTTCAGCGAGTTTTATGAGCAGGTGAGGCCAGGTGGGGCGGGCGGAGCGTTGCCCTGAGCCCTTTTTTGCGTCGGCATCTTAACTCTTCTCCTCGCCTCCACTTTTCCCGATGGCTACACGGCGATTCCTGACCCTCGACATTGGCGCGAGCACCCTGAAGCTTGGAGAGTTCGTGTCCTCGGCTCCGGGGGACCTGCGCCTTGTCAACTTTGGCCAGGCCACGATCCAGGCGGATCCTGCGGGGGATGCTGACCGTGGTCCGCATGTCACCGAGGAGCTCAAGAAACTCATCGGCGGCGGGGCGTTCAAGGAGCGGCGCGTGGCGGTCTCGGTTTCCAGCCAGGTGGTTCTCACCCGGTTCATGAAGCTTCCCGCAGCGGACGAGGCGAAGATCCACCAGATGGTGCGCTACGAGGCGGCGCAGAATGTCCCTTTCCCGATCGAGGAGGTCGTGTGGGATTACCAGCTGGTGGGGCGAGAGGGGCAGACGGACCTGGAGGTCGTGCTCGCCGCGATCAAGAACGACATCATCGAGGGGGTGAACCGTTGCGTGGAGGAGGCTGGCCTGATGGTGGAGGTCGTGGACATCGCGCCCCTCGCGGTCTACAACGCCGCGCGCTACAACTACAATTTCGGGGATTTGGAAGAGGAGCGTTGCACCCTCATGCTGGACATCGGGGCGAGGACGACCAACCTGATCTTCATCGAGCCGGGCAAGGTCTACACGCGCAGCATCCCGATCGCGGGGAACACGATCACCCAGAGCGTGGCCCAGGAGTTTGAGGTGCCCTTCGCGGAAGCCGAGGACCTCAAGCTGCGGCAGGGATTTGTCGGCCTTGGCGGCGCCTATGAGGAGCCCGATCTCGAGTCTTCCGCCCGCCTCAGCAAGATCATCCGCAACGTGATGACGCGCCTCCACGCGGACGTTTCCCGTTCGATCAACTTTTACAAGTCGCAGCAGGGCGGCAAGCCACCTTCGCGCCTTCTCCTCTGCGGCGGCGCCTCGGTGACACCCTACACCGAGCACTTCTTTCGCGAGAAGATGGAGGTGGAGGTCGAATACTTCAACCCCTTCAAGAACGTCCCGTTCGAGGTTCCATCCGACGCGCTTGAGAAGATGGCTCACTCGATGGGGGAGGTGGTGGGCCTGGGCCTGCGCCTGGCGACGGAGTGTCCGATTGAGATCAACCTCATCCCGCCCTCCGTCACCCGTCGCCGTCAGTTTGGCCGCAAGACCCCGTACTTTGCCGTCGCCATGCTTGGCGCCATCTGCATGGTGCTGGGGTGGTGGGTTTACCTGCAGAAGGTCACCCACATTCTCTCGGGCTATACGGAGGAAGTGCGCAAGGAGGCCGACCTGCGGGCGGGAATTGAGGCCGATCTCAAGAAGGCCGAGGAAGTCGCGGCGCGTGTCAAGCTTGAGGCTGGGCAGATCCAGAGGGTTGTGGGCGCACGGTTCTTCTGGATCGAGTTCCTGGGAGCGCTGAATACGCTGACCCCGCGCGATCTCTGGATCACGCAACTCACCCCCGCCAATAACGGACGGTCGATTTCGGCCTCGGGTGGCGCCGCGGCCGTATCGAGCGGCACGGCACCCCGCCGGGGCCCCCTCCGCCGAGGGATGTCGCCCGACGAGTTGCCGCCGGACATGGGGGCACCGGCGCCCGGCGGCCCCGCCGCCCCGACCGAGGCCAAGGGGATCACCGAGTTTGAGATCAGGGGCCTCTGCCTCAACGATCGCGACAGCAGCGAGCCGCTCCGCCCCGTGGTGGCGTTTCGCGACGCGCTGGCGAAGTCGGGGTACTTTGGGGACGTGAAGATCGAGGCGGCGCAAAGCGTGCAGCCGACCGACTGGACCTTCAGCTTCCTCCTTCGCGCGAAACTCAAGGAGCCCATTCTTTATTAGGGCACCGACATGAAGTTCATCCGCCAACATCCCTTGTTCATCGCCATCTTTGCGGTGTTTCTCGTTTTTTTCATGGGGAGCGTCGTGCTTCTCCTGAAGACGATGTCGAAGCGAATCGCGGTGGAGGCCGAACTCAGCCAGGAGCGCGAGCGTCGCGCGACGTTGTGGGGGCGGAAGCCGTTCCCCTCCAAGCCGAACGTGGAGATCGTCCAGCGCAACGCCCAGGAAATGAAGGCCCTTGTGGGCGGTTTCCTCGCCGCCTTCCAGGGACCGGCGATCGACATCGCCCCGCTGGAGGAACTCGAGGCGAAGCAGAGGATCCTCCTGCGCTGCCGCCAGATGTCCGAGATGCTGACCAAGGGTGAGGTGAAACACCCGGAGAAGTTCCAGTTCGGCTTTGAACGCTACACGAGCTACCCGCCCAAGAAGGAGCATACCCCGCTCCTGCTCAAGCAACTCAGTGTCACGGAGGAACTGGTGCGCCTCCTTGCCGAGGCCCATGTCCATGACCTGACTGCCGTGCGGCGCGTCGAGTTCGAGGATGCTTTCGGGGGAGTAAAGCCCCCCAACGCCTACGACCCCAAGGCCGAGCCGCTCATCTCGCAGAACGGGAAGTTCGAGTTCGTGGACCAGCCGAACTACCTCTACTCCTCAATGCCGTTTGATCTCGAGTTCCTCTGCGACACGGATGCCTTGCGGAAGTTTCTCACGGGCCTTTCGCGCTCCCCGTGCGTCCTGATCCCGCGCATCCTGACCGTGGAGAACGAGAAAAAGGAATCGATGTCGGCCGGCGGAGTAGCGGGGCGGGGCGCGGGCCCGGGCGAGCGCGGGACGTTCTTTGCGCCGACCGCTCCCGCGGCACCGGTGCCAACCTTCGGCCGGGGCGTCCGCAAGCCGTCCACCGAACCCGCCAAGCCCACGGTGATGACGGATCCCACCAAGGTGCGGCCCGTCATGGGCGAGGAGCGAATCAAAGTCGGTTTGCGCATCGAGTGGCTCGACTTCCGCCACGGGGAGCTTCCCAAGCCGCCCGCGGAGCATCGCAAGGAGAAGGGGGGTGCCCGATGAACCTGCGTTCCCTTCTCGGCTTCCTGGGGCAGGCCTACGAGCGCCTCCTTGCCGTGGCGATCCTCCTTCTGCTGGTGATTTGCATGGGCTGGCTCGTGGCCCGGGTGAACAATCTCAAGACCGAGATCAAGCTGGACGTGGAAATGGTTCCGAAGGGGGCCGATGCGACCCCGATGGACGTGCGTCCTCTCAAGGAGGTGGGAGAGCAACTCGCTCGTCCCCCGGCCTGGGCCGAGAATAAGGATAACCGCCTCTTCATCGCGCCCATCATGAAGGTGCTCAATCCCGACAACCCCGTCCCCACGCGCGTGAACGAGACGAACCTCGGGGAAATGAAGACATCCGAAGGTTTCACCTACCGGTGGCTTCACCAGTACAATCTTCCCACGGACCAACTCATTGGGGACACCGATCCTGATGGGGACGGCTTTACGGTGCGCGAGGAGTTCGATGCCGTCACCAACCCGGTGGATGCCTCCAGTCGGCCGGACGTTGCCCGCAAGCTACGGGTGGCGAGCATTCTCCAGAAGCCCTTTCCCTTCATCTTCAAGGGGATCAACGAAGGCTCCACCCGCAAGTTCAATATCCAGCGCGCTGATGGTTCGGTGGAGCACTTTGTGGAACTCGGCGGGACGGTGCCGGACAAAAACGATCGTGGCTACAAGGTTGCCAACTACGTCGAGAAGGTCGAGCAGCGCGCGAGCCCGACCATGAAGAACCAGAAGGTGAAGGTGGACTTCTCCGAGTTGACGCTGGAGCGGGAAGGGGAGAAGCCCATCGTCCTGGTCCGCGGCCGCCCCGCCACTTCCGGCGAACTTTCCGCACGTCTCTACTTCATTCTGGAAGACCGGTCCTTTGACGTCAGCCCCGGGATGGAGTTCCTGCTGCAAGACACTGCCTATCAAGTAGTTAGCATAAAAAGACTTGACGGCGGCGTTCCCTCCGTCACAATCCGACGCAAGGACTCTCCAACTGAAATTCCAGTGATGCAGTTGGACCGAAACGATCTCAAACGCAATCCCTCGAGCCCCTCCGATCCTCTCGGCGGTTTTCCTTCTCCCATCCCACCCCCATGAAGCCACTCCTGATGACCCGTTGGGCTCTTGTCCTTGTTGCCCTAATCACATTTGCCTCACCGTCGCGCGCGCAGGACACCCGCGACACCAGCAAGGCCGCCGCGCTTGAGGGGGCGAAGCTTTCCGAGATCGAGCAGGTTCGTCGACAGGAGGCCCTCATCGAGGCGAAGAAGCTGATCGAGGAGGCCCGTGCGCTCCAATCCGATCGGCAGTACGCCGAGGCCCTTGAGAAGTACACCAAGGCGAACAAGCGTATCGTCGCCGCGCCCGCGAGCGCGGAGGACCAGGATGCCATCGTGGAGGGTACCCTTCGGTGCCTTCTTGCCCTTTCCAAGGGAGCTTACAGCGATAAGAACTATACGGATGCCATGTCCTTCGCCCAGCGAGCGAAGGAGGTGGATCCCGAGAACGGGGATGCCCGTTCCTTGTATGACCGTGCCGCGAAAGCGGCCGGCCGTGTCGATGAGAGGAAGCAGGAGGTCGAGCAGGAGGCTGCCGCCGTTCCCAAGGAAATTTCAAACCCGGACTTCGTCGCGAAGCAGAAGCGCGTCCTGGAACTCTACCGCACAGCCGAGAACTACCTGAAGAGTGAGCAGTTTGACGAGGCCGAGGGTGCGCTCAAGGACATCTTGAAGATCGATCCCTACAGCGCCAGCGCCTACCACCGCTTGCGTGAGGTGCAGTACGCCAAGGTTCGCAAGCTCGAGGCCGCCCGCGGCCAGACGGAGTCCGAACTCATGAGCGACGTGCAGCAGCGCTGGCGGCTGCCTCTCCGTCGCGACAAAGCCACGATCCAGCGCGCCTCTACCGAGGCCGAGGGCGGGGTGGAGGCCGGCGGCAGCAAGACCGAGATTCTCCAGAAGCTGAACACACTCGTGATCAAAAAGATCGAGTTCACCGATACCCCCATCATGAGCGCGATCAACTTCCTCATGGAGGAAAGTCGCGCCGTGGATCCGAAGAAGGAGGGAGTCAACATCATCCCGACCTTCATGAAAAATCTCACCACCACTCTCTCGACGACCCCGGCCCCCATGGCGCCGGCTCCCGCGGATGGCGCCGCCCCCGGGGCCCCGGTGGTCCCGGTGGTGGAACCCTCGGCCGCCGATGCCGCAGCCCTGAACCAGCCGAAGGTCAGCCTCAACATCCGCAACGTGACTCTCCTTCAGGCCATCAAGTACCTCACCGAGGTCACCGGCTTGAAGTATCGTATCGACATCGATGCGGTGAAGATCGTCAGCCAGAGCGACGCGATCTCCACGGGCAGCCTGCAATCCCGCAGCTACACCGTGAAGCCCACCCTCTTCAAGACCGTGGTGGAGCGCACGGATACCGGGGGGGCGAGCGCGAGCCGTGGCTCCTCGGGAGGGTTTACCGGTCTCAGCGGCGCCACCTCGGTCAAAAGCGAGATCGACGCACGGAAGTTTCTCGAGGAGTTCGGGATCGATTTCAAGGGCGGTGGCAACGCGAAGTACATCGAGAACCTGGGGCTTCTCATCGTCACCCAGACCACCGAGGTGCTTGACCAGATCGATGAGATCATGCTCAAGCTCAACAAGACGGCGGCACAGGTCACGATCGAGGCCAAGTTTATCGATGTGCGCCAGTCTGACCTCGAGCAACTGGGTTTCGAGTGGTCCTTCGCCCCTTCCACGCAGAACCAGTACACGGTCGAGTCCGGTAGGGGGACCGCCCTCCCCGGCATCCCGATCGGCGGGCCCTATCGTGGTCTCGGCAACCCGATGACCGGGGGCCTTCGCCAGACGGTCGGCGCCAGTGCGCTCGATGCCCTGCTCTCCGGTGCCGTCTCCGCCGTCGGGGGCAACGCCATCCTGTCGATCACGGGCGTGCTCACCAACCCGCAAGTGCAGGTGATCATTGATGCCCTCTCCCAGAAGGGGCTCACGAACCTGCTCTCCGCCCCACGCGTCACCACGGTGAGCGGCGACTCCGCCAAAATCATGGTCACCCGGGAGTTCATCTATCCCTCCACCTACAGCGACCCGCAGGTGCAGACCGGCACCGCCTCAAGCACCAGCGGCGGCTCGGGAGGCGTCGGGATCACCGCCCCCAGCCCGAGCGGCTGGACCACGCGCGAGATCGGCGTGATCCTCGACGTGAAGCCAAATGTGAACCCGGACGACAACCTCACGATCAACCTCACCCTCTCGCCCGAGGTCGTGGATTTCGAGGGGTTCATCAATTACAACACCTACGCGGTGGCGAACTCCACCCAGTTCACCTTCACGATCCCGCAGCCGATCTTCAACAAGCGCCAGATCACCACGAGCGTGATTATCTGGGATGGCCAGACGGTGGTCCTCGGCGGTTTAATTCGTGAGGACAACGTGAAGACCATCGACAAGATTCCCTTCCTCGGGGACATCCCGCTCCTCGGGCGGTTTTTCCAGTCGAAGACCGATTCCTCGACGAAAAGAAACTTGATCATCTTCCTGAGCGCGCGCATCGTGGA
>CAZZBZ010000024.1:0-21703 GCA_964653025.1 uncultured Verrucomicrobiota bacterium
ACAAGATATCTCCCACAGGCGCGCGCTTGTACGGTATGCGCATTGCACGAGCAAGGAGGATATGTCGGGCGGACAGAAAATGACGTTCAACCGCGGACAACAGGCCAATCCTTCGATAAATCCGCAGCCCGATAGACCTTCGAGGCACAACTTAACTATGCAAAACCATTCACCGCCCGGAAGTTCCGGCTCTAGCAACCACAAACTCGAGCGCCATTCGCGCCTGATTATCCCAATCAAACTGCTCTCCCCACTTCTTGGCAGCCAGACCGAACCTTTCCCGAAGAGAGTCGTTCTCCATCATCTGAACCAATGCGTCGGCCAGGGCTTTCGCGTCGCCGTGCGGAACCAGAAGGCCGGTTTCGCCATGCCTGACGGTATCGCGCAGGCCCGGCGAATCGCTGGCCACGGTGGGAATCCCGACCACGCCCGCCTCGATTACAGGGATTCCCCAACCCTCAACCGCCGAAGGGAAAACGAGCATCCAGGCCGAGCGGAGCAACTCCCTTTTTTTCTCTTCGTCAACACCGCCAAGAATCTTCACCGAACCCTCCATGTTGCCACCCTTCACCGCGCCGCGAAGTTCCCCCTCCAACTCACCCCTTCCGACAATTTGCAACATGGCGTCGGGCCTCCGCTTCAGGACACCCTTCCAGGCAATCAACAAAGGATCGATCAGCCCCTTGTAACGACGCAAACGCCCGATGAACAGAACCGAGGGCCGCATGTCAGGCTTCCGATCTCCCCGCAGGAAGTTTCGATCAACGCCCGGCGAGAACACTCCGATTCTCCCATCAGAAAATCCCCTCTCCACAAGTTTCTTCTTCGTGCTTTGAGATATGGTCCACACCGGACACGAGCGGTAGACGGCAGGGATCGCCCTCTCCATGAGATAGACGTAGGAACCCAGCAGGAGATTGGTTTCCTGGAAGATGTGCCGATCAAAAAGATGCGGAACCTCAGCGAGAAAGGCATGCCCTCTCAGGAACCATGGGATGAAGCAAGCAACCTTGCAAAGATGCTCGATGACCATGTCCGCCCCGAACCATTTCTCGCGAACCAGTCGCGCCCCGGCAATGAAGTTGAAGAACTCCTCCCGTCCAACTCGGCAGGTCGAGATTCCATCCACAACCTCCTTCGCGCGACCACCTGAAAATCCCGAGCACAGGATCGTGACCTGATGCCCCTGAGCAACCCACCGTCGGCTGAACTCGTGAACAAGAACCTCCAGGCCACCAGCCCTCGGGTTTCGAATGTCGCGGTGGTTGACGTGGACGATCCTCATGGCAAACACATCCCCATCGGCAGGAGAGCCAACGCCAAACCTGCGACTCTCTCTCCGAGAAGCATAGAAAGGTTTTCTTTAGGACAGCGACGCCAACCAGCGATGAAACACCTCGACCCCCCGATCGAGTTCGGCCACCTCGATGAACTCATCCTTCGTGTGTGCCTGCAGGATCGAGCCGGGACCGAAGGCGATCGCGGGCACCCCGTACTTTGCCATCACCGAGCAGTCCCCGAACCACGGGGCCGAGGCGAGAAACTCCCGTCGCGTCGTCTCCGGCTTTCCCTTGCCCCCGAGAGCATCCACGAGACCCGAGATCCACGGGCTGTCGGCTGGCGTATCAAGCCCGGGACGGTCCGAGATCACCTCCACCTCGTACTCGGGAAGGGCCGCGCGGACCCTCGCGAGGATCTCCTCGTGGGACTCCTGCGGAAGCGAGCGGTGGTCCACCTCGATCTCGCACGCGTCCGGGATGATGTTCACCTTATGCCCCCCGCGGATGGTCGTGATATTGAAACCGCTGGGTGTCAGGGACGGATCGGAGAGACCCGAGTAAAAGGAGGGCAGTTCTTTTTCCACGTAGTCGAGTGCGCGGCGAATCTTGAGGATCGCATTGTCCCCAAGGTCTGGGCGCGAGGCATGGGCCGAGCGCCCACGCGCACGGATCCTAAACCAAAACGCCCCCTTATGGCGGTGGACCACCTTCAGGTCGGTCGGCTCGCCGGCGATCCCGAAATCGGGGCGTACCCCGCGCTTCGCGAAGAAATCGGACTGCATGAGGAACTCGATCCCGTCGTTCCCGCTCTCCTCACCCATGAGGCCCGTAAACCAGAGGTCTGTCTCGGCGGACAGGCGCTTTCCCTCGACAAGGAGCCGCAGCGCCTCGAGCATCGCCGCCATCGGCCCCTTCGTGTCGCAGGCCCCGCGTCCCCAGACCCGCCCGTCGCGCAGGTCCCCTGAAAACGGATCAATGGTCATGCCCGTCACGCTCACCGTGTCGGTGTGCGGCCCGAGGATCAGATGCTTTCGGGAATGCTTCGAGCGCAGGCGTCCGATCACGTTCGGTCGCCCCTCCTCGACGAACTGCATCTCCACCTCCATCCCGAGCGCGACGAGAAAATCCCCCACGAACATCGCCATCTCACCCTCCCCGGTGTGCGACGTGCCGGCGTTCCCCTGCGGGTTGACGCTGGGGATCCGAACCAGTTCCTGGAGCAGTTCGACAACGCGGGACATGGGAGGCAGAAGTTGGCAGTTAGCGGTGAGCAGTAAGCAGTCGGGAGCAGGCAGTGAAGGCGGCACCACCTGACGCCGAATCTGGCATTCTATCCTGTTGAAAGCAAGAGACCGCGGTGGAGCAAACAACAGGTTCACATCCCCCCACTCTTCCGGCAGCCTCGGAGCCAGATCCTCACTCCTCGCTTCTCACTGCTCGCTGCTTACTGCTTACTGCTCGCTCCTCCTTGAACCTCTACCTCCATCTCCCCTTCTGCCCGCGGATCTGCCCGTACTGCGCCTTCCCGGTCGTGCGGGTGGACAAGGCCCTCGCCGCTGCCTTCGAGCCCCGGCTGCTGGAGGAGTGGACGCGGCGGCGTCCCGCGAGTTCCGTCGAGACCATCTACTTCGGCGGCGGGACGCCAACCTCCCTCTCCGAGCGTGCCCTCGAGCGGATCGTGATTCCAGTCCTTGCTGCGGCGGCGCCGGGAACGGAGGTCACCATGGAGTGCAACCCCTCGACCCTCTCAGATTCCAAGGCCGGCCTCCTTCACGGGCTCGGGGTGAACCGCCTCTCGATCGGCGCGCAGTCGTTCGACCCCGAGGTCTTGCGGGCGCTCGGTCGCAACCACTCCCCCGCCTGCATCCGCGCGTGCGTGGCGGCCGCACGGCGCGCCGGCATCCCGAACGTCAACCTCGACCTCATCTTCGGCATACCGGGCCAATCGGAAGACTCGTGGCGGGCCAGCCTCCGCGCCGCGCTCGACCTCGCCCCCGACCACGTCTCTTGCTACGGCCTCTCGTACGAAGAGGATACGGAATTCTTCCGCCTCCTCCAATGCGGGGAGATGCGTCCCGCGCCCGACCTCGAAAAGCATTTCTTCGAAATCGCCGATGAGTTCCTCGGGGAGGCGGGCCTCGTCCATTACGAGATCTCGAACTACGCGCGCCCCGGTGCCGAATGCCGTCACCACCTCGATGGCTGGGCGGGACGCGACTACCTCGGGATCGGGCCGGGGGCCGTCTCCACGATCGCCGCCGTTCGTACCCGCAATACCTCGATCCGTCCCGATGGATCGTGGGAGATTGCTGAGCGGGAGGACCTCTCCTCCACGACGCGGGCGTCCGAGCGGATTGCCCTCGGGTTGCGCACGCGCCGCGGCGTGGACGAGGTCGCGTTCGCGCGCGACTTCAGTTTCGATCTCCGGGGGCGATGGGCGATCGCCATCGCCCGCCTTGTGAAGGAGGGCTTTGTGGAAGCAGGGCCTCCTTTCCGCCTCACCCGCAAGGGTTGGCTCGTCGCCGACGAGGTGGTTCAGCTGTTCCTGTGACGGGGAGCACACGCGGCTCGCGTGTCCTGTTGGGTGGCTCGCCCAACAGTCTCCCTCGGAAAATCGGCGGGCCGCCGATTTTGAACACGCGGGCCGCGTGTGCTCCCCGGAAAACGCGCGTCGCGACATTCGTTATGCGAGGATCAGGGTGGACCCTCGACACTTGACTCCCGACCCTTCTGCCTAATTCACCCGGCCGAAGTGCCGCGTGAGCGGCCAGTACACAAAGAAGCCCCGCCCAACGATATTCTTATAGGGAACGATTCCCCACATGCGGCTGTCGGCACTCGCAAAACTGTTGTCGCCGAGCGCGAAGTACTCCCTCGAACCAAGCTGCTTCGCATCCCCCGGTCCCTTGAGGTACTGCTGGCTGTAGGCGCGGGAAGTGTAGCCGCGGTAGCCATCGCGACAGGAGGCAACCCGCGCGAAGGCGGGCTCCGCGGCCTCTTTCCCGTTCACCCAGAGGTTCGGGTCGTGAATTTCGAGAGCATCACCTGGAAGACCGGCGAGGCGTTTGATGTAGAAATCCCCGGGCATGTTTACCGGGATGTCGTGTGTCTCAAAGACGAAGACATCCGAGCGCGCAGGTTTGCGGAAGTGGTAGCTGAAGCGATCCACAAAAAGCTGGTCGCCGCTCTGGACGATGCAATCGAGGATTACCTCGCCACGGCGATAGGTGCGCCCCGGCTCCAGGAGCGGCTTCCCGCTTCCGATCGGCTGGAGGACGTCCGCCTCGAATTTGCGCCGCTCCGCGGGGAACCAGTATTTCGTGCCGCCCACGCTAAACTCCGTGGCATCCATCGGCAGGAAGTTGAGGAAACCCTGCCGCCCACCATAGTGGAGGGGATTCAGTTTCGCCTCGCGCGCCCACTCAATCCGCCCGTCGGCCTCGGCGGTGTACCGGAGCATCCGCTCGCCGAAGACCGGGAAAGCGATCGCCCGATACCACCAGGTGCGTTCACGGTCCGTCACAGGCCGCACGGTGATCCCGTTGAGCGTCGGCTGCATCGAGCCGGTCGGGATCTTGAAGGGCTGGAGGAGGTAGGCACGCACCCCCATCGCCACGACGAGGGCGACGAGGATCACCTCGACGTTTTCCTTCAAGGCCGAGGGTTTTTCATAGGGAAAGCATTTCTGGTAGGCCGCACCGAGTGCGTCCGCGACAGCGGGGAGGTCGAGGGCCTGAGCGTGGAGCGCGTTGCGCGCCTTCTGGATCTCCCGCTGGAAGGCGTCGGACGGTTTCTGCGCGAGGAGGTCAGAACGGTGCCGCCACTGTTTGTGGCAGTGGGCGATCATCTCCGCGAGCGCGCGGCGCTCCCGTCGCTGCTTCCTCCATGCGATGAACTTCGAAATCACCGTGTCTACCTACGGGCTGCGCGCCCCTCCCGCAACCCCAAACCATGAAGCCTGCAAGCGAGGACGCGTGGAGAAGCCACGGATGAGGCAAAGGAGAAGCAGAAACCTCACGCAAAGACGCGAAGGCGCAAAGAAGATGTGCCGCGTTCCGTCCGAAAAACCCTTGGCGACTTTGCGGCTTTGCGTGAGCCTCACCTCGCCTCCGATCCCGCAGGATTGAAACGTCCCGGCGCTTCTGGTACCGCTCGCTCACATGAACGTCCTTGTTGTCGGCGGTGGCGGCCGCGAACATACCCTCGTCTGGAAACTCGCCCAGAGCCCAAAGGTCCGCAGGATCCTCTGGAGCCCCGGCAACCCCGCCGCGCCCTGCGACCCGAAGGTTAAAAAATTCACCGTCTCTACCGAAGACCTCCCGGGCCTCGTAAAACTCGCCGAGACCCATCAGGTGGACCTCACGGTCGTCGGCCCCGAAGGTCCGCTGGTCGCCGGCCTCGCCGACGAGCTTCGCCGTCGCGGACTGAAGGTCTTCGGCCCGGATCGCGCCGGCGCCCGCCTCGAGGGAAGCAAGGTCTTCTCCAAGCGCTTCTTCCTCAAGCACGGCATCCCCACCGGCCACGCCGAGTCTTTTACTGACTTTGACCAGGCTCTCGCGTTCGCGCGAAAGCACCCGAAGCCACTCGTTGTGAAGGCCGATGGCCTGGCCGCCGGCAAGGGCGTGATCCTCTGCGGTGATGACGCCGACGCGGAGCGCGCCCTCGCCCAGGTGATGCACGAGAAGGCGTTCGGCGACGCCGGGCGCGAGGTGCTCGTCGAGGAATGCCTCACCGGCCCCGAGGTGAGCGTGATGGCAATCACCGACGGGAAGGATTTTCGCATCCTCGCAAGCGCCCAGGACCACAAACGGGTCTTTGACGGCGACGACGGGCCAAACACCGGCGGCATGGGCGCGTATTCCCCGGCCCCGATCTTCACTCCAGATCTCGAGAAGTGCGTCCGCGCGGAGGTCTTCGAGCGCACGCTCGCCGGCCTCAAGGCCGAAGGGATCCCCTTCTGCGGCGTCCTCTACGCGGGAATCATGCTCACTCCCTTCGGCCCGAAGATCCTCGAGTACAACTGCCGCTTCGGCGACCCCGAGACCCAGGTCGTCCTCCCAAGGCTAAAAAACGACCTCGCCGAAGTCCTCCTCGCCGCGTGCGAGGGGCGGCTCGGAAAGGTCGCGCTCGACTGGAATCCCGAGGCCGCCGTCTGTGTCGTTCTCGCCGCGGGGGGGTACCCGGGCGCGTTCCGCAAGGGCGACCCGATCTCGGGACTCGATGCCGCTGCCAAGAAACCGGGCGCCTGCGTCTTCCATGCGGGAACCGCGATGACGGAGGGGCAGGTCGTCACGAACGGCGGCCGTGTTCTCGGGATCACCGCCCTCGGTCCGACGCTCCGCGTCGCCGTGGATCGCGCCTACGCCGCAACCGACCTCATTACCTTCGACAAGAAGCACTGCCGCCGCGACATCGCCGGCAAGGCGCTTGCGAGATGAATGGGGATGACTCGCACGCGGGCCTGTGCTAACAGAAAAGCCATGGCGAACGGACCCGAGAAGTACTTTATTTTCGCCGAGGATCGCCAGGTCTATGGTCCGGCGGACGACACCCTGCTGCGGGAGTGGGCGGGGCAGGGCCTTGTCTCGCCTGAGACATGGATTTTTCACGAGGGCTCCGACTCATGGGCGCGAGGTAAGGGGATCAAGGTCCTCGATGGGCTCCTTGCGGCGCAGACCCCGTTACCCGAGCTGCGGGCAAGCGGCGTGAACCTTCGCGGGGGGCAACTCCGTCGCATCCGCCTTTTCGCCGACATGACGAACGAGCAGGCGGAAACCTTCGCGGGAATGCTCGATCGCATCCAGGTCCGTGCGTTTTCCCCGATCGTGAGACAGGGCGAGCACGGCGATGCGATGTTCCTCATCCTCGAGGGCGAGGCGCGTGTCTCCATCCGCACGCAGGGCAAGGAAGACACGATCGCGATCCTGGGCGTCGGCGATTTCTTCGGCGAACTCGCGCTCCTCGATAGCGGCCCGCGCTCGGCGGACGTGGTGGCCAACAGGGAGTGCGTCCTGCTCAAGCTGGCGAAGGCAAACTTCGACCAGATGGTCGAGAAGAGCCCCGACCTTGCCTCCCGCTTCCTCCTTGCGATGAATCGCTTCCTCGGTGCGCGGTTGCGTGCGACGAACGAACGATTTACCAACGCCCAGAATTTTGCGCGTGGCGCAACGGGCCAGATTACCGCCCCTTCGCCCTCCTCGATGCAGTGGAAGAAGGGGTTTTAGCAAGTCGCTGTCTTCAGTAACTCATGCGGTCAAGTTTCACCTTGCCGCGGAAGATCCAGTAGATGCTGACGGTATAGGCAATGACCACGGGCACGCCGATGATGGCGATGGTCAGCATGATGCCGAGGGTTTTTGGGGAGGAAGCGGCATTGAGAACGGTGAGGCTGTTGGACGGCAGGGGATGGCTCAGGACTAGGTTCGGGTACATCTCCATGCCGAAGAGCGCCATGAGCGAGATCATCGCGGCACAGGAGGAAAGGAAGGCCCGCGCGTCGCGACCGAGGTGGATCTCGCGCGGAATGTTCGCAATGGCGAGCATGTTGGCAAGCGCGATGCTGAAGAGCCATGGGTGGGCACGGACGCGAGCGGCCATGTGGGGGACATAGAGGAGCGTGGCCATGGTCGTCACCGCATAGCAGATGATGAAAAAGATGATGCAATGATTGATCCAGCCTCTCAGTCGCGCGTGGAGCGCCCCCTCGGTTTTCATCAGGGCGTAGATCGCCCCATGCATCATGAAGAGGGAGAGGGTGGTTACGCCGAGAAGCAGCGCATAGGGGTGTAGGAGGCCGACGAAGGTACCGGCAAACTCGCCGCGCGCGTCGATCGGGATGCCCCAGGCGATGTTCCCCATGGTCACCCCGATGAGGAGGCTGGAAAGGATGCTACCGGCGCTGAAGCCGATGTCCCACATCTGCCGCCACCTGCGCATCGGCTGCTTGCTGCGAAACTCGATGGCGACCGCGCGGAAAATGAGGGCCACCAGGAGCAGTACGAAGGGCAGGTAGAACCCCGAGAAGACGGTGGCATAGACCTCAGGGAAGGCCGCGAAGAGCGCTCCGCCCCCGGTGACAAGCCAGACCTCGTTGCCGTCCCAGACCGGGCCGATCGTATTGAGCATGAGGCGGCGTTCCTCATCGGTCTTCGTGAAGAGGTGGAGGGCGCCCACGCCGAGGTCGAACCCGTCGAGCATCGCATAACCGGTGAAGAGGACGCCGACGAGGAGGAACCAAACGGAAGCGAGATCGAGGTCTCCGAAGTTCATGGGCGGGGGCGTATGGGGAGGGCCAGCTTGCCGGTGGGCACGAGGTCGGCCTCATCGGGGCCGTGCTGGATCTTGTCGTTGAGCAGGTAGATGAAGACCGAGAAGAGGAGGAGATAGACCGCACCGAAGAGGATGAGCGAGCCGAGCACGGCCTCGGCCTTCACCACGGCCGAAAGCCCCTCCGAGGTGCGAAGCAGCCCCTGGACGATCCAGGGCTGCCTCCCGATCTCCGCGGCGAACCATCCGGCCTGGTTCGCCACCTGCGGACCGAGCACCGAGAAGACGAGAATCCAGAGGAGCCAGCGCTTCTCGAAGAGCGATCCGTGGCGGAAGTACAGGAAGCCGAGCGCACCCACCGCGATCATCGCGAAGCCGATCGCGACCATGAGATGGTAGAACTGGAAGGTGACGTTCACCGGGGGACGGTCTTTCGGCTTGAAGTCGCGGAGGCCGGTGACGGGTCGCGCGGCATCGCCGTGGATGAGCCGACTCAAAAGGCCGGGGATGGCGAGGCCGACCATGCGCTCCCCGTTCTCGTCCACCCATCCGACGACCGAAAGGGGCGCATTCGAGGAGGTGATGTAGAGTCCTTCGAACGCAGCCATCTTTGCGGGCTGGTTCCGTGCCACGCCGACGGCACTCTCGTGCCCGCTCACGAGTTGGAGGAGGGAGGCCGCGAGTCCGACGGTCAGGCCGATGCGGAGCGAGGCCCGTGCGAAACTGACGTGACGGCTCCTGAGGAGGTACCACGCACTCACGCTGACAACGAGAAACGCCCCGGCCTGCCATGCACCGCAAAGGACATGGAAGAGGCGATCCATCGCGGAGGGGTTGAAGACCATCGCCCAGAAGTCGGTGATCTCCGCGCGGGCGCGCACGCCTTCGCCGACAATGTGAAAACCAGCGGGCGTCTGCATCCACGAGTTGGCCACGACGATCCAGATCGCGCTGAAGTGTGCCCCGAAGCAGACCATGCAGGTGGCAAAAAAGTGCGTGCCGCGGCGCACCTTGTCCCAGCCAAAGAGCAGCACCGCGAGAAAACCGGACTCGAGAAAGAAGGCGAAAATCCCCTCCGCCGCCAGCGCGCTGCCGAACACGTCGCCCACGTAGCGCGAGTAGGTGGCCCAGTTCGTCCCAAACTCGAACTCAAGAACGATGCCGGTGGCCACCCCGATCGCGAAGGTGAGGGCGAAGACCCGCGTCCAATAGCGCGCCATCTGGTGATAGAGGGGGTTGCCCGTCCTGAGCCAGACCCCCTCGATGACGACGAGGATGAGCCCGAGGCCGATGCTCAGGGGCGGGAAGATGTAGTGCACCGCCGTGGTGAAGGCGAACTGGATGCGGGAGAGCAGCAGGATGTCCATGGGCCAAAAAGGGGAACCCCTGCCTTCTAGGCCGGCGCCCGCATACATGCTACGCAAATTTTGGAGTCGGACGCACGACAGGATGGCGCTTGAAGCGCACTATCTGACGGGGCAGGATGCCGCCCATGCTGGCACGCTGCTTTTCCGCGGCGATCGCGGGCCTCGAGGCGTCCGTCGTCGAGGTGGAGGTGAATACCGGCCAGGGTCTGCCGCAGGTGGTCATTGTCGGGCTACCGGACAAGGCAGTGAACGAGTCGCGCGATCGCGTGAAGACGGCACTCGAGAATAGCGGCTTTCGCCACATCCGCACGCGCACGACGATCAACCTCGCACCGGCCGACGTGAAGAAGGAAGGGCCGATCTACGACCTCCCGATGGCGCTCGGGATCCTCGCCGCCACCGAGCAGGGGGCCTTCCCCCGCCTCGGCGAGTTCCTCGTCGTGGGAGAGTTGGCACTCAACGGGGCGGTGCGTCCCGCGCGAGGCGTCCTCTCAATGGCGTTGCTCGCACGCGCAAAGCGGCGCGCCGGCGTGATCGTTCCGATTGGCAACGTGGCCGAGGCCGGCGTGGTGGAAGGGATCGAGGTCTATGGCGTCTCCTCGCTGCGCGAGTGCGTGGAGTTTCTTTCGGGAAAAACCTCCTTGGCACCCCAGCAGAGCGACGCAGAGACGCTCTTCGCGAAGGCGGACGGGTACGACCTGGACTTCTCGGACGTAAAAGGGCAGGCGCACGCAAGGCGCGCCGTGGAGGTGGCGGTGGCCGGCGGGCATAACCTCCTGATGATCGGACCACCGGGAAGCGGGAAGAGCATGCTCGCCAAGCGCATCCCGAGCATCCTTCCCCCGATGACCCTCGAGGAGGCACTCGAGACCACGCGCATCCACAGCGTGGCGGGCCTGATGGCGCCGGGGCAGGCGATCGTGGCCACGCGCCCCTTTCGCTCCCCGCACCACACGATTTCGGACGTGGCGCTCACGGGCGGCACCTCCGACCTGCGCCCGGGCGAGGTGAGCCTCGCTCACCGCGGGGTGCTTTTCCTCGACGAACTTCCGGAATTCAAGAGGGCGGCGCTCGAGGCGATGCGCCAGCCGATTGAGGACGGCATGGTGAACGTGGCGCGCGCCACGGGGGCGGTGACCTTCCCCTGCCGCTTCATGCTCGTGGCCTCGATGAACCCTTGCCCCTGCGGCTTCCTCGGCAACCCGAAGAAGGAGTGCCGCTGCAGCCCCTCACAGATTCAGAAGTACCGTTCCAAGATTTCGGGGCCGCTCCTCGACCGAGTGGATCTCCACGTGGAAGTACCGGCAGTCTCCTACAGCGAAATCTCGGCGACGGCGCTGGCGGAACCCTCCTCCGCCGTGCGGGCACGCGTGATTGCGGCGCGGGAAGTCCAATACCAGCGCTTCCGCAAGCGCGGGAGGATCAACGCCCACATGTCCCCGAAGGGAATCCGTGCGCACTGCGCGCTCGACGCGGAGGGGGAGGCCTTCCTCCGCACGGCGATGGAGGAGATGCACTTCAGCGCGCGGGCGCACGATCGCATCCTCAAGGTCGCCCGCACCATCGCCGACCTCGAGGGAAGTGCGCGCATCGCATCAAACCACCTCGGCGAGGCACTCCAGTATCGCGCCCTCGACCGCGCGGTCTGGTCGTAGGAATCGGTCATCATCCACCAAAGAGTATGAAAACAACGCGACACTGGTTCGCATGGGCAGCCTTGGTGCTGAGTGCCTCCACGGTCGTGGCCATCGAACGCCCCCGCCAGGAGGATGTGGCCTATGTCGAGGACTTCCTCGCCGAGCCGCTGGTCCTCCGCACCCTCCGTGCCACCCCACTCGCCTTCAGCCGCGACGGCACCGGCGTGATCGATTGGCTCATCGAAAAACAGCGCGTCACCGTGATTGGCATCGGGCCCGATCGACACTTGGTGCGCGCCATGGTCTCCAATGGCAGGGCCGAAGGCTGGGTCCTCGCCAACGACCTCGATCGCCCCTCCCCTGAAGTGCTTGCCGACTTTGAGAAGAAGCGAAAAGAGGCCGAGCGCATCCGCCAGGCCATCGTCCGAGGCGAGGTCGAGGTCGGTATGCCACAGGAGGGCGTCCTCAAGATCCTCGGAAAACCCACCGCAAAGTCCTCCGTCCGCGAGGCGGGCGGCGATTTCGAGCAGTGGACCTGGACCGCCTACAAGACCATCCCCTACTACGTGCCGGCGACGATCAACGGGACGAATATCGTCAGCACCCTCTATCGCAGGGTCCCCGTCGGCACGAAAATCGTCACCTTCCAGGGAAAGCAGGTTATCCGCATCGAACAGAAGGAGGAGCCGCTCAACCCGAACACCTCCGGGGGAGGCATCGTCGTGCCGCCCGTCTATATCCAATGATCGGCGGCACGAAGAAACCAAGGAACCAGGAAACCAACGGGCGAAGGAATGCGGAAGGTAAACCCATGATGGAAGATGGCGCGGCGAGGGGTCCCCGGGACCTAGTGGAGCGGACGTTTGTGTTCGCCCGCAATGTTCGCGGCTTTGTAAAACGGGTGCCTAAGAGCATCAGCAACATCGAGGACATCCGCCAGCTTGTGCGTTCCTCGGGCTCCGTGGCCGGCAACTACATCGAGGCGAAGGAAGCCTGCAGTAAGAAAGACTACCTGCTGCATATCAAGATCTGCAGGAAGGAGTCTCGCGAAAGCCGCCTCTGGCTCCGTCTCATGGACTGTGAAAATAACGCTTCCCTCTCGGACACGCGCGACTCCCTCGCCCGCGAAGCCTATGAACTCACCTTGATCTTCTCCGCGATCGTTCTTCGGGGTTCCTCCCCCGAAGGCCAGAAATGAACCACGCCCCCGTCCTTTCCTCCCTTCAGCTTTCTGGTTCTTTGGTTTCTTGGTTCCTTGGTTCTTTCGCGACCCGCTTCCTACGCGTAGAGTGATCGCGCCGTGATTGACCTCAAACCCACCCGCCCCGCAGCGACGCGCGCCTTCCTGCTGGGGGTCCAGTGGCGACGGGCGTCGCGCGAGGAGGCCGAGGGGCTGCTCGATGAACTCGCCCAGCTCGTGGATACACTTGGGATCGAGATCGTCGGACGCCGCCTCCTCCACGCCGACCGCCCCCAGCCCCGTTTCCTCATCGGCTCGGGCCAGGCGGAGGAAACCATTGCCGCAGCGGTCTCCGTAAAGGCCGACCTGATCGTTGTGGATGATGCCCTCTCGCCCGGACAGCAGCGCAACTGGGAGAAGATCTGCAAGCTCGCGGTGATCGACCGTGAGGAGGTAATTCTCGACATCTTCGCGCGCCGCGCGCGCACCCGCGAGGCGCGCTTGCAGGTGGACCTGGCACGGATGGAGTACAACCTCCCTCGCCTCACGCGCGCCTGGCTCCACCTCGATCGGCAGGCGGGCTCGGGCTCCGGTATGACCGGCGCAGGCGAGACCCAGATTGAGGTTGACCGCCGCCTCGTCCGCGGTCGCATCGACAAGCTCCGCCGCGAGATCGTCGAGGTCCGCCGCCAGCGCGCCACCCGCCGCACCCGCCGCCTCCGCGTCCCTACCCCGCATGCCGCAATCGTCGGCTACACCAACGCCGGCAAATCATCCCTCTTCCGACAAATCACCGGCGAGGAGGTCCTCGTCGAGGACAAGCTCTTCGCCACGCTCGACACGACCACCCGCCCCATCCGCCTCCCCGATGGTCGTCCGCTCCTCCTTACCGACACCGTCGGCTTCGTCCGCAAGCTCCCGCACGGCCTCGTCGAGTCCTTCAAGGCCACCCTCGAGGAGGCGGTGCTCTCCGATTTCCTCGTTCACGTCGTGGACATCTCGAATCCTGCCTTCGAGAAGATGCACGACACCACACGCGACGTCCTCGAGGAACTCGGTGCCGACCTGCGAAAGGTCCTCACCGTGCTGAATAAGACCGACCTCGTGACCGATCCTGCGCGGCTGGCCTCGTTCGCCCGACGCTTCACGGACAGCGTCATGGTCTCCGCCGAGACGGGAGCGGGCATGAAGGAACTCCTCAACCGCCTGCAGGACTGGATGCCCACCGCCCAGAAGCGGGTCGAGTTGCGCATCCCCCACTCCCGCTACGCCCTCGTCTCCGAGCTTCACCGCGCCGGGAAAGTCCTCAGCGAGCGCCCCGAGGACGATGCCGTCCGCATCACCGCGGTCGTCCCCGCGAGACTCCTCCCCCGCTTCGCGCCCTACGTGTCAACAGACAGGGAAACCACGAAGCCGCTACCGAGAAGATAACCACGAAACACACGAAAAGGGAGGGAGCGGACAGAACCTGACGGAGCCGAATACGCGGCCCGATTGGCATCGGGCCTCCCGTATTCGGCTCATCGGCCTTTCGTGCGCTTCGTGTGTTTCGTGGTCTCTCGCTCCGCTCTGCTCCCTACACGCTGTAGGTACGGGCGGTGGTGGAGCCGCCGCGGCCGGTCCAGTTCGTGTGGAAGACCTCGCCGCGGGGTTTGTCGACGCGTTCATACGTGTGCGCGCCGAAGTAGTCCCTCTGCGCCTGGAGAAGGTTTGCGGGGAGGCGCGCGGAGCGGTATCCGTCGAAGTACGCCAGTGCCGCACCAAGGCAGGGCACCGGGATGCCAAGCTTCGTCGCGGTCATGATCACGCGCCGCCACGCCGCCTGGCGGCTCTCCACCGCCTCCTTGAAGAACGGGTCCACGAGGAGGTTCACCAGCTTCGGATCGCGGTCGAAAGCATTCTTGATGTCGCCGAGAAAGCGCGAGCGGATGATGCAGCCGCCACGCCAGACGAGGGCGATCCCGCCGTAGTTCAGGTTCCAGCCATGGGTCTTCGCCGCGGCGCGCATGAGCTGATAGCCCTGCGCGTAGCTCACAATCTTCGAGGCAAAGAGCGCCGCACGCAGGTCGTTCACGAAACGCTTCTTGTCGCCGGTGAACTTCGCGGCTTTGGTCGTGATCTGCTTCGATGCCGCGACACGCTCCTCCTTCGCCGCCGAGAGACAGCGGGCAAAGACCGCCTCGCCGATGAGCGTGAGGGGCATCCCGTCGTCGAGCGCCGCCACAACCGTCCACTTACCGGTCCCCTTCTGGCCCGCGGCGTCGAGGATGAGATCCACCACCTCGTTTCCCTTCTCGTCCTTGTAGCCGAGGATGTCGCGGGTGATCTCGATGAGGTAGCTGTCGAGTTCGCCCTGGTTCCACTCGGTGAAGGCCTTGTGCATCTGCTTATTCGTGAGACCGAGGCCACGCTTCATCAGGTCGTAGATCTCGCAGATGAGCTGCATGTCGCCGTACTCGATGCCGTTGTGAATCATCTTCACAAAATGGCCGGCGCCATTCTCGCCGATCCAGTCGCAGCACGGTTCGCCATCGGGGGTTCGCGCACAGACCGCCTGGAAGATCTTCTTCACGTGAGGCCACGCGGCGGGGCTGCCACCCGGCATCATCGAGGGCCCTTTGAGCGCACCCTCCTCGCCACCCGAGACACCGGTGCCGATGTAGAGCAGGCTCTTCGACTCCACGAGCTTCGCGCGGCGGATCGTGTCGGGGAAGTGGCTGTTCCCGCCGTCGATGAGGATGTCGCCCGGCTCCAGAAGCGGGAGGAGTTGCTCGATGAGTTCGTCCACAGCCTTGCCCGCCTTCACGAGCATGAAGACCTTGCGCGGCTTCTTGAGGGAAGCGACGAACTCGGCCAGCGAGTGCGCGCCGAAGAATTTCTTCCCCTTGGCGCGACCGCCGATGAACTCGTCCACCTTGGAGACCGTGCGGTTGAACACGGAGATGGGAAAGCCCTTGCTTTCGATGTTCAGGGCGAGGTTCTCGCCCATGACGGCAAGGCCGATGAGGCCGATGTCGGAGGATGCGTTCATGTTCAGATCTTGTTGGCTTGCGCGAGGGCGGGCTGGCCCTTGAGCATGCGGATGAGGTTCTCGGTGGCCATCGCCGCTTGTCGGGCGACGCTCTCGTACGTGCGGCTGCCGATGTGCGGGGTAATCACCGCAGTCGGGCAGCTGAAGAGCGGGTGATCCTTGGGCGGGGGTTCCTGCTCGAGCACATCCGTCCCGTAGCCAGCGAGATGCCCGGACTTGAGGGCCTGTGCGATCGCGGTGCTATCCACGAGTTCGCCGCGGGCGGTGTTGATGAGCACCGCCCCCTTCTTCATCAGGCCGATCCGCTTCGCGTTGATCAGGTGCTTCGTCTCGGGGGAAAGGTTCGTATGGAGAGACACAACGTCGGCATCCTTGATCGCCTCCTCGACGGCCTCGATGCGGGTAACGTTGAAATGCCGCGCAAAATCGAAGTCCCAGAACTTGTCGAAGCCGACCACGTTCATGCTGAAGGCGCGGGCGCGGAGGGCGACCTCCTTGCCGATGCGGCCCATGCCGAGCACGGCGATCGTCTTGCCCATGAGCTCGTGGCCCGTGGTGCGCTTCCACTCGCCCCTTCGCACGATGTTGCACTCGTTCACGAGGTCGCGATAGATCGCGAGCATGAGGCCGAAGGTGTGCTCCGCTACGGTGGTGTGGTTCACGCCGGGGCAGAAGCAAACCGGTACCTTCAGCTCGGTGGCGGCCTTCACGTCCACCTTGTCGAGGCCGATCCCATACTTGCTGATCACCTTGAGGCGCGGAAGGGACTTCTGGATGACGGCGCGGGTGATCGCGTCGTCGCCGATGATCCAGCCGTCAAAGTCGCCCTTGGCGACGAGTTCGAGCATGCGCGCCTCGGGCAGCGGGCCGCGGTCGCGGACGATCTCGAAGCCGGCCTTCTCAAGCATCGCGTGATGCTCGCCGGGGGTGTCTTGGAAGGAGGTGGTCGTGAGGAGGATGCGGTTTTTCATAAAAAGTGAAATGCAGGTTGCGACTTGTACCCCATGCTGTTAGGTAACAGCAAGTGATTTCTCAAATGGAGCTCGCGCGACGCCTCGGCGTCTCGCAGACGGCGGTCTCTGCCGCCCTCCGGGGACGGGAGCGCCAACTTCGCCTCGACCCCGCCCTTGCCGGACGCATCCGCCGCGAGGCTGCCCGCCTCGGCTACCACCCGAACGTTCTCGCCCGCTCGCTCCTCCGCCGACGCAGCGACACCCTCGGCGTCGTCGTCTCCGACTTTAGCGACCCTACCTTCGGCACGCTTCTCAACCACCTTGAGTCCACCGCTCTCGCCGCCGGGCAGGAACTCATCGTGACCGGCTGCGGCACCACTCCCGCGGAAACCGACGCGATGTGGGAACGCCTCCTCCGCCGCCGCGTGGATGGCGTGCTCTGGATCGATCGCCCCCCGCACCTCAGCCCCGCACGTCTCGTCCGCCTCTGGGCCACCGCCTCGGTCCCCGTCGTCGGCATCGGCACCGCATTCCGCGACGCAGGCGTGCCCGCCGTCGTCTTCGACAGCGAGGATGCCGTCCGCCAGCTCGTGGATGCGATGCCGCGCGGCGGGGGCTCCCCCGTGGTCTTCCTCCAGGGCCTCCCCGGCGCGGAGTTCTCCCGCTGGCGCCTCGATTGCCTCCGCCGCCTCACGGAGCAAGGGACTGCCGCGCCCCGTCGCACGAGCCACCCCCGTTGCGTAGCCCTCAACGTCTCCGAAAACGTGAGCGTCGAGCGCCTTGGTCGCCTGCGCGTTCACGGGGAACCACTCCGCCTTGTCGGCGACCAGGATTTCACGAGCCTCCGAGTCCTCGTCGCGGTCGAGGCGGCGGGCTGGCGCGCCGGGCGGGATTTCATCCTCGGAAGCTTCGACGGCCTGCCGTGGCTTCGGAACCTCGGGACCCTCTTCCTCTCCGTGGAGCAGCCGCTCGAAGAAATGGCCCAGCGCGCGATCGCAATGGCGCTTTCCCCGCCCGCCGCGCGGCGCGTCGAGATGCTCCGCGGGCGCTTGCTTGACGGACGCTGATCGTCCCGCCCGCATCTTGCTTCTAATTTTATGAAGAAACCCGCCGTATTCAAGGAGGAGAAGGGAGCCAGTTCCCGAGTTGAGATTGCCCCTCCCTCCCGCCCCATCGAACTGAAGATCGGCTACCTCGGCGGGGGTAGCCGCGCCTGGGCCCACGCCTTGATGAAAGATCTGGCGCGTACCCCGTTTTTCTCGGGCGAGGTCCGCCTTTACGACATCAACCCCGACGCCGCCGCCTTCAACGCGCGCTACGGCAACTGGCTGCAGGGCCATCCCGACAACCTTGCGCGCTGGCGTTACCGCGCGGTGAAGACGATGGGCGAGGCGCTCAAGGGCTGCGACTTTATCTTCCTTTCCATCCAACCCGGGTCGCTGGATTTCATGAAGCACGATCTCGAGATCCCGCAGCGTTACGGGATCTGGCAGCCGGTGGGCGACACCGTCGGGCCCGGGGGCGTGATCCGCGGCTTCCGCTCAGCGCGCACCTACCAGGGCTTCGCCAAAGCAATCGCGCGTTATGCCCCGAAGGCGTGGGTACTCAACTTCACGAACCCGATGACGGTCTGCACACGCAGCCTCTACGCCGCCTTCCCGAAGATCAAAGCCTTCGGCTGCTGCCACGAGGTCTTCGGCGCACAGCGGATGCTCGCCAACCTCCTCGCGAAGAAGCGAGGGATCAAGCCCCCGCCCCGCGAGGAGATCATGGTAAACGTCCTCGGGATCAACCACTTCACCTGGATCGACCAAGCCCACTGGAAGAATGTGGACCTCCTCGCCGTCCTACGCCGCCACCTCGAAAAACCCGGCTCCATGCGCCTCTCCACCGAGCGCGAGGTCATGCGCCGCTGCAAGACGGTCTTCAGTTGCCTCGACCGCGTGACATTCGAACTTTTCGCGCGCTACGGGATTCTCCCCGCCGCCGGGGACCGTCACCTCGCTGAGTTCGTCCCGTGGTTTCTCACGGGACCAAAGAGTTGCTTCACATGGGGCTTCCGTCTCACCCCCTTCAGCTACCGCACCGGCCGATGGAAGGACGCCCCGGTTGCCTTCCGTCGACAGATGGCCGGCAAGGCAGCCGTGAACCTCTGCGATTCCGGCGAGGAATACATTCACCAGATGGCCGCGATCCTCGGGATCTCGCCCGCCTTCCGCACCAACGTGAACCTCCCGAATAAGGGCCAGATGCTCGGCATCCCGCATGGCGCCGTGGTCGAAACCAACGCGATCTTCGCGCGCAACTCGGTGGAGCCCGTCGCCAGCGGCGGGCTTCCCCCTGAAGTCAACGCCCTCGTCTACCCGCATGTCGTCAGCCAGGAGGCGATCGTCCGCGCCGCGTTCGAGGGTGACGAGGACCTCGGCTTCCAGGCGTTCATCACCGACCGCCTCACCTCCCGCGTTCCCCTCGACCGGGCACACAAAATGTTCCGCGAGATGCTCGCCGCCACGCAGTTCAAGTTCTGATCCACAAGGCAGAAACCATACCGCGCTTCCTCCCTGCTACCCAAAACGGATTTGCGGTTGGCAGTTCGCAGGACGCGGTCCAGGATTCAAAGACCATGGCGAGGATTTTGCTCCGAAGTCCGGACTTGCGAGGAATGCGGATGCGGATAGGCTGGGTGCCACCCCCCCTCCTATGAAAGTCACCCTTGTCGGTTCCGGATACGTCGGTCTCGTGACGGGCGCCTGCTTTGCCGAGAAGGGGCACGAGGTGGTCTGCGTGGACAACGACCCGAAGAAGGTCGAGATCCTCAAGTCGGGCCAGATTCCGATCTACGAGCCAGGCCTGGAGGAGATGGTGAAACGAAACGTGGCTGCGGGGCGGTTGCGTTTCACGGTGAGCACGGCGGAGGGAGTTGAGCATGGGCAGATCGTCTTCATCGCGGTGCCAACCCCACCTCTCGACAACGGATCCGTGGACCTGAGCTTCATCGAGGCGGTGGCCCGCGCGATCGCCGACAGCCTGAAGAAATACACGGTGATCGTGGATAAAAGCACAGTCCCCGTGAAGACGGGCGAGAAAGTGGCCGAGGCGATCCGCCGCTACAACAAGCAGAAGGCGGATTTTGACGTCGTGTCGAACCCCGAGTTTCTCCGCGAGGGCTCGGCGATCGAAGACCTCATGAATCCCGACCGCATCGTGATCGGGGTGATGGGGCGCCGCCCGGTGCCGCTCATGCAGGAACTCTATGCGCCGTTCGCCTGCCCGAACTTCATCATCACCGACATCAACTCGGCCGAGCTCATCAAGCACGCATCCAACTCCTTCCTCGCGCTGAAGATCTCCTACGCGAACGCCCTCGCTGAGATCTGTGAAAAGTCGGGGGCGAACGTGGAAGAGGTCGTCAATGGCATGGGCTTCGACAAACGCATCGGGCGTGCCTTCCTCAACGCCGGCCCCGGCTACGGCGGCTCCTGTTTCCCGAAGGACATCGCCGCCTTTATCAAGATCGCCGAGCAACTCGGATGCGACTTCCGCCTTCTTCGCGAGGTCCAGAAAATCAACGCCGACGCGCTCGACCGCTGCTACCAGATGCTCCAGCAGGAACTCTGGGTACTCAAGGGAAAGACCGTCGGCTTCCTCGGTCTGGCCTTCAAGCCAAACACCGACGACATCCGCTCCTCGCCCCCGATCTCCCTTGCGACCCGTCTCCTCGCCGAGGGGGCAAAGGTCCGCGCCTACGACCCAAAGGCGATGGAAAAGGCGCGCGCCGCGCTTCCGACGGTTGCCTTTTGCGCCAACCCCTACGAGGTCGCCGAGGGGTGCGACGCCCTGCTCCTCATGACGGAGTGGGACGAGTTCCGCGGGATCGACCTTGCCCGCATTCGCGGGATGATGGTCCACCCGTTCATCCTCGATGCGCGCAATCTCTTCGACCCAGCGGCGATGGCCTCGGCGGGGATTCGGTACAAGTCGATAGGAAGGTAGGGAGGAGGCGGGACACTCCGCATTTTCCGGGGAAACGGATTCAAGAGCCGTTGGCAGCGGGCACCCATCCGCTCCACTCAGGCACCATCCTCGCCGTCCTCGCCGATGGCGCTGACGGGGCAGTGCTCACGCGCCTCGTGGCAAACTGCCTCCTCCTTCTCACCGGTGGGCTGGCGCTGGACGAAGCCGTCGCGTTCGTCGTTCTGCGAAAAATGCTCCGGCGCGAGGTCCTGGCAAAGCTTACAGTGGACGCACGTGGTGTCCACGTAGTAGCGCCCTTTCGCGTTGCGGGGATGACGAAGTTTGCGCTCGGCCATGGCGTGTTGGCGTGCCCCGCAGGCTTTCGTCCCTTCCTACTTCGCGGCCTTCGGGCTGGCGGTCGCACCCGCGGACGGGACCCGGCTGTAGGCCTGCTGGCGAAGGAGGCGACCGGCCTCTTCCTCGATCACGGCTACCGGGCGGCTCTGCGCCATCGCCTCCGCCTCGTACATGAACTTCCGGTCGGCGTTTTCCTCGGCGACCGTCTTTTCGACGATCGTGGGGGTCCAGCCCGTCTTCGTGCGTGCTTCAAGGTAGCCCTTTTCGGTCTCCACGGCCACTCCATCGTTTTTCATCGTCCAGACCTGCCCGCTCCGCGCCTCGCGGCGACGGAGTGCGGCCACCTCCGTTTCCCCCAGTTGTCGCTTCTCGCCAAGGTTGATCGCCGACTGCTGGCGGACGTCGATGGTCATCGAGATATCCATCTTGAGCGGCTCGGGTGTCGAGAGCGGAACCTTCATGGCGCAGCCCGTGACGGCGAGCAGTGAGCAGGAAGCAGTGAGCAGCAGGGCAGGAAATCTCAGTGGGAGGTTGCGGGTTGGATGGTTCATGGTGGGTGTTCCGTTTGGGTTTGCCGTGCGGCCTGGATCGATACAAGGGAGTCTGTCCATGCGCGGCTCATTTCTCAACTCTCACCTCCGTCCGCGGCCCAGATTTGGTCGGGGCTCGCTGCTCACC
>CAZZBZ010000024.1:21803-26831 GCA_964653025.1 uncultured Verrucomicrobiota bacterium
ACTGCCTCGATGTTCATCATTCCTTTCTCGATCGAACGCAAGGAAAGCGATCCGTCGAGGCCGGCCTGCTGGCCCTTGAGTGCGAACTTCAGCTCCGCTCGCCCATTCATCTGGAAGTGTTTCGAGGCCATGGCGGTGCAGATCTCTCCCGCCTCCACGTCCGAGGCCGCGCCCCAGAAGGCCCATGGGTCGTCTCCCGACCAGCCGCAGGAAAGCCCTCCATTGAGATAGCCCTTCGCGAACCGTCCCCCGAAACTTCCGCTGATCATCGCTTGCGCGAAGGTGAAGCTCAGCCACGCCTGGTCGAGCGGCAGATCTTTCCAGCGCACCTGCTCGATGTGAATCGTGTTGACGAGGTCGTTCGCCCCGCCCTCCACGCCTTTCCCGAGGTTGAAGGCAATCTTTCCGCCGAGGTGAAGAAACTCGAGGTTCATCGCCGGCCAGAAAATATTCTGCTCTGGGATCACAAGCTCGATACGAAAACTTGCAAGGCTCAGGCTCTCCAGATCGACGTCCTCTTGTGAGAGTTGGAACTCCAAAGGGTACTTCAGCGAGATCTCTTGCAGGCGGGTGATGTCGAGCCGCCCCTCCGCGATCTCCAGCTTGCGCGTTCGCCAGCGCGCCTGACCCGCGGCGACGGGTTTTTTCGTGGCGGAAGTGGTTCCCTTGCGCAACTCGTCCACGAACCAGAATAACCCGCGGTCCACGTCCAGCCTTGGGCGATCGATGCGGAGCCGCTCCAACTCGCGGCGCTCCAGCCCTTCGAGGCTGAACTCCACGAGCAACTTCTCCACGTAAAGCAAGGTGTAGGCAAAATCGACCGGTGACTGGATTTTCAAGGAACGGAGTTCGACCGATCGGATGCGGCGGCGTTCTGTGGGGCTGGTATTCGACCCGAGCGGCACGTCGCGAAACTCGCCGTCCACCTCGAGGGAGAGTGGCGGCAGGCTCGACGCCACGCCGACAAGGACGAGGCCCCCGCGCTCGATGAGGAGGCGGTCGAGAAACCACGCGGGGATCGGCCGGCCTCCCGTCTTCACCGAGGGACCTGGCGGGGAACGGATCGATGCCAACTCGGAAAGGTCGACGGAGATCTGCACCCCCTGGAGCCGCAGGTCGGAGAGGTGGCGACGCCAAAGCCCACGCCACGACCAACGGAGCGTCGCCTTCGGGGTCTTCACAAGATCGCTCACGGAAACGTCCGTGAAGTCGAGCGAGCGGAAGGAGGTCCAACGCGCCGAGCCGATTGCCAGCCCGAGATTCGGCGCAAACCATCCCGTGGCGCGGACGATCACCCCCGCGGGATGGAAAACAACCCAGCCCATGGCGGCAAGGAACAGGAGCGCCGTTGCCGCCGCAGCCATGAGCAGGGAACGCCAAAATCGCATGGCCTCCATCATATCCCAAAAAACTGGCGAGAAAAAGGACGGAACGAAATCGCGGCGCAGGGCCGCCGCGGACACGAAGGTCTACCCTTCGAAGCGCGGTCAACGACCACGGCAAAAGTCCAGACCGATGCCTACCCCGCGAAGAGCTTTTTCAGGGAGGCACCGAGATAGTCGCGGTTCATCCGGGCGATGTTCGCCACGGTGATCCCCTTCGGGCAGGCGGCCTGGCACTCGAACTGGTTGGTGCAGTTGCCGAAACCCTCGGCATCCATCCGCTCAACCATTGCGAGCGCGCGGCGGGAGCGCTCGGGCTGGCCCTGCGGGAGCAGGCCGAGGTGGGTGATCTTCGCACCCACGAACAGCATCGCGGAGGAGTTTTTGCAGGCGGCCACGCACGCGCCGCAACCGATGCAAGCCGCGGAATCGAAGGCCTTCTCGGCCACATCCTTGCCAATCGGCAGCCCATTTGCCTCGGGAGCCTGGCCCGTGTTCACGGAGATAAACCCCCCGGTCTGGATAATCCGGTCGAAGGCACCGCGGTCTGTCACAAGATCCCTGAGCACGGGAAACGCCCGTGCGCGGAACGGCTCAACGGTGATCGTCTCGTCGTCGTGAAAACTGCGCATGTAGACCTGGCAGGTCGTCGCCTTCTCGTTCGGCCCATGGGGCTCGCCATTGATCACCAGCGAGCAGGAGCCGCAGATTCCCTCGCGGCAGTCGTGGTCGAAGGCCACGGGCTCACCCCCGGCCCGGGTCACCTCGTCGTTGACGACGTCGAGCATCTCGAGAAACGAGGTCTCGGGGCTGATTCCTCGAGCGGGGACTTCGATAAAGCGGCCCTCGGCCTTCGCATTCTTCTGCCGCCAGATTCGCAGGGTAAAGTTCACTTGTAGCTCCTTGTCGCGAGATGGATTCCTTCGTAGATCAGCGGCTCGACGTGTCGCGTCGGCGGGCGGTCATCGCCCTGGAACTCCCAGGCGGCGACGTGGGCGAACTTCTCGTCGTCGCGACGGCACTCGCCATCCTCCATCTGGTGCTCCTCGCGAAGGTGGCAACCGCAGGACTCCTCGCGAGCGAGGGCGTCCATGCAAAGGAGTTCGCCCAGTTCGAGGAAGTCGGCGACGCGCCCGGCGCGTTCGAGGGCCTGGTTGAGTTCCTCGCCTTCGCCGGGGACCTTCACATCCTGCCAGAACTCCTTGCGGAGGGAGGGAATTTCCTGGAGGGCCTTCTTTAGGCCGGCGGCGTTTCGGGCCATGCCGCAGTTTTCCCAGAGGATCTTCCCGAGGCGACGATGGAACTCGGTGATGGTGCGTCTCCCATTGACCCCGAGGAGGCGCTTCACGCGGCCCTGGACCTCGGTCTCGGCCTGTTTGAACTCGGCGGCGTCGGCGGCGGGGCGCTTTTGTTTTGACGAGGCGAGGTAGTCCCCCACCGTGTAGGGGAGGATGAAGTAGCCGTCGGCGAGGCCCTGCATCAACGCGCTCGCGCCGAGGCGGTTCGCTCCGTGGTCGGAAAAGTTCGCCTCGCCGAGCACGAAGAGTCCGGGGATCGTGCTCATGAGGTCGTAGTCCACCCAGAGGCCGCCCATCACGTAGTGGATCGCCGGGTAGATACGCATCGGCGCCTGATAGGCGCTCTCCGCGGTGATCTCGTGGTACATGTCGAAGAGGTTGCCGTAGCGCTCGCGCACGGTGTCCTCCCCGAGCCGCGCAATGGCGTCCGAGAAGTCGAGGTAGACGCCCAACCCGCTCGGGCCGACGCCGCGGCCCTCGTCGCAAACGCGTTTCGCGGCGCGCGAGGAGATGTCGCGCGGGGCGAGGTTCCCGAAGCTCGGGTACATCCGCTCGAGGTAGTAGTCGCGCTCGGCCTCGGGGACCGCGCGCGGGGGGCGCCGGTCGCCCTTTACCTTCGGCACCCAGCAGCGGCCGTCGTTGCGAAGCGACTCGGACATGAGCGTGAGCTTGGACTGGTATTCCCCCGAGACCGGGATGCAGGTCGGATGGATCTGGGTGAAGCAGGGGTTGGCAAAGGCGGCCCCTTTCCGGTAGGCGCGCCAGATCGCCGAGGCGTTGCAGCCCTGGGCGTTGGTCGAAAGATAGAAGGCGTTGCCGTAGCCGCCCGTGCCGAGGACCACCGCGTCGCCGGCGTGGGAGGAGACCTTCCCCGTCACGAGATCACGCACCACGATCCCCTTGGCGTGGCCGTTCACCAGGACGAGGTCGAGCATCTCGGTGCGGGGAAACATCTTCACCGTGCCAAGACCAATCTGGCGACTGAGGGCCTGGTAGGCCCCGATGAGGAGCTGCTGGCCGGTCGCGCCGCGCGAATAAAAAGTGCGCGAGACCTGCGCCCCGCCGAAGGAGCGGTTCGCGAGGAGCCCGCCGTACTCGCGCCCAAAGGGCACGCCCTGCGCCACGCACTGGTCGATGATGTTGACACTCACCTCGGCGAGGCGGTGGACATTCGACTCGCGGGCGCGGAAGTCGCCCCCCTTGATCGTGTCGTAGAAGAGGCGATGCACGCTGTCGCCGTCGTTCTGGTAGTTCTTGGCGGCGTTGATCCCGCCCTGCGCGGCAATGCTGTGGGCGCGGCGGGGACTGTCCTGGAAACAGAAGCACTTCACCTGGTAGCCGAGTTCGCCAAGCGTGGCGGCCGCCGAGGCGCCGGCAAGGCCGGAGCCGACGACGATCACCTCGAACTTGCGCTTGTTGGCCGGGTTGACGAGCTTCATCTCCGCGCGCCGGAGGTCCCATTTCTGGGCCAGCGGGCCGGCGGGAATCCTTGGGTCGAGTTTCATGGGCGTGGCTTGGAAGATTTTAAAAATCAGCGGACGACCCCAAGCAGGACGGCGGTGGGGACCGCCGACATCCCGAGGAAGATCACGATGGCGACGACCCATGCAAGGCCCGCCAGGAGCGGCCCGCTCGCCTCGCTCCGCCAGCCCATGGATTGGAACATGCTCTGGATACCGTGGCTGAGATGGAAACAGAGCAACCCGACGCCCACGAAATAGGCCATGGAAATCCAGTGATTGGAGAAGCCCTGGATGACCATTTCGTAGACATCCGGGTAGGCTTGACCGGGGTCGACGGGGGCCAGGGTCTCGAAGATCCCCGACTCGACGGCGATGGGGGACTTCAGCTTTTCATACTTCTGGAAGGGCCCGACCTGCACCGTGAAGTGGAGGAGGTGAAAGATCACGAACGCGGCGACGATGAGGCCGCTGATCACCATGGTAATCGAGGCGAGGGAAGCCCGCATCGTCTTCGACTGACGGTAGGCTTGCGGGCGGGCGAGGCGGTTTTCAATCGCGAGGGAGATCGCGCAGGTCGCGTGGACGAGGGCGACCGCCAGCAGGCCGATTCGGAAGCCCCAGAGTCCCCAAGCTCGGTACTTGAGCATGAGGGCATAGTGATTCAGGTCGTCAGCCCCGAGGAAGATCTTCAGGTTCCCGATCATGTGAACGACGAGAAATCCCACAAGCATCAGGCCGGTGGCGGCCATGAGGTACTTGCGCCCGAGGGAGGACCGGACCAGTTGCCAAAGCGTTTTCATGGGGGAGGTACCGCGTCCCGGGGATAAGGACCGGCACGCAGGTCCGAAAGGCTAACAAATACTTCCTGCCCGGCAAGAGTTTTCC
>CAZZBZ010000024.1:26931-40846 GCA_964653025.1 uncultured Verrucomicrobiota bacterium
GATCGGAGGCGGAGGGCGGTGAAGGCGAGAAGGAGGAGACCGACGGTTCCCTCGACGAGGAAGGCCTGGCGGAGGTCGGCGCGAAAGAGGGCGAGGCCAAGGGGGAGCAACCCCGCGAGGAGGGTGAACTCGAGGAGGTGGCGTTCCTGCCTTCGCGCGAAAAGCGCGGGGACCACGAGTTGGCAGAGAGAGAGCGGCAGCAGGCACCATACGGCGAGACGAAGGAGCGAGACCGCCTCGGGGTCCGCCGAGCCCCTCAACAACGTGAGCGCCAACGGCGCCTGCCACGCAAGCACCGCCACCGCGGGTGTGAGCACGAGCGTTCCCAGAACGAGGGCCGGGCGCACCACGCGCGGCTCGGCCTCCGGGGCCCCGAGCGCCGTGGCTGCCTTGGGGAAGACCACGGCCGTGATCGGCCCGATGGCGAAGAAGATGATTCGGGCCAGGATGATCACTTGGGCAAACATGCCGGCGACCCGGGGTTCCTGCACGCGACGGATCACGAGAAGGTCGGAACCGCAGATCAGCCAGAGGGCGATGGCGGCAAGGGCGGGGGCAACCCATTCGCGACGGGCGGGAAGGAGTTCGCGAAATGATAGTTCCCGCCACCCGGGCCAGTGGGCCCGTGTGAGGGCGACCAGCATGAGGATCCCGCCGCCGGCGGTGGTGGCGGCAATGGCCCCGCTCAGCGGGGTCTCGAGATGGACGCCGAGCCAGGAGAGCCCGAGACGGAGGAGGGCGCCGAGAAGGCCGGCAATCCCGAGGGCGCCGAACCACTGGCGGGCCGTGGCGAGCGGGGCGGCGAACGCGAAGACCATCCCGATGGCAGTGGAGATCACGGTGACCATCACGGCGGTGGTGTTCTCCGTGCGGAGCCACCAGCCGAAGAGAGAGGCGAACGAGAGGGCGACGACCGCGCCGAGGGCGCAGGCAGCGGAGGCCGCGATCACGAGCGCCCACCAGGTGCGATCGGTCTCCCTGTCGCGGCCGGCGTTCACCTTCTCCGCCCATTGCCGCTGGAGAAGGCTCGAGTAGACCCCGGCGGGAAGCGCGAGCAGGCCTCCGAAGGCGAAGAGGGAGTTCATCAACCCAAAGTCAGCCGTCGAAAGCGAGCGGGCCATCAGGGCCTGGAAGACGTAGCCAACCGCGGCACCGGCATTGTTGAGGGCCAGAAGAAGCAGGCTCGCCGAGAGGAAGCTGCGGGTGCGCATCAGAACATCCGCTTGAGACGATCCAAAAAGGCGCGGCGCTGCGGGAACACACCTTCGTCACACGACTTCGCGAACTCCTCGAGTTTCTTGCGCTGGTCGGCGTTGAGACGGCGCGGCACCTCGACCATCACGCGCACGTGGAGATCACCAAAGCCGGTGCCGTCAAGAGCCTTCGTGCCGCGCCCGCGGAGGCGAAACATGGTGCCGCTCTGCGTGCCGGCGGGAACCTTGACGCGCGTGGAGCCTTCGAGGGTGGGAACGTCCATCTCGCCCCCGAGGGAGGCCATCGCGAAAGTGATCGGGATCTCGCAGGAAATGTCCTCCCCATCGCGTTTGAAGAGTTCGTGTTCCTCCACGTGGAGGACGACATAGAGATCACCGGGGGGGCCGCCACGGGGGCCGTGCTCGCCGTTTCCGGAGGAGCGCAGGCGCATGCCGTTCTCGACACCGCCGGGCACGCGGATCTTGATACGGGCAGGCTTTTCCTGAAGGCCCGAGCCGCCGCAGGTGCGGCAGGGGTGCTCGATGACCTGGCCGCTGCCCTGACAGCGGGGGCAGGTCTGGCTGACCATGAAGAACCCGCGAGAGAGGGTGACCTGTCCCCGTCCACCGCATTGGGAGCAACTCGCGGCGCCCGAGCCGGCGGCGGCGCCGTTGCCGTTGCAAGTGGAACAGGTTTCGTGGCGACGGATGGAGATCTCCTTTTCCACGCCGAAGCAGGCTTCCTTGAAGGTGACGCGAAGGTCGTAGCGGAGGTCGTTACCTCCCTGGACATGCTCGCGCCCCTCACCCCCCCCGCCGAAAATGTCCCCGAAAGGGAACCCCCCCGTCCTCCCTCCGAAGAACTGTTGAAAGATGTCCATCGGGTCGTGAAACCCGGCGCCCGGCGTGCCGCGCCCGCCACCGGAGAAAGCTGCGTGGCCGAAGCGGTCGTACGCCTCACGCTTCTCCTTATCCGAAAGCGCCTCGTAGGCCTCGGAGGCTTCCTTAAACTTCTCCTCAGCCGCCTTGTCGCCCTGGTTGCGGTCGGGGTGGAACTTCAAGGCCATCTTGCGATAAGCCTTCTTGATCTCCTCTTCGCTTGCGCCGCGGGCAACCCCGAGCACTTCATAATAATCGCGTTTGGCCATGGGAAAGAAGTTGGAAGCTGGAAGCGCGAAGCTCGAAAAAAGGGAAACGATGCGTCCCGCGCGACGGTCAGATCTCCTGCGCCTCGTCCTTCGGACCATCGACCGGGGGTGGGGCGTCGGGCGATGGGTCGCCTTCACCCTTTTCCTTCGAGACAATGACGGTTGCGGCACGCAGGACACGATCGTGGAGGCGGTAGCCCTTGCGAAGTTCCTGGAGAATCTGCCCCTCAGGGGCCTCGGACTCTTGGTGGCCCACGGCCTCGTGCTGGGCGGGATCAAAAACCTTGCCGATGGCCTCGATCTCGGAGACGCCCTGTGCCTGGAGCGCAGCGCGAAACTGGGAATGGACGAGCTCCATCCCTTCGCGAAGGGCTTCGAACGAGGGGGACTGGCGAGCCGCTTGGAGACCCATCTCGAAATGGTCGAGGGGGGTGAGGAGGGCGGCCAGAAGCTTTTCGTTACCGGACCTGATCCAGTCCTGCTTTTCACGCGCCATGCGCTTGCGATAGTTTTCGAACTCGGCCTGAGTGCGGAGGAGACGGTCCCAATGTTCGGCAGCCTTCGCGGTCTCGGCCCGGAGGCGGTCGCACTCGGCTCGGGAAAGGGAGACCTGCTCGCCATCATCCCCCTTCGCTTCCTCGGGGTGTTGGGCGTGGGCGGCGCGTTCGAGGGCGAGCTCGCTGGCGGACTTCAGCCCGTCCGCCGGGGAGGCGGGGGGACTTTTAAATTTTTGGGCGAATTTCATCCTCGGGAGGGCCGGTGGCCGGTTTTCTTGCGCGAGAGAGCGCGGTCGCCCGTCACGGCCCCGTCTCTCATAATCCCTCTCGGACGCGCGTTCAAGCGTGAACGCAAAAGGACGTTCAAAGCGAGGGGGGCGTGCGGGCGATCTCCTCCTCCAACAGGGCGATGACGTCACGGAATTTCACCTCGTTGGCGGGAGCGACGGAGACAAGGGTCCGGTGGGCATCGAGAACGTCGCGGGATTTCTCGGCGGGGCTGATGAATCGAGGGTCGAGGGGTTGGAGGGAGGCTCCCTCTTTGAGGATGCCCTTGGCGAAGTCGAAGAGACGATCGATCCCGAGGTTTTCCATGAGGTCGCGGACTCGCGGGCTGACCTGGAGAACGAGGATTCTGGGAAGACCCCCTTCACGAGCCTTGACGGCGAGCCCGGCGAGCATCCCGAGGAAGGTGCTGTCCATGTAGGTGCAGGCCCCGAGGTCGAAATGAAGCGAGAGCTTCTGATCGAGGGCCTGTCGCGCGAAACGCTTGAGGAGCGGACTGTCCAAATGAGTGCCCCTCCCCGTGACACGGAGGATGCGCACGGCGCCGTCGGCGCCAACTTCGATGCCTGAGGGGGTATCCATTCGGGACGCGGTGGTCACGGCGCCCACGGAGCGCGGGCCAGCGACAACAAGGATTCATCCATACACACAACGAGGGCTCAAGATCAAAAACCTTCCCACTTCATGCTTCCTTCCTCGTTTTCCGAGCGTGGGAGGGGAGGATGCCGAGTTCCTCGCGGTACTTGGCCACCGTGCGGCGCGCGATGGCCATCCCTCGGCCCTTGAGCGCCTCGGCGAGATCCTGGTCCGCGAGCGGCTTCCCCTCGGACTCGTCGCCCACCAACTCCGAGATCGCTGCCTTGATGCGATCCGGCGAAATCATTCCACCATCGGCCATTTTCACCCCGGGAGTGAAGAACCACTTGAGCTCGAAGATGCCATGGGGGGTCTGCATGTACTTGCCCGAAACGGCCCGCCCCACCGTCGTCTCGTGCACCCCCATGAGCCCCGCCATCTCAGCCATCGTGAGGGGCTTGAGAAATTCCCGCCCATTCTCCAGGAAGTCCCGCTGGACACGCACAATTTCCCGTGCAATGCGCAGGATCGTGTCCTGCCGCTGATGGATGCTCTTAATTAGAAACTTCGCGGCCCGAATGCGCTCGCGGACATACTCGCGCACCTCCTTCGTCTGGCCGGTCTCGCCAAGAAGGTCCTTGTAGGCGTTGCCGATGCGCAGGTGCGGCACCGAGTCGTCGTTCTGGAGGACTCCCCATTCATCGCCCACCTTCTGGACGGCAAGGTCGGGGACCACGAAACGGTCTTCTCCCGCGGCAAAGCGTCTGCCGGGATTTGGGTCGAGCGTGGCGATCACACCCGCCGCACGCTGAATCTCCTCGACGCGCACGCCGAGGGCACCGGCAATCTCGGCGAAGCGGCGTGAGGCAAGGTCCTCGATATGCGAACGGACGACCCGGGCGGCGGCAGAATCGGCGCCGTGGCCGAGCCGACGGAGCTGGAGAAGCAGGCATTCGCGAAGATCGCGCGCGCTCACGCCCACGGGATCGAGCGACTGGACGGTCGCCAGGGCTTGATCGGCGACCTCGCGGCGGCCGCCGGCCCAGGCGAGAAGCTCCTCGTCGGTGGCCGTGAGGTAGCCGCGCTCGTCAAGGTTCCCGATGATGTTCTCGCAGACGGGCCGCAACAACTCCGCGACCTCCGCGAGGCTTAACTGCGCGAGGAGGTGCTCCGAAAGAGTCTCGGGTCGGGAGATGGAATCGAAAAACGTCTGCCGCCGTTCCTCTTCCTCGGCATTCGCGCGGGGCGCGGCCGCAGCGGCCTGACTGAAGTACTCGCGCCACTCCTGGTCGAGCTGCGCAATGGCCTCGAGGTCATCGGCAGGCTCTTCGGCCTCGACGGGCTCGCCCGGGACCTCCCCGTCCTCTGTTTCCTCATCGGGAAGCTCCTCGAGTACGGGATTCGCGTCGAGTTCCTGGCGGACCAGCGCGGTGAGTTCGAGTGTCGGCGCCTGGAGAATCTGCAACGACTGCTGCATCTGTGGCGACAGCACCTGCTGCAGGCCAAGCTTCTGGATTTGCTGGAGCGCCTGGGTCGGCATGGGAGGGAGGACGGGACTATAGCAGGAAGGGGGGGGAAGTGTCAGGTGTCGGGTGTCGAATGTCTGCGAACGGGGAGCGCAGAGACTAGATGACCCAACCTAAATTTCGTTTTTGATTTCTCATTTCTCAATCCTCACTTAACGTAGTGGGGATGTCCGTTCGTCTGACCATCTTTGCCAGTGGAAGCAAGGGGAACTGCGCACTCCTTGAGAGTGCCGGTGCCCGCCTCCTCGTGGACGCCGGCCTGAGTGCCCTGCGGATCAAAGAGGGGCTTGCGGCCATGGGCCGCGTGCCGTCCGACCTCCACGGGATCCTGCTTACCCACGAGCACGACGACCACATTTCGGCCCTGCGTGTTTTTGCCTCGCGCCACGAGCTGCCCATTTACGCAAACCGGGAGACCCAGCGGGCAACCATGGAGGCCTTGGGCAACGGGGGCCGGGCCGTCCCGAAACTCGACTGGCGCCTCTTCCGCACCGGGGAGGGATTTTCGGTGGGCGACTTCGACGTGGAGCCCTTCTCCATACCCCACGACGCGTCCGACCCGGTGGGCTTCCTCGTGCGCGCGGCATCCCGGACGATCGTCTTCGCCACCGACCTCGGCAACGTGACCGCACTCGTCGCGGACAAGGCGCGCCAGGCCGATGCCCTCGTGCTGGAAACCAACCACGAGTACCGCCTCCTGATGGACGACCCGAACCGTCCATGGTCGCTCAAGCAACGGATCTCGGGCAGCCACGGGCACCTGAGCAACGAGAAGGCCGCGCAAGCCCTCGAGAAGATCGTGACCGACCGCCTCGCCCACGTCTTCCTCGCGCACCTGAGTGAGGACTGCAACCGCCCCGAACTCGCCGAAGGAACGATCCGCCGAAAGCTGGAGGAGATGGGCGCTTCCCGCGTGAGCGTGACGATGACATGGCAGCGCAATGCCTGCGCGACGCTCGATCTCGCCCCTCGCGGCCCGCCCACCGTCGAAACCATTCCCCTCTTCAGCCAGGCCCAGAGCCACGCCTAGCCTGAATTTCTCGCAAAAAGGAAATACGCGCGACAGAGTGTTTTTCTGATTGTAGGGCGGGCGCTCCTCGCCTGCCATTCCTTCGAAACGGACGGCAAGCGGGAGCGCTTGCCCTACAATTTCCAGAGCGTTGTAAGAAATGCCGTCTACGTCCGCCGGGGCGGAGGTGGCAGGGCGGCGGAGGCGATCTTCTCCCATGTCGCCAACGCATCGCGCAGAGGTCCAACGTCATGGGTACGGATAAAACGCGCCCCGCGCTGGACCGCCCACATCTCGGCTGCAAGCGTGGGCAGGGCGCGATCGGCCATGTCGCCCCCGAGAAAGGACTTGCGCGAAACGCCAACCATGACGGGGCGCCCCGAGAAGGGCTCGCTGACGTCTGCATGCGTGAATCGCTGGAGTTCGCGGAGGATCTGGAGACTCTGCTCCGCGGTCTTCGCGAAACCGATGCCGGGATCCACGGCGATCCGCTCGCGCGGGATTCCCGCGTGGAGCGCTGCCGTAAAACATCGCCCGAGTTCCCGATTCACCTCGTCTACCACTCGCCCATAGTTTGCCATCGCACCCATGGTGCGCGACTCACCGCGACTGTGCATGAGGATGAGTCCAGCCCCCGAGGCAGCCACCACGGAGGCCATGCGGGGGTCGCGAGCGAGACCGCTGACATCGTTAACAATCATCGCACCCGCCGCAAGGGCGGCCTCGGCAACCACGGCCTTGGTTGTGTCGATGGAAATGGGAATCCCGAGGCTCTGGCGCAGGACGGCGATCACGGGTAGCACGCGCGAGAGTTCTTCGCCCGCTGGGACCGGGTCAGCACCGGGGCGCGTGGACTCCCCGCCCACATCAATCGCGTCCGCCCCCTCCGCCTCCAACTGTCGCGCGCGTTCCAGCGCGGCCTCGACCGTGGTAAAGCTGCCGCCATCCGAAAAAGAGTCAGGGGTGACGTTAAGGATCCCAAAAAGGATGACCTTCCGGGGCAGTAGGTCCCAAACGATATTTTTGAAGGAAAAGATCATACGACGCCGGCACCCATCGCCGCAGCCGGGGGGATAAAATGCAATCCCAAACAATCTTCGGGAGTGGTTTCGGGATTGATTTCGGAAGCGCGCCCGCCCTCGATGAATGCCTCGTGACCTCCGCCCTCTTCCAGTTCGCCCGCGTCCGCAAACGGGAGATGACCGTCCTGCTAGCGATGGCCACCTCCTATTTCTTCGCCTACTTCCACCGCGTGGCGGTGCCGGGGACGGTCTTCGACGAGATCCAGAGGGACCTCGGAATTTCCGCGGGCCAGGTGGCGTTCCTCGGGGCGATGCTCCTCTACATCTATGGGGGAATGCAGATTCTTGTCGGGATCATGGCCGACCGTTTCGGCGGCGCGCGCGTCTTCCTCGCGGGAAGTCTGCTCATGAACCTCGGCGCGCTGGCATTCCCGCTGGCCGGCTCGCTCCCGTCCCTCTACGCCGCAAGGATCGTCGTGGGGTTCGGTTGCAGTCTCATCTTCGTGAGCCTCGTGAAGGTCATCGATGAAATGTTCGGCTCCCACGACTTCGCCCCCCTGCTCGGCCTGGCAATGTTCCTGGGCCTGCTCGGCGGCCTGGCGGGTACGCTTCCCTTCGAGCGAATGGTCCGCTTCACAGGCTGGCGGATGGCCCTCATGGTCGTCGGCTCGATCTCCGCCGCCGTGTTCGCGGGAACGGTGGTCATTTTGCGACGGAGTCGTCTGATCCATCCCGGACGCCCCTTCGATGCGGCCCACCTGGCGCTTGTGCTGAAAAATACGGACTCCTTCCCGGTGATTGTTTCCGGGTCGATCAATTTTTCGATCTACTTCCTCGTTCAGGCGGCGGTCGGAAAGAAACTGCTCTCCGACTGCTTCGGACTCTCCTCCTCGGAATCGGCCGCGCTGACCTTCGTGATGATGCTGGTCTGCATGGCTTGCATCCTCGGTTCCGGGTTCCTCATCCGTTCCATGGCGAACCGTCGCCGCGTGCTTGTGGTTGCCACCACCGGCACGCTGCTGCTCGCCAACATGGCGCTCCTCGCCGGCCTCTCGGGATTCGGCGGCCTCCCGATGGTGGCTGCGGCCTACCTGCTCCTTGCCAGTACCGTGGCAAGCTCGGCCATCTTCACCTCCTCGATGCGCGACCTCAGCCCCTACGAGGCGACCGGCACGAGCATCGGCCTCCTCAACGGGGTCTGCTATGTCGCCGTCGCCGGCACCGTGAATATGGCGGGATACGTGATGGACACCTGGGCGGACCGAGCCACACGCACCGCCGCCGCGGTCATCTACCCGGTAGAATGCTACCAAACCATCTTCGCCATCACCCTGGCAATGGCCCTCATCTCCCTCGCCTCCTCGTTCATGGTCCCCAACCGCACGCGGCGCTGAATCCGCCAACGATTCGTGTTGGGGCTCTGCGGTAACCCGTGCTGTCCCCAGCACGGGACCCGTCGTAGGGACACGACGGGCTACCATGGATCTCCCCGTCTATACGGAGGTGGGACATTCTCATCCCGCCATCCGGCCTCGACGGGGGCGTCGCGGCTCCAAGAATCATCTCGCTTTGCACGCGGCCTCGAACTCGTCGCGAAACTTGGCCACGAAACTCTGCACGGGCCACGCGGTGGCCTCGCCCATCGCGCAGATCGTGCGACCGGCGATGTTGTCCCCGATGTCCAAGAGTAGATCGACATCCTGCGGACGGCCGCCGCCGCGGACAATGCGATCGGTGACCTTTTGGAGCCAGAGCGATCCTTCGCGGCACGGGGTACACTGGCCGCAACTCTCGTGGGCGTAGAAGTGGTTGAGGTTGTTGAGCGCCTTCACCATGTCCGTGGTGTCGTCGAGGACGATGATGGCGCCCGACCCACTCATCGTACCGGCGGCGGTCAGGCTGTCGAAGTCGTACGGGATATCGAGGACCCCAACCTCCTTCTCGGCAAGCGTACCATCGGGCTGGCGGAGCTTGAGGCGGAACTTCTCCCCCATACGCAGGACCTTCGAGGAGGTCCCGCCGGGGATGATGGCCTTCAGCTTGCGCCCCTCGCGGAGGCCGCCGCAGAGGTCCTGGAGGATCTGGCCGAGGGTCAGTGCGCCGTTCTCGATCTCGAAGCAGCCGGGTTGCCGCACGTGGCCCGAAACGCACACGAGGCGGGTGCCGGTGTTGTTCGGGCGGCCGATCTTCGCGTACTCGGCCCCCCCCATGCGAACGATGTGAACCACGTTGCAGAGGGTCTCGACGTTATTGACGATGGTCGGGCACTGATAAAGGCCAAGCACGGCGGGGAAGAAGGGGGGCTTGATTCGCGGGTAGGCGCGCTTGCCCTCGATCGACTCGATGAGCCCCGTCTCCTCGCCACAGATGTAGGCACCCGCCCCACGGTGAATGTGAACCTCGAGCGAAAACCCGGAGCCGAGCACGTTCGAACCGAGGAAGTTTCGCTCACGCGCCTCGGCGATCGCGCGCTCCAGGATCTTCGCCCCGTGGGGAAACTCCCCGCGGATGTAGAGGTACGCCGTGCGGGCCCGCACGGCGAAGGCGGAGATCGCGATCCCCTCGATCAGCTGGTGCGGGTCCTTGTGGATGAGCACGCGGTCTTTGAAGGTGCCGGGCTCCGACTCATCGGCGTTGCAGATGAGATAGATGGGACGCTTCTCGTCCTCGCGGATGAAGCCCCACTTCATGCCGCAGGAAAAACCCGCGCCGCCGCGCCCGCGAAGCTGGGAAGCCTTCACCTCCGCCACGATCTCGGCGGGACGCATCCCGATCGCCTTACGGAGCGACACGTAGCCGCCGTGCCGCAGGTAGCAGTCGAGGTCGGGCGTGTAATCGGGCTGGTCAAGGCACCCCAAGAGCAGGCGCTTCTCCAGCGTCTTCGGTTCCAGCATGGAGGGACGATGAACGACCGGGCCAAGGGCGTCAAACCGCGAGTGGAACATGGGGATCCGGAGTGCGGGACATTAATGTAGGTCGCCCCTGCCCCCTTCGATGCTGCTGGAGGGCCGCCGTGTCGGCGGCCGCGAACGAGGAAAGACGGACGGCGACACGCCGTCCCTCCATGCGCAATTCTTGGCATACAAGCCGCGACATCGGCCGCACATCCGCCACCACGGGAGCCCAATTGGGGATTGCCTGAAGGCCGCGCCGGGGCAGACTTCGGAACGTGAATGCCGATGCCGTCTTCTTCTCCCGTCTGCTCCAGACGCCGGCGCTGAAGCCGGCGCTGGCCGCCCTCAGCGCAGGTCGTCAGGTGCGGTTCCCGGGGGTGGCGGAGCCCTCGCGCCCTTTTCTCGCCTGCCTTTTCGCAGCCGCAGCGCGGCGCACGGTTTGCGTCGTCACTCCCAACGTGCGGGAGCAGGAGCATTTCTTCTCCGAGGTGTGCGCAATCTCCGCGAAGTTCGGCGGCCTCGCCCCGCCGGTCCACGTGACGGAACAGGAACTGCGTCCCCAGGCGGACGGCGCCCCGGGAACGGTCGTCGATCCGGAAACACAGGCTGACCTCCTTCAAGCCCTGGCCTCCCTCGCCGCGGGAAGCGGTCCCCGCCTCGTGGTCACGACCAATGCGGCGACCACGCGATCGGTCCCCTCCCCCTCGGCGTTGCGCACCAGGCAACGACGCCTCGCGAAGGGCGACGCCCCCGGCATGGACCGCCTCGTGGCGGATCTCGTGGAAGCCGGCTACGAGGCCGAGGCCCAGGTCGCCGCACGGGGGCAGTTCGCGCGGCGCGGGGGCATCCTCGACCTCTATCCGATGCAGGCCGAGGCCCCGGTCCGCATGGAGTTCGACGGCGACAAAGTGGTCTCCCTCCGCGTCTTCGACGTGGCGACACAAGCCTCGGTCTCGGAAGAAACCTCCTTCGAGTGGATCCCGGTATTCGGGGGCGAGGAGGACGCGACTCTGGCCGACCACCTCCCCCCGGACCACCTCCTCTGGATTGAGCCCGCAGACCCGAAGGAGGCCCCATGCGTCGGGGTCCCGTGTGCCGGGGACGAGGCGGCAGAAGCCCCGCTTGATCTCCATGCGCACGACTTCCTCGCCACGGGAACCGCCGACCCGATCCTCCTCGACCAACGCCACGACCTCCTCCTACGCCACTGGCGGGATTGGGTGCGCGCGGGCTTCGAGGTCGTCGTCTTCTGCAACAACGAAGGGGAAGAGCGCCGCCTCCGAGAACTCGTGGCCACCGGGAATGATGGGGCGGCCCTCGCAAACGGCGCACGCTGGGTACAGGGGTTCCTCCTCCGGGGTTTTACCTGGCCCCAGGGGAAGCTCGCGGTGCTCAGCGACGCGGAGGTCTTCGGCCGCTACCAGACCCTCCGCGCGATGCGGACGCAGGCGCGTCTCCGCTCGCGCGTCGCCCGCGAGGCGATCAACTTCAGCGACTACGCGGAGGGCGACTTCGTCGTCCACGCCCAGCATGGTGTGGGACGATTCCTCGGGACGCGCAAGGTTGCGACTTCGGGGTTCGAGCAGGAGGTGCTCACCCTCGAGTACGCCGAGGGAGCGCTCCTCCACGTACCCATCGAGCAGGCGCACCTCGTGGGGCGCTACGTCGGGGTCGGGAAGGCGCGGCCCGCGCTGGACGAGTTGGGCGGGGACCGCTGGGCGCGAACCTCGGCGCGCGCGCGGCAGGCGGCAGAAGAGTATGCGGCGCGCATCCTGCGCTTGGAAGCGGAACGCCACACGCGGCCGGGACATGCCTTCGCTCCGGACACGGAATGGCAGCGGGAGTTCGAGGACGCCTTCCTCTACGAGGAGACCGCGGACCAGGAGGTGGCGATCGCGGACACAAAGCAGGACATGGAGTCGGCGGGGCCGATGGACCGTCTTATCTGCGGCGACGTCGGCTTCGGGAAAACCGAGGTGGCAATCCGCGCGGCGTTCAAGGCGGTCATGGGCGGCCGACAGGTGGCGGTGCTGGCCCCAACGACCGTCCTCGCGCAACAGCACGAGCGCACCTTCCGCGAGCGGATGGCGGATTACCCCGTGCGCATTGACCTCGTGAGCCGCTTCCGTACCCGCCGCCAGCAGGCACAGACCCTCCGCGCGGCCGCCGAGGGCGCGGTGGATATCCTCATCGGCACACACCGCCTCCTCCAGCCCGACGTGCGCTTCAAGAATCTCGGACTCGTCGTCGTGGACGAGGAGCAGCGCTTCGGGGTGAAGCACAAGGAGAGCTTCAAGGAGATCTTCCGCGCGGTGGACATTCTCACCCTCTCGGCCACGCCGATCCCGCGGACGCTCTACCTCGCGCTCATGGGGGCGCGGGATATCAGCACGATCGAGACACCCCCGGCGAACCGCCTCCCCGTCGAAACGACCCTCGCCGCCTACGACGAGCGCCTCATCCGCGACGCGATTTCCCGCGAACTCGCGCGCGGCGGGCAGGTCTATTTCCTCCATAATCGGGTGGGGACGATCCAGAAGGTGCGCGACCGCCTCGCGGTGCTCGTGCCCGGGGCACGAATCGAGGTCGGCCACGGGCAGATGGAGGAACACCAGCTCGAGGAGATCATGCTCCGCTTCGTTGCGGGCGAGATCGACGTGCTCGTCGCCACGACGATCATCGAGAGTGGCCTCGATATCCCAAGCGCCAACACCATCATCATCGACCGCGCCGACCGCTTTGGCCTGGCCGATCTCTACCAGCTCCGCGGCCGCGTCGGACGGAGCCAGATGAAGGCTTACGCCTGGCTCCTCCTCCCCCGCCACCTCATGATCGAGGCGGACGCCCGCAAGCGCGTGAGCGCGATCCGCCAGTACAGCGAGTTGGGCGCAGGCTTCAAGGTCGCCATGCGCGACCTCGAAATCCGCGGTGCCGGCAACATCCTCGGCACCGAGCAGAGCGGCCACGCGACAGCCATCGGCTTCGAACTCTACTGCCGCCTCCTCAAGGAGGCCGTCGCCCGCCTCAAGGGGGAGAAGACCGCCCCGCGCGTCGAGGTTCGCGTGCGCCTCGACTTCCTCCCCGTCTCCGAGGGGGCGGCGAGGGACGGCGTTGGCGCGTTCGTGCCGCGCGCGTGGATGCCCGACGGGAGGCAGCGGATCGAGGCCTACCGCCACCTTGCCGAGGCCGGCACCGCCGCCGAACTCGAGGGACTCACGCGGCGCTGGAAGGACCGCTTCGGGCGCCTGCCAAAACCGGTCGAGTGGCTTCTCGGGCTGGCGCGTGTCCGCGTCGAGGCCGCCGTGCGCGGGGTCACCGCCGTCGAGGTCGAGGAGGGCAAGGTGATGCTCGAGCGCGGCGGGCAGTTCATCCAGGTGGGCGGTCGCTTTCCGCGCCTCAGCGAAGCAAAGGGCCGTGGCGGCCCCGCCGACGCCACACGCTGGCTCACCGAGATCCGCACCCTCATCGAGAGCTTGGGAGTTCCCGTCCCGAAGCCGCCCGACCGCCAAAAGCCAGGCCTGGCTGGCGCAAAATCCTTCAACCCGAAAATCCTGAACGGCTGAGCCTGCTCCGTGGAGAGATCGAACCCCGAGGAAAAGTTCTCGGGCAGGGCGTGCTTCACCCCTCATTTGCGTCCTTGCGCGGTCGATGGAGGTGGTGAGGCGTGGAGATGAAGGGGACGAAAGCGAGTTGTCCTACTTTGGTCATACAGCAGAGAAACGCCTCACGGCGGGATGATTCCAGCGCGAGAGGTCGCGGTCCACC
>CAZZBZ010000025.1:0-40688 GCA_964653025.1 uncultured Verrucomicrobiota bacterium
CCACGGGGCGCTGCGCGAGGCGGTGCGCCGCGCACGCCAGGGGCAATGCATCGGGATCTTCGCGGAAGGCGGAATTCGCGCCGGGGAAGAGAGCCTGGTCGGGGGCCGCCCGCAACTCTACGATGGGGCGTTCATGATCGCCGTGCTGGGACGCGCGCCCATCGTCCCCTGCCTCGTCCTCGGCACGGACCGCCTCTACCAGCCGGGAAACCTGCTCAAGCGGCCGCCCCTGTGGTTTCGGTTCGGCCACCCCATCTCCGTCGAGGGTGCGACGCGCGAGGACGCCCCCGCGCTGCGCGAGAAATTCCTCGTCGCCTTCCGCGCGCTGGTGGAGGAGGTCCGCGCTGAGGGGAATCTCCGCGACGACGACTGGCCGCAGACCCCACAGCAGCGGAACCCGAAGATCCCCATGCCAAAAGAGAACCCCATGCAGGAGGGGTGACGTCCGGTCCGGGGGATTCGGGCACGACAAAGCGTGCCCTCCATGGGCCAAACATCCCGTGAGTTTCTGATGGAGGGGCACGCTTCGTCGTGCCCTTTTCTCCGCAGTCACCTTCCCGGCGAGGGGGCGAGGAGGCCCGCGAGGGCGCCGACGGCTGCGGAACCGATCGCGACAAGGGCCTCGGGCACCGGCTTTCCCACGAAGGCGAGGGCCACGGTGCCCCCGACGGCGATGAGCGCGGCGAGGCCGAGGGCAATCACCACGAGGCGGTAGACCCACGCATCGGAGCGGAGCGGTTCCGCGATATGAGCGAGGGTCTCGGCGGGTTTCTCGCTGAGCGCGCGGCGCAGTTCGGGATCTTCGGCGACGCGGTGGGCGAGTTGTTCGAGGGTGGTGATGCGTGCAGGTTTCATGGGGAAGTCCGGGGTCTGCGGGTGGGGCGCGCGGGCAGGCGAACGGTTTGCTCGGCGCTCATGACCCAGCCCGGTAGGCGACGGAGCACGACGCGGAGGCGGCGCTCGGTCGCCTGCACGAGCATGAGGCGGGGCGGAGCGAACTCGACCACCGTAACCTCGCTCTCGGCTTCGAGAAGGGCGACATCGGCCCGCGGAGCTGTCCCCTCACCGCAGAAGCGGAGGACATAGCGGGGGGATGCCTTTGCGTTGGATCGTAAGCGGGACATGTGAGGATTTACGCCATCATGTCCCCGCGGGTCTTTCTGGCGAGCCCTATCCTCGCGTGGGCGCACGGCCCTACCGATCGCGGCGAACGCGTTGGGTGAGGAGTCCGGCGCCGAGGGCGGCGCCGAGAAGGATAACGGCGGAAGGCTCGGGAACCGCCACGGCGGTCCAACTCAAGGCATAGGGGGTGGCCGTGTTGGCCGCAGTCACCTCGAGCGTGTAGATGCCCGCCGCATTCGTGGTGAACCAGATATGCTCCACGTTATCCACCACGCTCGTGCTGTACTGGAGGACGTTGCCGTTGAGCTTCAGTTTGAGGTCCAGGTTCTGAAGGGAGAAACCGTAGCTCCCGTAGGAGGGATTGGTGACATCCTCAAACCAGTTAAGGGTGGCGGTGATCGAGAAGTTGGTATTCAGGAAGACCCCGTTCGAGAGAAAGAGGTTGTAGGTGCGGGTACGGTTGGCGACGGGGTTGCCACCGACTGAGGCAAAATCCCATCCATTGGAGAGGACGTTGCCCGTGCCGTAGGCCTGTTCCCCAGCGGAAAGAAGGTCGTAGGCGGACTTCACTTGGAGGAGGCCGGCACCTTGCGTGTAGTCGAGTGGAACCGATGCGTCGTCCGCGGTGCCGTTAGTCCCCTTGTGCCAGCCGATTTTCTTGAGGGCACTCGTCATGAGCAGGGACTTGATCACGCGCGGGTCGGTGGCGTTGGAAAGGGCGGCCGTATCCATGGCCTTATCCATGAGAATGGTGGCCGCGCCGGCAACAAAGGGGGCGGAAAGGCTCACGCCCTCGATGGAAGTGTAGCTGGAGTTGGTAAACGTGGTGTTGTTGCCGGTGATCGAGGGCGAGGCGGCAACCTGAGTCGACCGTGGGGCAATCAGGTCCGGCTTGGAGCGTCCATTCTGGGTCGGTCCGACGGGGCTTCCGCTAGGGTTGCCGTAGGCGTCCGAGGCGCCCACCGCGATCCCGTTGTAGGAACTGCTGGGCCAGTCCCAGTTGGTCGCCGTGCCAATACCGCCAGAGACTACAACGACTTTCTGTTGCTGGATCCAGTAGTCGAAGGCTGCATTCCAATAAGCATAACTGTTCGTTCCAGCGGTGTAACTCTGGCTGACCACTTTTGAGGAGATCGCAACGTTGGGCACGACCACATCGTTGATAAAATTATTGGCGTTCCAGTACTCGACGTTGGTAACCCCGGTCGCCACTCCGCCGTTAAAGCCGGGGGCACGGCCGTAAAGGATAGAGCCCACGCCTGTGGGATGAGCTCCACCGCTGTCGTTCTGGTGAAGGTTGAAAATAATATTGGAGAACGCGACGTGGTTAGTCTCGGGCCGCTGGAGTTCGACCTGGGCGACGCTGACGCCCGCCCCGAGAAAGCCGTTGGAGAGATTGCGGTAGGCGGTGGCCTGAACTGAATCGAAGGCGACCGTGTAGGCGTCGGCCATGGCGCGCCCCGTGAAGAGGGCACAAAGGACTGCGGCGATGGAGAGGGAGCGGCGCATGATCACGGGCATAGCAACGCCCGAAGTCCCAGCTTATGGGACAAGCCTGTCCTGAAGTCAACTCGTAAGGCCCTCTGCCCGAGGGACTTCAAGCTGCACCGGGCAGCCACTTTCGGAAGAACCCGGCGACGTCCGGGTTGTAGAACTGGTGGCCGGCGTAGCCGAGGTGGCTGGAGAGCTTCTCGGGACAGCCGGCGGCGGCGTAGATCTTTTCGAGGCGACGCAGGGCCGCCATCGAGTGCTCGATCGGAAAGCCGTAGTCGAACCCGCCCTGCTCGATCATCAGGGCGCGCGGCGCCGCGAGGCCGCAGATTTCCGCGTGGTCGCCGTACTTGAACATCCCCGGCAGGAACTGCGTGCCGCAGAAGTTGTCGATCCCGATCCCCCAGCCACGGTAGCTGTTCAGCGCGCAAACCACGTCGGTGGCCTTGATCCTCTCGTCGAGGGCCGCGAGGTGCATCGCGTGGGCACCGCCCCCGGAGAGGCCGATCGCCCCCACCCCGTCCTTGAGCACGTCCTCGCGGGCCAGCATGAAGTCGAGCGACTTCATGAGGTCCCAGAGGTTGTGGGTGAGAAGGTTGAACCCGAGAAGCCAGCCCTTGAGCGCGTGGACGTTGCACGGGTCGCGCCCCTCGACGGGGCGCTCGCCGGGCATCCGGTCGCTCCGTTCGCCGAAGGGGCGCACGTCGGGGACGATTACCGCGAAGCCATCCTTCGCGAGCCGGTAACCGTAGTCATAGTCGTAGTAGGCCTTGTCCTGAAGGGCTTCCGGATAGCGCGCGCCAGCGACAGGGTCCTTCCCATGGAGACCGTGTCCATGGATGGCCACGATCGCCCGCTTCGGGCGCCCGTGGTCGGGGGCGAGGACGATGGCCGACACCGTGGTGAACCGGGCGGTACTGAGGAGGATTTTCTGCTTCACCAGCCCCTCTTCGCGAACCTCCCACTGGACCTCGTGGGTGAGGGGAACGGCCGTGGGAAGGGGGCCGATGCACTCGTGAAACCGTTTCTTGAAGGCGGCGTGCCAGGTGTCGAAGTCGGCGCGCGTGGCGCCGCGAAACTCGAGCTCGGGGATGTGATCCTTGATGAGATCGAGGAAAAACTTGCGGGTGGAGAGGAAGTCGGAGCGGCTCATGGCGTGCATCCTGGGAAAAAACGCGGCCAACCGCAAGCTCTCCAAATCCGCACGTAAGCGGTTTCTCCAGAGCGGAACCGTTTCCGCCATTTCGCAGATCACCATCCCCTTCGAGAATGGTCTGGGGAGCACACGCGGCTCGCGTGTCGAAATCGGCGGCTCGCCGATTTCTTCCTCGGAGACTGGCCGACGGGCCGTCGGCCAGGACACGCGGGCCGCGTGTGCTCCCCGGAAAAAAACGCGCACCACAAAGAGGAGCGGTGCTTTCGGCGAAAGCGCCCTACCCAGCCCGGCTTTAGAAGGGGATTCAGCGCGTGGGCGGCGGCGGGTCGAAGCGGTAGATCGTTTCTTCGGGCCGCGCCAGGCGGAACTTCTCGCGCACCGCGCGTTCCACCGCCTCGGGATCGTGCCGCAGGGCGAGCAACTCCTCCTGGTAACGGCGATGGAGCTCCTCCTGCGCGCGGAGCGCCTTCCGCTTTACCTCCACCTCCGCCTGAAGGTTTCTCATCTTCTTGAGCGTTGGCTCATAGAAAGAACCGAGCAGGATGACCACCGACACGACGAAAAGGCCCACAAACAGCTTGCGGACCTTTTCCTGAACCCCGTAGTTCACTTCGAGCCGTCGGCTAGCCATGGCCCAACCTAACCCTGATCCCCCCTCCCCTGCAACGCGGAAGCGTGGCCCCTTGACGGGAGGCGGATTGCCTTTTCCTCCCCATCCATGGCATCCTCCATCCCTTTGGCCCCGAACACCTTCCACGCTGCCATCCTCAGCCTTCCCTTCCTCTTTTCCTGCTTGCCGCTCACCGCTTACCGCTCACTGCTCCCTGTTCCCCCGTGATTCACCGCCCACGCAATCTCGACTGGAAGCGCGCTGCCGCCATCCTTTATGGCGACTGGGGCACCTCGAAGGCCTACGTCATCGGCCTCGCCTTCGTCGCCGCCGGATTCTCCTCCCTGCCCATCATCCTTGCCGTCTGCGCCCTCACGGCGGTGGTTGCGCTCAACTACGTAATCCTCTGCGCCCACTTCCCGGACGGCGGAGGGGTCTACTCCTCCGCCCGTCTCCAGAGCCGCCTCCTCGCGGTGGTCGGTGCCCTTCTCCTCGTGGCCAACATGACGGTGACGGCCGCCCTCAGTGGTTGGGCCGGACTGAGCTACCTCGGCGTCCCCCAGGAGATCATTCCTACGGCAACCATGGGCCTCGTTGCTGTCGTCGGAATGATGAATCTTCTCGGCCCGAAACATACCGGCAGCCTTGCAGTTCTCCTCGCCCTGCCCGCCGCGGCGGTCGTGGTGGCGTTGGTCGCCGTGAGTGCACCACACCTTACCACCGCCCACCTCGAACCTCTCCACGCCAGCTTGGGAACCAACTGGATCGCATTCGTCGGCGTCATCCTCGCGCTCAGTGGCGTGGAGGCCGTGGCCAACCTCACCGGTGTGATGCGGCCCGACGCCTCTTCGCCTCCCGACCAACCCACCGTCAAGCGCACCTCCCGTCTGGCCATTTTGCCCATCGCCCTGGAGGTCGTCCTCGGCACCAGCCTGCTCGGCTGGGCGATGCTCTCCATGCCCTCCTCGCTGGCCCCCCGCCTTGCGGAGCGCAAGGAAGACATGCTCCGCTTCCTCGCGGAATACTACGGGACCCTCTCGGTCGATCCCTGGTTCGGCGCGGGGTTGGGCGTGGTCGTCGGCCTCGTTTTTGGACTCCTTCTCGCCAGCGCCGTGAACACCGCGATCGTCGCCATGGTCGGCCTCTTCTACATGATGGCCCGGGACGGGGAGATGCCACAGCCCTTCACCCGCCTTAATCGCTACGGCGTACCATGGCTGTCGCTCCTGGCCGCCGTGGCGCTGCCGTTGCTGGTGCTGATCTTCGTGCGCGATTTTGAGTCCCTTGCCGGGCTCTACGCCATCGGCGTCGTCGGTGCCATCACCGTCAATGTGGGCTCCTGCGGCTTCAATCCGAAGATCCGTCTCTCCTGGCCCGAGCGCTCGTTAATGGTTCTCACCTTCCTCGTCCTCCTCGCGGTGGAACTCACCATCGCCAAGACCAAACCCGACGCCCTCTTCTTCGCCTGCTGCGTCCTCGGCGCCGGCCTCGCGGTGCGTGCGTGGTCCCAGAAACGCGCCGGCCTTTCCACCGTTGTTGTCTCCCGCGAGGTGGTCGGCTCGACTCCTGAAAAGCTCGCGGCCCTCGAACCTCGCCTTCACGAGGGCCAGCGGATCCTCGTCGCCGTCCGCGGCCTCAACCCTGTCCTCCGCTTCGCCATCGAAGAGGCCCGCCTCCGCAAGGGCCCCCTCTACATCCTCTACGTCCGCGAAATCGCCGTCTCCTTCGCCATCAACCCGTCCGCCGGGCCCGCCCCCGACTGGAAGGAGGACCCCCACGCCGCCGCCATCATGTGCAGCGCCCTCGAACTCGCGAAGAAAAACGAGGTGGCCGCCGTCCCCCTTTACGCCGTCAGCGACAACCCGCCGACCACCATCGTGGACCTCGCCGCCACCCTCGGCATCGACATGCTTATGCTCGGCGCCTCCCATCGCCGCTTCCTTACCAATCTCCTCAAGGGGGACGTCGCCGAGGAGGTTGCCCGCAACCTCCCGGAAAACATCCAGTTGGTCATCCATAGCTAAACGCCTGTTCTCCTAGGATGAGTATTTTTCCCGCATGAGCGCGGATTACTACGTTTTCTCCGACCAGCAGTACGGTCCTTATGACGTTGCCACGATCCGTGGCCTCGTCGCCGCCGGACGCCTCGATCGCGATGCCTGGGTCTTTCATAACGGCGAAACCTCCGACTGGACGCGCGCCGCCGAGATCCCCAGCCTGCAGGCCTTCTTTCCCACTGCCATCGCAGGGCAGGCCGGCGAAGGGCAGCGAAATTTCGCACGGAAACTCGACCAGGCCCAGGCCGTCGCTGAAAATCCTCCGACGAAGCCACTTTCCGTTACCGCGTTCGCCCCTCCCGACGCCGCCACGCAGGTCCGCAAGATGGACGTCAACCTTCCCGACGCCCCGCTCTCCGACCTCCGCCATCCCCACGAATCCATCCAGATCCTTCCCCCAAACCCACCCCCAACCCCGGGGCGCTGGCTCACCGTACTACAAAAACTCTTCGGCTCAAAAAATCCGCCATAAAATCGGTCGCGCATCCGCGCCCCACGATCGAGCACGCGGATTCCCTTTGGGGTGAGGGTGGGGTATCGTTCGCTCTGCCGCATGGAGCCCCGGTGCAAGGAAATCCGAATCGCGCTCGCCGCCTGCATCCTGCTGACGGCTTGGGCGGCGTCTGCCCCTGCGGCGCACCCCGAGGCGGCAAACACGCTCGTGGTCTACAACACGAAGGAGCCGCGGAGCGGCGAGATCGCACGCTACTATGCCGAAAAGCGGGGCGTCCCGGAGACCAACCTTTGCCCGATCGAGTGTTCCACCCAGGAGGAGATCACCCGCGCAGAGTTCGACAACACCGTGCTCCGCCCCATCCGCGAATGGGCCCAGTCGCACGATCTCCTCAAAATCGGGGCGGTCCGTGTCGCCGGCCAGCCGCGCGAGGTGATCACGGCCACCGGAGGCCGCTTGAAGTATCTCGTTCTCTGCTACGGCGTGCCCGTGAAGATTGCCCACGACCCGAACCAGATTCTTCCATCCTCCCTCAAGGGCGTACGCGCCGAGTTCCAGATCAACGCGGCTTCGGTGGACAGCGAGCTGGCCCTGCTGCCACAGCCGCAGTCACCCATCACGGGGTTTGTTCCCAACCCGATCTATAAGAAACGCTGCACGGAGGTGCGGAACTGGAACCTCGGCATCGTGCTCGTGTCGAGGCTGGACGGCCCGACCCCCGCGCTGGCGATGGGCCTCGTGGACGGGGCGCTGGAGGGCGAACGGCTCGGGCTTTTCGGACGCGCCTTCCTCGACGCGCGGGGCATCCCGAACTCCAATCCCGGCTACAAGATTGGTGACGACTGGATCTACGGTGCCCGTCAGGCCGCGTTCGGCCAGGGCTGGGAGGTGGTCTTCGACGACCAGGAGGGAACCTTTGGGGACGAGGTGGACGCGACGAGTTGCGCCCTCTATGGCGGGTGGTACGCCCACGCGATTTGCGGGCCGTTTGCGGCCACCGCGTTTCACTTTCAAACCGGCGCAGTGGCCTACCATATCCACTCATGGAGCGCGGGGACGCTGCGCACGGCCAACTCCTACTGGACGGGGCCGCTCATCGCGCACGGGGCGGCGGCGACGATGGGGTGCGTCTACGAGCCCTATCTCCAGATGACGCCCAACGTGGACGTTCTCTTCGAAAAACTTTTTGAAGGGGCGTCGTGGGGGGAGGCCGCATGGTCTTCGCAGCAGTTTCTATCGTGGATGACCACGGTCGTGGGCGACCCTCTCTACCGCCCGTTCGCGGGGTCGAACGACGATCGCATCGCCGGGTTCGAGGCTCGTTTCGAGGCGCTGACCCCCCCTGAACGCGATGCCCTTGCGTGGGCCTACCGCCTGAAGTTTCGCCGTCAGTCCCTCGCCGGAAAGCAGAAGGAGGCGATCCAAGGATGCTTCGAGCAGGCCACGCGGCTCCAGGAGCGCGCCCTCTGGATCGGCTTGGCCAACCTCTACCTCGCGACCGGCGAACTGAAACGCGCCGCCGAGGCCGCCAAGGCGGCCGTGGCCGTGGGGATGGACAAGGATACCCGGATGGGAACCCTCTGGTTCGCCGCGCGTTCTTGCGCGCAGGCCCGACTTTGGGAGGACGCGCTGGAATTTTACCGCACCCTGGCGACCGACACACCGAAGCCGGTCGCCCTCCGTGCGATTTGCGAGGAGGCCTCAAAGGCCGCGCTCAACGCGAACCGCCCCAAGGATGCCGAGTTCTTCCGTAACCTGGTTCCGCCTCCGCCCGCAGCAACCAACGCCCCGCCGTCAAAGGCTGCAAACGGGAAGTAAAGGATCCGCATCCAGGATGGGTACAAAGCCAGATACCTTGACCCACGCCCTTCGACCCTTGACTCTTTGTCCGTCCGCCATGCAACCGATCGCCGACACGCATGCCCACCTCGATTACGAGGTCTACGACGCGGACCGCGACGCCGTGGTGGAGCGCGCCCGCGCGGCCGGGGTGACGCGGATCCTCGCGATCGGGATCGGGGAGAAATCCATCGCGAAGACCCTTGAGTTGGCGGAGAAGCACGAGGGGATTTTCGCAGTGGTCGGGGTGCACCCGAACGACCTTGCCGCCCTGCCGCCGGAGCGCTGGGAGATTCTTGAGCGGGCGGCCCGCCACCCGCGCGCCGTTGCCATCGGGGAGACGGGGCTCGATTACTATCGCCTGAAAAGCGCGGACCCCGTGGCCGAGAAACGCGCCCAAAGAGAAAGCTTCTTGCGCCAGTTGGACCTCGCGCGCCGCACCGACAAGCCGGTGGCGATCCACTGCCGCGAGGCGCTCGACGACACCCTCGCGGTGCTGCGAGAGTTCGGACGCTTCCGCACCGAGCCGGGGGTGATGCACTGCTTTGCCGGAACCCTCGCGCAAGCGGAGGAAGTCTTTGCGCTTGGCTATGCCATCTCCACGGGCGGCATCCTCACCTTCAAAAATGCGCCGGGGCTTCGCGATCTCGTGCGGGCCGTGCCGCGCGACCGCCTGATGCTGGAAACCGACTGCCCCTACCTCGCGCCGACGCCGCACCGTGGGCAGCGCAACGAGCCGTCCTATACCCGCCTCGTCGCGGAGAAACTCGCCGAGATCTGGGAGGAATCCCTCGAGGCCACCGTGGAACGCATCGCCGCGACCGTGAAACGGGTATTCGGAGTGAGTTAGATTTGACGGGGCTTCGTGGGCAGCCCCCCGGACGTTGGTTTTCTTCCTTGAGCCCAGGGCCGCCAACCTCGACGCTCCCCTTCCCCATGCCTCCCCGCGTCCGTTTCGCCCCGAGCCCGACCGGCTGGTTGCACGTCGGCGGCGCCCGCACCGCCCTCTTCAACTGGCTCTATGCCCGCCACACCGGCGGGACCTTCGTCCTGCGCATCGAGGATACCGACGAGGCGCGGAACACGGAAGAGGCGATGCGAGCGATCCTCTCGGGCCTGAAGTGGCTCGGGCTGAACTGGGACGAGGGCCCCGACAAGGAGGGCCCGCACGGCCCCTACTTCCAGAGCCAGCGCAAGGAGATCTACCGCCGCCACGTACAGCGCCTCCTCGACGAAAAGAAAGCGTACGAAGAGAACGGCGCCATCCGATTTCGGCTCCCGCGGAAGGTGGTCACCGTGCCTGACCTCGTCTGTGGAATGGTGCACATCGACCTCTCGGCGGAACCGGACCTCACCATCGTGCGCGCCGACGGATCGTTCATCTTTCATCTCGTGAACGTGGTGGACGACCTTGAGATGAAGATCACCCACGTGATCCGTGGCGAGGACCACCTCTCGAACACGCCGAAGCACCTCGCGCTTTACGAGGCGCTCGGGGCGACCCCGCCCACCTTCGCCCACATCCCGCTCATCCTGAACAAGGATGGCTCGAAGATGAGCAAGCGCGACGACGGAGCCGCCCTCGGCGAGTACATGGCAAAGGGCTACGCGCCCGACGCCGTTCGCAACTACCTCTGTCTTCTCGGATGGTCGCCCAAGGAGAACCGCGAGTTGATGCCTCTCGATGAACTCGTCTCCCGCTTCGACCTCAAGCAGGTCAACCGCTCCAACGCCCGATTCGACCTCGACAAGTTGGAGTGGATGAACACGCGCACCATGATGGACATGCCGATCGAGCGCTTCTGTGAGCTGGCACTCCCTTTCCTTGGGGAGGAGGGAACGAAGGATCCCTCCATCGCGCGCCGCGCCCTCGCGGTGGTCAAGGATAAGACAAAACACATGGTCGACCTGCCCGGCCAGACGGTTTTCTTTTTTCGCGACGACTTTCCCGTCGAGCCCGAGTCTGTGGAGAAAGTCCTTCGTAAACCGGGAGCCGCGGACCGCCTCGCCGAACTGGGGGCGCGGCTGGAGAAGACGGCGGACTGGGCCGCCGCGCCCCTCGAAGCCGACCTCAAGGCGCTCGCCGCCGAGAAGGGGGTGAAGCCCGCCGAGTTCATTCACCCGTGCCGCGTTGCCGTGAGCGGACGTGCGATCGGCCCAAGTCTCTACCCGATGCTCGAAGTCCTCGGTCGCGAGCGCGTCCTTGCCCGCCTGGCGCGTGCGCATCAAATATCTTCCGCTGCGTGAGGTGCCGTTGCCGAATGCGAAAGCTTGCCGTTTTGTCCGCGTTGGGCGGACTCCGGACGGGATGGGAACGGCTTGATTTCCCGTATCGGACATCATCCAGATCATGAAGCCCGAGATGAACCCGCACGCACGCGCCGAACTCCCCGACCTCTTCCGCTTTACCGACGGGGGACGCGTGCAGACGAGAGACGACTGGCTGCGGCGGCGGCAGGAGTTGCTCGGGCAGATCCTCGAACTCGAATACGGCCCGCTTCCCCCGAGGCCCACCGCAGTCCGCGGCGAGAAGCTCCACGACCACCCGGTGGCTCGTTTCGGCAACGCCCGCCACGCCCAGTACCGCCTCGTCGTCGAGGGGGAGTTCCCCGCCCGCTTTGTCCTCGACCTGATGATTCCCGTCGGGGACGGACCGTTTCCCGTAATCCTCAATGGTGACGGCTGCTGGAAATACGTGACCGACGAGATCACCGCGGAGGTCCTGCGGCGGGGGTACATCCTCGCGGTTTTCAACCGCTGCGAGATCGTTGGGGACCCGCCGTCGGCCCCCGTTCCCTTTGCCTCCCTGGCCATCTGGGCGTGGGGTTACCACCGCTGCATGGATTTTCTCCCGACCCATCCTCGCGTGGATGGGGCGCGGATCGCAGCCGTCGGCCACTCGCGCGGGGGCAAGACGGCGCTCCTCGCCGGTGCCACCGACGAGCGGATCGCGCTCACCGCGCCCAACAACTCTGGCTGCGGCGGGGCCGGCTGCTCTCGTTGGCTGGGAGAGAAGGCTGAGCGTTTTTCCGATATCCTCAAGCACCTCCCCGAGTGGTTCAGTCCACGGTTGCGGGAGTTCATCGGGTGCGAGGAGGAGATGCCGTTCGACCAGCACGCGGTGAAGGCGCTTGTCGCGCCGCGCGCCCTGCTCGTTACCGAGGCGCGCGGGGATCTCTGGGCGAACCCCGAGGGAACGTGGCAAACCCAGCGAGCGACCGCGGAGGTTTTTCGGTTCCTGGGCGCAAAGGAACAAATCGGGGCCTGGTACCGGGAGGGTGCCCACGCGCACACGCAGGCCGATTGGGAAGCCCTGCTCGACTTCGCGGACTGGCGACTGCGCGGCCTCCCGCCCGCCCGCCGCTTCGACGCCTCCCCCTTCCCCGATCTTCCCCCCGCGCATTCGTGGTCCGCGCCGGCGTGATGGCCTCTTACAAAACGCGATTCAACGACCTGGACTCACGTCTCATCGCCAGAGTTCCTTAAGCCATTGACGCTCGGAGATGACCCGCCAAGCCCTGCTTGCGGTCCTCCCGTGGTTTCTGGCAGGACATGCAGAGAGCCCTCCCCCTTATGACCAAGCCCATCCTTTCTCCCCTCGTCACCCACGACCCCATCCGCCTCGCCATGCTCGGTCTCGTGGATGGCAACGGCCACCCGTGGTCCTGGAGCGCGATCTTCAACGGCTACGACCGAGAGGCGATGAAGGCATGCCCCTTCACCGGCATCCCGGCCTACCTGGACCCCCAGCCCCCCGAAGCCTTTGGCCTCGGCAATGCGCGGGTCACCCATCTCTGGACCGACGACCCCGCTGAGGCTCCGCGTATCGCGAAGGCGGCAAAGATCCCGAACGTCGTCGCCAAGCCCACCGATGTGATCGGCCAAGTGGACGCCGTGATCGTCGCCACCGACAAGGGCCACGAGCACGTGGAACGCTGCCGCCCCTTCGTGGAGGCAGGCCTCCCCATCTTCGTGGACAAGCCGCTTGTGGACAACGAGGCCGATTTGAAGATCTTCCGCAAGTGGGTGAAGGGTGGCGCGAGGATCCTCTCCTCGAGCTGCATGCGCTATGCGAAGGAGTTTGCCCCATGGCGCGCCTCGACGAAATCGCTGGGCGAGATGCGCTTCGCTACGATCACCACGCCGAAGTCCTGGGAGCGCTACGGGATCCATGCCCTTGAGGCGATCTACCCGATCCTGGGCCCGGGCTTCCTCTCCGCGCGGAACACCGGTACCAAGGATCGCAACGTCGTCCACCTCAAACACCGCTCCGGTGCCGACGCGGTGGTCGTCGCGACCGCCGACATGTATGGCGGGCTCGGTCTCCTCCAACTCTGCGGGACAAAGTCCTCCGTGCAGGTCGCGTTCCAAGACTCCTTCTTTGCCTTCAAGTCGCAGCTCGCCGCGTTCACGGATTACCTGCGCACGGGCGCGCTTCCCTTCCCGTTCGAGGAGACCGTGGAGTTGATGAAGCTCGTCATCGCCGGCATCCGCAGCCGCGAGGAGGGCGGCCGCGAGGTCCCCCTCGATGAGATCCACGCATGACCGGGGCCTCGCCAGTTACGGCTTCATTTTGAGGCCACAAGATGGATGATCGCGCCATGTCCATCCTCGATCGTTTCTCCCTCTCCGGAAAAGTAGCCCTTCTCACCGGCGGTGCCGGGCTCTATGGCCGACAACTCGTCTCCGCCCTCGCGGAAGCCGGGGCCGATACCTGGGTCGCCTCGCGCAACATTGAGACCTTGGAGAAGGTCGCCTCCGAACACCGCGCCCACGGCCTCAAGGTCCGCGCGCTCCAACTCGACCAGGCTGAGGAGCCTTCCGTGCTGCGCGTCCGCGATGAGATCCTCCGCCAGAGCGGTCGTGTGGACATCCTCGTGAACAACGCGGTCTCCCGTCCGATGAAAAAGGCCTACCAGGACGATGCCTCGACCTTCGCCGAAAGCATGCGGGTGAACGCCACGGGCCTCTTCATCCTCACCCGCGCGATCGGCGATGCGATGGCGGAGCGCGGCTCCGGCTCGATCGTCAACATCGGCTCAATCCAGGGCATGATCGCCCCGGACCCGACCATCTACCGCGGGACGGACATGAGCGGATGGTACCCGGACTACTTTTTCCACAAGGGTGGGATGATCAACTTCACCCGTTTCATCGCCAGCTACTACGGGGGACGCGGGGTCCGCTGCAACTGCCTCAGCCCGGGCGGCTTCTTCAACCAGCAGCCCGAGCCCTTTGTGAAGCAGTACTCCGACCGCACTCTCCTCGGCCGCATGGCCAGCGACACCGACCTGCAGGGCTCGGTCGTCTTCCTCGCCTCTGACGCCTCCTCCTACATCACCGGGGCCAATCTTCCCGTGGATGGCGGGTATACGGCAAAATGAAGGGGAAAGGGTCAAGCCCCGACAGCTTTCGGGTCAGAACGGACCGAGGGAGGGACGCAAGGTTCGGACAGTCCCCCTTCACCTGTGACGACGCGCCGATTCCGTGTGGCGGAATCGGCGCATCTCCCATCCGTGGGCATCCGTGTTTCATCCGTGGCTACTCTCCCTCTTCATGACGTCTGAAACGTACAGCGCGCGTGCCAACGCACTTTCCCGCCTCGCACTGGGGACCGTCCAGTTCGGCCTTCCCTACGGGGTTGCCAACCGCTCTGGCCAGCCCCCCTACGAGGTCGCCCGCGACATTCTCGCCTGCGCGATCGAGGGAGGGGTCACCCTTCTCGATACCGCGGCGGGCTACGGGGAAAGCGAAGCCGTCCTCGGTCGCGCGCTCGCGGATCTCGGCTTTTCGGAAAAAGTGACCGTCGTCACCAAAATCGCCGCCCTCGCCCCCAACCTCGCTCCCGACCGCGCCGACGCTCTGGTCGAGGCGTCGGTGAGCAACTCCCTTCGCCAACTCCGCCTTGGATACCTCGACCTCTGCCTTTTCCACCGCGAGCAGGACTTCCGATACGCGGAGTCCCTCCTCAAGCTTCGCGAGCGCGGGCTTGTGCGGCGCATCGGCTGCTCGACAACAACTCCCACGGCAGCACGCACGATCGTGGCCTCCGGCCTTGCGAAGGCCGTGCAGTTTCCCGCGAGCATCCTCGATCGCCGCTTCCTTCTCTCCGGTTCGGAGGCCCACGCGCGCGGCATGACCGTCTTCGCGCGCAGCATTTATCTGCAGGGCCTCCTCTTCCTTGACGACGCAGCGACCCCAAAAGACCTCCTGGACATCACCCCGGTTCGCCGTCGCCTTATTGAACTGGCACGCGGAGCGGGGATGCCGCTTGCGGAACTCGCGCTCCGCTTCGCCCTCGGACGACAGGAGCTTGACTCGGTCCTCGTCGGCGTGGATTCGGTGGCCCAGATGCGCGAGAACCTTGCCCTCTTCACGAAGGGTCCGCTCCCCCTCGACCTTGCCCGCGAGGTGGATGCCGCGGTTCCTCCGCTCCCCGACGCGATCCTGGACCCATGGCGCTGGGCGAAGCGCATGCCCGACGCGAAGCCGAAAAACTGAACCTTCCGTTGCTGGCTGTTGCGCAGCACAGAGCGACGGACGAGAAAGGGGACCGCTCCGCAGATCACGGAACGGGGCACCCGGGCCGGGGGTTCTCCCCGGAACGCGATCGTGCGTTACGGCTCAGCCTCGCCCGTATTCCGCGCGGCTGCCGAGCATCTCCTCGATGCGGAGGAGCTGGTTGTACTTGGCAACCCGGTCGGTGCGGCAAAGGGAGCCGGTCTTGATCTGGCCGGCGTTGGTGGCCACGGCGATGTCGGCGATGGTGGTGTCCTCGGTCTCGCCGGAGCGGTGGCTGATCACCGCCGTGTAGTGGGCGCGGTGGGCCATGTCGATGGCGTCGAGGGTCTCCGTGAGGGTGCCGATCTGGTTCACCTTCACGAGGATCGAGTTGGCGATCCCCTCCTTGATCCCGCGGGCGAGGAACTTCGTGTTGGTCACGAAGAGGTCGTCGCCGACGAGTTGGGTGTTGGCTCCCATGGCTTCGGTGAGTTTCTTCCAGCCGTCCCAGTCGTTCTCGGCGAGGCCGTCCTCGATGGAGACGATGGGAAATTTTTGCTGGAGATCCTTGTAGAAGGCGACCATCTCGGCGGAGGTGCGGCGCGAGCCGTCGGACTTCTTGAAGACGTACTTCTTCGAGGCCGCGTCGTAGAACTCGCTCGAGGCGGGATCGAGGGCGATGAAGATGTCCTTCCCAAACTTGTAGCCGGCCTGCTTCACGGCGAGCGCGATCACCTCAAGGGCGTCGGCGTTCGACTTGAGCTTCGGGGCGAAGCCGCCCTCGTCGCCGACGGCGGTGGAGAGGCCGCGGCCCTTGAGCACACCCTTCAGGGCGTGGAAGACCTCGGTGCCCATCCGGAGCGCCTCGCGGAACGAGGAGGCGCCCTTCGGCATGATCATGAACTCCTGGAGGTCCACGGGGGCGTCCGAGTGGGCGCCGCCATTGAGGATGTTCATCATCGGAACCGGCAGGACCTTGGCGTTGGGCCCGCCGAGGTACTTGAAGAGCGGCTGGCGGAGCGCGGCGGCCGCGGCATGGGCGTTCGCGAGGGAGACGCCGAGCAGGGCGTTGGCACCGAGTTTCGCCTTGTTCGGGGTGCCGTCGAGGCGAATGAGCTTCGCATCGAGCGCGGGCTGGTCGAAGGGGCACATGCCGGCGAGCGCCGGGGCGATGACCTTGTGGACGTTCTGGACGGCCTTCTGGACGCCTTTTCCGAGATAGCGTTTCGGGTCCTTGTCGCGGAGTTCCCATGCCTCGTGCTCGCCAGTGCTGGCACCACTGGGGACGGCCGCGCGGCCGCGGGCACCACAACAGAGGGTGACTTCAACTTCGACGGTGGGGTTGCCGCGCGAGTCAAGGATCTCGCGCGCCTGGACGGTGCGGATGGTGGTCATAAAATGGTCAGGAGTTGGCTTCCTCGATGGCGGGGAGGGTGCCGGGAATCTCCACATCGAGGGAGGGGACGGGGGAGTTCTTGAAGTCGGCATCCCCTAAGGCGGGCTCAATTTTCTCAATACGGACGCGACGCTCGCCGGCGTCGCCCGGAATCACGGCTTCTGCGCCACGCTTCTTTCCAAGAAGGGCGGCCGCGAGGGCGGTCTGGTAGGAGAGGATGTGCTGGTCGGGGTTGCTATCCCATGCGCCAAGGATGGTCACGGTCCACGCCTCGCCACCGTCCAGGGGGACGAGGGCGACCTTTGTCCCGATGCTCACGACCGAGGTATCCGGTTTGTAGAAATCGGTGCCCCTGGCACGGGCGAGTTCGTCTTCGAGTTCGGCCTTGCGGCGCATGAGGACGGACTGCATCTCCTTGGCTGCCTTGAAGCCGGCGTTCTCGCGGAGGTCGCCCTGGCTTCGGGCCGTGGCGATCTCACGGGAGTTCTCGGGAATGCGCTGGTTGATAAGTGCCTCGTATTCGTCCTTGCGGCGTTCGAGGCTTTCCCAGGAGACGACGATCCCCTCGGAGGCAACCTTCTGGTTGGCGACGAGGAGGGATTGGACGGAGGGGGAGACCTTGATGACGCGGGCAATGAGGGAGCGCTTGTCGAGCTCTTCGATCGCGGGGTTCGTAAGGAGTCGCTTGCCGAGGTCGCGGGTATCCTCGGCGTCGCTGGTGCGGACGAGATCGGCGATCAGGGTGGCGTCCTCGCGAAGGAGGAGAGCGAGGGGGTTGCGGCGTCGGGTCGTGGCAAGAACCGCATCGGTCTCCATGCGGTTAAGGATAGCGGCGAGGAGGCGCCCGTTGATGAGGCCGGGGAGCCAGACGGTGTACTCGGGATCCTCGCGGTTTCGGCAGATCCAGGTGAGCAGGTCGTGGCCAGCGCGTCCCTCGCGGATGCTGCCCTCGAAGATGTCAGGTAACTCGGTGGCCTTTCCTTCCTGCTTGAGGAAGGAGACCACCTCGGTGATGAGCGCCTGGCTTGCCGTGTCGAGAAGCGTCTTCACCCTCTTCTCCCAGTCGGGAAAGGCCCGCTTGATCATCGGGAGGATGTGGCGCTGACGGTTCGGCGAGAGATCCGCCACGAGATCATGCAGATCATGCACCTCCTTGATGAGCGCGGAGATGTCAGTTCCCTGGGCGGAGGCGTCCAGAATCTTCTGGAGATCGTCGCGCACCCAGGTGGCCTCGACAACCACCGCCGGGTCGCGATCCCTGACGGAGGCGATATGTCCCTCGATCGCCTTGATGAGGTCGGGGATCAACGCCTTGAGGTCATCGGCCTTCGAGAGCTTCCGCAAGGCGTCCTCGGCAACATCGAGCACGTCGGGAAGCGAGCGGGCCTTGAGAAGCCTCTCGATAAGGGCGTCTGAAACCGAGGGGGGCTTCTCGACGAGGAGGATGGGTTCGTTCTTGCGGGTGGGCCACACGATATGGCCGTCCTTGCGGCAGGCGCGTTTCGCGGAGTTCAGCCATTTCTTCCAGCCATCCGCGGCAATCACGTCTGGCACGAGGATCTGCTGGAGCATTTCGGCGCGGGCGGCCTCTCCACAACTCACGGCAAAGCAACGAACGGCCTCGGCGGGGGTGTCGGCACAGAACTTGCGGAGGCCCTCGAGATCGATGGCCTTGCGAGCGAGAAGGTGCTCGGCCGGGACCGGGGTGAGGGAATCGGCCGCGTAGTCGAGTTGCATCTTGTGCTGGGGCTTCTGCTGGAAGTCCACCACCACCTGTCCGAGCACGAGATCGTAGCTGTGGACGCGTCCGAAGGACCAACTGCGATGGGTGCAGAAGGAACCGGGGGAGAGGGTTACGAGTTGTTGAGCTTGCGCCTGGGTGAGATGGCCCGACGCAATCAGGCCCTGGAGTTCGTCAAGATTCATAAATGGGGAGGAATTTTGAACAATGGCCGAGCGGCGGGCGTGGGCGCAAGCACAGAGTGCTCCCCCGCGCATTGCATTGTTCTTCCGGGTTTTGTGAATCCTCAGCCCCTCGGCTCTGCTCGGGACTGTCCTGAGCCTGTCGAAGGGCAGCTTCGCACGGGCACGACGGAGCATGCCCTCGGCAGTCAGCGAGGAAGCACCCCGCTCAATACCACAGCCAAACAGGGCCGAGAGAAAAAATCCGATGGAAATGCGATGCGCCCGCGATCTCGACGGCGTCAGGTGATCGCGCGCGCGGCATCGAGGAGATGGTCGAAGGCGAGGTCGAAGCGGGCGCCCGGCTCCTTCTCAGTCGCGGCACCGGCACCGGTCCGCAGGAGCACCCCGCAGCACCCCGCGCGGCGGCCCATCTCGAGATCGCTCGCGCGATCTCCAATCACGTAGGAGGCCGCGAGGTCGATCCCGTGCTTCCTCGCGGCGTCGAGGACGAACTTCGGGGAGGGCTTGCGCACATCGTTCGGCGTCCCCTCCTTGTACGGGGCGACAAAAATCTCCTCGAACTCCGCGCCGTGCGGGCGCACCGCCGCGGCGAGGAGTTCGTGGAGGCGGTGGGTGTCCTCCATCGTGAAGTAGCCACGCTCGATGCCGGACTGGTTGGTGACGATGAAGAGGAGGAAACCCTTGCGCGCGAGAATCCCGAGTGCCTCGCCCACGAACGGGTAGATATGGAAGCGCTCCGGCTGGCCGACGTAGCCGACGTCCTCGTTGAGCACGCCGTCGCGATCGAGGAAGACGGCGCGCCGCGCCGCGGGCGGTGGGTTCATCGCGCCGATGAGGGGAGCTGTTCGAGGAGTTCGGCCGGGGCGACGGTCGCCGTGCCCGCCTTGCCGACAACGATTCCGGCAGCGTGGTTCGACAGGATGGCGGCCTCGACGGGGCCGAGCCCCGCACCCATGCCGAGGGCGAAGGCGCTGATCGCCGTGTCCCCGGCCCCGCTCACATCGAAGACCTCCTGCGCGGCGGTCGGGATGTGGTGCGGCTTGCGCCCCGCGCGGAAAAGGCACATCCCGTGCTCACCAAGAGTGATGAGGACATTCTCCACACGCGTCGAGGCGAGAAGCTTCTCCCCGACGGCCAGGAGCGGAGGGTCACGGAGCGGGTCGTTGAACGGGTCCGTGGCGGCCTCTCTCACCATCCAGAAGGCCTCCGCGCGGTTCGGGGTGATTCCTGTGAGACCGAGGTAATCGAGGCGATGATGCATGTTCGGGTCGGCGAAGGTCGCCACGCGCGCGCGCCGCGCCGTCGCCACGCAGGCGTCGAGAAACTCCTGCCCGATCAGCCCCTTGCCATAGTCCTCGAAGACCACGGCGTCCATCCGCGGGATGGCGCGCCGTGCGAAGGCGAGCGCCCTCGCGGCGAGCTTCGCGGGGATCGGCTGGCGGCTCTCTCGGTCGAAGCGCACCACTTGCTGGTGCTGGGCGATCACACGCGTCTTGAGAGTCGTCGGGCGGCCGCGGTCCACGAGGAGACCGGAGACATCCACCCCCTGCGCACGGAGGGTGCGAGCAAGGGTATTCCCCGTGGAGTCGTTACCGATCACCCCGAGGGCGGTGACCTTCGCGCCGAGGGAGCGGAGGTTTCGGGCCACGTTGGAGGCCCCGCCGGGGAAGAACTTGTCCCCCTGCACGTCCACCACCGGCACGGGCGCCTCGGGCGAAATCCGCGAGACGCGCCCGAGGATGTACTGGTCGAGCATCACATCGCCGACGACGAGCACGCGGAGCCGCGCGAAGCGGCGCAGGGTACCTTTCCACTGGGCTTTGGAGAGCATGGCAGGGAGTCTGCCCGGCCTGTTGGCTCTGCTCAAGGCGGAAGGTGAGGAGGGCAAATGGGCAAGGGTCGTGGGTCGAGTGCGAGCACCGAGGGAGAGGAGAAGGCACCCAGACCTCAACAATCATGCGAGGCGGTTGCTTCGTGGTAGGTCAGGCGCAACGCCTGCCATCCGCAGCAGAAACGGCAAGCGATGCGCTTGCCACACCTCCCTTGACCCCTGACCCTCGACCCTTTCTCCTTTTCAGGGTGCCACGGCGGGAACGGGGCGCGCGGAGATCTCGCGCTTGAGGGCCTCGACCTTCTCGGCCATCGCGGAATTTCCAGGGTCAAGTTCGGCAGCCTTATTGAAATGGGCGAGCGCCTGGGCCGCATCGCCGAGGGCGCGGTAAACCTCGCCGAGGTGCTCGTGAATGACGGGGTCGTTGGGGATGAGTTCCGCGGCTCGCTGAAGTTGTGCGAGCGCCTCGGGGAGTTGCTTGAGGCGGTAGTAGATCCATCCAAGGCTGTCGAGAAAGGCGCCGTTGTTCGACTCGATCGCAAGGGCGCGCTGGACGAGGTGCCGAGCCTCATCGAGATTCATCCCCCGCTCTGCGAAGAGGTAGCCGAGATAGTTGTAGGCATCGGCGTAGTCCGGGTTCATCTCAATCGCCCTGCGGAACTTCTCGACGGCGGCGTCGAACTTCCCGTTTCTCTCCAACGCGGCCCCAAGGTAAAAGTAGAAGATGGCGTCAAGGAGCTCGGGATTCGAGGCGGAGGCGAGGCGGGCCGTTTCATCGAGAAATTTGAGGGCGTTCGGGAAGTCTTTCCGGTCGCTGTAGACGAGGCCGTAGAAGTAGGAGATCTGCGGCGTGTCGGGAAATTTCTCCCGCGCCGTATCAAGCAGGATGAGGGCCTCATCAAGCTTCCGCGCACGCATGAGGATGAGCACGCTCCGTAGGTATGGGGGGAGCTGGTTGGGGTTTGCCTGGAGGGAGAGGCGGTAGTTTTTTATGGCGCGCTCGTTCTCCTTCGTGTCCTCGTAGAGTTCTCCGATCAGGTTGAAGATCTGCCAACGGAGCGGTTCCCGCTTCACCATTTCCTCGAGAATCGCGATCGCGTTGGTCTTGTTGCCCTGGGCGACAAGGCTCAGAGCCAACTTCAGGCGGACGCCGTCAGCGGTCGGATCCTGGTCGAGGACCTTCTGGTAGATCGCGATCGCCTTCTCGGTGTGCTTGTTCGCCACGTAGTAGTCGGCCACGCGCGCGAGGACGGTGGGATCGGAGGGCTGAAGTTCCGCGGTGCGGTCGTAGAATCCCATCACCCGCTCCGTATCGGTCTTGAAGGCCGGGTCGCGTGCCCCGAGCGCCGCGCAGAGTTCAGCGAGGCGAATCCAGTAGTGATACTCTCCCGAGGGATGTTTCGCCGCGCGTTCGAGGACCTTCTTCGCCCGTGCCAGGTCGTTGTGCTCCACGGCGACATCGAAGAGCACCTCGTAGGGCGGAAACTTATCCGGAGCGAGACGGATCGTCCTCTCGGCAGCGACCGTGGCGGCATCCCACTGCTTGTCGGCACGCAGGGCCACCGCAAGGAGCATCCAATCCTGGGCGGAGTTCGGCAGCTTCTGGACCGTCGCGCGCAACACCTCCGCCGCCTGCCCGAACTCCCCCCGCCGAAAAAACTCCTGCACCACGCGCTCCCGCAGGTCCGAGCGATCCGGGTCGAGGGTCACCACCTGTCGCCACTCATCGAGCGCGCCGGAGGTCTCCCCCTTTGAGAGTTGGATCAGGCCCGCCACGTAGTGGGCAAGCGCCTCGGAGAAATCCTCCGCGTCCTTCGAAAGGGCCCCGAGTTGCGCCGCGGAGGCCGCCTCGGGAAAGTCGGAGTGGGACCGCGATGGACGGATGGAACCTGCCTCTGGCGCGGGGGTCTGACAACCCGCGAAAAGGCAGAAAAAACCCACGACCGCCCAAGGGAGGAGCGGCCGATGGCGGCGCATCTTCACGGGCAGTTCCGAACTACTTGTTCTTGTGCCGGTTCTCGCGCATCCGCTTGCGACGCTTGTGGCGGTTGATCTTGGATTTACGGCGTTTTTTGAGGGAGCCCATGGATTGACGGAGGCTACGCTCGCGCCGCGAGGACGTCAAGCACCCCACCACTCCCCGAAAGCATTTCTACCGGTTTTTTCCTCACGCACGCCCCGACTTGCGCCAGCGGAAGAGAGTGGTGGGGTGAACGCCGAGACGGGCGGCCACCCACTTGAAGTCCTGACCGCTTTCTTCGAGAAGCCGTTGGGCAAGTTCCCATCGCTCTTTGCGGCTCGGGAAAATGGAGAGGGGCGCTGCGAGGGCCGGTGGGGGGGAAGGCAGGACCGTTGCGGATTCGGCAGGGTGCGGAGTCGAAACCTCCGGAGGATCCCACCATCCGGCGCGCAGCACGGGGCCATCGTGAAAAATTGCCAGCCGCTCGAGCGCGGTTTTTAGCTCGCGGACGTTGCCCGGCCAGCGGTGTGCCTGCATCTTGCGGATCAGCTCGGGCTCCACCTGGTCGAAGTACTTCCCAAAACGCTCGTTCACCCCTTTGATGAGATATTGCACAAGGAGAGGGATGTCCTCGGGACGGTCGCGGAGTGGAGGGATGCGGAGTACGACCTCCGAAAGACGGTAAAATAGGTCCTCGCGGAACGCCCCGGTCCTCACGGCATCCTCGAGATGGCGGTTGGTCGCCGAGACCACACGCGCGTCTGCCTCGTACTCGGCATCGCCCCCCACGCGGCGAGCGCGACGGCTCTCGAGAAAGCGCAGAAGCTTCGGCTGGAGCGAGGATTCGAGATCACCCACCTCGTCGAGAAAGAGTGTTCCGCCTGCCGCCTGCTCGATGAGGCCCGCACGGTCCTGGGTCGCCCCTGTGAAGGCGCCCTTCCGCGCCCCGAAGAGCTCGGCCTCCATGAGGTCGCGCGGAATGGCCGCGCAGTTCACGGCAACGAGTGGACCGGTCCCGCCGGTACGATGGAGGCCCTGGGCCACCCGCTCCTTGCCGGTGCCGGACTCTCCCAGAATGAGCACGCTCGCGCGGGTCGGCCCGAGGCGCTCGATGGATTGACGGAGCGCGCGGATCCCGGGAGATTCTCCAATAAGACCAAGAGGTCCTGACTCGGCTCGGCTCCCGTAAAGCATCACCCAGGCTTCCTGGGCACGGCGGGCGGCTTCGAGTGCCGCATGCCAGCGAACGTCAGAATCCGTAATGTCGAGCACGTCGAAGGCGCCATCGCGGCATGCCTGAACGATCGCGGCACTCCCGAGACCGGAACCCACGGCAAGAAAATAGCGATTGGCACGAGCGAGGCGGACGCGAAGGGCGGCAAGCGGGGCGATTCCCCCCTCGTGAGACAGGGGGACGAGATAGATCCAATCGAGGGTCTCGCGATCGAGTTCGTGGGGAGCGTCAGGAGGGAAGGTCTCGACGGAAAGACCGATTTGCTCGATGCGCATCAAGATCGGAGCATCCACCGGTTCGGGAACTAAAATCTTCATAGAATGCTTCTATCGCAATATCTTTGCATTGCAAATGCATAATATATTTTAGTCTTTCAAAATTTTAGCGAGATTAATGGAGAAGATTCCTAAATATGATCTTGGCATGGAACATGCCCTCTTTATTGCCACTATGGAAATGACCAAACTTGATTATCCTGCGGCCAGCCCCCATTCTTACACCCTTGCCCACGGTTGCTGGATGAAAACCATTTCCCTTCTCGCGGTGCTCTTCCTCGCGTTGGCTCCCTCCTTCGCGCAGGCCGAATCTTCGGATCAGGATAAGCCTGCGATCAAGACGGTGGAGGGTGGCAGCCTCCTTGGTGGCGAGGATTCCTCCGTCCAAGCCAAGGCACGACCGCTCGGGCTCAACCTCGTGGACAAGGTCAAGTCGGCTGCCTCGGATGCCCCGTCCGCGACCTTCCAGAAAGACACGCTCCCCTCGGTTCTCAAACTGCTCGACCAGAAGCTCGGGGAGCGGAAGACCATTACGGACACCTCCAGCATGGCGCTGGATCCCTCACAACTACGCCTGGCCACGGACTCGGAAGTCCGCGTGTACTTCATTGGCGAGGGCGCCGGCTATCACAACACCCTTGGCTTCAACGTCAATGCCTCCGGCCTGAAGGCGGGCGACCCGAAGCTCATCTTTCCTGATGCCTCGAGCTACACCTCCTGGTTGGATACGGGTGCGAACAGCGGAAAATCACCGGACGCGTCGGCCCCGCTCCGCCCGGGTGACTTCGTCAACCTCGGATCGATGTCGGCGGGGTCCACGTTGGATTTCTTCCTCATCTCCGACGGGGCTTCCAGTGGCAAGAATATCTTCTCCACCACCTCCTCGGCAAACCCCGATCACCTGAACCACGTCGTTGCATTCGCCCTGCAGGACAGCCCCTATCTCATCATCAGTTTTGAGGACATGCTGGGGGGAGGCGATCGCGACTACAACGATGTCCTCTTCGCCGTGGACATCGGCAAGGTGAACGTTGCACGGCTGGTCTCGACCCCCGAACCCGCGTTGTTCCTCGTGCTGGGCAGCTTCCTCGGCTCGGTCCTGCTCCTCGACTGGCGCCAGCGCCGCACGGTGCGCTTGCCGGCGCCGGTTCGCGCGCGGTCCTGAGGCCTGCCCAAACCGTCTCTCCCATGGCCATCTCCATGAGACGAGGGTGGATATTTCTGGCGGGAGCAGCGATCATCCTCTTCGTGCTCGTCCTGGCCGGTGCGGTGGGCTGGCGACAGCATGCCCTCCGTAAGTCCGAGGAACGGCAGTTCGTCGCAGCGAGCCAGGCGGTTGCCGCGGGGCGCGGCCTTGACGCCCTCGCAGTTGTCCGCTCCCGCATCGTCTCCTCGAAACCCGCACCCGCACGGGAGCGCGAGTGGCACGCGATCGAGGTCCACGCCCTCGCCCAGCTCCGCGAGGTTCCGCGCCTCCTGCACTGGTTTGACCGCGAGCCCTCCCTCATCCTCGAGGACGAGGCGGCCTCGCTCCTCGTGGCGCGGGGTGCGCTCGCCGCCGGGAATCGCCCCGCCTTCGACCAGGTTCGGAACTCCTGGCGCGGGCGCGAAAAGCAGGACTGGCTCTGGTTCGCCCTCGACGCCGACACCCTCCTCGCCTCAGGAAAACGTCCGGCCGCACTCGCTCTTCTCCAGTCTCGCACCTTTCCCGGGGAGCGCGATTGCGCACGGCTTCTGAGACTCGCGCTACTGAACGCCGCGCAGCCGGCACGCGCCGCCGAATACCTCGACCAGGCCTTTCGCGCCGATCCGAGGAATCCCGACGCGCGCTCGTTCCGTGCCCAGGTCATGGAGGCATCCGGCCGCCTCGCCGAGGCGCGCGTCGAGTACGTCGCCGCCCTTGTCGCCACCCCCTCCAACCCGCTCCTGCGCGACCAGCTCGCCGAGTTCTACCGTAGAAACGGAAACCTGGACCTCGCCCTGCGGACCTGGGCCGAAGGGCTCGCGCCGGGCACTCCCGATTTCCTGTGGACAAAGTTCCTTTTTTGGTCCCGCGTCTTCCGCCCGGTCAACGGACCCGTTCGGAGCGGGACGGCCGCTGGCCCGCTCGCTTCGTTCGTGGTCTATCTCGGTGGGCTGCCACCGGGGCGGTTCTGGGACGACGCCCTTTTCGATGCGAAGGTGGAGTCGCGCCAGGTAATACGAGATCGCGAGGAGGCATACTGGCTGCGCCTTCTCCAGATGATCCACGACGGGAATGAGAAGGAGGCCCTCGAATGGATGAAACTCCGTCGCTCCCGCGGTCGTTCATGGAACCCTGGTCTCGAACGGGCGCTCTACCAGATCCTCTGTTTCCGAAGAAAACCCGCTCTCTCGCTTGCGGGGGAGGGGGAGTTGGCGACCGCCCCCCCCGTCCGCGGGCGGCATGCCTTCTTCGAGCAACTCGACAAGGCTTGGAACTCCGCGCATGAGGCGCGCGTCGCCCCTTCGCTCTCGCCCGAACTCCGGGGGGCGGTCTCGGACACCACGGTTTTCGCCGCGGCCTGCATGGCGGGCGGCTGGATCGAGGCCGCACTCGCCCTCTGGCCGGGCAACTTCACCGACGCCCCGTCTCCGGACTGGGTCGCCTTCGGCATGGCGCAGTGCCTCCGCGAGAACCGCGGGCGTCCCGCGGCGCTCGCCTTCCTCGCGAAGCAGCCCTCCGTCCCCGTCCTCCAACTCCTCGAAGGAGAACTTCTCCTCGTCGAGGGGCGGACCGACGAGGGCATCACGAAGCTCCGTCCTCTCTCCTCGCAAGCTTCCGATGCTGGCTATCGCGCCGCATGGCTCCTCGCCGCGCTCGCGATGGACAAGGGGCGCCCCGTCGCCGCGCGGGAATGGGTGCGCGGCCACCCCACGCTCGCTGCTTCTGTCACGGGTCGCGAAATCCTCGCGCGCGCCGCGCTGGCCGAGGGCGACGAGGCCGGGGCCCTGCGCGCCTACAACTCGCTCCGCAGGGAGTCGGTCGAGGCGCGGATGTTCCTCGCCCGCCGCGCCTTCGCCGCAAAGGACTGGAAGGAGGCGCGCCTCCTCACAACGGAACTGCTCCGCGAGATGCCCGACGAGTTGATCCTTCGTGCCAACCTTGAAGCGATCCGCGCCGCGGAAGGCACGCGATGAACCGGCGTGACACCGCATTTCTCGGGGTGCTCGCGCTGCTGGCGCTCCACCTCTGGCTGCGCGATCGCGCGTGGATGTCGAGCCCCAGCGACGCCCTGGCCCTCCTCTCCGCTCTCCCGCTCTTCGCCTGGCTCGGACGTCCCTGGTGCTGGCGCCCCGAAAACGGACCCCTTCACCGCGGGTTGCTCTTCGCCGGGATCACCCTTTATCTCGCGGGAGTTGCGTTCGATAGTGCGCTCGCGCTGGCTACGGCGTGGACGGCGCTCCTCTGGTCGTGGCTCTCTTCCCGTCTGGAGAAAGGGAGCCTGCCCTACGCGCGACGGCTCCTTGTTTTACCGTGGCTGGCGTTCCCCTGGCTACTCCTCGAGGGAGGCCTCATCGGCTGGGGGTTTCGCCTTTCGGCGGCCTGGGTCGCCGGCCACGTCTTTGCGGGGGCGGGCTTTCCCGTTTCCCGCGAGGGAACACTTCTCACCGTGGCAGGAATTCCCCTCGCCGTGGACGCCGCCTGCGCCGGGCTGAATATCCTCCAGGCGATGGGAATTGCGGGCGGCGCGACCGCCTGCCTCATGCTTCGCGGGCGACGCGGTTATCTCGTCGCCCTCCTCATGCTCCCCGCGCTCGCATGGCTCGCGAACACGTTGCGCGTCGTCATGCTCGGCGCGGCGGCGCTCGCCGCCGGATCGGACTTCGCGAGCGGGCTCTTCCACCAGTGGGGCGGGCTTTCGGTGCTCGTTCTTATGTTCGCTCTTTGTGTGGGCGCATTCGCTCTCCAACGCCAAATCCTTGCCCCGACCCCGTGAACTCATCTCGCCCTTCCCTCCTGCCGTCCATGGCGGTTCTCGCGTTTGCGGCCATAGCCGCGCGCGACCTGCCCGCGACCTGGCTCCACTCGCCCTACGACCGCCTTGGCTGGCTGGCCTTCCTCCTCTGGCTCACGCCTCTGGTCGCGCGGGTCTTCCCCGGAGGCGGACGGGCGCGGGAGGAGCCCTCTCTGGGCGTTGCAATCGCCGGCCTCGTGTTTGTTGTTTTCGGGATGATGGGTGCACTCAACGCGGCGAAACACGCGGGGCTCGCACTTGCGTTCGCCGCCTTCCTGCCCGCACCGCAACGCTGGACGTGGCTCGTCGCCTCGGTTGCGTGGATGCCTTCCCTCGGCTGGCTTGCAAGCCATGGTGCCGGAGAAACCACCACGGTCGTTTTCCGCCTTGTTTTTGCGGCAGCCGGTGCCGCCGGAGCATGGGTCTTTCCGAAGAGGGAGGCCGCATGATTCCTGCTCGTCGCGTGGCGCTATGGGCCGGCCTTGTCGCCGCCGCGACGGCGGGAGTCGCCTGGGAGACCGTCCCCCTGCGCGACGCGCAGGCCCGCCTCGACGCCCTGCCTTCCCGCGGAATCGCCTTCGCGAGCCAGGAGATTCCTCCCGGTGCTGTCGAGAAGAAGATCTACGGGGACGCCCGCGTCGTGAAGCGGCTCTATATCGCCGGGCGCCTGCGTTTTGCGGTGACTCTCGTGGACGGCACGCATAATCGCCACGCGGTGCACGACCCGCTCTACTGTTTTCGCGGTGCGGGATGGGCGGTGCTCGGGGAGGTGCGGGTCCCGCTGCCCGGAGGCGAGGGGAAACTCGTGCGTCTGGGGCGAAACGGGGAAACCGCCGAGGCGCTCGTGTGGTTTACCGACGGCCGTCGTCGCCACGCCTCGGCGCTGCGCTACTGGGGGGAGACCACCCTGCGAAGACTTACTCTCGGCGCAAGCGGGAAGGAACCCGTGCTCATTGTGATCCAACCCGTAGGGGCCGCGTCGCTCGACGCGCATACCCTCCTGGAGTTCGTCCCCTCCCTCGCCGAACTCTGACGCGTCCCAAGGGCCGCCACAGTCGGGGGCGGCGGTGCCGCAAACCCCGACAGAACTGCCATGCGTCCCCCTCTGCGACTCGACCTTAAATGTCGTCTCGGGTTGATGACTCTTCCGGGCTAAAGTCCGCCGATGCCTGACGCGACCACCGCCCAGCAGCTTCTCCATCGGCACTTCGGATTCCGTGAGTTTCTCGAAGGGCAGGAGCTCGTGGTTTCCGCCATTCTCCAAGGGGAGGATGTGGTGGTCGTCATGCCCACGGGAGGCGGCAAGTCCCTGTGTTACCAGCTCCCCGCCATGATCCTGGAAGGCATCACGGTCGTGGTCTCCCCGCTCATCGCCCTGATGAAGGACCAGGTGGACGGCCTGGTGGCGAAGAAAATTCCGGCCACCTTCATCAACTCCTCCCTGTCCCCATCGGAAGTGGACCAGCGGATTGACGACATGAAGCTCGGTAAGTACCGCCTGCTTTACGTCGCGCCCGAACGTTTTAAGAGCGATCGGTTCATTCGCGCGCTCGCGCCACTCTCCATCGCGTTGTTTGCCATCGACGAGGCGCATTGCATCTCGCAATGGGGCCACGACTTCCGACCCGATTATCTCCGTCTGAAGCACGCGCTCAAGGATCTCGGCCAGCCCCCCGTCGCCGCCCTCACCGCAACCGCCACGCCGGAGGTGCGCGAGGACATCATCGCCCAGCTCAGCCTCGGCCAATCCGGCCGCAAGGTACCCCAGGTGTTCGTTTCCGGGTTCGCCCGTCACAACCTGACGCTCGCCGTCACCCACACGAAAAATCAGTCGGACAAGTTGGCCCGCATCGCGGAGTTCATCCGTCAACTCAAGACCGGCATCGTCTATTGCGCGACCCGCAAGAACGTGGAAAAGGTGGCGGCGCATCTCGCCGCGTCGCGCGTGCGCGCCGTCGCCTACCACGCGGGCATGACGGATGTTCAGCGGAGCCGCGCCCAGGACAAGTTCATGAAGGGCGAATGCCCCGTGGCCGTCGCCACCAACGCGTTTGGCATGGGGATTGACCGGTCCGACCTTCGCTTTGTCCTCCACTACGATATTCCCGGAAGTCTCGAGGCTTATTACCAGGAAGCGGGGCGCGCCGGGCGCGACGGCGAACCCTCCCGCTGCGAAATGCTGTTCAACTACGCCGACGTGCGCACCCAGGAGTTTTTTATCGAGGGTGCCAACCCCACGAGGGAGATCATCGCCGGGCTGTATTCCGCCCTCCGCCGAATCTGCAGGCAGGGCCCCGTGGAAATGCCGATTTCGGAGATTGCCGAGCAGGTGACGGAGGCAAAAAACGAAATGGCCGTCGGCTCCGCCCTTTATCTGCTCCAGCGCAGCGGTTTCCTCGCGCGCGACTACCGCCAGGGCAGCCGCACCTACACCACGCGGCTCGTGGAGCCCGTGAAAACCTTCGACGACCTGAACATTGATTTTGAAAAACTGGATGCCAAGCGCGAGCGCGATTTTGGAAAGTTGCGGCGCACGATCCAGTACGCGGGCCACCATGGATGCCGCCACGAATTCATCCTCCAGTACTTCGGCGACGTCGAGGTGCCCAAGGGGTGCGCCATCTGCGACAACTGCCTCGCCCAGACCCGAACCGAAGCCCGCCTCCCCACGGAGGAGGAAACGGTCATCCTTCAAAAGGCGCTCAGTTGCGTCGCCCGCGTCAACGGACGCTTCGGACGCGGACGCATCGCGCAGGCGTTGGCCGGCTCCCGGTCGAAGGAGGTGATGGATGCGGGACTGGACCAACTCTCCACGTACGGCCAACTCCGCCAGTTCGGCCCTGACTTCGTGTGGAACCTCCTGGAGATGCTGATCCAGTCCGGCTGCATCGAGGTCGGCCATGGGGAATACCCCACCCTCACCCTCACCGAACTCGGCGGTGCCGTGATGCGCCGCCAGAAAACCATTTCGATCGTCATGCCCGCGGTTGAAGTCTCCAAGACCTCCCGCCCCTCCCGAAAAAAATCCGCGCGCGTTTCCGTGACGGAGGCGATGGAAGAACCGTGCGACCCGAAGCTGTTCGAGGCGCTCCGCCAGTGGCGTCGCGACAAAGCTGCCGCAATGGGCAACGTCCCCGCCTACGTCATCTACCCCGACCGAACCCTGAGGGACCTCTCTCTCAAAAAGCCAAAGACCGAGGAGGAACTCCTGGAGGTCCGGGGCATCGGTCCCGCGAAAGCCGCGAAGTTCGGTGCCGAAACCCTGGCGATTATCCGCGGCTGATGAGTTCCGAGAAGTGATCGAAGAGGGACGTTGCGTCGTGCGGCCCCGGCGAAGCCTCGGGGTGATACTGGACGCAAAAGACAGGCAGGCTCTTATGGCGAAGCCCTTCGCAGGTCTGGTCGTTGAGGTTGATCTCCGTCTGCTCAACCTCTTTCGGAAGGGTCTTCGGGTCCACGGCGAATCCGTGGTTTTGTGAGGTGATCGAGATCTTCCCCGTCGCGGTGTTCTTCACCGGCTGGTTTCCCCCGCGGTGGCCGAACTTGAGCTTGAAGGTCTTCGCCCCGAAGGCGAGGCCGAGGATCTGGTGACCGAGACAGATGCCGAAGATCGGCTTTTTTCCGAGCAGGCCGCGCACCGCGCGCGCCGCGTAGTCGAGCGCCGACGGGTCCCCGGGGCCGTTCGAGAGGAAGATCCCGTCCGGATTGAGCTTCAACACCTCCTCGGCGGACGTCGAGGCCGGTACCACGCGGATCTGGAACCCCTTTTGTCGGAGACGGCGCAGGATGTTGTGCTTGATCCCAAAATCGTAGGCCACGATCCGGTGGCGGATGGTCGGCAGCGAGCGCCGGTACGGGTCGCCGAGCGTGGCGGTCTCCTCGATGTCGCTGACGGGCGCCCCACCCACGGCGTTCGAGGTCCCCGGAATCCGCCAGCGTCGACTCAGCAAACCATCCGGGTCCCAGTCATAGGCGGACGGGCAGGTGACCTCCTTCACATAGTCCACGCCGATCAGCCCCGGCCACTTCTTCGCACGGTCCACGGCGGCCTGGTCGCTCATCGCCTCGGTGGTGAGGATCCCCTTCATCGAGCCAAGGCTCCGCAGCCTCTTGGTGAGGGCCCGCGTGTCGATCCCCTGGATACCGGGGATGCCATTGCGTTGGAGGTAGTCGTCGAGCGACATCTCGGAACGCCAACTCGAGACGACCGGCGAGAGCTCGCGCACCACAAAACCCGAGGCGTGCGGGCGGGAGCTTTCCGCGTCGAGGGCGTTGATCCCGTAGTTCCCGATCTGCGGATAGGTCATCGTGACGATCTGGGCCTTGTACGATGGATCGGTGAGGATCTCCTGGTAGCCCGTCATCGAGGTATTGAAGACCACCTCGCCGAGCACGCTCCCCTTCGCGCCAAAGGCGGTTCCCCGGTAAACCGTTCCGTCTTCAAGGGCCAGGATCGCGTCGCTCATGCCGCGCGGGAATCTAGCAGAGAGGACCAAGGGCCGTCAAAGAGGCAAAGCGAATCCAAATAAGAAGCCACAGATGAAACACGGATGGCAAAGGATGAATGCCAGGTCCGCTACACGGACCTGGCATGCCTCAACCAAAAAACGTCATCATCTTTCCGCAAAAGATGCGCCGATTCCGTGTAGCGGAATCGGCGATTTCCTGATCCGTGTCCATCCGTGTTTAATCCGTGGCTTCTCCCCCCACCTTCTAACCCGGACACGCCCGTAAAGGGCGCAGCTACCCGCCAGCGGACATCACCTCGTCGAGCGCCTTAAGGAAGATCTCGTTCTCCGCGCGGGTCCCGACCGTGACGCGGATCCAGGCGGGGAGCTTGTACCCACCCATCGGACGGACGATCACCCCGTGGCGGAGGAGTCCGTCGAAGACCTTCTTCCCGTCGCCGACATGGACGAGAATGAAGTTACCGTGGGAGGAAACGAACTTCCATTTCCGTGCGCGAAACTCTGCCTGCAGAAAATCCCGCCCCTCGTCGACCGTCCGCACCGTGCGACGGATATGCTCCTCGTCGGCGAGGGCGGCGAGGGCGGCGGCCTGGGCAACGAGGCTGGCGTTGAACGGCTGGCGAACCTTCTGGAGTGCGGCGGACACGCCCTTGTCGGCAAGGCCGTAACCAATGCGGAGACCGGCAAGGCCTTGCGCCTTTGAAAAAGTGCGCATCACCACCACGTTCGGCTTCCGTGCGATGAGCCCCGGTGTGTCGAGCGGGTTTTTGAGGAACTCCTGGTAGGCCTCGTCCACCACCACGAGCGCGTGGTCCGGTACCGCGTGGAGAAACCTCTCCAATTCCCCCGGGGAGACCGCCGTGCCGGTCGGGTTGTTCGGATTGGCCACAAAGACGAGGCGCGTCCTCGGGGTGATCGCCTTGAGCATCGCATCGAGATCGTGCCCGTACTCCCGCGCGGGCACCTCGACGACGCGCGCCTGAAAGATCCGCGCTACGATCTCGTAGATCGCAAAGGCATACTGGGAAATCACCATCTCATCGTCGGGGGAGAGAAAGGCGTGGCCGAGAAACTCGATCACCTCATTCGAGCCGTTGGCAAGGACCACCTGCTCCATCCCCACCCCGTGCTTCTTCGCGATCGCCTGGCGGAGGAGAAAGCCATTGCCGTCCGGGTAAATATGGACGCCCGCGACCACCTGGCGCATCGCCTCGATCGCCTTCGGCGATGGACCGAGGGGATTCTCGTTCGAAGCCAGCTTCACGATCCGCGAGGGATCGAGGCCGAGCTCGCGGGCAACGTCCTCGATGGGACGCCCGGGCTCATAAAACGGAAGGTTCGCCAGGTGAGGGCAGGGAGCGATCACCTCAGTCATACTTCTTGGTGAACTTGACCTTGGACTCCCTCGGCTCGGGAGCCGAAGGTTGGATGCCCGTGGGGCGCGATCCCGCGGGAGCGACCCCGCCGGGTTGCACGCCTGCGGACGGAGGTGGGGACATGGGGGCACCTTCGTCGCCCCCGAGATCCTCGTCCTCAATCGCCCCGAGGTCTCCGCCGGCCTCCTCGGCGTCCGCGGCCTCGGCAGCCTCAGTTGCCTTGCGGGCCTTCCCAAACTCGCCCGTCTTGCTTGCCACCTCGGAGAACGCCTTCTGCAGCTGGTAAAGGGTCCCCGAGAGCATCCGTTCCTCCTCCTTGGTGAGGTTCCCCTTGGTCCGTTTCTGGAGCACGGTCATCATCTCGATGACCATCTCCGACCCGGCGAGATCGGGGGGCCTCTGTCGACCCTGACGATCGGCCATCCCGCCAAGCATCATCACCGCGTTCTGGGCGAGAAGCTCGATTAACTGGGCAAAAAATCCCGACTCGCGTCGCTGCGCGTCGGCCTGGGGTTTTGGGGTCTCGCTCATGCAAGGTCTACTTTCTTCAAGTTGAGCCCCGCTTCAACTCTATTCTCGGGTCCGCCCCCGATTCAGGACGGCTTCGCGACAAGGCGCTCGGCGTTTCGAAAACAGATTTTTTCCGCGGCATCGGGCGAAAGGTCCACGGTCTCCAGGAACTTCCAGAGATCCTGGCCGTAGTAGTCGCGCGCGAAGAAGAGGCGGTCCGCGTAGCGAGCGAGGAACTTCGCCGCGTGCGCGGGGTCGCGCTCCAGGGCATAGCGGGCGGAACCCGCGGAGAGGTCCGCATAAAGGTTCGGATGGCGGTCAAACATCCCGTAAAGACGTCCCGGTCCAGTGACCGGTCCCTTCGGATAGCCCTCCGAACGCTCATCCGCGTCCGCACTGATCTCGCGCCAGAAACCTGGCGCATGCCCGATGAAGGTCGTTTCGGGACATGCCTCGAGCGCACGCTCGAGGTTGGCCACCGTTCCCCCGTACCAGAGGGGTTGGTAGACGGACTTCCCCTCCTTCTTCAACCAGGGCACATCGAGGTGGAGTACAACCGGGAGCTTCAACTCGCCGGCCTTTCGGTAAAGCTCGATGCAACGCGGGTCGTCAAACGGAAGGCGAAACTTCCATTCCCCGCAGACCTTCACCCCGTGGATTTTCGCAGCGGCTTCGAGCAGCGCGGGCGCGTTACCCACGGCCGGGTGCGGACAGTAGCCGGCCACGAAACGCTTCGGATGGCGCTCCCGTGCGTCGAGAATCGCGGAAAGAGGAATCCCCGCATGGGTCCCGTCCGCCCGTGCATGACGCGGATCGAGCACCCGGTGATAATCGCGATGATCTTCGAAAGGCGGAGTCTCCCAGCTCAGGAGCCAGGCGTACTCGATCCCATGGTCGTCCATGTCGGCGATCAGGCCAAGGTCGTCGCGTCCGTGCCACCAGACATGCTGGTGCGTATCAATGAGTCGGGAAGGCCTTTTCATCGCAGGCCCTCATCATCAAACGGTCCGCGCCGCCCGGGCAAGACCAAAGAGCGCATGGTGCTCCGCTCAACCCCAGCTTTCGACTCGATTTTTGCGCGAGGACGCGGCAGGGTTCGCCTTTCTCCTCCATGAACCTTATCGAACAAGCTCGGCAGGCCGGCATCGTGGGCGCGGGAGGCGGGGGGTTCCCCGCACACGTCAAGCTCGTAGCCAAGGCCGATACGGTCATCGCCAACGGTGCCGAATGCGAGCCTCTCCTTCATAAGGACGGAGCCATCATGGAGCGCGCTGCCGAACGCGTCGTCCGCGGTCTTCTCCTCGCCCGCGACGCCACGGGTGCAAAACGCGCCGTCGTCGCCGTGAAGGCGAAGAACCAGCACGCGACCGAGGCCGTGCGCCGCGCCTGCGAGGGCACCCCTGCCGAACTCTATCTCCTCGGTGACTATTATCCCGCCGGCGACGAATACGACCTCGTCTATACGGTGACCGGCCGCCTCATCCCGCCTTCCGGCCTACCCATCCATGTGGGAACGGTCGTCCAGAATGTCGAGACCCTCGTCAATCTTGCGGCCGCGGCCGAAGGACGTCCCGTGACCCACAAGACGCTCACCCTCGCCGGCGCGGTCCGCCACCCCGCAACCTTCACCGCCCCGATGGGCACCCCGCTCCGCACGCTCATCGAGGCAGCCGGCGGTGCAACGGACGCAGCCCCCCTTCTTTGTCTCGGCGGCCTGATGATGGGCCAGCAAACAACCGACCTCGACACCCCCGTGACCAAGACTCTCACCGGCGTGGTCGTGCTGCCAGGGAACCACCCCCTCGCCCTTCGCAAGCTTCGTCCCGAGGCATCCCAGGCGCGCATCGGGAAGTCGGCTTGCGACCAGTGCCGCTACTGCACGGAGTACTGCCCCCGATTCCTCCTCGGATACGCCGTCGAGCCGCACCAGGTGATGCGCGGCCTCGGCTTCACCGCCACCGGCAAGGCGCAGTGGAACGAGTGGGCCGCCCTCTGCTGCTCCTGCGGCCTTTGCACCCTCTTCGCATGCCCCGAGGCGCTCTACCCAAAGGAGGCCTGCGACGCTGCCAAGGGCGAACTCCGCCGCGGAAACTGGAAATGGAGCGGCCCCGCGGAGGTGAAGGCCCACCCGATGCGCGAAGGCCGCCGTGTCCCGATCGCCGCGCTCGTCCGTCGAATGCACCTCGGTGCATTCGATCTCCCCGCCCCGCATGACGATCGCGCGGTAACCTCCCGCCGTCTCTCCCTGCTTCTCAAGCAACACGCGGGCGCACCCGCGAAGGCCTCCGTCCGCACCGGCCAGAAGGTTGCCGCAGGCGAACCGATCGCCGCCCCCGAAAAGGGCGCCCTCGGCGCCCTCCTCCACGCTCCCTGCCGCGCGGAGGTCCTCGAGGTGCTGCCCGACCGAATCCTCCTCCAACGACTGCCATGAACGAAAAATCCCTCGGTCTCGTCGAACTCACGAGCATCGCTGCCGGCTTCCAGTGTGCCGACGCGATGCTCAAGGCCGGGAACATCCGCCTCCTTCTTTCCCGATCCATCTGCTCCGGTAAGTTTATGGTCCTCGTCGGCGGGGACGCCGCGGGCACCCAGGCCGCGGTGACCGCCGCCGAGGAGGCTGCCGCGGGCTGCCTCATCGACCGCTTTGTCATCCCGAACATCCACCCGGACGTGATGGCCGCCATCGGGCGGAGCGACTCCCCGCCGCCGGAGGGAGCGCTTGGAATTATCGAGGCCTTCAGCATCGCCTCGCTCATCGGGGCCGCCGACGCGGCAGTGAAGGCGGCCGACGTAAAACTCCTCGAAGTCCGCCTTGCGATGGCGCTCGGGGGCAAGGCCTTCTGCACCCTGACCGGCAGCGTCGGATCCGTGCAGGCCGCCGTGGACGCCGGACGCCGCGTCCTCGAGGAGGCCGGCACCCTCGTCAACGCGGTCGTCCTTTCCCGTCCGCACCCCGACGTCTACCGGGAACTGATCTGAGCCGCGGAATCGTGTTCCACGCACCGCGTTTCCTGTTCCCGGTGGTGCCGTCCTGTTTTTCGTCTGTCTTTCCGTAGCCCGCCCCGCATCTTTCTTTCCCTCTTGGCTACCAGCCATAACCTATCCACTTTCCACCTCCTTCCCTGGTGCTCAAAGCCGACTTTCACACGCACAGCCTCGAGGACCCGTACGACGTCCTCGAACACGATGCCTTCGACCTCGTGGCCCACGCCGCGCGCCGAGGATACCAGGTCCTGGCCCTGACCCTCCACGGGCGGCTCCACTTCCCCGCCGACCTCCAGGCCTATGCGGCGGAACGTGGCATCCTGATGATCCCCGGCGCCGAGCTCTTCCTGGACGGACGCGAAGTGCTCCTTCTCGGCGCCACCGAGGAGGAGGTCCGTCCCTTGCGGACCCTCAAGGATCTATGCGCCCTGAAGAAGCGCCGAGGGGATGCGCTCCTCACGATCGCCCCACACCCGTTCTACGGGCTCAGCCAATGCCTGGGACCCCGGCTCGGTGAGTTCGCGGAGATGATCGATGCAATCGAGCTCTGCCACTTCTATACCGCGAAATGGAATCCGAACCGCAAGGCCGGGGAAGCCGCGTGCAAGCTGGCCAAACCGCTGATCGCCTGCTCGGACACCCATCAACTCAAGTGGATGGGACATCACTACTGCCTCCTCGACGCCGAGCCGACGCGCGAATCCGTCTTCGCGGCCATCCGCGCGGGAAAGATCCAGAATGTCACCCGTCCGCTCACGGGCAGGGAGATGCTCGATAAACTCGTCTGGCACCTCCTCAACCACGCCCCGCTAAAAAACCTCCGCCGCCGCGGCTGGCATCCACTGCCCCGCTCCGAGAAGCGTTGACCGAAGGGGATCCGGGAAGCTCTCGGTGACCGTTGAACCGCTGAACCCAGCAACCTGCTACGTTCCGAACTGCGCCATCGGAAGCGCTTCATCCACGAGCATGATGGGGATGTCGTCGCGGATGGGGTAGAGAAACTTCCCGTCCTTGCGCAGGAGGCCGGCGTCGATCTTCTCGATCACGGGCTGGCCGCCGCGGTTTTTTACTCTGCCGGCCGCGATCGCGGCATTGATCTTCGTGACGAGCGCGGCGTCCGCAAGCGCCACATCCTCCTTCGTCTCGGGGCAGCAGAGAATCTCCAGCAGGTCTTGGGCGATCATGGAGGCAGCCTATCAGGGCGCCGAAGCGCGGTGCAAGCGATCAGATGCGCCCCCTCGCCGTGTTTACGGGCGCTTTGCGCTTGCTCACGGCGGTGCGCCCCTTTCTAATCCGCGCCTCCCATGAGCTGGATTGACTGGATGATCGTTTTGGTTTCCGTAGGAATCGTGGGGGTGGTCGCGATCTTCACGCAACGCTATATGACGAGCGTGGCGGACTTCTGCTCCGCGAGCCGGGTGGCGGGGCGCTACGTGATTGCGAACGCGCGCGGGGAGATGGGAATGGCGGTCGTGGGTCTGGTGGCGGGGTTCGAGGTTTTCTATCGGGCGGGGTGGACGATGGGTTGGTGGAGCTTTATCGCCATTCCGGTCGGGATGGTGATGGTGCTCACGGGGTTCGTGAACTACCGCTACCGCGAGACGCGGGTGATGACGCTTGCGCAGTTTTTTGAGATCCGTTACAGCCGCGGGTTTCGCCTGCTGACGGGGTTCATGGCGTTCCTCTCCGGGGTCGTAAACTACGGGATTTTTCCAGCGGTGGCGGCGCGTTTCTTCGTCTATTTCTGCGGCCTGCCGCAGGATCTGCAACTCGGGGGGGTGGCAATCCCGACGTTTGCGGTGATCATGGGGATCTATCTTGCCGTGGCGATGGTGGTGACGCTTTCCGGGGGGCAGATCACGATCATGGTGACCGACTGCCTCGAGGGGTTGATGTCGCTGGTACTCTACTTCGTGGTGATCGCAGCGCTGATGTGGATGTTCTCGTGGGATGAGGTGTACCAGTCGCTGGCGATGGCGCCGCCGGGGCACTCGAAGATGGACCCTTTCGATACCCGCCAGATCAAGGATTTCAACCTCTGGTTCGTGCTGATCGGCGTGATCGGGAGCGTATACGGCCACATGTCCTGGCAGGGGGGGCATGCCTTCAACAGCGCGGCGAAGAGCCCGCACGAGTCGAAGATGGCGGCGATCGTGGGAAACTGGCGCGGGTTCGGGAAGGGGCTTTTTGTGACGCTGCTTGGGATCGCGGCCTACACCTATCTGACGCACCCCGATTTCGCGCAGGGGGCGGCGGCGGTGGGCGATGTGCTCTCGAAGATTGAGAATCCCCAGATTCGGGAGCAGATGCGGATGCCGGTGGCTTTAGGTCTGCTCCTTCCGGTCGGGGTCAAGGGGGTGGTCTGTGCCTTGTTTGTGCTGGGCCTGATCGCCTGCGACAGCTCCTACATCCACTCGTGGGCGACGATCTTCGTCCAGGACGTGCTGGTGCCGCTTCGGAAGAAGCCCTTCTCCCAGAAGCAGCACATCTTGCTGCTGCGTTTCGCCGTGATCGGCGTGGCGGTTTTCGGGTTCATGTTCAGCCTCCTCTACCGGCAGACAGAATACATCCTGATGTTTTTTGCGGTCACGGGAGCAATCTACACGGGGGGGGCGGGGGCGGTGATCATCGGGGGGTTCTACTGGAAGAAGGGAACCAACGCCGCGGCCTGGACGGCCATGCTCGCGGGTTCGTCGCTCGGGGTCACCGGCATCCTTGTTCAGCAGCCGGTGATTTGGGGTCAGGCGCCGGCCCTCATGAACTGGGTTGTCGCGAACATCCCTTTCCTCGGCGACGTGGGCGTCGTGCGGGATTTCGCGGCAAATATGCCGGCGAAGTTCCCGATCAATGGCCAGTGGATGTACCTCATCGCGATGGTCTCCGCGGCGGGGCTCTACGTGATCGTCTCCCTGCTGACCTGCCGCGAGGACTTCAACATGGACCGGATGCTCCACCGTGGGAAGTACGCCCTTGACCAGAAGGCGGAGGCGGCGCTCCCGCCGGTACTCAAGGGCTGGACCTTCAAGAAGTTCATGGGAATCGACCACCAGTACTCGATGGGAGACAAGGTGATGTCCTACTCGCTGTTCAGTTGGAAGATGTTCTGGTTGGCGGTGGGGGCGATCATCACCCTCTGGAACATGGTGGACCGCTGGCCGCTCACGTGGTGGTCCACGTACTGGAGGGTCCACTCGATCTACATTCCGTTCGTCCTCGCGATCCCCACCACGATCTGGTTCCTCTGGGGCGGGATTCGCGATATGCGGCTGCTGTTCAAGGACCTCCGTTCGGCACACCGCCACGCGCACGACGATGGGACGGTGGTTGGCCATCGCAACCTGGACGAGGTGGAGGCCGAGATGAAACGGGTGCCGAAGGCGAAGTAGCCGGCGAGACCGGTTTCGGCACGAATGCCTTCGGGCAGGAACCGCGCTGCTGGAGCCTACCAGCGGATGACGGTGGCGCCCCAGGTCAGGCCGGCACCGAAGGCGACAAGGAGGAGGAGGTCGCCCTTTTTGA
>CAZZBZ010000026.1:0-3286 GCA_964653025.1 uncultured Verrucomicrobiota bacterium
ACCCCCTCGAGTTCTTCGTCCGGGTCTACGACATGCTCGACGACAGCGGGCGCCTGAGCGCCGAGCAAGTCCGCGACCTCGACAGCCTCCTGCTCCAGAACTTCTGGGACTTCGGCTACGTGGACGCGGGCTGGATGCGGGTCTTTTCCCCGCCCTACGAGGAGATCTCAATTGTCAATCGCCACCAGATCTCCCCGTGGATGAGCGACCTGGTTCTGGCTGAGTTCCTGGACGATTACCTTCCGTTGCAGGGCGAACTCAAGGAGGTGGTCAACTTCCGCCGCACCGAAAAAGACCGCTTCTTCCAGCACCTGATCCGCAACCGCTGGGAAGTCTCCCAACCCTCCGTCGGTAGCGGGGGGACCGCCGAGGAGGTGGTCCACACCCTGTTCCGCTACGCCCTGGACAATGACCACTACGAATTTTTCACCCTCGGCATGGCACGGAACGCCGCGGACACCGTTCTGGCCAAGTTGAACCCCCTGAACGGCATCGTCATGCGTCCGGTGGAAACGTATGATTACCATCTTATTTTCGGGGCGGTGGCCCACTTCTTCCAGGACGGCCGCTACAAGACGATCCTCAACAAAGTTCCGGAAAGCGTCCCGTCCCGCCAGATCTTCATGGGGCGCTACCTCAATGGCGTCCGCCGTTACACCCCCGGCGAGGAACTCCCCGAAACGTCGTGCGACGGGCTGACCGGGGTGATCCAGCCCCCGATGATGCCGCACAACGTCGAGAACCTGAAGCATCTCAGCGACCGCAAGTTTCGTCCGAGCACCCTCGACGCGGATCGGATCCTGGACCTCGTCATTTTCCGTTCCGGTTTTTCGCCAAGCGACGATTTTGTCGTCTTTTCGGGAACGCGGGAAGGGGGCGTCCCTCCCAACATCTTCCTCTCCTTCACGAGCCGGGGAGCACTCTGGTTCGGGGGCGGCAACAGCGACGATTACTTCAACCTGAACGCGGTGACGGTCCAACGACTCGACCTGTCCACGCCCCCCGCGAAACCCTTTGCCGGTGCCGCCCGCCGTGAGTGGGTCTCAAACCTCCACCGGGCCGGCGCGATGCGTTCCCGCCTCAATCCCTGCATGGACACAGAGTGGCTGCGGGACATCATCTGGGTTCGCCCCGGGCTCTACCTGGTCCGGGACACTCTCACGGCGCTGGAGAACGGGACCTACCTGTTCAGCATCGCGTGGCGACCGGCCGGCTCGGTCACCATGGATGGCGATTGCGCCACCTTCGCGACACGGGGAGCCCGTCTGAAAATCACCCCGCTCGCCCCGAGTTGGACGACCGCATGCGTGCGGGAAGAAGACCGGGGCTGGAGACGTACCAGCACCTTCGTGCGGCAGAGCCTCACCCGCTCGATGAAAAGTGGGGAGTCTGTCACCGCCACCCACATGCTGCAGGCTTCCTCCGAGGCGAGCGACCCCTTCCTGTCGGCCACCCTGGCCTCTCCCCGCGAGGTTCGTATCGAAAACCCGTCTGACGCCTCTTCGGCCACGCGCGTGATCTGGGGCCCCTTCTCGGAGCGGCAAATCGAAACCGACGCCGCCGTCGCCGTGGTGCGAAAGGACCAGGTCCAACTCACGCGCGGCACACGCTTCGCCGCCAAGGGGCGCGTCCTCGTCTCGACCGATCTCCCCGCCAGCGTGGCGGTGGATTGGAGCACCGGCGAATGCCGCATCGACCCGGGCGACACAGCCAAGTCCGTCAAAGTCCGCGTGGCCGCCGCCCAAGGGACAAGCATGACCGAGCAACTCGCCAACCCGAAGTCCTCCTCGTGGCAGCTCCCCGCGCCGCGCGGGACGCCCCCGGAACTGGCGGCGGCGCTTGCGGCCCCGGCTTCGGCGCCCTCCACTCCGTCAGTCGCCTCGTCCGCAAAGGCGCCCGAGCGGGACCTCCGCGACATCTCCTCCTCTTGGAAGGTCGCGTGGCGCTACGGCGGCCTGCTGCGCCCAGCCCAAGTCGACACGGCCACCGGTGTCCCGAACCACCCGGAACTCGTGGACCTCGGCGCCGAGGTGGAACTCGCCGAGATCAGCGACCGCGAGACCACCCGCACCGGCGAGGGCGGCCTGCTGCCCACCGAGATCTTCGTGGCCCCGGCCGAAGTGGTGAACGGCGGGGCGCAGATGCCCGCCGAAGCCAGTCCGCTCTGGCACAAGGTCACCGAAAAGCCTGTGTGGCGCGCCTCCGTGATCACGGCCAACTACGGGCGCGGCGATCCCAACCCGCAGGGCTTCCAGGTGATTCACCTCCCGCCGGGGGTCAAGGTGCGCTATGTGCGCGCCGCGAGGGCCCCCTTCCTCACCTACCACCGACGAGACGTCCTCCAGGCACGCGAACCCCTCCGAGTGGAATCTGTGGATTTCGGAGCAAAGGACGGCCAGGCCCTTTTCCTCAAGTCGGACATCTGGCCTTCGTACCGACGGTTGAGGAACGAGGATGATGCCATCGCCGTGGTGGGGCTCGACGGCAAGGAGCGTTTCCAGTACGAGGTGCCCACCAATCTCCAGTCCGCGAGGGCGCTCGCCTGGGAATCGCCCGCGCGCAAGCACATCGTCCTCACCACGGTGGACGCGATGGTCCGCCTCTTCGAGTCGGGCGGGAAAATCGCCAGGGAAATCAACCTCTACGAACTCCACAAGGAGTTCAACCGCACGTTCGGCCATCCGAACACGCGCCACCCCGCGGGAGGCTACACGATCCCGACCTCCGTCGGCCTCTGGCGCCGCGAGGCGGAAAAACCCGCCAGGATGGTGGTCGGCCGCTACGTCGGCTTCAGCTTCCTCGATGGCGAGGGGAAGTTCGAGGGTCTCCTCGGCACCGGGGGCTACTGGAACCCCGTCATGCTTCCCTACGGCGCCGATTTCGACGGCGATGGAAAAGAGGAGATGCTCTGCGTGGGGGCGATGGCAATCTATCACCTCGACGGCGATCCGATCCCCGTGGTCTCCGACCCCAACGGCACCAAGTTCTACCCTGAGGTCTATCGCCAGCAGTTCCTGGTTTTCCCGGACGGGGACTCCCGCCCGGGGCTCGCCGGCGCCCCGAATCTCATTTTCGAACTGCTGCCCTGGGAGGATAAACCCCACTACGCGCTCGTGGTGAGCGAAAACTTCCTCGCGATCTACGACGGAAAAACGCGCCGCTGGGCGTTCAGCCTGGTCCCGGGCGCACCCATCTCCGCCGCGGCGATTACCGATTCCGGCCCGCAGCGCCTCAAAATGCTGTTCGCCACGCGCGATGGCCTCTTGCGCCAGATCGAGTGGAAGGG
>CAZZBZ010000026.1:3386-11212 GCA_964653025.1 uncultured Verrucomicrobiota bacterium
TTCCCATCACCCATGAATGAAAAAACCATTTCCGTCATCGCCCTGGGCAACCACGACTATCCGAGTTTCGAGGCGAAACTCGCGGAGGCCGTAAAATGGATCGAGATCGCCGCCGCACAGGAGGCCGACCTCGCCGTCCTTCCGGAGTGCCTCAATATTTACTGCGGGGATGGAGCCGTCAACTCCAAGCGACCCACCTACGACCAGATTGCCCTGGATGATTGGGAGCGGCAGACCTTCGTGCTGCGCGAGGCCGCCGTGCGCTTCCGCATCGCCGTCACCGTTCCCGTCATGATTCGGGAAGGGAAACACCTGGCGAACTGCTTCTTCCTGGTCGACCGCGATGGGAAGACGGTGGGGCGTTACCAGAAAATGTTCCCGACCCCGGCGGAACTCGACCGGGGGGTCCAGCCCGGCAAACCCGCGCTCATCGAATGGGAGGGGCTCAAGGTGGGAGGCGCGATCTGCTTCGACTCCTGCTTCCCCGCGACCTTCGAGATGCAGGCCGCCCTCGGCGCCCAGCTCTTCCTGATGCCCAGCTACTGGCCGGGCGGCAGCCAGTTGAACTACCGCGCGCTTCACCACTCGACCCCCATCGCGCTGGCTTACCCCGCGTGGAGCCGGATCGTGGACATCGATGGGCATGAGGTCGCCGAGGGGGGATACCGCCACGAAACTCTCCGTTTCGGATTTGGAATCCCCGTCTACACCGCGACCCTCAACTTCGATCGCGTCGCGCTGTTTGGGAACCATAACCAGGAGAAAATAGTCGAGGTCCAGCGCGCGCTCGGACGGAAGGTCCGCATCCGCTTCGACCAGCCAAACTGCCTCTTCTTCCTCGAGTCGCGCGCCAAGGACCTGACGACCAAGGAGATCGTGCGACAGTTTAGTCTGATTCCCGCGGAAGACTACTTTGCAGACTGCGCCCACCAGGTCGCTGCCGCCTCCATCAAGGCAAAGGCCGAGAAGCCCGAAGCAAAGAAAAGGTAACCTCCCTCAGCTCCCCAGCTTCAACTCGAGCAGGCGCTCCTCGAGTTGGCCGCGCCAGCGCTCGATGTAGGAGAAGAGCCGCGCGAGGTTCTCGATCGGCTCCAGCAGCGGCGTGCGATCCCCGCCCGCGATCCAGCGCGCATCGAGAGTCTCGAGTTCCTTGCGGGCCTGTTCCGCCCTCACTTCCACGTGGACGAGCGTGGCCTCGAGGCGCTCCTTCCACCCGAGCGCCTGCCCGCGCACCGCGGCCCGCTGGATCGGCGAGGCGTCCGCGGCGGGTCGGGAGGCGAGGAATCCGTCCGCGTCGCGACACGCCTGCCCCACCTCCGCAAAAAGGTCCATCGTCCCCGGTAGGATCCGCTGGATGTCGCGCGGCTTCTTCCCCGTCTCCATCTCGAGAAGCAGGTTGAGACGATCGCGCGGGTTTCGCAGGAGACGGTGGGCGGCGTTCATCTCCGCGAAGCGGCGCGTCGCCTCCTCCCGCTCACCCCCCGACAGGGAGTGCACGCGGTCCGGGTGCAACGGGCCGCTGCGATCGAGAAAGCGCGTTTTCAACTCCTCCGCGCCGAGGACCGGGCGCGGGGTGAACCCGAGGGTCTCGAACGCGTTCACGCCGAGAAGCTTTCGCCGCAGGAGCAGGTCGCCGCGGCATTCGGGTTCGTCACCTTGAACCCGCCCTTCTGGAGGTCCTCGCTGAAATCGAGTTCCGAGCCGCTCACGTAGAGGGCGCTCTTGGGGTCCACCACCACGTTCACCCCGCGGGAGCTCACGAGGATGTCGCGCGGGCGCGGCCCCTCGGCGAGATCCATCTTGTACTGGAGCCCCGAGCACCCGCCCCCGATCACCGCCACGCGCAAGGCCCCGTTCGGCTTGCCCGTTTTATCGAGAAGCTTTCTCAACCGATCCGCCGCCGTGTCGGTGATCCGGATCAGCTTCTCCGTGCCGATCTTGTAAGGGAGGGCCTGGGCGGGGGAGGCCGTCGCAGGCGGCGGGGTCTGGGTTGCGGGATCGGTCACAGGGACAATGTATGGGGGGAGCCCGGGGGGGTCAAGCGGCCCCCCGTTGACAGTGCGGGGCGAAAAGGGTATTTCTCGCAGAATTCGCAACAAGGGGCTCCCATGAGCGCCTCCCTCAATGAAAGCGTGCTGGTCTTGAACCGGCTGTGGCAGGCCGTCAACGTCTGCAGCGCCCGTCGTGCCCTTTGCCTGCTGTTTCAGGGACACGCGCAGGTTGTACACGCCGAGGGAGACGGCTTCAACACGTTCGACTTCCACGGCTGGCGCGAAGTTTCCCAGCGCCACAAAGATGCCGATGGCTGGGTCCAGGCGATCTCTTTCCGCATCCGCGTACCGAAGGTGATCCTGCTCGGCTTTTTCGACCGCATGCCGCGCAAGGAGATCAAGCTCACCCGCCAGAACATCTTCGAGCGCGACCACCACCGCTGCCAGTATTGCGGGGAGTCGCTGGACCGTCGGGAGTTGAATCTCGACCACGTGACGCCCCGTGACCGCGGCGGGGTGACGAGCTGGGACAACCTGGTCTGCTCCTGCATCCGCTGCAACACGCGCAAGAGCAATCGCACCCCTCGCGAGGCGGGCATGAAGCTCCTCCGTACGCCAAAGCGCCCGAAGTGGCGCCCCTTCCTCACCGTCACCCGCTCGCGCCACCGCGACGAGACCTGGCGGCAGTTTCTCGATCCCTCGCTCTGGGAGGTCGAGTTTGGGGAAGAACTCCGCTGAATCGCGGCGATTCGGGTGCGTGTCTGCACGGGCACCTGCGCGTAAACCCAACCCATCTCCGAAAGTGGAGGGGCACGCTTCGTCGTGCCCTCCCCCGCCAGGCGCGGGGCAGGTGTGACGGCAGACGGCCACGACGAAGCGTGGCCCTCCACTCGGAGTTCGGAACCTGGCCGCCGAGCCGGTCCCGCGGCCGCGGGACGAGCCGCGTGTGCTCCCCGCGAAAACAGATCTCGAGAGGATCCTCACGCGCGGGTTAGGGAGGCACGCAGACCGTCTCCCCCGCAATAAAAAGCCCCGTCCGGCGCGCAGCGCCGGGCGGGGCCTTGAAAAGATCGCGGACGGCCGAGGGGCCGCCGCGAAGAGAATCACTTCACGTGCTTGCTGACGAGCTTGGTCATCTCAAACATCGAGACGGTCTTCTTGCCGCTGAACACGGCCTTGAGGGCGTCATCAGCGTTGATGTTGCGCCTGTTCTTCTTGTCCTGCAGGCCGTGCTTCTTGATGTAGGCCCAGAGCTTCTTGGTGAGCTCCGTGCGGGGGATGGGCTTGCTTCCGACGACAACCGAGAGCACTGCGTCCGGCTGAACCGGCTTCATGAATGCGGCATTGGGCTTACGAGCCATATTTTTACTCCTTTGTTTTTGGTTGGGTGACGACCCCCGTGCGGTTCCTCACGGCACCGCCTAGGAATCACGTTGAGGGACTTCTGCCAGATTTCCCCTCTGGGCGCAACAGTTTCTTCGGTTTTTCCGAGAGGATTTCAAAGGAGGGGCAAAGGCGGCGCAGTTCGCAGTGCGCGCAATCGGGCCCGCGGGCGAAGCAGCGGCGCCGCCCGTGCCAGATCAGCCAGTGGCTCACGTCTCCCCAGCGCTTGCGCGGGAAGAGTCGCATGAGGTCGCGCTCGACCCGCTCGGGCGTCTTCTCCCTCGAAAGCCCGAGCCGCCCCGAAAGGCGCAACACGTGAGTGTCCACGCAAACCCCCTCGTTCTTCCCATAAGCCACGTGGAGGATCACGTTCGCCGTCTTGCGTCCCACCCCGTCGAGGGTCACCAGTTCCTCCATCGTCGAGGGAACGCGCCCCCCGAAGCGATCGAGGATTGCCCGGCAGCAGCCGCGAATCATCCTCGCCTTGTTGCGGAAAAAGCCCGTGCTGTGGATGAGCTTCTCGAGTTCCTTCTGGGAAACCTTTGCGAACGCTCGCGCGTCGGGGCACTTCCTGAAGAGCGCGGGGGCCACCCTGTTCACCCGCTTGTCCGTGCACTGAGCGGAGAGGATCACCGCCACGAGGAGTTGCAGGGGTGTGCCAAAATCCAGCTCGCACTTTGCCGAGGGGTAGGCCCGAGCGAGGCGACGGCCCAGATTCGCGGTTGAGGGGTTCAACAGTTCAACGGTTGAGAATCGCGCGATCGGTCATGATCTCAGAAACTTACGAGGTCGGCATGCCCCTCAATAGAACGCCACGTTTCGCCGCGCCACGAGCGTGTTCGTTGCCCCGTCGGGGTGGAACGTGATCTCCACCGTGGCCACCCTGCCCTTGCGGACCGGGCCCGTCATCGCCTCGTACGGCACCATGAAACGGAAGGCGAGGTCCTTCACGGTGAAGAAGTTCCCGTAGGTCTCCCACCGGAAGTTCGTCACCCCGACGGCGAAGGTGTTGTCGTAGAGCGGGCGCCGCAGCACCATGCCGCTTCCCGAAGGCGGCCCACCCCCGAGGCTCAGGCTCGTCGTCGTGTAGATCTGGATCCTCAGGTCGCCGTCCGAGGCGACCTGATTGGTTGAGGCATCCGCCAGCGTGAAGTAGGCGACGAGCCGCCCGTCGGACGCATAGGGTACGAACTTGAGAATCCCGCGCGGCGGCAGGTGGGACCCCGCAGGCGCGGGTGGGCGCGAGAACTCGCACGAGGCGAGGCCGACGGCAAGCACGAGCAGCGCCCCCGCGAGGAGCCTGCCCTTCACCGGGGCCGCCAAGCCCACCACCAAGGTCTGGTTCATCAAGGCGGGAAGCTTGCCTAAACGCGGGGCTTTTGGCCATATTGAAGCACCATGCGCACTGTTCACATCGGCCTCGCCGGATTCGGCACCGTGGGAAGCGCCGTCTTCCGCAACCTTCGGGCCAACGCCGACCTGCTCGCGCGCCGTTGCGGCGTGCGCACGGAGGTCGTCGCAGTGGCTGCGCAAAACCTCTCCCCGCGCACCCGCGGCCCCGAGCGCCATGCCGCCCGCCTCCTTGTGCGGAACCTCGACGCCCTTGTCGCCGACCCTCGCGTCGAGATCGTGGTCGAGCTGATCGGTGGCTGCGGTGCCGCGCGCCACCTCATCCTCTCCTCGCTGCGCGCCGGCAAGCCGGTCGTCACCGCCAACAAGGCCCTCCTCGCCGAGCACGGGCGCGAGATCTTCCCCGAGTCCCAGCGCCGCGGCGCGCCCGTCTGGTTCGAGGCGAGCGTCGCCGGCGGCATCCCGCTGATCCAATCGCTCCGCGAGGGGCTCGTCGCCAACCGCTTCCGCCTCCTCTACGGAATTGTCAATGGCACCTGCAACTACATCCTCTCTCGCATGACCCTCGAGGGGGCCGGTTTCGAGGAAGCCCTCCGTGAGGCGCAGGCCCGCGGCTTCGCCGAGGCCGATCCCACCCTCGACATTGACGGCCTCGATGCCGCCCACAAGGCCACCGTCCTCGCCTCGCTCGTGCAGGGCGGCTGCGTGGACTATCGCAAGGTTCCCGTCGAGGGCATCCGCCATGTCGCCGTCGAGGATATCCGTTTTGCGCAACGCCTCGGCTACGCGATCAAGCTCCTCGCCATCATCCGTTCCCTCGGTCCCGCCGAGGTTGAGGTCCGCGTCCATCCCACCCTCATCCCCTCCACGAACCGCCTCGCCTCCATCCACGGCGTCACCAATGCCATGGTGGTCCGCGGGAGTGTCGTCGGCGATGTCGAGTTCTCCGGCCCCGGAGCCGGGGGCGACGCCACCTCAAGCGCCGTGATCAGCGACATCATGGAGGCCGCACGGCACGTTGTCCTCGCAAGCCACTGCGGGGACGACACCCCCCTTCCCCAGCCATCGGCAATCGGCCCCGTGCCCCCCCGCGTGGCACCGGCGGAATCCATCATTTCGCGCTACTACCTCCGCCTCAGCGTGGCCGATCGCCCCGGCGTCCTCGCGCGGATCGCCTCGATCCTCGGCGCCGCGAAGATCGGAATTTCCTCGGTCCTCCAGCCCGAGGGACACGAGGGCGAGGCCGTGCCCCTCATCCTGATGACCCACGACGCCCGCCACGGGGCGGTGATCAAGGCGCTCGATCGCATCCGCCGCCTCCCCGCCGTAAAAGCGAAGCCCATCGTGCTGCGCGTGGAAACCTTCGAGTCATGAGCTGGCCCGGTGTCATCGAGGCGTACCGGGGGTTCCTGCCGGTCAGCGAGAAGACCCCGGTCATCACGCTCATGGAGGGGAACACCCCGCTCGTCTTCGCGCCGCGCCTCAGCAAACTCGTCGCCCCCGACGCGAAGGTCTACCTCAAGTGCGAGGGGCTCAACCCCACCGGTTCCTTCAAGGACCGGGGGATGACCGTCGCCATCTCGAAGGCCGTCGAGCGGGGCGCCAAGGCCGTGATCTGCGCCTCCACCGGCAACACCTCCGCCTCCGCCGCCGCCTATGCTGCGCGCGCCGGGCTCGCCTGTTTCGTCCTCCTCCCCAAGGGCAAGATCGCCAGCGGCAAGCTCGCCCAGGCCCTGATGAGCGGCGCCCAGGTCATTGCCGTGAAGGGCAACTTCGACGACGCCCTCCGCCTTGTCCGCGAGGTCGGGGAGAAGCACCCCGTGGCCATCGTCAACTCGGTGAACCCCGACCGCATCGAGGGCCAGAAGACCGCCGCCTTCGAGATTGTGGACACCCTCGGGGAGGCGCCTGACTACCACTTCATCCCTGTCGGCAACGCGGGAAATATCACCGCCTACTGGAAGGGCTACCGCGAGTACAAGCAGGAAGGCAAATCCCGACGCCTCCCGCGCATGATGGGCTTCCAGGCCGCCAACTCCGCCCCCGTGTTTTACGACGCGCCGGTGAAAAAGCCCGAGACCGTCGCCACCGCCATCCGCATCGGCAACCCCGCAAGCTGGCAAGCGGCCAAAGTCGCCCTCGCCCAATCCAACGGACTTGTGGACATCGTCACCGACGAGGAGATCCTCGAGGCCCAACTCTGGCTCGCCGTGAACGAGGGGGTCTTTGTCGAGCCCGCCTCCGCCGCCTCCGTCGCTGGCCTCATGAAGAGCGTGGGGCGCTCCTCCCACAAGGATTGCCCCCTTGCCGCCGAGCTCCGCGCCAGCCTCATCCCGCCTTCCCCTGTCATCGTCTGCACCGTGACCGGCCACGGTCTCAAGGACCCCGACATCGTCGCGCGCCACAAGATGAAGGCCATCACCGTCCGCGCCAACACGGACAGCGTCCTGAAAGCCATGGGACTTGCATGAGGGGACAGGAGCCTCAAGCCGCACACCCCACGCTCGGAATCCTGAATCCCATGAACTCCTTCCGTATTCATCCGTGGCTTCTCCCCCTCTTCGTCGGCCTGCTCTTCGCTACGCCTGCCCCCGCCGCGCCACCGCCCCTCCCCGAGGACATCCAGAAGGGGATCACCACCTTCTTCAATCTCCTCAAGCAGCAGAAGGTCGACGAGGCCTACGAGATTATTCTTACCAACACGCGCATCCGCGGTCGCGAGGACGACGTGAAGGCCCTCAAGAAACAAACGCGCGAGGCGATCTCGACCTACGGCCCCATGCTCGGCTTCGAGACGATCGAGCAGCGCCGCGTCGGCATGAGCCTGATGCAGGTCGTCTGCCTGAGCTGGTCGGAAAACTTTCCCCTCCGCTGGCGCTTCTCCTACTACCGCCCCGGCGACCGCTGGCGCCTTCTCGATATTTTCGTGGATGACAAGATCGGCGAACTCTTCGACGCCCGCGCCGTCCGTGTCCAACCGATGGACGGCGCCCCGCCCGCACCATAGCTCGCTCCGCGTCCGTATCTGTGGAGGGGCACGCTTCGTCGTGCCCATCTGTCCCCCCGAAAAGCGCGGGCACGACGAAGCGTGCCCCTCCATCT
>CAZZBZ010000026.1:11312-36491 GCA_964653025.1 uncultured Verrucomicrobiota bacterium
TCAAGCCGTTCCACCGCCCCGAGCGAGTGGAGGTGGAGGTTCACCTCAAAATTCAGGCGGATGCTCCGCACATCGAGGTTTGCCGTCCCGACCGAGGCCCACGCCCCGTCGGCGATCATCACCTTCGCGTGCATCATTCCTCCCGTGTACTCGAAGATCCGCGCCCCCGAAACGAGGAGTTCCTCCCAGAAGTAGCGCCCTGCCCAGTGGGAGATCCAGTGGTCGGGCGGCCATGATTGCGTGAGAATCCGCACGTCCACGCCCCGCATCGCCGCCGAGCGCAACGCCGTCAGCAGTGCCCCGTCGGGCACGAGGTAGGGAGTCGCGATCCAGAGATGGCGACGGGCTGAGGTCATCGCCGTGAAAAAGGTCTCGCGCGTCGCGTTGTCGTCCTGGTCTGGCCCAGACCACACCACTTGGACCCGCTCGGCGCCCTTCTCGAACGGCTCTGGAAAATAGTCGTCGCCGGTCAACAGCTCGTCCGCCGCGAAATCCCAGTCTTCAGCAAATACCCGCTGGAGTGCGAGCACCGCCGGTCCGCGCACCCGCGCATGGGTGTCGCGCCAGGAGGGGAAGCGGGGGGATTTGTTCACGTACTCGTCGCCGATGTTCAGCCCGCCGGTGAACGCCACCTGCCCGTCGCAGACAAGGATCTTGCGGTGGTTGCGAAGGCCAGGCATGACCCCGCCCCCCCGGATGCGAGGCGGCAGAAACTCCGCCGCGCGCCCGCCCGCCCGCCGGAGCGCATTGAGCAAAGGACCCGCGCGCCGCGACCCGAGTGCATCCACGAGAAGGCGAACCTCCACCCCGGCCCGCGCCTTCTCGCAAAGCAGGTCCACAAAATCCCGTCCCGTGGCGTCGTTCTGCAAGATGAAGTATTCGGCGTGGACATGGCGCTTCGCGGCGAGGATCGCCTCGCGCTTCGACTCGAAGGCCTCCACCCCGCCGACGTAAAGCTCCAGTTCGTTTCCCTCGCTCGCCGGGGAGCCCCCGACACGCAGGGCGAAGGCATCCATCCCGGCCCACGCAGGCTTGCCGGTCACCCTCTCCTTCCGGTCGCGCGGCGAAACCCAGAGCCGCAGGAAGCGCGAGCGATGGTAGAGCTTGCGCCGCAGCCGCCTTCGGATCCGTTGTGCACCAAAGACCACGAAAAGGAACGCCCCGAGCCAGGGGATGAAGACCACCGCCAGCGTCCACGCCCACGCCGACACCGGATGCCGCTTTCGCACCAGCACGACCGGCACGAGCATCAGCCCGAGGATCTCCCCGATCAGGATGAAGGTGCGGAACATAGAGAGAATGAATCTGGAAGTTTGAAGCGGGAAGCTCGAATTGAAAGCGGCCCGAACGCTGAATGAATCGCCATGCCCGGCAGCAGTGCCTCCGCTGACCGCCCTTGTCATCTAATCGTTTTGCATGTCTCATTCCAACTTCCAACTTCCAGCTTCCAACTTCATGCACTTGCACTTCATCGGCCTCTGCGGCACCGCCATGGCCTCCACCGCCACCGCCCTGCGCGGCCTCGGCCACACCGTCACCGGCTCGGACGACAATGTCTACCCGCCGATGTCCACCTTCCTCGAGGAGCAGGGGATCCCGGTTCGCCTCGGTTACGCCCCCGAAAACCTTCCCGACCCCTGCGACCTCATCGTCGTCGGCAACGCCATTTCCCGGGGTAACCCCGAGCTCGAGGCCGCCCTCGACCGCCGCCTCCGCTACGCCTCCCTCCCCGAGATTCTTCGCCAGTTTTTCCTCCAGGGCCGCCGCAACCTCGTCGTCACCGGCACCCACGGAAAAACGACGACCACCTCCATGCTCGCGTGGATTCTCGAATCCGCGGGCCTCCGTCCGAGCTGGATGATCGGCGGCCTTCCGAAAAACCTCGGCAAGGGCGCCCTTTTCCGCGATAGCCCCTTTACCGTCCTCGAGGGCGACGAGTACGACACTGCCTTCTTCGATAAGCGCTCGAAGTTCCTCCACTACCTCCCGGAGGTCGTCGTCATCCACAATCTCGAGTTCGACCACGCCGACATCTTCGAGAACCTCGACGCCGTCAAGCTCGCCTTCCGCCGCCTCGTCAACCTCATCCCCCGCAACGGCCTCCTCGTTGCCAACGGCGACGATGCGAACGTCCGAGAGGTCGTTGCGGGCGCCCTCTGCCCCGTCCGCTTCCTGGGCGCCGGCGTGAAGAACGACCTGCGGATTGCCGACCTGAGCGAAAGCGCAACCGCGGTCACTTTCGCTCTCGGCGAGGCACGTTTCGAGGTGCCGATGGCCGGCGCCTTCAATGCCCGCAACGCCGCCGCCGCAATCGCCGTCGCCCGCCACGTCGGCGTTCCCGATGTGAAAACTCGCGCCGCGCTCGCTGCCTTTCAGGGGGTGAAACGGAGGCAGGAGGTTCGCACGACGATCGGCGGGGTCACGATCATCGACGACTTTGGCCACCACCCCACCGCCCTTCGCCAGACGCTTGAGGCGATGCGCCGCCGCTACCCGAAGGCCCGCCTCTGGGCGTTCTTCGAGCCACGGTCCAACACCACCCGTCGCGCCGTCTTCCAGAAGGAACTTCCCGAGGCGCTTGCTCTCGCCGACGGGGTCTTCGTTTCTCAGGTCGCTCGTCTCGATCAACTCCCCCCCGAGAACCGTCTCGATCCCGAGCGGGTGATGGCCGACCTCCGCGCAAAGGGCCGCGAGGCCCACTACCTCCCGACCGCCGCCGAGATCGCCATCGAGGCGGCAAAGCGTCTCAAGCCCGGGGACGTGGCGATCGTCTTCTCCAACGGCAGCTTCGACGGCCTCCACGAAAAACTCGCCGCAGCACTGAAATCCCTCGCGTAGGGGCGAGCCGCCCGCCTCCTCCGTAGCGCGGTTCCGCGACTGCGGGATCGCCACCGCCCTGGCAGGTTCCGCATAGGGACGTTGGCCGAACGTCTATTCCTTCCTTCCAGGACGCTCAAGCGAGCCATGCGGATCCGCCATCAGCCTGCGCGAGGGCGTGCGACTTCGTCGAGGCGCATCTGCTGCATCTCGGCGGCGATGCGCTCGGAAGAGATCGTGCAATACTTTTTCGAGAGGTCGAGGTGAACAAAGTGGCGGCCTGTCTTCGCGGCGACGACCGCCACGGTGCCGGTGCCGCCGAACGGGTCGAGGACCACGTTCCCTCGATAGCTGTAGAACTTCACGAGCCGGTAGATGAGGTCCTCGGGAAATGGGGCGGGATGGCCCTCTTTTTTCTCCTGCGGGGCCTGACGACCCTGGCGGGAAGGATCAAGGCTCTTGAGGAACGGCTGCCGTCCACGCGTCTCAGGATGAATTTTCCAAAAACCGTCGGAGAACGCGATGAACTCCTTGCTGGAAATATCGGCCGCGGCCTTGTCGCCGGGCAGGTTCCACGAGCCCTTAGAGAAGACGAGGACGTATTCCCAACTCGGGATGATGTGCGGATTGCTGGGGCTGCGGAACGAGCCCCAGGCCGTCCGACGCCGCATGGTCTGTTTATACCAGAGAATTTCCGTCCGCATGATGAACCCAAGCGAACGCATCTGTGCGGCCATGTCGTAGTGGATGGGGCGGAAGTCCTTGATGCTCGTGGGGGCGACGTTGAGGGCGAAACGGCCGCCGGGGACGAGGACCCGCTTGATCTCGGTCCAGAAAGGTTTGAGCCACTTCAGGTATTCCTTGTACGGCTTCCGATCGTCGTGGGCGTCGTAGTTAAGTCCGACGTTGTAGGGGGGCGAGGTGATCGCGAGGTGGACCGACTTCGCGGGCATCGCCCGGAGGATATCAAGGGAGTCCCCGCAAAGAATCTGGTCCTTCCACCAGTCTCCCTCCCGCGACGAGGGAGGGAAGTTCACAACCTTGGGGAGGGTCCGCATGGCAGCACGAGTGGCGCTGAAGCTATCGGGGCGAACCCGATCTGTCGAGAGGAGAACGTATCTCCCCCCCCGCGACGGGGGTAAGCTCCACCCATGCAAAGTCGGATGCAGGAAATCCTCCTGCGCGTTTTTTTAAACAACGACCGGTGGTGGATGGTTTGCGGACCTCCCCCAAGATTTTGCGCTTTTTCATCAAAAATGGGTTGTTTGAAGAACGATTTTGGGGTAATTTTAATTAACAATTCTCCGTACCATGGCTGATCAAGAAGACCGCGAAGAGGCTCCCGTGACGCCCGTCGTGCCGAAAGGGGCGGCGGCCTACGACGCCTCGAAGATTGACAAGCTGGAGGGTCTCGAAGCGGTTCGGAAACGTCCCGGGATGTACATCGGGGACCCTGATGAGCGCGGACTTCATCATTGCGTCTTCGAGGTACTCGACAACTCGATCGACGAGCATCTGGCGGGCTTCTGCAAGCGCATGGACGTGACGATCCACGTGGACGGCTCCGTCTCCATCCGCGATGACGGGCGTGGCATCCCCGTGGACATGCATCCGAAGTGGAAGATGCCGGCGGTCGAGCTCGTCCTCACCAATCTCCACGCGGGAGGCAAGTTTGGCCAGGGGGCGTACAAGTACTCGGGCGGCCTCCACGGGGTCGGTGCCAAGTGCGTGAACGCGCTTTCGGAGTGGTTCAGCGTCGAGGTCTCGCGCGATGGCAAGGTCTACCACATGGGGTTTGAGCGCGGGAAGACGACCAAGAAGCTCGAGGTCATCGGCAAGTCCCGCCACACGGGAACGCTCATCACCTTCAAACCCGACGCGCAGATTTTCACGATCACCACGGAGTTTAAGTTCGACCTGATGGCCAACCGCCTGCGCGAGCTGGCGTTCCTGAACCCCAGCGTCGAGATCACCCTCACCGACGAGCGGACCGACAAGAGCGGGAGCGGGGAACTGCTCAAGACGGAGCGTTTTATCTACAAGGACGGCATCGAGGAGTTCGTCCGCCAACTCGGTAAGAACAAACAGGTCGTCCACCCGAAACCGATCGTGCTCAGCCGCCAGAAGGACGAGGTCTTCGTGGACTGCGTGATGCAGTACAACGACAGCTACAGCGACCAGATTCTCTGCTTCGCCAACTCGATTCCGAACACCGACGGCGGCACGCACCTCACTGGCTGGCGCACGGCGCTTACGCGCGCGATCAACCAGTACGCCCGCACCAACAACTTCCTTAAGGAGAAGGACCCCGCGATCACCGGCGACGACGTGCGCGAGGGCCTGGTCTGCGTCCTGAGCGTGAAGCTCCCGAATCCGCGCTTCGAGTCGCAGACGAAGGTGAAGTTGGTGAACACGGAGATTGAGGGGGTGGTCTCCTCGGTGGTGTACGAGGGGCTGATGGCCTACTTCGACACGAACCCCGGGGTGGCCAAGCGATGTATGGACAAGGCGCTCACCGCCGCGCGGGCTCGCGAGGCGGCACGCCGCGCACGCGAGACGGTCCGCAAGAGCGCCCTCACCGGGGGCGGCCTGCCCGGCAAGCTCGCCGACTGCTCCGACCGGGATCCGCGCAACTGCGAGCTCTACATCGTCGAGGGTGATTCCGCCGGTGGCTCCGCCAAGCAGGGTCGCGACCGCCGTTTCCAGGCGATCCTCCCAATCCGCGGCAAGCTCATCAACGTGGAGAAGGCCCGCCTCGACAAGGTCCTCCAGAACACCGAAATCCGCACGATGATCACCGCCGTCGGCACCGGCATCGGCGATGGTGAGGGGGAAGGGGCCTTCAATGTCGAGAAACTGCGCTACCACAAGATCATCATCATGACGGATGCGGACGTGGACGGCTCCCACATCCGCACGCTGCTCCTGACCTTCTTCTATCGCCAGATGCCGGGCCTCATCAAGCAGGGGCACGTCTACATCGCCCAGCCTCCGCTCTACCAGGTGAAACGCAAGAAGCGCGAGGAGTATGTGGAGGACGACGTGGCCCTGAACCGCATCCTCATCTCGCTCGGGACCGAGGATATTCGCCTGCGGAACCTCGCCGACGGCAAGGAGCTCACGACCAAGCAACTTACCGAAATCCTCGATCTCCTCGAATCCCTCGACAAGTACAGCGGCGCGATTCACCGCCACGGCGGGGACTTCGAGGATTACCTCGCGCACCGTGCCCCGAAGAGCGGCGAACTCCCGCGCCACCTCGTCCGCGTCCGCGAAGGGAACGAGGAAAGCGTCCACTACTTCCACGATGAGGATGAACTCGCGAAGTTCGCGCAAAAGAACTCCGACCTCGGCCTCTTCGACGCGGAGGAGCACAATGGCAACGGCAAGGCCGAGACCCTGAAGGAGGAGGCTTCCTCGAAAACCGCGGTGACGCGCCGCGCCCGCCACATCGAACTCCATGAGAGCAAGGCGATCACCGACCTGCTCGATAAACTCGCGAAGAAAGGGCTCAAGGTTGAGCACTACACCGCGCAGGACAAGCCGCTCTACGAACTGGTTGAGGGCGAGGGGGAGAACGCGAAGGTGAGTCCCATCCACGCGATCCCGGACATTCTCGCGGGGATCAAGGAGATCGGTCGACGCGGTCTCCAGATCAAGCGCTTCAAGGGATTGGGTGAGATGAACGCCAAGGAGCTTTTCGCCACCACAATGGACCCCGTGAACCGCAAGCTCCTGCGAATCGACCTCACCGACTCCGTTGAGGCCGAAAAGATGTTTACCATCCTCATGGGCGACGAGGTCGAGCCCCGCCGCCAGTTCATCGAGGACAACGCACTCAACGTCCGAAACCTGGACGTGTAGGGGCAAGCGAGTCCCCCGTCGTTCTTCCGACCCTTGTCGGTGGGCCGTTCGCCACGCAAGGCGATCCTCACGGTGGCGTGAGCCTGCGCGGGGCATACGTGCCCCTCCACTCGCGGTATCTGGCGAGCCATGCTCAAATCGCGATTGGAGGGACGGCGTGTCGCCGTCCGTCTCCATCCTTCGCGGCCGCCGACACGGCGGCCCTCCACTCGTGGCATCTAGGGGAACTTCGTCGTGCCCTTGGCGGTCTGCGGGGAGGTGCCTTGCTCAATGGTACGGCCAAGCGGGCATGCTGTGCAGACGGGTTGAGAGAAAAACCGGCAGAACTGCACTACGGCCCTCCATTCGGAGCAGGGGCGGATGGGCTTGAATGGGGGAGACTTGCGTCGATAATCCCATCTCCATGCGCGAATTTTTGCAGCTTCTTCTCCTGGTCGCTGTCGCCCTCGTGGCTGACAGCGCCCGAGGGGCACCTGGTCCCGCGCCTACCGCCGCGGAAGCGGGAGGGCGCTACGACCTCGACCGCTGCCTGAAGACCGCGCTCGCGCAGAACCACGAGATCCTCAAGGCCCGGGAACGAATCCAGAAGAGCCGAGGGCTTGTCATCGAGGCGCGCGCCGCCTCGATCCCGAGGGCTGCAATCAACGCGACCTTTCAGCAGATGGACAAGGACCGCATCGAGATCTTCAACGGGATGCCGTTCGGCACGCAGAACGACTGGGGGGTAAACCTCGAGGTCCGCCAGGCAATCTACACCGGGGGAAAGGTGGACTCGGGGCTCAAGCGCCAGAAAGCCCTCGAGGAGGCTGCCGTGGTCGAAATGCAGGGGACCATCAACGACGTCCTCCTTGATGTGCGCGAGCGGTTTTATGCCGTCCTCCTCGCCCGTTCCCTGCTTGCTGTTCAGGAACAGAATCTGCAACTCCTTGAGGAGGAGTTGCGAACCGAGAAGTATCGCTTTGAGGCCGGTACGGTTCCGAGCTTTAACGTTCTCCGTGCCGAGGTCTCGCTCGCCAATGCGCGGCCTGCGCTGATCCACGCGCGCCACCAGGACCGCATCGCCGTCGAGGAACTCCGCAAGGCGATCGGCCTTGCGCCCCCCGCGACGGGCGGGGCGCGCCCCGCGCTCGAGGTCGAAGGGCAACTCGATTTCGAGAACTACCAGGTGGAGGTGGAGCAAGTCCTCGCCGCTGCGGCAACCCAGCGTCCCGACCTCCGCCGCATCGCGAAGCTCGTGACCGCGCAGACCCAGGGACTCCGCAACGCGCGCACCGGCTACCAGCCGCAGGTGGACGCCTTCGCCGGCTACGGCGCCGACAAGTCCCAGTTTTCCTCCAGCCTGAAGGATGACACCCACGGATGGATCGCGGGCGTCCGCGGATCCTGGGACATCTTCGATGGTCTGGCCACCGACGGGCGGGTCCGCCAAGCGAAGTCCGAGCTTTCCCTCGCGGTGCTCGACGAGGAGCAACTCCGCCTCACGGTGGACGTCGAGGTGCGCCGGGCGCATTCGGCCCTCGTCGAGGCGGTGGACCTCGTCAACGCCTCGCGCAAGGTGGTCGAGCAGGCCGAGGAGGGCCTGCGGCTCGCGAAGGCGCGTTTCGACGTCGGGGCGGCAACCCAACTCGACGTGCTCGACGCACAGGTGGCGCTCACCCGAGCGCGAACGAACGAGACCCAGGCCCTCTACGACTTCAATGTCGCGCTCGCCCGCCTCAACCGTGCGGTCGGTACGGACACGTACTATACGGTCAAAGGGCTGCCCGAAGAGCCGAGGTCATGACGGCAGGGGGACACCACGTTCATTCTTTGAAGTAAGGTTTTCTCGATTTATGGGTGGCACCGTCACCCTCGACGATTATGAAAATTAAACTCGCCTGGGGAATTCTTGGAACGGGGCGCATCGCGCACGCGTTTGCCAGTCACCTTCCGAAATCGAGAACGGGACGCTTGGTTGCTGTCGGGAGTCGTACCTCGGAAGCCGCGATCACCTTCGGAAAGGAGTTCGGCCTCGACCGTTGCCATGGGAGCTACGAGGCCCTCCTCGCGGATCCTTCCGTGCAGGCGGTGTACATTTCGACTCCGCACCCGTTTCACGCAGAGTGGGCGATCAAGGCCGCGGAGGCGGGCAAGCATATTCTCTGCGAAAAGCCCCTAGCCATGAACCATGCGGAAGCGATGGCGGTCATCGAAGCTGCGCGGCGGCACGATGTCTTTCTTATGGAGGCGTTCATGTACCGCTGCCACCCGCAAACGGTACGGCTCGCGGAACTCGTCCGCAGCAAGGTAGTTGGGGAAGCGCGCCTCATCGAGGCGGCATTCAGCTTCGGCGCAAAGTTCAGCGCCGCGAGCCGGATATTTTCGAACGCCCTGGGCGGGGGGGGAATTCTCGATGTGGGGTGCTATCCGGTTTCCGCGGTCCGTCTCGTGGCGGGCTTGGCCACAGGGAGAGAGTTTGCCGAGCCGCTGGAGTTCAAGGGAGCCGGCCTGGTGGGGAAAGCCGGGGTGGACGAGTTTGCGGCGGCGACCCTCTCGTTTCCCGGCGGCATCCTCGCGCAGATCGCGACCGGTGTCAGCATCTCGCTTCCCCACATGCTTCGCGTCCACGGCACGAAGGGAATGATCACGGTTCCCCAGCCGTGGCTGCCGGCGCGCGAGGGAGGAGAAACACGGATCATCGTTCAGGTCGTCGGACGGTCGGAGCCGCGCGAGATTGTAGTGCGGACGAAGCTGCCCCTTTACGCGATTGAGGCCGACACCGTGGCGACGCACCTCGAACGACGCCAAGCTCCCTCGCCGTCCATGTCGTGGGCGGACACGCTGGGCAACATGCGTTGCCTGGACCGGTGGCGGGAGGAATGCGGGGTGGTGTATGAGAGTGAAAAAAAGGAGGCATGGAAGCTGACCGTCGCGCGACGTCCGCTGAGGATTCCCGCGAAGACGGTAATGCCCCGAGGAAAGATTTCGGGCATCTCGAAGCCGATCTCGCGCCTCGTGATGGGGTGCGACAACCAGCAGACCATTGCGCACGCCTCGGTAATGTACGACGACTTCATGGAGCGGGGAGGCAACGCCTTCGATACGGCGTGGATTTACAGTTCGGGCCTCCAGGAAAGGCTCCTTGGCCAGTGGATTCGCAACCGCGGAGTTCGCGACGATGTGATCGTGATTGTGAAAGGGGCGCATACGCCGTTTTGCGATCCAAAGAACCTCACCCTCCAACTCCACGAGAGTCTTGCTCGGCTGCAAACCGACCGCGCCGAACTCTACCTGATGCATCGCGACAACGCAGAGGTGCCGGTAGCCGAGTTTGTACAGGTGCTCGACGAGCACCGTCGCGCGGGAAGGATCGGCGCGTGGGGCTGTTCAAACTGGAGTCTTTCCCGTGTTGAGGAGGCGCGGCGGCACGCCCAGCAGCTCGGAGTTCCCGGCCCGGTCGCGCTGAGCAACAATCTCAGCCTTGCGCGGATGGTGAACCCGGTCTGGGCGGGATCGTTGAGCGTCTCGGATGCGGGATCGCGTGAGTGGATGAAGCACGCTCGGATGCCGCTCCTTGCCTGGTCCAGCCAGGCGCGGGGCTTCTTCGTGCGCGGGAATCCGCGGGATCGGGGCGACGCGGAGCTGGCGCGCTGCTGGTACAGCGAGGATAACTTCGAGCGTCTTCGCCGGGTGCGGAAACTGGCCCGACGGCGAAAGGTGCCGCCGATCGACCTTGCGCTGGCATGGGTGCTCCTCCAGCCGTTCCCGACCTTCGCGCTCATTGGACCCAGAACGCTTGATGAGACGAGGGTCTCGATGGGGGCCCTGGGGGTGGAACTTTCCGAAGAGGAATTTCGTTGGCTCAACCTAGAAGATGAATGAGGCAAACTGAATTTGGTCGCTCGACATGTCGGCCCCGACGGCTAGCATGAAGCCGTATGGCTGAAGAAAGCACTCCCGGCAGCGAGCAGCAGTTCGCGGGCATCGCCGCGGCACCGGGAGTTGTCACGGGCAGGGTCTGGGTCCACGGACGAAGCGAGGTGGTGATCAGTCCAAGGGAAATTCCCCCGGAGCAGGTGGAAGCGGAGGTGGCGCGCTTGGAGGAGGCACTGATTGCAGCGCGGAAGCAGTTGTCGGAGATCCAGAAAAAGGTGTCGCAGGACATGGGGGACGGGAATGCGGCGATCTTCGACGCGCACCTCCTCGTGCTTGACGACCCGTCGCTCATCGAGGAGGTGGTGCGGCGCATCCGGAACGAGCGGCATTCGGCGGAGTACGCATTCGATGCCGTCGCTTCACAGTTTGTGAAGTCACTGGCGGAGTTGCATGACGAGTATTTAAGGGAGCGGGCAGCGGACATCCGAGACGTGGCCCAGCGGGTTTTGCAGTGCCTGACCGGTCATAGCACGGAGGACCTGCGAACCATCGAGGAACCGTGTATTGTGCTGGCGTACGACTTGGCACCGGCGGACACGGCCTGCATCGACAAGACGAAAGTGATCGGTTTTTGCACGGACATCGGCAGCAAGACCTCGCATACGGCGATCATGGCGCGGGCGCTGGGCATCCCCTCGGTGGTGGGACTGCACGACGCGACGCAGCGGGTGCGCGAAGGGGATTATGTTCTACTGGACGGCTACGGCGGCCTGCTGATCCTCAACCCGTCGGAACAGACGCTTTTCGAGTACGGCAAGCTCGAGACGCGCCGTCACAGCATTGAGGCGAGCTTTACCGGTCTCCGTGACGAGCCGGCGATCACGGTGGATGGGCATCGCGTGGCGCTCGAAGCGAATATCGAGATGCCCGACGATGTCCCGGACGTGTTGGCGAACGGCGCGGACGGGGTGGGGCTCTTCCGCACGGAGTACCTGTTCATCAACCGTGATGACATCCCGAGCGAGGATGAGCAGTATGAGGCTTATGCGGAGGTGGCGAAGAAGCTGGCCCCGCGCCCAGTGGTGATCCGCACCATCGACCTCGGGGGCGACAAGTTCCTTTCGAGCCTGCAGGTGGCCAACGAGATGAACCCTTTTCTCGGCTGGCGCGCGATCCGGTTCTGCCTCGAACGGACGGACGTCTTTCGCGTCCAGCTTCGCGCGATCGCGCGAGCGAGCGTCTTCGGAAACGTGCGAATGATGTACCCGATGGTGAGCGGGGTGGAGGAGTTGCGACAGGCAAATGCTGAACTGGAGACGGCCCGGGGTGAGTTGCGGGCGGCGGGCGTTCCCTACGACGAGAAGATGCCGGTGGGCACGATGATCGAGGTTCCCTCGGCGGCGATGACCGCGGACATCCTCGCGAAGGAGTGCCAATTTTTTTCCGTGGGCACGAACGACCTCATCCAGTATTCGCTTGCCGTGGACCGTGTGAACGAGCGCATCGCGCATCTCTACCAGCCGACGCATCCGGCGATCCTCCGCCTTCTGAAGCAAGTGGTGGAGGCGGCGCATGCGCGAGGCATCCCGGTGGCCGTCTGCGGCGAGATGGCAGGGGACGTGGCGCTCGTCCCGCTTCTGGTGGGGTTAGGGGTGGATGAGTTGAGTGCCAACCCGCCCGTCCTTCCCGCGACGAAGAGGTTGATCCGCGGGTTAAGTCGCGCGGCAACCGTCGAGATGGTCGAGCGCGCGATGCAGATGTCCGATGCCGCGGAGATCCGGAACCTGAGCGCCGCCCTCGCGCGAGCCGCGGCGCCCGAAGTCATGGAGCTCGCAGGGGCATGAAGTGAAAGGATCCTCTTCCACCTCCACAAGCGCTGGGGAAATCGCCGTGCTGCAGCGGGAGGTAGGCCGCGTGCTTGGCCGCGTCCTGCGCACACACCGTCTCGGAAGGCTTTGCCGAAAGGCTGGGCTGGACGGGATCCACAACGACCTTTCCGAGTTTGTCCAGCGGAAGGGAAAACGGATCCGTCCGTTGCTATTCCTGACCACCTATCGCGCGCTGAACGCGGGAAAGCCGCTCCCAATGCGTTCGCTGGCCCGGGCCGCGGCGGCACTGGAGGTTTTCCATGCGTTCATCCTGGCACACGATGACATCATTGATCGCTCGGACATGCGGCGAGGGCAGCCGACGCTGCACCGTAAGGTGGAGGCCCGTCTCGGAGGCGTGCGGGATCGTACCCGCCAAGGGGAGAACGTGGCCCTGGTGCTGGGAGACCTTCTCTTTGCCATGGCAACCGAGTTGATCTTCGATTCCGGGTTCCCGCTGCGGCAGCGGGACGCCCTGATGCGGGAGTTCCTCGACGGGGTGCTGAACACGGGGGTGGGCGAGATTCTGGATGTCCTCAACGCCGGGCGGGAGGTGAGGGCCGTGGACCCAAAGGCAATCCAACTCACCTACTACCTGAAGACGACCAAGTATACCTTCGAGGGGCCGATGGTGTGGGGCGCATTGCTCGCCGGCGCGCCACGGGGGGTGGTCAATGAGCTTCGGTGTTTTGCCTACCCGGTGGGCCTCGCCTTCCAGATAGAGAACGACCTGCTGGAGATCGAGGATGCCGCGCTCGGGGGAAAGCTCCTGGCCGACGACCTGGCCGAGGGACGCAAGACCCTCCTGCTCCGCTGCACGTACGACCGCGTGGGAAAAGCGGACCGCGTTTTTCTCCAGGCATGCTTCGACGCCCAGCGGCTGCCGGGGGAGGCGATCGAGCGGATTCGCCACCTCGTGACGCGCTCGGGCGCGTTTCGCGAGATGCGACGCCTCGCGCGCGGGCTGTTTGACGACGCACGGAAAACCCTTCGGCGCGCGGGGATGACGCCTGCGCAAAGGAGGGCGATGCGCGCGGTGCTCGATTACATGAGGGCGGCCACCCTTCCCAGACGGGGGCAGCGATGAGTGCGGGGGCGCGCCCGAGGGCGGTGGTGATCGGGGCCGGCTTCGGCGGTCTCGCCGCCGCCATCCGTTTGCAGGCTCGCGGCTGGCAGGTGACCCTGCTCGAGCGCAACTCGCAGCCCGGCGGACGGGCGGCGGTCTTTCGTGACAAGGGGTTTACCTATGACGCGGGGCCCACCATCGTGACGGTGCCCTTCGTGTTTGAGGAACTCTGGCAGGCGGCGGGAGGAAATTTTTCCGACGATGTCCGCCTCGTTCCCTGCAACCCCTTCTATCGGATCGTCTTTCCCGACGGAAAAGCCTTCAACTATGGAGGCTCCGCTGCGGATGTGGAGGCAGAGGTGCGGCGCTTCAATGAGGCCGACCTCGAGGGCTACCGTGCCTTTGCGCGCAAGACAGAGAGGATCTTCCACCGTGCGTTTACCGACCTGTCCGACCGCCCCTTCACCCGCCTCTGGGACATGGTGCGCGTGGCGCCGGACCTGATGCGTCTGCGGGCGGACCAGTCGGTATTCCGCATGGTCTGCTCCTACATCCGGGACCCGTACCTGCGCCAGGTTTTCAGCTTCAACCCGCTCCTCATCGGGGGAAATCCGCTGCGGGTCTCCTCGATCTACTCGATGATCCACCACTTGGAGAAGACCTGGGGCGTCCATTATGTGATGGGCGGCACGGGGGTGCTTGTGCAGGCCATGGTGGCGCTTTTCGAGCGCATCGGGGGACGGATCGAGATGAACTGCCGCGTGGCGGAGATCGAATGCGCGCGCCTCTCCCGCGAAGAACAGGAGACCCGCCGCGGGCGCATCGGGGAACACGCGCCGGGACACAGTCCCTCGATGCCGTGCGTTCGCGCTGTGCGCGCACAGGACGGACGGCGTTTCGAGGCGGACGTCGTCGTCAGCAACGCCGACCACGCGAATACCTACCGCCTCCTTATCGACTCCAGGTACCGTCGCAAGTGGACGGATGCGCGCCTGAAACGGATGCGCTACGCGATGTCCACTTTTCTCGTCTACTTTGGAACGAATCGCACCTATCCCGATCTGGCCCACCACACAATCGTCCTCGGGCCGCGTTACGAAGGCCTCCTGGGTGATATTTTTGATCGAAAGGTGGTGGCCAAGGACTTCTCGCTCTATCTCCACGCACCGACACGCACCGACCCGTCGCTGGCCCCGCCGGGACACGAGGGCTTCTACGTGCTCTCCCCGGTGCCGCACCTCGGGGGAGGTCAGGACTGGGATGCGATCAAGGAGGAGTACGCCGACCGGATCTTCGCCTCGCTTGAGGAGAAGGGCCTCGTGCCCGGCCTACGCAAGCATCTCGTCTCGCGCCTGATCTTCACCCCGAAGGACTTCGAGACGAAGCTCGAGTCTTACCTAGGCACGGCGTTCCAGTTTGAGCCGGTCCTCACCCAGTCGGCGTGGTTCCGCCCGCACAACGTGAGCGAGGATATCGCGGGCCTTTTCTTCGCTGGGGCGGGGACGCACCCTGGCGCCGGCCTTCCTGGCGTACTCAGCAGCGCCAAGCTTCTGGACCGCGTCATCCACTCCCCTGAAATCGCTTGACTGGATGGGGTAACCGGCGTGAAGTCAGAGCTCATGAAAACCCTGCCTTCGCTCATGCTCGCCGCCGCGTTTGCCGTGGCGGGTTCTCTCACGGCCCAGACCAACGTGCAGGTCATCGTCGCCCCGACGGAGGCGTCCCCTGCTCCTGCCGCGATAGAGGCTGCGCCGCCCCCCGCCGCACCCGCTGTGGAAACACCCGTGGCCAGCAAGGCCAGGTCGCGCGTACCCGGCGACCAGAAGGGAAAGATCTCGTCGATCGATACCACGGCCGGGACCTTCACGGTGGAAGGAAAGAGCTTCAAGCTCTCCACCAAGGGCAGGGTTGAAGTGGATGGCTCCCTGATGGGTCTTGGCGACCTCAAGGAAGGCGACCGCGTAGCGGTGGTATTTTTCGAGCAGAACGATGGGTCGAACCTCGCGACGCGCGTCATTAAGGGCAACGCGAAGAGGTCTACCAAGAAGGCGAAGGCCGCGGCCGGGCAGTGATCCGGCGAGTCTTCCAGAGCACAGCCACGCGCCTCGCGGTCACCGCGCTGGGGGTCGCGCTTCTCGCGGGGGCGGGGTGCGCCGAGCAGATGAGCCGCGGATCGGCGCGATCGCTTTACACGATCGCGGGCGTGCTTGAGGTCTTCCGTCAGGATCTTGGGAAGGACGCGCAGATGCGAATCGACCAGCAACTGCTTTTTCGCCTCGAAAAGGACCCTAAACTCGATGGCCACTGGTCGCTTGTGGAGTACAGCCCCGGGGTTCTGATCGTGCTCAGCGAGTCGCCAAGGGTCCAGCCGGGCGAGTGGGGACTGTTGCTCCAGGCACGTGCGCTGGGGCGGGGAGAGGTAAAACTGCGTTACACCCCTTCGGAGGCGGAGCAAGAGCCGCGCGATTACACTCTCGAGATCTCGATCGTGCGGTAAGGAGTTGTGGTTGGGCTTGGCTTGCGGTCGCAACTCGCTTCGGTCATTCTCCGGCTAGGTTTTCCCCTTCCCAGCGCCATGAGCATCCCATCGCCGTCCCCCAACACGCCCTCTGCCATGTCGAGGGTTTATCTCCTGCCGAATCTTATGACGGCGGGGAACCTGTTCTGCGGGTTCATGGCGACGATCCAGATTATCGCAGGATCCCTCGAGCAGCAGACCGGCAGCGAGATCTGGGTTCGGCACTACGAGACGAGCCTGAAGTTCATTCTCGGGGCATTCATTTTTGACATGCTTGATGGGCGCCTCGCTCGCCTCGGGGGACGCGAGAGTGCCTTCGGGCGGGAGTTTGATTCGCTTGCGGACCTGATCTCGTTCGGCCTGGCGCCCGCGCTGCTGGTCCTGAAGATCATCCTCGCCGACTTCCCGCCCGCCTACCGCTGGGTGGGAGGCCTCGTGGCGTTTGTCTACCTCGTGGCGGGGGCGATGCGCCTGGCACGCTTCAACCTCGTATCCAGCCAGCCGGGGAACAGCCCGACGAAGGATTTCGTCGGTTTTCCGATCCCCGCGGCCGCAGGCCTCGTCGCCAGCATCACGCTTTTTCTGCTCACCCTGTACGAACACGACCGTGAGCCGGGACGCTGGCGCTACGCGCTCCCCTTCCTCCTGGTCTTCCTATCGTTCATGATGTACAGCCGCATCGCCTACCCGAGTTTCAAGTCCATCGACTGGCATTCGCGGCGCTCGATTCCTCGGGTGCTCGTCACGATCATCCTGCTCATCCTCCTCGTGAAGACGTGGCGCTACTCCCTGGCCCTCGTGTTCATTGCCTACCTCCTGTACGGCTTTGTTCGTCCGTTCATCTCCAAGAGGATTCGCGAAGGCATCGAGGAGGACGAGGATTTGCCGCCTGAGGGTGAGGGCGGCCCCGTGGCCTGAGGTTCCCATGGAGGGGTGTCTCGCGGCTAGTTTCGAGGCGTGCCGGCGCATCACCCGGCGCCACGCGAAGAGTTTTTCTTTCTCATCGCTTTTTCTCCCGCGCGCGAAGCGCCTTGATGCCTGCGCCGTCTATGCCTTCTGCCGCCATGCAGACGACTTGCTCGACCTCGTGCCCGAACGCGGCGGCGACAATCCCGCGGCGGTGCTGCGCCACCTGCTCGACAACCTTTACGCGGGGAGAAGCGACGGGGTGGACTTCGGCGCGGCCTTCCACGAGGTCGTCACCCGTCACGCCATTTCACAGGCGTATTTCGAGGAACTGATCCTCGGGGTCTGCTCCGACCGCGGACGCGTACGGATCCGCGACGGGGAGGAGTTCCGCGTCTATTGTCACCGCGTGGCGGGCGTGGTCGGGCTGATCATGGCGCGGGTATTCGGCCTGCGCGACCCCACGGGGGAAGGTCCCGCGGCCGACCTCGGAGCCGCGATGCAGGCGACCAACATCCTCCGCGATGTGGCAGAGGACGCGGGGCGGGACCGTATTTACCTGCCTGCCGACGAGATGGCGCGCTTCGGGGTGTCCGAAGCGGAGGTCTTCGCGAGGCATCTCACGCCCGGGATGGCCGGGCTGGTGGCGCACATGGCGGGCCGCGCACGGGAACTCTATCGCCGGAGCGAGGCGGGGATCGCGTTGTTGCCGGACGACGGTTCGCGTTTTTGCGTCTGGGCGATGAGGTGGATCTACGCGGGAATTCTCGACCGCCTGGAGGCCCGCAGGTGGGATGTCTTCGCGGGGCGAGCCCACGTGGACCTACCGCGCAAGTGTGCCCTCGCCTTCCGCGCATGGCATAGCGCGCGGGGTGCTCCTCAGGGAGCCTGAGGGATCAGCGCTCGCTCCATGCGGGCTTGGGCCTCCTCGACCGGGGTGTCCTGGGGAAAGCGGAGGGCGGGACCGACCTCGAACTCCACGCGACTGAAGGGGAGTGGGATGACGAAGCGATCCCATGTGGGCAGCTCGACTTTCCACTCGGCACGCCACCGTACGGGTACGAGTGCGTGGCCGGAAAGAACCGCCAGTCCCGCGGCGCCGGCGTGCGCGTGATGGCGTGGGCCTCGAGGGCCATCGGGGGTGATCACCACATCGGTTCCCCCGGCAAGGATTTCGACAAGGGAGCGGTAGGCTTCCCGTCCCTTGCGGGAGCTGGAGCCGCGCTCAGTTTCGAGCCCGAAACGGCGTAATACGCGCGCGATCATCTCCCCGTCCTTGCTGGCGCTCACGAGACAGACGCGGGGGCGGTAGGTGAGAAAGCGGCGCGCGAAGTACGGCATCAGCAGGATGTCATGGTGCCAGAAAGCAAAGATCACGGGCTCCCCGCGCAGGGAGGGGCGCGCGACCCCGACGGTGTCGCGCACGCGGTAGCGCAACGTGCATCCAATGGCGGTGATGATAAGGCTGCCAAGCCAGCCGACCACGGCGTTGCGGGCGCGCTTGAACATCGGCTTTCGCTGGGTAGCGGGATGCCGGCGGGGCGGGTCAGCGACTGATCCCTCGCTCACTTCGGTCCACGAACTCGCAGAGGTGACGAATCTCCGCGAGGTCTGGCAGGTCCTTGCGGATCCGGGCCACGGCATCGCCGATATTCAGTCCGCTTTCTCGGTAGAGCAGCTTGTAGGCGGAGCGAAGCGCTTTTTGGGCCTCCTCGCCCAAGCCGTGGCGCTCGAGACCGACCTTGTTCACCGTGCGCACCTCGGCGGGGTTTCCGTCGGCCATCATATAGGGAGGGATGTCCTGCACGACCTTCGAGCACCCGCCGATAATGGCCATGGCGCCGATGCGGCAGAACTGGTGGACGGCGGCGAGGCCGCCAATAATCGCGTGGTCCTCGACGACGACGTGGCCGGCGAGGGTGCCGCAGTTCGACATCACGATCCCGCTGCCGAGGACGCAGTCGTGGGCGACGTGGGCGTAAGCGAGGAAGTTGTTGCGGCTTCCGACGACGGTCTTCGCGCCCTTTGCCGTGGCGCGGTTGACAGTGACGAACTCGCGGAAGGTGTTTCCGTTGCCGATTTCGAGGTGGGTGGGCTCGCCGTCGTACTTCAGGTCCTGGGTGCGCTGGCCGATCGAGCAGAAGGGGTAGAACTCATTCTTCTTCCCGATGCGGCTCGGCCCCACGAGAACCACATGAGAACGGAGGACGCAGCCTTCGCCGAGGGTGATGCCGTCGCCGATGACACAGTAGGGGCCAATCTCGCAATCGGCGGGGATCTCGGCGTCGCGGTGGATGATGGCGGTCTTGTGGATCATCGCGGCGGTGAGCAGTGAGCGGTGAGCAGCAGCCGGGGGCGGTGGGAGAAGAGAGGAGGCGTGCGAAGGTTACTCGACGGCGTCGCGGTCCATGATGGAGAACATGAGCTCGGCCTCGCTGACAATCTCATTGTCCACGAGACATCGGGCCTGGGCGCGACCAATGCGGCCGGCGCGGGCCTTGAGCATTGCCACTTCGATGATGAGGGTGTCGCCCGGGGTGACCGGCTTGCGGAACTTCACTTTGTCGGCGCTCATGAAGTACGCAATTTTTCCGGCGCTGTCGCCCTTGCGGAGCATGAGAACGCCGGCGACCTGGGCCATCGCCTCGATCTGGAGGACGCCGGGCATCACGGGATGGCCCGGGAAGTGTCCCTGAAAGTGCGGCTCGTTGATCGTGACGTTCTTCAGGCCCACGATGGTCATGTCCTCGAGATTGACCTTGAGGATGCGATCCACGAGAAGGAACGGGTAGCGGTGAGGCAGGATGTTGAGCAACTCGCGAATGTCCATCTGCTCATAGGTCGGCCCCTCGGCGAGATAGCTGCGCGCCCCGCGTTTCTTCTTGATGATATTGAAGAGCTTCTGGGTGAGGGCGACATTCGCCGCGTGTCCGGGGCGGACCGCGACGATGTGGCCGACGAGTGGGCGGCCGAGAAGGGTCACGTCGCCGAGGATATCAAGCATCTTGTGGCGGACGAACTCGTCCTGGAAGCGGAGTGCCTCCTTGCTGAGAATCTCATCGTCCTTGATGACGACGGCGCACTCGAGGCTACCGCCTTTGATGAGGCCGGCCTCCATGAGAGGCTTTACTTCTTCGTAGAAACAGAAGGTTCGGGCAGGCGCGAGTTCCGCCTCGAAGGATTCGTCGGTGATGTCGAGGGTGTAGTGCTGACTTTCGAGCTTTTGGCCGGGGAAGTGGATCGAGCAGGAGATGCGCAGGCGATCGGAGGGGAGAATGACGATCGTGGTACCGTCCTTCGCGTACCAGACAGGGGCCTCGGGGGCGAAGGTGTTCGGCTTCGCGCTGAGGTTTTCTGAGCCCGCCTCCTTGAGGGCGGCCGTGAAAGCTTTCGCGCTGCCGTCGAGGATGGGGGGCTCGGGACCACTCAACTCGACAAGGCAATTATCAATACCCCGGCTCGCAAGGGCGGCGAGGACGTGCTCGACCGTATGAACGCTCACCCCATCCTGTTCGAGGGTGGTGCCGCGCTGGGTGTCCTTCACGAGGTGGACGAGGGCGGGGACAGTCGGGCTGCCGGGGAGGTCGGTCCGCGCGAAACGGAGGCCGGAGTTGGCGAGGGCGGGCTGGAAGGTGAGGGTGGCCTTCGCCCCGGTGTGCAGGCCGACGCCCTCGACGGACGCGGATTTTCGGACGGTCTTTTGATGTTCGAACATGCGAACCCCCTTTATGCCCCGGCATGGGAGGAGGGGCAAGGCAGGAGTCGGATCCCACGAGGAGGACGGAGGCGCGACAAAATTGTTCAGGCAAGGCGATCGAGAATCTTGGCCTCCAGCACCGCTTTCGCATGGCGGGCGTATTGCCCGCGTAGGTCGCGCGCGTAGGTCTCGAGAATCCCACGGCCCAGGCCGCCCACGTCGCCCGCCAGGAATAGCCCGCGCGCGAGGTGGAGTTCCCGGAGCGAAAGATTGCGCGCGGCCGTCTCGACGGAGTCCCCATTCGCGGTGCGGGCGACGGCCGCCGAGTCCAGTTGGGCGTGCCCCGTCATCCCGGGTTTCTCCAGCAGCTTCGCAAGCACCCCGGCGAGTTGGGGAAGCAGCGCCGTGGCCTCGCTCACCACACGGCAATGGGAGAACGCGGCGCTGGCGTCGATCTGGCGGATCTTCTCCTCGATGGGCATCGCCCCCATCGGGTCGCCCGTTCGCGCGAGGGCGAGGATCAAGGCGTCCATTCGACTCATGCTCGCCCCGAACTGTCCCATGCCCCGGTAGTTCCAGCCCTCGTCCCACGGGGAGGCGCGCACCGCCTTCTCGAGGGCGGGCGTGGCCTCTCGCGCGCCCATCAGGCCGAGGATCAGGGCGGCCTCGAGGCGGGGATCGGCAAGGAGCAGCGGCTTACTTTGCCCGGGATGTGCGAACAGCAACGCGACGTTCTTCGCCTTCGTCAAATCGCCCATGGCCTCCGCGATGGCCTGCTTCGGCATCGGGAATGAGTCCTGGTGGGTCGGTACGTCGGCGGTGAGATTGCCGATTGCGACCAACCTTCCCTGCAGCGCGCGGATGTCGAGGTCGCGAAAGCGCCGCTTCCCGGTCATCGCGGCGGCGAGCCCCGCGGCAAATCCCTGGTTCTGCACGTCCGCCTGCATCCGTATTACCGGTAGGGCATCGCGGTGCGCGCTCATGCCGAGCCCCGTCACTAGCACGCCCTCCACGCCCCTCGGGAGCATGCAGCGAAAGGGGACATGCGCGCGGAGCGGTTCGTGATCTGGCGCCGCCACCATGAACACCGGGTGGACGATGAACCCATGCGTGTCGAAGTTGCTGCTTGCCGTGAACACCGTGTCGGGAAAGGTCCGTTCCGCAAGGATGTCGAGCGGGGAGATCTCGATCTCTCCCAGGATCTGCCGCCGCTCCCGGGTGTCCACCATCGGGGAGAGGTCGAAGTCGTTGGGGAACTTTGCCCGCGCATTCACGAAGGCGTGGGTGATGCCCTCGGGATCGGTCTCGTCCACGAAGGTGTGGTCGGAGTTCATGTGCCGAATCCCGGGATGGGCGCGGGGGGAGAGCCCGGTGCCCTGGGTTGCCACATGCTGTGCCCCGATCACCCGGCAGGACGCCCCCGCCGCCGCGGCGATGTCGGCGTTGCCGGTCGCATCCACCACGGAGTCGACCTCGACCAGACCGACACCGCAGGGAGTCGAAACCAGCAGCCCGTTCACGTGATCGCCGTCCATCCGTACGCCAAACGCATAGCTCCCAAGCCAGGCTACGCCCCCCGCGTCGCGCAGCATGCGGTGGTAAACGGCACTCTTGACCTCGGGGCTCCAGCATCTGCCCAGCTTCGCGCGGCTTTCCGCGTCACGACGCATCACCTCCTCATCGAGTTCGCGAGTGAACCCGACCCGGTTCCCGAACCAGTAGCAGGAGATCAGACCCAGCGTGCCGACACCCCCGAGGCCATGCTGCATTTCCAAAACCACGGTCTTCGCGCCCTCCCGCGCCGCGGCGATACCGGCTGGGGCCCCTCCCGTTCCCCCTCCGGCCACCGCGACATCGAAGCGTCCCAGCACCGGGAGCACGGACGGGCCGGCCTCGATGGCGCCGATCGATTGGCGAAGAAATGCCGGGGCGAAGCGGAACGCGCCGTGAGTCGGCACGGGGGGCTTGCCGGGACGGGCGGCGATCTGCCGCGCGTCGAGATGCACGTCGGGCACCGGGGGAAACTCGAACTCGCCGTCGTCCTGCAGCAGGTCGGCGGTGACGAGGACGTTGTCATCGACGAGCGCGGCCCGTGCGAGGTGTTCGCGGGAAAGGGGGTCGGGGCCACGGTTCACCTGCAGGCGGAAGACGCGAAACACGTCATCCTTGTGGCGAAAGCCGGGGGCGATCTCCGTGGCCCCGGAGGGGGCCTGCTTCGCGACGACGTTCCAGCCAACCTTGGCAGGAAGGTTGGTGCGCGGGATGGGTTTTGCGCCGGCGAGTCGGAAAACAATTCCACGGGGCGTGGCATCCACGATCGCGCGGCAGGTCACCGCAAACAGGGAAGTGCGCGCCGCGAGCACCGCGCCGGCGATTCGCCCGTCGTCGTCGCGCAGGAGCGACACTGGGCGAACCAGATAGACGAACGGCACGCCCGCTTGGAACAACGAGATCTCCAACTCGCGCTTTACCGCGCACGGAAAGGCGGGGATGCAGGTCAGGGTGCCGGCGGTATCTTCCCCGAAGTAGCTGAAATCGCTAACGACCAGCGCGCGGCGTCCCTGACGATGGATCTCAAGCGCTGCAGCGACAGCGCGAGTCGTTCCCCCCACCACCAGAACATCCACGTCGCGCCAGACAGGAATCGAACTCATGTGCCAAGGAAGGGTCCATCATCCATCGCGGGGAGTCAACTGAGAGGAGATATGCGCAATCCAGCTCTGTCGAATTTTGTGAATATGCTGCTATGTACCCCTCAGAATCGGCAGTGAAAAAGCGCGGGTTGCCCCGGGGCAGGAAACCGGCGTATAAGGAGGGTTCCATGAACCCTAGGATCCACTCCCCAAAGCGTCGGACCGCGCCAACCCCCCGACGGGGCCAGATGGCGCGTGGCGCGGACATTATCGTGCAGGCTCTCGAGCGCGAGGGGGTCGAGGTTGTCTTCGCCTATCCCGGCGGAACGAGCATGGAGATCCATCAGTCGCTTACCCGCTCGAAGATCCGGGTGATCCTTCCCCGCCACGAGCAGGGCGAGGCGTTCGCCGCCGAGGGCTACGCCCGTGCCAGCGGCAAGGTGGGCGTGTGCATGGCCACCAGCGGCCCTGGGGCCACAAACCTGGTGACCGGCATCGCGGATGCCTACATGGATTCGATCCCGATGGTGGCCATCACAGGCCAGGTGCCAAGCTTCCTCATTGGGAAGATGGCCTTCCAGGAGACCGATGTGGTGGGCCTCACGCTCCCGATTGTGAAGCACAGCTACCTCGTGCTCGATATCGCCGACCTCCCTCGGATCGTGAAGGAGGCGTTCCATATCGCCAGCAGCGGTCGCCCGGGACCCGTGCTTATCGACATCCCGAAGAACGTTCAGCAATCGAACGCCCAGCCCGTGTTCCCCGATTCCGTGGACCTTCCGGGTTACGCCCAGGTCCCGAAGGCCGACCCCGCGGCCATCCAAGAGGTGATCGGCCTTCTCGCGAAGGCGAAGCGCCCCATGCTCTACTGCGGCGGCGGCATCATCTCGGGTGGCGCCCACGCTGAACTTCTCCGCTTCGCCGAGAAGGCCCACATCCCCGTGGCCACCACCCTCATGGGCATCGGCGGGTTCCCCGAGACCCATCCGCTCTCGCTCAAGTGGCTCGGCATGCACGGCACCGTGTTCGCCAACAACGCGGTGAACGAGGCCGACCTCCTCCTCGCCATCGGCGTGCGCTTCGACGACCGCGTGACCGGCAAGGTGGAGAAGTTCTGCGAGCACGGCACGATCGTTCATATCGAGATCGACCCCTCCGAGATCGGCAAAAACAAGCCCGTGGCGCTCCCCATCCTCAGCGACGTGAAGGATGCCCTGCGCAAGCTCAACACCGCCATCGAGGGGGACCGCCCCGCGACGTTCAAGGCTCGCTATGCCGACTGGCACCGTCAGGTTGCCGCATGGAAGAAACGACACCCTCTCCGCTGGAAGCCCAGCGCCGACGAGATTCCGCCCCAGCAGGTCATCCGCACCCTTTACGAGATGACGAAGGGCGATGCGATCATCACCACCGGCGTGGGCCAGCACCAGATGTGGGCCGGGCAGTTCTACGACTTCACGAAACCCCGGACCTTCCTCACCTCCGCCGGCCTCGGCTCGATGGGTTTCGGCTACCCGGCCGCCCTTGGCGCCAAGGTGGCCTGCCCCCACAAGCAGGTGATCGACATTGACGGCGACGGCAGCTTCCAGATGAACATCCAGGAGCTCGCCACCGCCCACATTGAGAAGATCGCCGCCAAGGCGATCGTGCTCAACAACCGGCACCTCGGGATGGTCATGCAGTGGGAGGATCGCTTCTACAAGAGCAACCGTGGAAACACCTTCCTCGCCGACCCGGCCCACCCGGACAAGGAGTACCCGGACTTCGTCCAGATCGCCCGCGGCTTCAACATTCCCGCCCGCAAGGTGACGCACCCCCGCGAACTCCGCCCCGCGATCCAGGAACTCCTCGATGCCGAGACCGCCTACGTCCTCGACGTGCGCGTGCCCTACACCGAGCACGTGCTCCCGATGATTCCCGCGAACAAGTCCTACAAGGACATCATCACCGAGTAG
>CAZZBZ010000026.1:36591-40115 GCA_964653025.1 uncultured Verrucomicrobiota bacterium
CTCGCCCTCGCCGTGGCCGCTTCCGCGGCCGCGGTAGAGCCGCAGTCGGGAAAGTCTCCCTCCCGCCGCCAGATTGCCGCCCTGCAGGTCGCCCTCGACAACGCCGGGTTTTCACCCGGCCCCATCGACGGCCGCGAGGGTCCCCGCCATATCGCCGCCCTCCGCCTCGCCCGCGAATCCGGGCTCGACCCCCAGCCTCCTGCGGAATCGTGGGTCGAGTGGATCGTCCCCACAGGTTTCCTCGACGGCATCGGGTCCATTCCTGAAAGCTGGGCGGCACGGGCAAAATTCACCGCCATGCCCCACCAGACGCCCCGCGAGCGTTTTGCCGAGAAGTTTCACCTCTCCGAGGGCTTCGCCGCATACCTCAACCGCGGGCTGACCAGCGCCTTCGCCCTCGCCGAGGGGGAGGTCCTCCAGGTCCCCGCACTCGCCCCGGTAAAACTTCCGAAGGCCGAGCGCCTCGAGATCAGTCTTTCCGACAAAACAGTCGTCGCCCTCGATGCCGAAGGAAAAATCCTCGCCGCCTTTCCCTGCTCCATCGCTGCGAAAAAGGAAAAACGCCCCGTCGGTGCCCTCCTCGTAAAGGTCATCGCCCCCAACCCGGATTACTGCTTCGACCCCGCCGTCTTTCCGGAAGTCCCCGAAGCCGCCACGATCAAGTCCAAACTCATGATTCCACCCGGGCCAAACAATCCCGTCGGCGAGATGTGGATCGGCCTCGATCGCCCCGGCTACGGCCTCCACGGCACCCCTTGGCCCGAGGACATCGGAAAAACCGCCAGTCACGGCTGCTTCCGCCTCACCAACTGGGATGCCCGCCGCCTCGCCCCCATGCTGAAAATCGGAACGCCGGTGCTGGTGAAGGAATGACGAGAAGAAGCTGGAAGCTGGAAGTTGGAAGTTGGAAGCGCGCGATGCCCCGCATCGCACGGCAGGCGGCGCTGGCACTAGCGGGCGCGCTGGTCGGGTTGCTGCTTGCCGAGGGAGTCGCCCGCCTCGTGCTGCCCAAGGGAGAAAAGCAGATCGCCCTGCTCCGCATGCGCGCGACGGACCTGCAAATGGACGCCGCGAGCGACCTGCGGACGCCCGACTACAATCCCTTCCTCCAGCGCCGCCCCCATGGAGAATGGATCTGCGACGGCCGCACGCCCGAGAAGATGAACAATGAGGGCTTCCGCGATCGAAACTTCTCCAAGGCAAAGCGGCCGGGAGTGATTCGTATCGCCGTCATCGGCGATTCCTTCGCCGAGGGCTGGATGGCCCCGCGTGCGGCGGCCTTCCCGCGCATCGCCGAGCGCGAACTCGGACCCGCGTTTGAGATCTACAATTTTTCCATCGCGAACCATTCCCCCGTGCGCCACCTCGTGCTCTACGACCGTATCATCCGAAAGTATCGCCCCGACGCGGTGCTCCTCTGCCTCGATCGCAACGATCCTTCCAAGGACGAGGCCTTGCGCCCCTATGTGGCCTTCGACGCGCGCGGCGTCCCCTCGTCGTTCGACCACGAACGCTACTTCCGCCACACGCCCCGCATGCCACAGACGAAGTGGGAGAAGCGACGGGACCGCTGGCAATGGCGCCTCTGCCAAGGGAGCCGACTCTTTCCCTACGCGGCGGCCTGGCTCTGGGCGGACCCCGAGTTTCGTCGCCGCACTCTGGAGACATCCTCCGCACCTACCCTGCAAACCCTCTGGCGGATGACGTCCGAATATCTACTCACCCTCAAGGGACTTGCTGAGGAGGAAGGGGTCCACTTTCTCCTCGCGCTTCCGCCCAACCTCGAAGACTTAAAAAAACCGCAGGCGATCCGGGAACTCGCGATACGCTTCGCGGAGACGCACGGGATCCCCTTCTTCCGGGCAGAGGCTTTCCTGGCCCACCGGGCATCCGCCGATTTCTACATTCCCGGCGACGGCCACTTCTCCGTGGCGGGCCACACCGCCTACGGCCGCGAACTCGCCCTGTGGCTGCGCTCCCTCCTCGCTCCGCTTCCTTCCATGCCCCCCGCATCGAATCTTCCCGTCCCCCCCCTTGAAACCGACACAAATCAAAACTACGGTTTACATCAGCGCCCCACTTGGATAAAGCTGGAGCCGTCAAACCTCCAACCCAACTAATCCCATGAGCAAGTTCGCGAAGCTGGAAATTGAAGGCAAGATCTACGAGTTGCCCATCGTCGAGGGCAGCGAAGGCGAGAAGGCGGTGGACATCACCAACCTGCGCCAGCAGTCGGGCTACATCACGCTCGACGATGGCTACAGCAACACGGGTTCCTGCCAGAGCGCGATCACCTTCATCGACGGGGAGAAAGGAATTCTCCGCTACCGGGGCATCCCGATCGAGGAACTCGCCGAGAAGGCGTCCTTCGTCGAGACCGCCTACCTCATCATCTCCGGCAAGCTCCCGACCCGCGCCGAACTTCAACACTTCTCGGACCTGCTCACCCAGAACGAGATGCTCCACGAGGACCTGAAGTTTCACTTCGAGGGCTTTCCCCCGAACGCCCACCCGATGGCGATTCTCTCGGCGATGATTAACGCGAGCAGTTGCTTCCACCAGAAGCTCATGGCTCCCTACGACGATGACACCTTCGAACTGCAGGCCGCCCGCCTCCTTTCCAAGGTGCGGACGATCGCGGCGTTTGCCTATCGCAAGTCCCACGGCCTTCCGATCATCTATCCGAAGCCGGTCTACAAATACACGGCCAACTTCCTCCACATGATGTTCTCGCAGCCTTTCCAGGACTACGAGCTCCAGCCCGAGGTCGTCCGCGCCCTCGACCTCATTTTTCTCCTCCACGCCGACCACGAACAGAACTGTTCCACCGCGACGGTCCGAATGATCGCATCGAGCAAGGCCAACCTCTTTGCCAGCGCCGCCGGCGGCGTCTGTGCCATCTGGGGCCCCCTTCACGGCGGCGCCAACATGGCGGTCGTCGAGATGCTCGAGGACATCCACCGCGAGGGCGACGATGGCTCCCGCTTCATCGCGGCCGCCAAGGATAAGAAGAGCGGGAAGAAGCTCATGGGGTTCGGCCATCGCGTCTACCGTAACTACGATCCCCGCGCCAAGATCATCAAGCGGCAGTGCGACCAGCTCCTCTCTGTCCTCAAACGCTCCGACCCTCTCCTCGATATCGCCAAGAAGCTTGAGGAGGCCGCCATCCACGATCCTTACTTTATCGAGCGCAAGCTCTACCCAAACGTGGACTTCTACAGCGGCATTATCATGCGGGCCATCGGCATCCCCCTCGAGATGTTCACGGTGATGTTCGCCATCGGCCGCATGCCGGGGTGGATCGCCAACTACAAGGAGATCATGGACCACCAGGGCACCCGCATCTACCGCCCCCGCCAAGTCTACACCGGTCCCACCCTCCAGCACTACGTCCCGATTTCCGAGCGGAAGTGATTCTGAGAAGCCACGGATGAAACGCGGCCATCCGTGGCTACCGCTCCAGCAGCCGCCCCAGGATCGGACGCAGCTTCTCCACCGTGGCCGCGGGCCAGAGCTTGCGGTCC
>CAZZBZ010000027.1:0-7103 GCA_964653025.1 uncultured Verrucomicrobiota bacterium
GTCACGGGGCCGTGGAGGACGAGGCGGCTGACCATGCGCTGCCAGGAGACGAACGTCCCCGAGGTGGCGAGCGCGTGCATCTCCATGCGATACTTCGCGGCCACCACGTCGGCGGGGCCGATGGTGGCGGCCTTCGGGGGCACCGCGGCGAGGTCGCCGCTCATCCCGAAGAACCCGTGGAGCGAGTTCTGCGCGATGGTAAAGGGGCTGAGCGTGACGACCCGCGCGCCAAACTTCATCCACTGTTTGAGGGGCGCGTCGAACTCGGGCGCGTCCGGCTCGATGAAGGCGAGGTGGCCGGTCCATCCGGGGCCGCTGTAGCAGGCGTCCGCGCCACCGAGGTCGGCGATCATCCGGCTGTAGTCGCGGATGTTCTTCGTGGTCGGCCCGATGACCTGCTTCTCGGGCGGGCGCAGCTTCGGGTCGATCCGACCCCAGAAGAACTTGCGAAACGAGGACATAAACCCGAACGGCCAGGTGTACGGGGCGATCTCACCGTGCTCGTTTGCGTACTCGTCCATGTTGAAGGTCCAAAGGTGCTTGCAGTCCACGCGGAAGGTATTGATGAGGTGGGCCACCTTTCGATACGTGTGTGCCGGGTTCGGCGTGATGATCACGCAGCGGCGCCCCTCGTCCGCGGCGGTCTTGATCCGGTAGAACATGTCCGAGACCCAGAGGTGCTCGCACTCCTCGTCGGGCACGATGCGGATCTTCAGGTCGGGGTTGCGGTGCTTCGTGAGATCCTGGCGGCGGACGGCACGCGCCCGCGCGATGGCCTTCTCGTCGCGGAAAGGAATGCTCTTCGAGGGGGAGAAGCGGAAGGAGGCAGCTTTCATGGTGTTGGATTTGAACAGGAACGAACTCATACGAACAAGCCCTATTTGGCACCGCACTTCCCGCCGGGGTGCAGCCCCTCGGCGCTGCTCGGGACTGTCCTGAGCCTGCCGAAGGGCAGAGGCGCAGGGGGAGAAGCACGGACGGATTTTTGACAGGATTAACCCCGCGTGGCGCGGGGCAGGCATGATTTACCCCGCCTTGCGCGCATAGGCGTCAAGCTAACGCTCAGATTCTCCATGGCAAACAGAGGTTTCGCGCAAAGGTCGCAAAGGGCGCAAAGGGAGAACCGAGGACTGAATACGCGGCCCGATCCGCATCGGACCCCTCCGTATTCAGCCCCCCATCGCTGGGGTTGCGGACACAGATCTGTCTTCAAGCGAGATCAGGCCGAATACGGTGAGCACCGACTCTTGTCGGGGCGCGTATTCGGCCTTTTCATCCTGCTCCCCTTTGCGGCCTTGGCGACCTTTGCGCGAGAACTCTGCTCTCTCCCTCTTCTCCGTGCCCTCTGTTGCTCTGTAAACTCGGGTGAAAGGGTCCTCCTTCGTGGATAAATCCGCCATCTTAGCTTGACGCCAATGCGAAAGTTTTCGGGGTCCCGGGAAACGCCTCCGTTTCTCCACGGGCAGATTCCTCTTCAATCCCGGTAATCCTGTCAAAAAATCCGACTCGTATGCCGCCCTCTCCGTAAATTTCTCTTGCGCGGCCCAACGCCGGGTGCTGGACTCCATCCAGTTCTTTGAGCCTGCCCCCGCCGACGAGGCGGGGACATCGCTGCGGCGCAGGGAATCCCGTGAGAATCGGGAACGGTTGCGCCACTGTAACGGGTGACAATTTCCGGACAGGCCAACTCCGAAAGGTTTCGCGAGTGAAGGCCCGGAAAAAGGCTTGGAGCCCGAAGTCAGGATAACGGCCGCAGCGATCTCAACGCGGCTGGCACGCAAGCAAGCGCGCCAGCCGACCAAAACTTGTTCGCCAAAAACAAGGTTGAGGTCTCGCCAGGCAACGGTCGCCGGGGGGGTTCCCCGGGGTTCCTTGTGCGGCGCGGTCCTCAGCGCCGTTCCCTCACACAAGAAAGCCCCCCATGACCCAGTTCGCCCTCCGAAGGGCGGTCGCCGCGCTTGCGGTGTCCGCTCTGCTAATCCTTCCCGCCGCCGCCATCTCCTTTACCGAGGACTTTTCTTCGAGCCCCTTCGGCCCCTCCGGGAACTGGACGTATGGCGTCGGCAGCAACGTCAGCAACCAGTTCGTCTACAGCGCCTCCGCGCCTGCCGCGTGGACGGGCGATGCCGTCGGCCAGCTCGAAGTCCACCTCGACTCGAGCTCCCCCACCGTGCGTTTGGAACGTCCCCTGGGTGTGACCCTCACCGACCGCGACAGCTTCACGCTAGCGACGCGCTTCTCGATGAGCATCACCTCGGCACCGCAGGATAACTCCCTCCAGATCGCGTTCGGGCTGGTGAACTCCGCCCTCACCGGCGGGGACCGAGCGGGAAGCCTCAGCACGTCCGCCGACACGTTCCATACCGTCGAGTTCAATTATTTCCCGCAGATCTCGACATGGTCCACCCCCTCGACTGGCCCCACGCTCACGCCCTCGGTCATCGGCGCGCAGAAGGGAGCGGGCAGCCCCTTCGACAACTTCGCGGCGCTCTTCGGCTCGTCCTCCGACCTTAGCGACAACACGGCCCTCATCTCCCTCCCGCAGAACGTCGTCCTTGAGGCGATCCTCAACTACAGCGGGCTCACGAAGAACCTCGTCCTGACCATGAACCAGGTCGCGGGCAACGGGACCGTCACCCTCCTGCAGACCGAGCTGCCCAGCATGAGCCTGGCCCTGCCCCCGGGGTACAGCAACTATGACACCAACTCCTCCTACTCCGTGAACGCCCTCGCCATCATGGCCTATCGCGACGGCTGGACCACCCCCGCCGACCCCTCGCTCGTGGCAGACCTGACCTTCCAGAACTTCCAGTTCATCACGCCGATCCCCGAGCCCTCCGCCACCGCCCTCGTCGGCGCGACCGCCCTGCTCGCCCTCGGGGCGCGACGCTTCCGTAAGGTCGCATGACCATGGCACCCTTTCGCCTCCCTCCCCGCCAGGCGCCCGGCTCCGTGCCGGTCGCCCGTGGTGTCCCTACCACGGGTTTCCGTCCGCGGACGGCGCACCCCCGCGCCTTTACGCTCGTGGAGCTGTTGGTGACGATCGGCATCCTCGCCCTGCTCGCGACGCTGCTCGTGCCCGGGGCGCGCACCGCGCGCGAGAGCGCGCGGAAGGCGCAGTGCGTCTCAAACCTCCGCCAGCTCGGCCTCTCCGTGTTCATGTACCTCGACGACCACGGACGGTATTTCCCCTACTCGGAGCCCGCGGGCAGCAGCGACCGCCTCTGGTACTTCGGCCTCGAGTCGCCCTACAAAGCGAACGCCGAGCCGGGGAGTCGCCAGCTCGACCTCACGCGCGGCCGCCTCTGGTCCTACTTCCGGACGGTGCACGGGGTGGAGGTTTGTCCCTCGTACGACTACAAGTCGCCCCTGTGGCGGCAAAAGTTCAACACCGCGACCTACGGTTACGGTCTGAATTACGAACTCTTCGGCGTCCCTGCCGCCGAGATCCGGTCCCCGGCCCGGACCGTCTGCATGGCCGATGCGGCAAACATCAACACGATTCAGGCGCCGGCCACCTCCACCAACCCGATGCTCGAGGAGTTTTACTACGTCCACAACTACAGCAACCAGGTGCCGACCATCCACTTCCGGCACAGCGGGCGCGCCAACGTCCTCTTCTGCGACGGGCATGTGGAAACGCTCGCGATGGTCGAAGGCACCGAGGACATCCGCCTGTTGTCGGCCCGCGTCGGGCGGCTCGCTTCCGCCGGAGACCGCGCCCGCTTCACACCGTGAAGAACCTCTCATCCGCATTCGTGGGAGGCGCGGTCCGTACCAAATCCTCCGCATCCGCATTCTTCTTTCGTAGGTAGGGCGGGGCCGCCGGTCCCGCCGCTTCCCGACCCGTCCTTGGCCCTCCCCTTGCTCAACGCCCTCTCGCGAACGTTCGCAAAGCTCGCCCTTGCGGGAGTCGCGCTCCTGGCCTTCATCTCTCTGGACTCACAAACCTGTGGGGCGGCTATCTTGGCCGCCCTCCCGAAAGACGGCAATCAGGATGACTTTCCTACAACTACAGCCCCGTCCGCAATCCGAGTCATCGCCCTCTCGCCCAATATCACCGAGATCGTGGTCGCCCTCGGCGCGCGCGACCGCCTTGTCGGCGTCTCTGACTTCTGCCAAGCCCACCTTCCCGTCGGTGACCTCCCCCGCTGTGGGGCGGCGGTGAACCCCAACTTCGAGCGCATCCTCGCCCTCCACCCGGACCTTCTCTTCTTCCTCGGTCGCATGGAGAATCTCCAGCGCTTCTGCGCCGACCGCGGGATTCGCGCCATCTCTGTGAACATCGATGGCACCGCCGCCCTCCGCACCGAGACCACCCTCCTCGGGAAGGAACTCGGCGTCGAGAAGGCCGCCGCCGCGCTCCTCGGCAACCTCGACCGCCGCCTCGCCGCCGTCCGCTCCGCGGCCCGCGGAAAGGCCCGCCCCCGCTGCCTTGTTCTCCTCGGGCGCGAGACCGGCGGGCTGCGCCGCATGATGTCCGTGGGCGGCGCCTCCTTCCTCAGCGAGATGCTTGCCACCGCGGGGGGTGATAACGTCTTCGCCGACCAGCCGCAGCCCTACTTCACCCCGTCGCGGGAGGCCATCCTCGTCGCGCGCCCCGAGGTCATCCTCGAGCTGCGTCCCGGCGAAAAGCTCTCGGACACCGATCGCGCGTCCATCCTCGCTGACTGGAAGGCCGAGACCACGATCCCCGCTGCCGCCCACGGACGCATCGCCGTCCTCACCGAGGATTTTCTCGTCATCCCCGGCCCGAGGATGGTGGACATCGCCGAACTGCTCCAATCCACCCTTCGCCGCCTCCCATGAGGACAGAACGGAGATTCACCACCGAGGCACCCCGGTCACCCGAGTTCACGGAGCCGAGGTTTCACGCAAAGGCGCAAAGGGCGCAAAGAGAGGAGAAGGCTGAATACGCGGCCCGATTCGTATCGGGCCTCCCGTATTCAGCCCTCTATCGCTGGAGTTCCGGATTCAAGTCCGCCTCCTGGCAACAGCGGGCCGAATACGGCGAGCGACAACTCCGGTTGGCGCGCGTATTCGGCCCTCTGCCTTTGCGCCCTTTGCGTGCTTTGCGCGAGATTCTCTCCGACTCTCCTTCGTGTGCTTCGTGGTGAAAATCTGCAAGATTCCCCGGGCCCATGCCTGATCCTCTCCTGACCGCCCGTGACCTGCGCTTTGGCTATCCCGCCGAGGGCTCCGCCGGCTTCGCGCTCCACCTCGACACGATCGAGGTTCGCCCTGGCGAAATCCACGCGCTTATCGGGCCGAACGGCTGTGGCAAGAGCACCACCCTCCGTCTCCTCGCCGGCATCCTCCCCCTGGGCCGCGGCGAGGTCGCCCTTGCGGGGCGCCCCCTCGCGCGCATCCCGCGCCACGACCTCGCCCGCGACCTCGCCTTCCTCCCCCAGCAGGTCACCCCGCTCTTTCCCGCCTCCGTGGCCGAGATCGTTCTCCTCGGCCGCCACGCGCGTCAAAGCGGCCTCGGGATCGCCACCCCACGCGACCGCGAAGTCGCCGCCCGCGCCCTCCACAACTTCGGCCTCGAGGCCTATGCCGCCCGCCCCTTTGACTCGCTCTCGGGCGGCGAGCGGCAGAAGGCGCTCCTCGCCTCGGTGATGGCCCAGGAGGCGCGCATTGTCCTCCTCGACGAGCCCACCACCGCGCTCGATCTCCATCACCAGGCCGAACTCCTCCGCATCCTCCGCCGCGCGGCCGCGGGGGGCACCGCCTTCCTCGTCGCCACCCACGACCTCACCCTTGCCGCGCAGTTTGCCGACCGGGTGACCCTGCTTGTCGGCGGTCGCCGCGACGCCACGGGCACACCCGCCGAAATCCTCACTGAGGCCCGCCTCGGTGCCGCCTACGGCGAGCCGCTGCGGGTGGTCCCCGACCCGACTTCTGGTGCCCCGATCGTGTTGCCGCATTCTCGGGGAGCCCACGCGGCTCGTGTACCCTGCACCGCAGAGGTGCCCGGCGAGCCGCCGGGCACGGCACCCGGGCCGGGTGCGCTCCCCGTTCAGATTCTCACCCGTGGGCGTTTTTCCTCCACTCTTGTCGCGTTCATTTTCGCCGCGCTCCTCGCCTGCGGGATTGCCCCGTTCTTTGGAGCGGAACCCATCTCCGTCGGTCGCGCGTTCCACGAGATGACCTCGCTCGATTCCTCCCGATGGGAGATCGGCACGCACATCCTCGCGTTGCGCATCCCGCGCGTGGCGATGGCCGCGCTTGCGGGAATGGCCCTCGCCTGCGTCGGCGCGGCGTTCCAGTCCGTCCTGCGCAACCCACTCGCGGAACCCTACACCCTTGGCGTGGCGGGGGCCGCCGCCCTCGGTGCGGTGATTCCGATCAGCCTCCCTGCGCTCTCCTTTTCCGCGGGGCCGTTCTCGGGGGTCCAGGTCTGGGCGCTCGCCTTCTCGCTCGGAAGTGTCTTTCTCCTCGCCCGGCTCTGCCGCCTCGGATGGGTCGGCCGCAGCGTCACGGGGCTCCTCCTCGCCGGCATCACCCTCGGTCTCACCTCGTCGGCGCTCATCCTCCTCGTCCGCTTCGCGGCCAACCCGCTCACCGTGAGCGCGCTCGACCGCTGGATGATGGGCGGGATCGAGGTTACGGGTTGGCGGGACGTGACCGCCGCCGCGCCCTTCGCTTTCGCGGGCATCGCCGCCCTCCTTCTTCGGGCGCGCGACCTCAACCAGCTCGAGTTTGGGGAAGAAACCGCGCTGGGTCGGGGCGTCGAGGCCGCCCGCGCCCAGCGCTGGATCCTCGTGGGCGGCTCGCTCGCCACGGCGGGGGTCGTCTCGGTGACCGGGCCGATCGGTTTCGTGGGCTTGCTCGTGCCCCATCTCGTGCGGCGGCTCACGGGCTCGGACCTGCGCCTCGTCCTACCGGGCTCGCTCTTCGCAGGCGCGGCGCTTCTCGTGATCGCCGACACGGCGGCGCGCTCGATCTCGATTGCCGGGCGTGGCGCGGAGCTCCCCGTTGGGATCCTCACCAGCCTTGTCGGCGGCCCGCTCTTCCTCGCCCTGCTCATGCGCCGGCGGTGGTGAGGTGGCGGGCGGAGGTCCAAGGCCAAGTGCCCATCTATGCGGACTGCCGAGGGCACG
>CAZZBZ010000027.1:7203-40100 GCA_964653025.1 uncultured Verrucomicrobiota bacterium
TGGCGGGCGGAGGTCCAAGGCCAAGTGCCCATCTATGCGGACTGCCGAGGGCACGCTCCGTCGTGCCCGTGCGAAATTGAGAGGGAAGACGGACGGCGACACGCCGTCCCTCCAATCGCGATTTTCGCATGGTTGCGCGTGGAGGGGCACGCTTCGTCGTGCCCTTGCGAAGCCATGCGCCACGAGTGGAAGACCGCTGTGTCGGCGGTCGCGGAGAGGAACGGCAGTCGTTTTCGATTGGAGATTACGGGGGGGCGTGCTAGGCAGGTGGATATGAAGCCGCGCAAGGCATTCCTCGAGCGGAACACCCGCGAGACCCAGATCCGCATCGCCCTCAATCTCGACGGTTCGGGTGCGACGCGCATCGCCACCGGCGTGCCCTTTCTCGACCACATGCTCGACCTGCTCGCGCGGCACTCGCTGTGCGACCTCGAGGTGAAGGCGAAGGGCGATCTCGCGGTGGACTACCACCACCTTGTCGAGGACCTCGGCATCGCCCTTGGCGAGGTCGTCCGCCAGGCGCTCGGCGACAAGAAGGGCATCACGCGCTACGGCTTCTCCATTTTGCCGATGGACGAGTGCCTCGCGCGGGTCGCGCTGGATTTCAGCGGGCGACCGTTCCTTGTCTACCGCGTCAAGGCGGTGAAGAAGCGGATCCGCGACTTCGACATCGCCCTCGTGCGGGAGTTCATGCAGGGCTTCGCGAACGCCGCCCAGTGCAACCTGCACCTCGAACTGTTTTATGGCGACGAGCCGCACCACATCGTCGAGGCGCTCTTCAAGGCGCTCGCCAAGGCGCTCGATATGGCCAAGACCCGCGACCCCCGTGTGAAGGGCGTACCCAGCACGAAGGGAAAGCTGTAGGGACCTCTCTCCACCCCGAGGGATCCCCGTCCAACGCCCGAGCTTCTCAGGCTGCCACGGATGGCACGGCCGCGAGCAGGCGTTTCGTGTAATCGTGCTGCGGGCGGAGGTAGATGTCCTCCCGCGTGCCCTGTTCCACGATCTTTCCCTCGGACATCACGAGCACGCGATGGCTCACGTGCTCGATCACCCCCAGGTCGTGCCCGATAAAAAGATAGGCCAGGCCGAGCTCATCCTGGAGGTCCTGCAGGAGGTTGATGATCTGCGCCTGCACGGAGACATCCAGCGCGCTCACCGGCTCGTCGCAGAGGATGAGGCGCGGCTCCACCGCGAGGGCCCGCGCGATCCCGATGCGCTGTCGCTGTCCCCCGCTGAACTCGTGCGGATAGCGGGCCATGTGTTCCGGCTGAAGCCCGACCTGCCGCAGCAGCGCCGCCACCCGGTCCCTCCGCGCCGCGCGATCCATCGCGTGAAAATGGATCTCGAGCGCCTCGCCCACGATGGCTTCCACCGTGAGCCTCGGGTTCAGCGAACCGTACGGGTCCTGGAAGATCATCTGGATGTGGCGGCGGTGCGGGCGGAACGCCGCCTCGTCGAGCCGCGTCATGTCCCCGCCCTGCCAGAGCACCGCACCGGAGGTGACCGGGGCCAGCTTCACGATGGCGCGCCCGACGGTGGTCTTGCCACTGCCGCTCTCGCCCACCAGTCCCACCGTCTCCCCATCTCCCACTGTAAAACTCACACCGTCCACGGCGCGCACCACTCCCCCGCGCCCGAACATTCCCCCGCGCACGGGGTAGTGGACCTTGAGGTCCCGCACCTCGAGGAGGGGCGCGCTCATCGGGCCCCTCCCGCGTTGGCGAGCGCCCCGTGGTCGATCGCCGCGAGCCGCCGGCGATGAACACCCATGCGCGGGATGCAGTCGAGCAGGGCGGTGGTGTAGGGGTGGCGCGGCTGGTGGAGCACCTCGCGCGCGCCACCCTGTTCCACGATTTTTCCGCGGTACATCACAAGGATGCGGTCGGCGAAGTGGGAGACGATCGCGAAGTTATGCGTGATGAGAAGCACCGCCATGTCGAGGCGCCGACGGAGATCGCGGAGCAGGTCGAGGATCTGCGCCTGGACGGTCACGTCGAGCGCCGTGGTGGGCTCGTCGGCCACGAGCAGCGCCGGGTGGCAGGCCAGCGCCATCGCGATCATCACGCGCTGCTGCATCCCGCCTGAAAGCTGGTGTGGGTAGGCCTCCATCACGCGCACGGGATCCCGGATCCCGACGAGGTCGAGCAGGCGGAGCACCTCGGCGCGTGCGTCCTTCACCTCGGGACGGTGGAGGCGGAGGGATTCCACCACCTGGGTCCGCACGCGAAAGACGGGGTTGAGCGAGGTCGAGGGTTCCTGAAACACATAGGCGATGCGCGCCCCGCGCACCCCGCGCAGTTCGCGGGGGGACATCGCCAGCGTGTCCTTTCCCTCGAAAAGCACCCGTCCGCCGTCGAATCGCGCCGGGGGCACCGGCAGGAGCCGCGTGAGGGCCAGCGCCGTCACGCTCTTCCCGCTGCCGCTCTCGCCCACAAGGGCCACGGTCTCGCCCCGCTCGATGGTGAACGAGACGTCGTCCACGGCACGGACTTCCCCCTCCTCCGTGGCAAAGGTGATCTTCAGGTTTTCGACCTGGAGCAGTGGCATGGGGGGAGGTTCGCCCAGATGGGTTTAGATTTCGAGTTCTGAGTTTCGAGTGGGCGTACGACCATCAAGTTGGTCGCCCCGCCTCTCTGGATTCTGTTGGAGGGCCGCCGTGTCGGCGGCCAAGAACGAGGAGAAACGGACGGCGACACGCCATCCCTCCACGCTCATCCCGTACCCGGTGCGCGACCATCATGTGAGTTACTTCGCGGAGATCAACCCGTTGGCGAGCAGCGGCGGGAGCACCGTTCGCTGGTACTGGAGGGCGCAGGCGACGAACAGGGAGAGTGCCAGGAGCGCCGCGAGGTTGCCGAGGGCGGCCGCGGCGAGCTTCGGACGTGCCGCACGGAGGCCGCCGGGGGTCATCGAGGCCCACCAGAACCACAGTACCAGAGAGCCGAGCAGGCCGAGCGCGAGGAGAGAAAGCCCGGGGGGCCAACCCAGCACCGACCAGATGATCGGCGCCGGCGCAAAGGCAAGCACCCCGACGGCCCACCGTGCGTGTGGCGGCTCGCGGGAAATCCGCCCGGACCTCGCGAGGAGGATCCACCCCCCGAGGGTCAGCGCCGACTGTGCCGCCAGGCAGGCGAGGACGCTCGGCGCGGTCCATGCGGAAAGCTTCTGCATCCGCCTCCATACGGGCAGGTTGGCTCGCAGGGCGCGTTCCCGATGGCCGAGATCGCCGAGCCAGGCGCGCGCCTTCACGAGGCCGAGGCGGTCGCCCTGGTCATCGAGGGAGGAGAGGAAATTCTGTTCGAGCCGCGCGTCAGAAGGCGGAGCCTGGCGCGCAGGCCAGATCGGGAGCATCGCGCGGTTTGCCGTGGCGCGGGCGGCCGCGAGGTCCCCGGGCGTCCATCCGCACTCGGCCACCAGTGTTGCGAGGCGGAGCTGCACCAGGGCGAGTTCGTTCGCGCGCTCGAGGTTGTATTTTTTCAGGAAGGTGCGCTGCTGGAGCGAGAGGCTTCGCCCGAGGTTGTGGAGGGGGCGCTCCGCGTCGAGCCCCCAGCGGCGGGGCATCGGGGGGAAGAGAATCCAGGGATCGAGCCGCTGGGTCCAGATGGCGAGCTCGGAGGCGTTCAGGGCGCGCAGGCCGGCTTCGGCGCGTCCCACGCGCAACGCCTCCCCGAGAGCGAGCATCGCGGGGGCCTCCTGTCCCGAGTGGAGGAGGGCAAGGGACTCGGTCAGCCAAAGAAAACCGTTTCCCGGGTCGGCGCGGCGCAACTCGGCGCTCAGGGTGAGCACACATTGGAGAAGGTCCTGTCGTTGGGGGGCGGGGGTTTCCTTCGCCGCGGCTTCCGGAAGCTGGCCCAGCAGCAGGCGCAGCATCTGGAGTTTCTCCGCGGGGCCGCATCCCCACTCCGCCATCCAAGTCTGCATCAGCGCGGGAGTCATCCGGTAGCGGTGCACCCGAAACTCCATCCGCCGCGCGAGCGTGGCAAGACGGTCGGAGGGCGACGGAGTGCCGATGAGGTGGGAGGGCGCGCGAGGGCCGGGCGCGGCCTTCGCGCCGGCCCGCCGCAGAAGGGGCACCGCCACCGCCGAACCGCCCGTCGCCAGGGCATCGCGGAAGGCGGGCCACAAAACGCCGCCCACAAGGGAGGCCAGCAACAATCCCACGAGCCACCCGACGAGGCGGCCCGAAGCACGCTCGGCGGAAGGCGAAACGGCCATCACGCTCCTTTCGGCTCAATCACCAGGTCCTGCGGAACAATAAAAGAAGAGAAGGAGGTCGTCTCGGAGGGGGCCGTGACCTGATTTTTGCATCGCGGGCAGGGAAAACTGAAGCCGGAACCCGCACGATCCACCACGATACGGAGGGAGCACTTCGGGCAATCGAAGGCGACATCCGAATCGGTCACCTTTGCGTGGTTGTCGATGAGCATGCGCGGGGGCACGCGCTTGCGGACCTCGGAGGCGAGGGCCTTCCAGAGGCTCATATTTTCCTCAGTGATCTTGCCGGAAGGCTGGAGCACCGCGAGGTAGAACGCGCTCGCGGGAAAAAACATCAACTCGTTCTGGTCGTAGCTGACGACCTGGGCATCCGCCGTGCCGAGCCGCATCTGGAGCATGTCCTCCTGCACGGGTCGAACAAACTGGGAAACCGCCGCCGCCAGGGTCTCATAGGCGGGTTCGCCGGGAGCGGTATTCAGGATGAGGGCACCGTCGCGCGCAGCCATCAGGCACCCCGTGGCGCCCATGCGCCGCGAAAGGGCCTGGAGCATATCTTGCAGGGGTTCGGGGCGGTCCACCTGCAGGCCCAGCGCCGATTGGAGTTCGGCGTTCGGCGTCTCGGACCGTTTCGGGGCGGTCCATTGTGCGACCAGTTCGCGCGACATGCCCCGCAGCTTTAAAAGCTGCTCGAACTTGAAGATGTGCAGGACCTCCTGACGATACTCGATCAGGTTCCGCGCCAGTTCGATGTCCGTGCCAAAGACCTCGCAGAACTCCCGGTCGGAGCACTGGTTCAGGTCAAACGCCAGGACCTTGTCGTCGGCGATGGACAGTTCGCTCATCTTGCGGCAAGCCTATCGAGGGCTCCGCAGCACGGCAAGCGCGAAGAGGCGCTGGCGGAGCATGGCATCCCCGCCGTTTTATTGATCCCGGCCCGTCGTAGGCTTGCCACGCGCCTCGCGTGGGACACGACGGGCTACCGGGAAGGCGTGTCCGTGGTGATGTGGCAGCCCACCGTGTCCCACTTACGGCCCTCCGCCGAGGATCTTGTCCAGCATCGCCTTGCTCTGGCTCATCACATCGCGGTGAAGCGAGTTCCCATGCGAATCCATGGTGACCACCGCGGGAAAATTCACCACACGGAAACTCCACATCGCCTCGGGCGCGCCGAATTCCTTCATGAAGTGGACGTCGGGAACCTCGGTGACACATTCCGCGAGCACCTGGGCCGCCCCGCCGATCGCGTGGAGGTAGACACAGCCGCATTCCTTGCAGGCGGCCAGGGTCTTCTCCCCCATCCCGCCCTTCCCGATCACCCCGCGAAGGCCGAACTTGCGGATGACCTCGTGCTGGTAGGGTTCCTCGCGAATCGAGGTGGTCGGTCCCGCCGCCACCACGCGCCATTGCTCCTTCTCCCGCAGCACCACGGGGCCGCAGTGGTAGAGAACCCCGTCCTGCAAGCTGATGCCCGCGGGCAGCGCCCCCCCATCATGGAGGTACTTGTGGAAGGCGTCGCGGCCGGTGTGAATCATGCCACTGATCTCCACGGCATCGCCGACCTTGAGCGCGCGGACCTTTTCCTCGGTGAACGGGACTTCCAACTTCATGGCGGCATTCAACCCCCTCCTCGCCCCCGAGAAAAGCCAAAAGCCGGGGGACGTGATTGATCGACGAGTCAAAGAGGAAGCGCATCTCTCCAGGTGGATTAGTAAATCTTTGATATAAACACGCTTTACTTATTCTAGCGCGCAGGTAGGTTGCCGCGCCATGTTTCCATCCTCCCTCCCCGCGTTTCTGCATTCGCTTTTTGCCACCGCCTTTCTCGGGCTCGTGGCAACGGTCCCAGCCGCCGCGTTGAACTCCAGTGCCACGGCGACCGCCATCGCCTCGCTCACCGATCCCGCAAAACTCTTGACCCTCAAGAAAGGCGAGCGCGCGGCGAACCCTCGTCTCAAAAAAGCCGTTTACTGGCTCGCCGAGGCCAGGCTGCGGGGGTACGACCCCGACGCGATCATCGACCAGGCCCAGCGGATGAACCGTGAGGCGGGAAGCCCGCGTGCCGCGCTCGTCAAAGAGTCGCTTCTTCGTAACCTTGATATCATGGACAAGCTCGGATGCATGGACCCCGAAAACCTTGCCCGCATGCGCCGTGGTCTTGCCCCCGTGATCACCAAGGGGCCTTACAAGGGACAGGACGCGGAGGTGGACCACATCGTGCCGAAGGCGGTCTGCCCCGAGGTGGAAAACGAGATTGCGAACCTCGAGTTGCTGCCCATGAGCCTGAATCGTTCCAAGGGCGCCCGCATCGGCGTGCGCCAACGCGACATGGCAAAGAAATTTTTCGAGGCCGGTCTGATCTCCGAAAAATCCTACAAGCGCGTCCTCCAGGCGTAGGGGGCCGAAAATCCCCCTCCCCGGGGAGGGGGCGTTATCCTGCACTGCGGGATGATCCACGCCCCGTCGCGCAGAAGCTGAATGCGCGCCGTCGTATTGGGCCCCATTTTTAAGTGAACGAAGCGGGGGATTTAAGTCTTCTTTTGCTTTCGTTTCCCCATTTCCTGTGTATGGTATCGTTCCCAAATATTCATTCCCTTGCATTCCTTTTTTTCCATCCTCAATAAAGGATTCACGGCGGGTGTGTGCCTTTGCGCTTTTCTTGGGGCGACCGACCGCCTTCTCGGTCAGTTCGACCCCTCGGTTTCGATGACCGGCGTGGAGGCCGCTAACGTGGCGCGTGACGCACGCCAACAGATTGACGACTCGGAGGCCACGGTGCGCGTGGGAAAGGTGAGCTTCCGTATCGCCGCCGGCCTTCGCCAGGAATACAATGACAACATCAATCTGGCGGCGACCGGGCGAGAACACGATTTCATCACATCGCCGCACCTGACCCTCGGGATGCACTGGCCGATCTCCCAGCTCAACAGCCTCGATCTCGTACTCGGAATCAGTTACTCAAAGTACTGGGAGCATCCCTCGCTTGATTCGGACAGCGTCCTGATCTCGCCCTCCACGATGCTCGATTTCAACGTGTACGTGGGGGACGTCCACATCAACGTCCACGACATTCCCTCGATTCAGCAGGATCCCATTTCGACCTCGCAACTGAGCAATGTGACGACCTTCCGACGGCTCAGCAACACGGCGGGAATCGCCGCGGACTGGGATCTCAACAAGTTCATTGTTGGCGCGGGGTACGACTACACAATTTTCCGCTCGCTGGAGTCCGATTTTGACTACCTCGACCAGGACACGCACGATTTTCACGGGCGGATCGGCTACCGCTTCGCGCCGCAGCTCACGTTTGGCGTGCAGGGCTCCTACATCATCACGGAGTACCAGCAGAACGTGCAGAATAACGGGGATACCTGGAGCGCGGGGGGGTATGCGGATGCGATCCTGAGCGAGTATCTGCGAGGGAGCGCGTCGGTGGGTTTTCAGGGCTCGGTGTTCGACAACAACGGGACGATCGGCGACACGAGCTCATTCAATTCGGTGGTGTTCTCGGCAACGCTGAACAACCAGCTCAACCGGTGGCTCAACCATGCGCTGACGTTGCGCCGCTACACGACCCTGGGGATCGGGACGAACTTCACGGATGTCTACCGGGCGGACTACTCGTTGAACGTCGAGGTGATCCAGCAGGTGACCACCTCGCTGAACTTTTTTCATGAGTGGTTCGCGGACTCGGCCGGCTTCGCGGGGCAGAAGGGAACGCGCTGGGGGGTGGGGCCGACCCTCGGCTACCAGGTGACGCCGAGCACGCGCCTGACCATCGGGTACCAGCGCACGGAGCGCGATGCGAACTTCGACTTTTCCGACTACACGCAGAACGTGGCGTTCATTGACCTCAACCACCAGTTCTGATCGCTATTGAAATGAAACCCGCCTGCCACGCTGTGATCGCCGCCCTGTTCGGGGTCGTCATCGCTGCCGGTCCCTTGGCGGCGGCGGAGGGCTCCACGAACGCGCCCTCCACCTCGGTGACCAACACCCCGTCGACCAACACCCCGGCGGTGGTGCAACCGGAGACGCACGTGCTCCAGGTGGGGGACCGCCTCAACTATCGCGTGGTGGAGGACCGGGAGGATCCGCGCCTCCTGCCGTTGACGGCCTCCGGGGAGATTGAAGTGCCCTACCTTGGTAAAGTCATGGTGGCGGGCAAGACCGTTGCGGCCGCGGCAAAGGAACTCAAGGGGCTGCTGGAGAAGGATCTGTACTACAAGGCCACCGTGGTGCTTTCGGTTGAGGAGGTCGCCCCCCGCCCGTTTGAGATGCAGCGCCTGGGGGCGGCGAAGCAGATCTTCGTGGTCGGGCAGGTCCGGGCCCAGGGGGCTCAGGACATGCCCCGCGAGGAGAAGTACACCCTGAGCCGGGCGATCATCAAGGCGGGGGGGTTCAGTTCCTTCGCCAACGGGCGCAAGGTCCAGATCGTGCGCAAGAACCCCGAGGGCAAGGCGGACCGCATCGTCGCGGACGTCCTGTCCGTGCTGAAGGACGGCAAGGTGGAGAACGACGTGGAACTCCAACCCGATGACATGGTTATTGTACCGGAGAAGCTCGTAAACTTCTGACGTTGATGCCTCCTCCCCCAATCTCGGAGGCGCCGCCCCCGCCGCCGCTCAGCACGAACGTCATTGATCGGATCAACTTCGCGATCCAGTTTGAGAAGTACCGCGACATCATTCTCAAGCGCTGGTGGCTGATCGCGGTTTGCGTGGTGGGGTCCCTTCTTTACGGGGCATACAAGGCCTATCGCCAGCCGGACATCTACCGGGCCGCGGGCAGCATGATGGTCCGCCCGAGGGTCAACGTGGGGATGGGCGACGTGGTCAACGAAGAGCTGGCCAACTTCTACGGAACCCAGGTTCAACTCATGCAGAGTCGGGCGGTGGTCGAGTCGGCGCGCCGCAAGCTGGCCGACTTTGAGAAATCCCTCACGATCGACCCTGCTCCCGGACTCCAGGTAATCCAGGTGCGCAACACCTCCATCTTCAGCCTGGGGGTCACCAGCACCTCCGCGGAGTTCGCAAAGCGATTCCTCGACCAGACGATGCGGGAGTACATCTCCTACAAGAAGAAGATCCGCGACGAGACGACGGAGAGCACCGCCTCGACCATTCTGCGGGAGGTGGAGCGCCTCGACGCCGAACGCCGCAAGGCGGAGCAGGAGCTTTTCAGCTTCCAAAAGAAGTTCAACGTGGCGTACTTCGAGGGCCAGGGGAACTTCTCGACGCAACACCTGGTGGAGCTCAAGCGGCGCCTGGCGGAGGCGACCACCGAGTTGGAACTGCTCGATGCCGAGACGGCGGAGCAGCGCCTGAACCGCCTGGTCGCTCCCGGTGTGGCGGAGGGCACCCGCGTCGGCGACACCTCGACCAACCGTTCCCCCGACAACGTGAACATGCCGCGCGGCCTCAAGACAGCGGAGGACCACAACTCCATTCGCAGCAACCTGACCATGCTCAAGGCCGAGCGGACGGACCTGGGAAAGGTGCTCCGCCCGAAACATCCGAAGATCATCCGCATGGATGAGGAAATCGACCGCAAGCAACGGCTCCTGAGTTTGGCCGTGGAGCAGACCAAGGAGCAGATTGCCGCCTACCGCCAGTCGCTTCTCAAACAGAAGGAGCAGCTCGAGAGGAGCATCACGGAAGCCGAGAAACAGGCCGTGGAGGCGAACCAGAAATCCGCCGAGTACGGCCAGCTGAAATCCAACCTCAACCGCACCACGGAACTCTACGATGTGCTCCTCAAACAGCTCCAGCAGATCGACGTGGGCACCGGCATCGACCAGGAGATCATCTCGATCAATGAGCCGGCCACCGTGGGTGGGTCCCCGGTTGGCCCGAATCGTTCGCGCCAGCTGATGATGTCCGGCGTGATCGGGATTGCCATCGCCGCGCTCATCATCTTCCTGCTGGAGCGTTTCGACGACCGCGTCAAGACGGTCGAGGAACTCCAGGAACTCGTGCCGGAGACGGTCCTGGGCCAGATCCCGAAGATCTCAGGGCGGAAGGACGACGCCGGTCCGCTCCTGATGTCGAGCCTGCCCGAGCATAACAATTTCTCCGAGTCGTTCCGCAACGTGCGTTCCTCGCTCATGTTTTCCCCGATGGGCGGACAGGCCAAGACCATCGCGATCACCAGCGCAATTCCCAACGATGGAAAGACAACCTGCTCGGTCAACCTCGCCTGTTGCCTCGCCCAGGTGGAGGGAGGGCGCACGCTGCTCATTGACGCGGACATGCGAAAGATGAACGTTCACCATTTTTTTGGGATGGAGAACGGGAACGGGCTTTCGGAGGCCCTGAGTGGCCAGGCCAGCCTCGATTCCTGCGTGGTGGAGACCCAAATCCCGAATCTCCACCTCCTGCGTGCGGGATCGTCGCCCCCGAATCCCGGCGAGTTGCTGCTCAGCGAGAACTTCCGCCAACTCCTGCTGCAGATGTCCCAGTACTATCATCGCATCGTGATCGACACCCCGCCCGTGCTGGCGACGGACGACACCCTTTCCATGGCACCCTCGCTCGACGGGCTGATCTTCGTGGTGAAGGCGAACCAGACGTCGCTGCGTTTCGTGAACCGCTCGATGAACCTGCTCAAGCAGCGCGGGGCGAAGATCTTCGGCCTGGTGCTCAACCAGATCGACACCACCTCCGCCCACTACTACTACTACTACTACTACTCGACCTACTACTACGGACGAAACGCGCGGCAGAAGAGCGGTGCGAAGCCCCCGGTCGAGGCCGTCGCACTCCAGGAAAACCCACTTCGGTGAGCCTCTTGAAAAATTTTCGAGTTCTGCCGAAGGCACGACAAAGCGTGCCCCTCCCATCAGATAGAGATGGCTTGCCATGTACCACGAGGGGAGGGGCACGCTTCGTCGTGCCCATGCGAAGCTGAGCGGTTGCGAGCCCCTCGACCATGCCTGCTCCTTCCACGCTGCCCGAAACCGCAATTTCCGCGGACGCGCGTGTCCGTTTCCTGCAGTACCTCCGCGATCTCTGGCAGTACCGCGACCTGTTTCGGGCGCTTGTCGAGCGCGACGTCAAGGTGCGCTACAAGCAGACCGCCCTCGGCGTGGCGTGGGTGGTCATCCAACCGCTGTTCATGGCCGGGGCGTTCTCCATCATCTTCGGGAGGGTGGTCCAGATGCCCAGCGCGGGCCTGCCCTATTCGATTTTCTACCTTGCGGCGCTGATCCCGTGGACCTGTTTCTCGAACGGTCTCGCCCAGGCGGCGGGCAGCATGGAGGGGAGTGCCGGCCTCATCAGCAAGGTCTATTTTCCCCGCCTCATCGTCCCCTCCGCCATGGTGCTCGGCACGGTGGTGGACTTCTCCATCGGCTGGGTCATGTTCAATGCCCTCGCGATCTACCGCGGCTTCTGGACATGGTGGTTCATTCCCTTCACCCCCCTCCTCCTTGCGCTCCAGCTTGGGACGGCGATGGGCATCGGCCTCGTGCTTGCCGCACTCAACGCCCAGTACCGCGACATTCGCTACGTCACCCCGTTTCTCATCCAGGTGGGGATGCTCGCCACGCCCGTCATCTATCCCCTCGAGCGGCTCCTTGCGACCCGATTCACCAAGCTGCTTGGGGTGTTCGTCTACCTCAACCCGATGGTCGGGGTGATCGAGACCTACCGTGCCCTCTGCTTCTCGGCCTCCTACGTTCCCTGGAAACTCCTTGCCGGCAACTTTGCCACGGCGGCGGTCCTGTTCACCTTCGGCGTGTGGTTTTTCCGCCGCCGCGAGCAGAAGATCGTGGACCTCCTCTGATGATTTCCGATTTCCGATTTCCGATTGCGGGGAAGTTTTTCATTCCCTTGGATTCGCGTTCCAGGCGGCCTTCAGCCTTTGACCTTTCATGAGCTGGGCCATTCGCATTGAGAACGTGGGGAAGACCTTCCGCAGGGGAGAGACGCGGGCCTTGAGCCACAACTTTCGCGAGTCCATCCAACAGCAGGCGTGGCGCCTTCTCCGTGCGGCGAACCCCGCCTCATGGATCGACGGTGGAGACGGGAAGGAGGAGGAGCTCTTCTGGGCCCTCCGCGAGATCAATGCCGAGATTGGCGAAGGGGAAATCGTGGGTCTCATCGGCCCCAACGGCGCGGGAAAATCCACGCTGCTCAAGATCCTTTCCCGCATCACGCCGCCGTCGACCGGGGTGCTTCGTTACCGGGGACGGCTTGCCTCCCTGCTCGAGGTGGGCACCGGCTTTCACCGCGAACTCACCGGGCGGGAAAACGTTTACCTGAATGGCTCGATCCTCGGGATGAGGCGCAAGGAGATTACCTCCAAGCTCGACGAGATCGTCGAGTTCTCCGGGGTCGCGCGTTTCCTGGATACGCCCGTCAAGTTCTACTCGAGCGGAATGTATGTCCGCCTCGCCTTCGCGGTGGCCGCGCACCTCGAAACCGACATCCTCCTCGTGGACGAGGTCCTGGCCGTCGGCGACGCCGAGTTCCAGAAGCGTTGCACCCGACGAATGAGCGATGTCGCGAAGTCCGGCCGCACCGTATTGCTCGTCAGCCACAACATGGGCGTCGTCCAGACCAACTGCGCCCGGGGCCTCCTTCTCCGGGAGGGGAGGCTGGTTCATGACGGGCCCATCCAGGATGTGGTGCGGGATTACCTGGCATCGCTGAGCCCGGTGGGCGCCGGTCTTGAACTTGGCGAGAACCACCCGCGCATGGGCTCGGGCGCGTTCCGCATTCGCTCGGTGCGGTTCTCGAACGAGAAAGGGGACATCGCACAGCTTGTCTGTGGCCAGGCGGGGCGAATCCGCCTGGAGATTGATGCGCGGCCGGGGTCCTTGCCGATCCGCGACGCGAGCATTGCGCTTACGCTCTACAGCATGGACGGTTTCCGTTTATGCAACCTTTGGAGCCGCGCTTCGGGCGGCAGCCTGCGAATCGACCGCACCCTCCTCACGGTCGAGGTGAACCTGCCCCGCATTCCGTTCCGCGCGGGCGAGTACCGCCTCGAGGTTTTCGCGGAGGGGGGCGGGGAGGTTTGTGATGCGATTGAGAACGCCGGGAGTGTGGAGATCGCCGAGGGGGACTTCTACGGCACGGGGGTGACCACCAATCCTGACCAGGGGCCCTTCTTTTGCGAGCACCATTGGAAGACGCTATCCTGAACAATCTCCCGCCGCCATGCCCGTCAGCAATCCCTATCAGCTTCCCTTTGTGGTGGAGGTCGCGTCGCGGATCGCCCCATCTCGCGTGCTTGATGTTGGAGTGGGGCTCGGACTGGTCGGGGCGGCCCTTCGCCAGTATCTGGAGGTCTGCGCGGGGCGGCTCGATCGGGCCGAATGGAAATGCCGCATCGAGGGAATTGAAATCCACGCCCCGTACCGTACGGCGCTCTGGGATTTCGCCTACGATGAGGTGCACCTTGGCGATGCTCAGAAAATTCTGCCGCGACTGGGGGGGTTCGACTTGGTTCTCGCCTGCGACGTGATCGAGCATTTTCCGAAGTCCGACGGGGAGGCTTTCCTCGAAGCATGCCTGGCCCGGTCCCGTTTCGTGATCGTCACTTCCCCGATCGGGCGCTACGAGCAGGGAGCCGTATTCGGCAACCCGCACGAAACGCACCGGAGCGAGTGGAGGGGCGGCGATTTCTGCGCATGGCCGCACCATTACATCGAGATCGGGGGAACTTTTCTCGCCGTGGTCGCATGCGAGAAGTCCGCCCTTCGCGCCCTGAACCTGGAAACGCTGCCGCGCATCCATCGATCCGCGTCGCAGGTGGTTCGCCAGTGGGCAGGCGCGGTCGGGCTCGGTCCCATGGCCCGCCGGGCGCGGCGCGCGCTCGCGGGCAGGCAGAAGGGCTGAACGGGCGTGCCATGAACCCATTTCGGGTCGGCCTTCTCACCCATTCGTTCCACCGGCGGAACGCAGCCAGCTTGCGAAGCTGGCATCTCGGACGCGCTCTTGCGCGGGAGGGCGTGGATTTACGTGTCTACTGTGCGGAGGGGGAGGTTCCTTCGGGACATGGAGAGGTTCCGTGTGCCGTACGCGAGGTGGGCGCGGTGCGTCGGGGTTTTGCCGATCGGGCGGATACCGTGGCACGGGTACTTCACGCCCGGTTTGGGTGGACCGGTCCCTTGGTTGCCACCTTTCATGCGAAACTCCACGGGCGGCTGCCGCTGGCTCGCATGGCATATGCTGCTCTCGAGGAAGCGGAGGCGGAGCGCCCGCACGATTTTTTGCTCGCGGTGTGGCCGGATTTTGAGTGGACGGAAGCTGCCGCTCGCTTTTCCCGTACCCACAGGATTCCCTTTGCCGTGGAGTTTCAAGATCCTTGGGCGTACTTCTACGAACCTCGCGTGCGCTCGCATGCGCATCGCGCACTGAGGCGCGCCCTTGATGATGCGTCCTTCACTCTCAATGTCTGCGAAGAATGGTGCGCCGCCGACACTCGGGACTTCGGGCTGCGGTCCGTGTGCATTCCCACGGGGTTTTGGGAACGACCCGCCCCTCCTCGCGTGGAGGATCCCGCAAGACCCCTGCGCATCGTTTACGCCGGCTCCCTCTGGTGCTTCGACCTCCGCCCCTTCGCGGAAGGGCTGCGACTCGCGCGGGACCGCGGGGTGCCGTGGCGGTTCGAGTATTTCGGGGACGACGGGCCGGCGGTGGTTCATGCCTTCGAGGCTGCGGGCGTGGCGGACCAGTTGGACCTTCGCGGGCGGGTCGGGCCCGATGAGGTGATCGAGGCCCTGTCGCTCGCGGACCTCCTTCTCCTCTTCACGCTGCCCTCGAAGGCAAGCACGTTTGGCTTCAAGTTTGCGGAGGTGATTTCCCGGGGGGTGCCGGTTCTCCTCGTTGGCCCCGACGACCCTGTGGTGCGGATCGCGGCCGGGAAGCTGGTTGAACTCCACCCGTGCCCCGATGCCGCGTCGGTGGCCGCCGCGGTCGCCCTCGTGGCGCATCAACGCCCGATCCGTCCGAATCCGAACCCGGAGGTTGCCGGGTGGACCTGGCCCGCTCTGGCGCGGCGCCTGGTCGAGGCGATGAAAGAAGCAGCCAATCGCCGTGGAAAAACATGAGCCGGCTCTCTGTCGTCATTCCCGCCTACAATGCCGCACGCTTTCTCGGGGAGGCGGTCGGCAGCCTCATGGATCAGCGGCGGCGCCCGGATGAGGTGGTGATTGTGAATGACGCGAGTACGGACGATACGCGTCGGGTGGTGGAACGCCTCCGCCGGCGGGTTCCCGAGGTCCCGATCGTGTACGCGGAGAACCCGAAAAACCTTGGCGGCGGAGCGACGCGCAACCGGGCCGTCGGCCTGGCACGGGGCGAGTACCTCTTCTGCCTCGACGCGGACAACCTCCTGCTTCCCGACACACTCCACCTCTTCCTTGACCGGGCGGTGGAGGCGTACGCCCGAACCGGTGGGCATTGTATGGTCTGCCCTGCCTTCCTGCAGTATTTTAGTGACCGCTTCCTCATTCCCAGGGTGGACTGGATTCGTGTTGGGCGCCGCATGTGCCATCGCTGGGAGTTCCTCGACCTGTCGCGGGCTGCGATCCTGACGAACCCCGTCTCGCCAGCGTCGAGTGGCAACTACCTCTACCACCGCGAAATCTACGAGCGGTCGGGGGGGTATGCGGAGGACTGTGGCGCCTACGATGCCTGGGTTTTTGGCGCGCGCAACTGCCTCGCGGGCTATCGCTTTGTCGTCGTGGAAGGGGTCAGCTACCTCCACCGCCAGTCCCCGGACGGTTACTGGGAGCGTGAGTTCATACGGGGCAACCGCCTTGATCACATGCACCGCACCTTCGAGCATTTTCGGGACGTGTACACTGACGAGACCTTTGCCTACCTGGCATCTGTCGAGGTGGTGGGCCGTCTCGACTGGTCGAAACTTCGGCTTCGCGACCCGCATACCTGAAGATCAAATCAAGCCGTAACGAACATGAAAGGAAACTGCCTCATGGAACTGCGTGAAATTCTTGGCAAGGTGCATGCCCGCGCGCGGCTGGCGTTCTGGCATTGTCTCCACGTCGCCTGCCCCTCGCGGAGCGTGACGTGCCGTTTTGCAGGGGGACTGAAGATGCGGTTCAGGGTGGACGACGAGATCGGCCGCCACATCTATACAGGGGGGGCCTTCGAGCATGAGTCGTGCCTGTTCGTGCAGAAGGCGGTGACGCCGGGCAGCGTCGCCGTGGACCTCGGGGCAAACATCGGGCAGTTTACCGTGCTGTTGGCCCGTGCGGTCGGGCCGTCCGGCAAGGTCTATGCCTTCGAGCCGTCGCCCAGGGAGAGGCAGGTCCTTTCCGAGAACGTTCGCCTGAACGGATTTTCAAACGTGGTTGTTGAGGGTTTTGCCGTGGGGGAACGCGACGGCGCCGCCGTCCTTCACCTGGCCCATCCCTCCCAGAGCGGTTTCAACGCCCTGGGGGATATCCACCGGCAAGACATGAGTTCGGGAGAGCGGACGCAGGTCGAAGTGGTCGCCTTCGACTCCTACTGGGAGCGAAAAGGCATGCCCCGCCTGGATTTCATCAAGGTCGATGTGGAGGGGAGCGAGTTGAAGTTCCTGGAGGGCGCCGCGCGGACCTTGGGCAGATATCGTCCGATGTTGCTGATGGAGTTTTCGGACCTCACCCTTGCGAAGTTCAATCACCGCACGAGGGACCTTCGGGCGGCGCTCGATCGCCTGGGCTACGAACTTTTCGCGCTGAGCAGGGTGGGGGATCTGCTCCCGGATCCCGGGTTTCGCGAGTGCGAGTACATGAACATGGTCGCGCGCCCGCGGGGTTGGCCCCTGGGCGATCTGCGGGGGGCGCGTCTCCACCTTGGTTGCGGGGGAAATCGGTTGGCGGGCTACGTGAACATCGACACCGCGTCTTCAGGCAACCAACCTTCCCCTGAGTGTGACCTCGAGGCGGACTTCACCGCGCTCAGCCTCCCGCCGGGGAGCGTCGCGGAGATTCGTCTGCACCATGTATTCGAGCATTTTCGAAAGGGTGAGGCCGCGGGACTCCTGGCGCGGTTCAACCAGTGGCTCGGGACGGGAGGCCTGCTCTGGATCGAGGTGCCCGACCTGACCGACACCACCCTCTACTATTTCCTCACGGGTGACCTGCGCGCCGTTCGCCACCTTGCCGGGTCGCAGGAGGCCCCGTGGGCGACCCATCATGAACTCTGGGATGGACGCCAACTCCGCCGCGCACTCGAGCTTTTCGGTTTCGGGCACATCGAGCTGCATCGAAATCGCGCGTGGTTCCGGCGCTCGCGGCGGAAGTGGTGGTGCAACCTCACGGTGAAGGCGCGCAAGGACCGCACCCTCGACGTGGAGGAGGCGCGTCGCGCTGCCGAGGCACTCTTCGAGCCATACCTCATCAACCGTGAGATCGAACTGCCTGCCTGGCTTGGGCACTTCGACGCGATGATGGGACGGGGACACGGGCCGTGAGGGTTTTGCTTTGCTCATACTCCCGTCCGTCCGTCCAGGTCGACGGTCCCTGGCCGCTTTGGACACCCCCTTTTCGCGAGGGCCTCGAGGCCTGCGGCTGCGAGGTGATTGAGCCACGGACCGTGGACCTCATCGAGCCCTTCCTCCGCCGCGGAGACGAGGCCTGGTTGAGGCGGAACCGTCCCCTCCTCGCGGAAAAGTTGCTCGCGGAAGTGAAGGCCCTGCACCGCGAGCGGCCGCTCGCGATGGTCTTCGGCTATTTCTGGGAGTTCCAAGTGGATCCCGCCGGCATCCGTGCCATCGCCGGTCTCGGCATCCCGACGGTGAACTTCTTTTGCGACAACGTGCGCGATTTTGAGAGCGTGGAGCCGCTCGTGCGGTCCTTCACGCTCAACTGGGTTCCCGAGGTGGGGGCGCTGTCCCTGTACCGCGAGGCCGGCGCCCCGCACGTCCACCTGCCGATGGCCGCCCCGGCATCCAGGTTTTCCTTCGAGGAAAGGACCGAGCAACGGCGGGTGGTTTTCATCGGCTCAGCCGACGTGGTGCGCCGCCATCTTCTCAACCAGGTGCGCGACCGCCTCCCGCTTCGGGTGGGTGGCGAAGGCTGGGCGCCGCGCACGGACGCGGTGGGCGCCGCCCAGAAATCCATCCCTTGCCGGGGATGGGGATCGGGCCTCTCGAGCCATGCCGCCCGGCTGCGGCGCCACGGCCTGCGCGGCGAATGGAACCACTTCGCCCAGGCGCGTGCCGACGCACGGTTTGCCGGGCGCTTTGCTGAACTCGCCATGGACACGCGGGCGCCGGGGGCCATGATCGAGGCTTTTTGGGAGAGTGCCGTGACCTTGGGCATCAATCGCTATCCGAGCCCCGCCGCCTCGCTCGCACGTCCCCGCACCTATTCGCGGATGCGGGACCTCGAGGCGCCGATGGCGGGCGCCGCCTATCTTACGGAGTGGACGGAGGACCTGCCCCATCTCTTCGAGGTCGGGGAGGAGGTGCTTGCCTATCGCACGGCCGACGAACTGGTTGCGCAGGCGGAGCGCATGCTGGGCGATGCGGAACTGCGGTTGCGCTTGCGGCAGAACGGGCGCCGCCGTGCTCTCACCGACCACACATGGGAGAAGAGGTTTCGCGACCTCTTCCGACACCTCGGGGTGAAACCGACCAGTAACTCATGAGTTTGGTTTATCAGGTGCTTCGCAACGCCGCAGCCTCCGCAGCATGGGCAGCCTCCCGGGCACTCCTCCGTCTCCTGCCCGCCCAAGCGCTGAGGGCGTTTCTCACGGAGTGTGCGCGAAACCGCTCCGCGACGGACCGTGCCGGGTTTCATGTCCGGCGTGCCGGATTTTGGGAGCCCTTGCCTGATTTTTCGGCACTGGCTTTACGGGACTTCGAGAGTCCGCGCTGGGGCCATGGACTGGATTGGCGGAACGAGGCGCAGTCATCGCTTCTTGGGAGGATCGCCGCGCGTGCCCTCGAACTCGACACGCTGGAGTCGGATGCGGCGCCCTTCCTCTTCGACAACGGCTTCTATGGGGGCGCGGATGCGGCGGCGCTCTACCTCCTGCTGCGCGAGATCAAACCCCGCCGCCTCGTCGAGGTGGGCTCGGGGTACTCCACGCTCGTGGCGCAGGCGGCTTTGAGGCGCAACGCCCGGGAGGGGGTGCCGCCGGCCGAGCACGTCTGCATCGAGCCGTTTCCCAACAAGCGCACTGCGGGGATTTTAGGCGGGGTTCGGTTCGTACGGGTGGCGGCCGAGGACGCCCCGGAGGAACTGTTCCTGGGGATCGAGGCAGGCGACATCCTCTTCGTGGATTCCTCGCACACCGTACGCATCTTCGGAGATGTGACGCGGCTCTTTCTCGATATCCTGCCGAGGCTCCCCGAAGGGGTCTGGGTCCATGTCCACGATGTGTTCCTCCCATGGGATTATCCGCGGGAGTGGGCGGTTGGCAGGCGGTACGTCTGGACCGAGCAGTACCTGCTCGAGGCCTTCCTTTCGGGAAACCCGGGATGGGAGATCGCCCTTGCCATGAACCGCTTGCACCGGGCTGCGGGCACCCCGCTCCGCGGGGCGGGGTTGCGCGATGGGATTGGGCACGTCCCGTCTGCTTTCTGGATGAGGCGACGGGGTTCGGGCGACGAGGGGGGGGGGCGCGGATGAGCCTGTCCTTGCTGGCACGGCGCACGGCGCTCAAGGTGCTGCCCCGCCATCTCTGGTTCGTGTTTCGCAACCACTACTACGCCGGGGTGGCCAGATGGTCCGCAAAGTGGCACCGTCGCCGCCTCTCGCGCATCGGGGGAATGGTGGTGAGCGGGCCCTTTCGCGGGATGCGCTATGTGGAGGAAGCGGTGGGGAGCGCCTTTCTCCCGAAGCTCCTCGGCACCTACGAGCTCGAGTTGCATCCCGCCATCGAGAAGCTGCGGACGATGGACTTCGGACTTGTCGTGGATGTCGGTGCGGCGGAGGGGTACTACGCCGTGGGCTCGGCGCTCCTGTGGCCCTCGGCGCGCATCGTTGCTTTCGAGACCGAGGAAACAGGGCGGCGCCTTTGTGGTGAACTCGCCGCGCGCAACGGCGCGGGGGCGCGCGTCGAAGTGCATGGCTTCGCCGATCTTCCCTCGTTCCGCGCGATCCTCGACGGGGCCTCCGAGGCGCGGACACTTGTCATCATGGACGTCGAGGGAGCGGAGATCGCCCTCCTCGACCCCTCGCTGAATCCTGCGCTGGCGCGCGCGGCGATCCTTGTCGAATGCCACGACGACGAGGGGAAACCGATCGCGGCGACGCTGGAAGCCCGGTTCCGGGCCACCCACCGCGTGGAGACCTTTCTGAGCCGTCACCGGGCCCCTGCGGACTATCCCTTGTCGGACCGCCCGCCGTTTGGGTGGGACGCCCCGGTCCTTGCCGCGATGGCGGAGCACCGCCCCCGCCAGATGGCATGGCTCCTGATGCTTCCCTCGAACATGGCATGAAGCCCTTGATCGTTGACTTGCCCGCCACGGATTGGAACGATGGGGTAAGATGGGTGATCCCGCAAAGAGTCTCCTCGTCTGCAACACCTTTCACGGCAACGCGCACTACTGCGACCCGCTGGTGAGACTTTTGGAGCGCCTGTGGCCCGGTCATCCCGAGGTCTGGTTTATTACGGACAGCGGCAGGATCCGCCACCCCAACACCGTTGCCACGCCGACGGCGAAGACCTGGACCGAGGTCGCCTATCGCGGGCTCCTCGAGATCTTCCGCCGCGTCGGGATGCCGACGCGCGTGTACTGGGTCCACGAGGACATGATGCCGATCCACCCGTGCGCCTTTGAGGACTTCGCGCGCATCGGAGCGGTTGCCGAGAAGCGCGACTTGAACTGCGTGGTCTTCCCGACCTATCCCGTACCGTGGGCTTCCGAGCACACCGTGGAGTTCGACGGATTCCGTTTCTTCAAGGTCTATTATGGTCTCTGTCCGTACAGCCAGAACCAGGCGGGCACCTGGAAGAGCGCGCACCTCCTTGCCACCTGCGAGCACGCAATCCAGACGGGCAAGCTGCGCCCGTGGGAGTTCGAGGGGATTAAGATCGCCGACGGACACTACATCTCGGACCGTCCCTGGCCCACGGCCTATCACGGACTGTTCCATAACCGCCTTGTCAACCGCAAGGCCATCTCTCGCGTCAAGTGGCCCGAGGGCCGCGAAGTCAGTTCGCTGCTTCTTCGCCGTTTCCTTTCGGAAATTCCCTGTCGGGTAAGGCGCCGGTTCCAACGCCCACCGCTCTCCATCTGAAGATCGGGGGTCAGGATGGGGAAGAACCCAAGAGAGAAGCGATGAGCACCTTTAAACAGAGGCTGGGGACGATCCTCATCCCCCGGCTGCCGATCAACCGAAGGATGTTCGTGATCCTGCGGTACGAACTCAACGCCCTGCTCCTCCGCGCGCGTAACTTCCTGAATCCCGTCCATCGTGGCAAGCTGCGCCGGCTGCGCGGGCGCCGCGGACTCTCTCTCAATGTCGGCAGCGCCGGCCGCGGACGCGACGGGTGGATCAATGTCGATATTTCGCCGGCGCACCGCAACGTTTATGTCGCGCTCGACATCCGGCGACCGCTGCCGTTCGAGGAGGGCCAGTTCCAGCGGATCCTGGCCGAGCAGGTGATCGAGCACATCGATTTTCGTCACGAGATTCCCGGAGTGTTGCGCGAATTCCATCGCGTGCTGGCACCCGGCGGGGTGTTGCGGGTCATCGTTCCTGACGCGCGGCGCTACATGGAGGCCTATCTCTCCGGTCGCCCGGAGACCTGGCGCGAACTGGGGTGGGACCTCCACGCCCTGCCGCCCGATCTCCACACCCCGATGCATGTGATCAACCATGTCTTCCACCAGGAGGGGGAGCATCTTTTTGGCTACGATTTTGAGACCCTGGAGTTCGCCCTCCGTCGGGCCGGTTTCCGGGAGATCGCGCGGCAGGCCTATCTGCAGTCGTGGGACCCGGGCCTCGCCATCGATCGGGAGCAGCACCGAAAATATTCGCTCTATGTCGAAGCCCGAAAGTGAAGCGGCTTCCGTCGAGGGCCGCCGCCCTCCCCGGGTTCCGGATAATACGCCGCATTGGTCGCCAATGAATCTCCCCCCGCCGGCAGCGATGGTGCCACGGCCCGCGATCCAAGGGATTCGTTCCTTCGTGGTGCAGCAGGGCGTGCTCGACCTTTTCCTTTGGGCGATGCTGGGCATCTTCGCGGTCCAGGCGTTGATGAAAGCCTCGGCATGGGGGGTGGGATGGGTGGTGCTGGGGGCGGCGGTCCTCGTCCTGAAAAAAAACCTGCTCGCCAACCTCTCGATGATCGTGGAAGTGCCCATCTTCCTCTACATCTTCAGCTATTCCGCCACCACCCTCTATCTCGCCGATAAGATGGGGAGCTACGATCTCGTGAACGACCCGAAGGTGAACGAGGCGGAGTGGATCGCGCTTGCGGGGACGGCTTGTTTTGCCGCGGGACTGTTCTGGAATCTTTCCAAGGCGCGTGCCGTCGGGGTCCTGAGGCGCCTTCCCGTGACTGTGACGAAAAAGCAGGCGATCATTATCTACGTTGTCGGGGTGATTTCCAATGACGTGTTGCTGCGCATCGCGCCCACCTCGGTCTGGGTCGTTGTGTTTGTTTTCGGTCTTTGCGCGCCGATTGGCCTCTTCATCCTGATGCAACTCAACATGGACGCCCCCGTCAAATGGGTTGGCACCTGGCCCTTCTTTCTCTGGCTGGGGGCCCTCCTCGAGTGGAGTATTCGTTCCGTATTGGGAGGGATTTTTGGGAGCACGTTGCTGATCCTCTTCATGTTCATGGCCCATTACACACGGAAGTCGTCGTCGATGTTGCTGATCATCGTCGCGACCGGCGTGATCCTTGCGCCCCTGTTGCAGGACACCAAGAGCGACTACCGCCAGAAGCTGGCCGGCGGTACACAAGCCACCCAAAACGCGCTCGAGAACGTCGTGAGTGAAAACTTCAAGAAGGTCTTCCTGAATGGCGAAATGAACGCTTACAGCGACGGGGCCACCAAGCTGGCCGAACGTCTGTGCTCATTCGACATCTGGCTGGCAGTCAAACGACACATGGACGTCAACCACGACTATGCCGGCGGCCAGACGATCATCGACGCCCTGGTCACCGCCTTCATCCCCCGAATTTTCTGGCCCGACAAGCCGATCACGGGCGGCTCGAACGAACTGGCCGAAAAATACGGCGACATGGTGATCGCGGAGGGCACGAGCGTCGGGGTGGGGGCCATCGGCGAGTTGTACATCAACGGGGGGACCTGGGCGGTGCTCTTCGGCATGCTCAGCCTCGGATGCCTGGCGGGATTCCTGTTGAAAATGGGATATCTCGATCACGTGCAACCGGTGAGCAGCCTGATCGCCCTCGCCATCTTCGCCAGCTTCGTCCGTCCCGAGGTCAACCTTTCCGACTTGCTCGGTGGGGTGATCCGGATGATCTTCCTCTGGCTGGTGCTGCGCGGGTGGGTGATCCACCAGAACCGGCGGGGGCCGACTCGCGCGGCCTCCATGTAGCTCCAAGGGCCCAACAGTTTAGGAACGCAATCCCCGTGTGCGCCGCGTGGAGACCGTCGGGTGGGAGAATGAACTCTGATCGCGGTGTACACTCCTCAATCCAGACACCCTTTGAGTTTCGCATCCAAACGCGATGAAGTCGTGACGGCGGGCTTCCCCGTACCGGACCCTCGATGGGCGCGCCCCCTCTTTGTCACGCTGCTGGTCCTGGCCGTGGGGCTGGCCTTGTGGGGATCGCGCCTCAATCCCGCGCCGATCTACGACGAGCCCGAGCATCTCAAGGACCTCGCGATCTTCGCCAAGTCGGGCTGGTCACAGGAAACCTTCCAGAAGAAATACAACTACGCGGCCACCGTCTGTTACTGGCTCCCGTCGCGCTTCTATAAAGAGTGGCCCACCCTGCAGACGCTCCGCTGGTATTCGCTTGCGACGATGGCGACCGGCCTCTGGCTCTCCGCCGTCCTCTTCCGTCGCTGGACGGGAAGTTGGCTGCCGGGCGCGGCGCTGGTCGCCTGCCCGCATGTGATCCTCTGCATGATGACCTACATGACGGAAGGCACCGCGCTCCTCTTTATCGCGGCGGGGCTGCTCCTGATGGACCGTGCCCTGCGCGCACGGGGCGGAGCGGAGTGGGTTTGGACGATTGCAGGCGGTTTGTCGCTCGGGCTCGGCATCGTTTCCCGCCAGATATGGGTGGTGGTCCTGGGTGGGTTGGCGCTGGCGGTGTGGCTCTCGTTTTTCCGGGAGGATCTCGCAAAGCTGCGCCGGGTGTGCGCGCTTGGCGGCCTGGTGGCGCTGGCGCTGATGGCGGCCGTGGTCCTTGATACCGGCGGCATGTTCACGGGAGGTGGAGGACGCCTGCAGACGCAGGTCCGTCTTTCCCGCGGCAACTGGTTGCTCAGCCTGCTGGCCTTCCTGCCGGTCTACGGCATGGGCACCTGGATGGCCCTGAAGCGGATGCGCGGCGGGGGGATGACGAGACCCTGGGTGGCGGGCGTGTCGGTGCTGGTGGCGGGCGTGCTGACCCTTACGGTCGTCGCGCTGGATTCGCCCCACGCGTGGATGGGGAACGGGCCGATCAACCGGGTGCTGCAAAGCACGGGTCTGGACTGGTTCAAACCCCTCGGCCTTTTCCTGCTGGCCGCATCGGGGCTTTGCTTGCTCATCGAGTTCGGGCGCGACGTGATCGGCGAACGGCGGCGGCCTTTCAACGAGATCTTCGCCTGCGGCTCCCTCGCGAGCACCGCCGTGCTTTTTGTCTTCCTCTCCTTCCCCACGCCCTTTTACGAACGCTACGTGATGACCTCGTATTTTTGTGCGCTGGCCGGGTGCACGCTGACAGGCCAAGTCCGTGCATGGCCCTGGATGATCCAGATCGGCCTGCTTCTCCTTTTCCAGGCGGGCGTGCTGGGGGCCAAGGGCCTGTTCCCCGTTGCTCCCTAGCTGGTCGGGGTGAACTCCCAGGAGGTCTGCCAACGCCCCGTCATCGGAAAGCGCAGCATCAGCGCGAGGGCGGGCACGCGCGCCCCGTAGACCGGGGAATGTGGCACCTCAATCACCTCGGGGGCGGATCCCTCCTCGAAAAGGAAGAAGCCTCCCGGGATGTCGACGCGGTTCTTGCGAACCTGCAGCGAGGCGGTGCCCAGCGACGGGTCGAGGTGCAGGCGCAGGGTGACCTCGTGGCTCCCCTCGGCCTCGGCCTCGTCCACGACGAAGAGGCGGTGCCGGCGCTTGTCGAGTTGGAGGGTGCGGCGGTGCCTCGCCTTGAGCGGGAGAAAACCGTGGTGCACGCCGCAGAAGACCGTTTCCGTGTCCGAGTCGCGCCAGACGACGCAGCGGGCGCGGGCCTCGTCGCGCAGCATCCGCCAGTCCTTCATTCGGCTCTGCTCCAGGCCGTCGATCGCGAGCGTGCTATGCATCGCCGTCGATCGGAAGAGGTCCCGCGTGCGCGGGTCCGCGCTGTAGCCCCACGTCCCGCGTTCCACGACCATCGGGCGGCCGTCCACGCGGAGGACGAGCGCGAGCTTGTCATTGTGGGCATGGCCGCCGACCCCCTGCTGGCCGTTCGGCCCACAGGTGACGTGGCAGGAAAGGCGTGCCGAGCGCAGGACGTACACCCCGCTCGCCTTCATCGCTACCGAGGCATGAGATTCAAACCGCCCGCCACCCTCTCGGGCAGGCGAAACGGGCTTCCCTCCGGCCCCCTTCTCTTGTGGCTTGTGGCTTGTGGCTTGTGGTCGAGATAAATCGGGGTCAGCCCTCGCCCCTCCGACTTCCAGCTTCCAGCTTCCAGCTTCCAGCTTCTTCAACCCCACCGTCCCGCTGTCGTCGTCGCCGATGCGCGGGTCGAGGTCCTCGGGACCGCGGAGTGCCGCATCGGCCTGTGAGAGCCGCGCGAGGCACCGGTGAAACGACTCCGGCATGGGAAGGCCGCGGGCGTCCGCGGCCTGCGCGACGAGGCCGTAGAGTTCGAGGACGAAGTGGTGATAGGCGGTGGAGGCCTCGGCGTGGAAGCCGTCCGTGTCGGTCTGGACCTCCATCTCGTGGAGGAGCGCGCAGAGGGAGGATTTTCGCCAGTCGTCGGCCTCGCGGAGCTGCGGTAGGAACGCGGAGAGAAAGAAAAGTCCGGCGAGGTCGGCGAGGAAGTGGTTGGTCCGACCGTAGGGCGTCCATTCGAGATGGGACCGGATGTATCGCCCGTGGGCGAGAAGCGACGGGAGGGCCTTGCCGAGGAGGGGCGCGAGGCCCGTGAATCCGGGGCGCGCTGCGAAGAGGGCGAGGGCGCGGCACCAATGGGCGGCCCGCAGGGCGACCTCCATTGCGTTGAGCCAGTGGGGGCCGAACTCGGGAGGGTTCCGGGCGATGAAGTCCTCCGCGAAGCGTGCCCACGCGGTGGCGTACTCCTCGCGTCCCGTAACGTGCCACGCGCGGGCGAGGGGAAGCGCCCAGCCAAAGCGGCCGACCTCCCACAGGCGGCGGATGTCGGTGGCTCCGTCGAACGCCGGGTGAAAGACTTTGAAGCGGGTGAAGTGCGTATCGGTTGGCCACGCGGCTCCCGTGGACGGATCCCGGCTCCAGAGTCCCGTTAGGTTGAGGGAGCAGGGCTCCTCAAAAATCCGGGCGTTCCCGAGGAGGAGGGCATCCGCTTCCACGATGATCCCTGGGGAATCCTGGATGTCGGAGGCGAGGGGCAGGGGCGGGGCGGCGAGCCATTCGGTCACGCAGCGGTGGGCATTTGCGTTCGGCGGGAGGTCGCGCCAGGCGGCGGCGAGGTCTTCGCCGGTGGGCTCCGTGTCCACGACGCGGGCCCGCGCGTGGGCGAAGGCGTGGCGCAACTCACGGAAGAGGCGGTGGCGCGCCTTGTGATAAAAGCGGATGGGCGTCACAGAGGGGGCCGGCCTGGCCGGGAGTCACTTTTTTCGGCCAGCGGTTTTCTTTCGAGGCTTTTTCGCGGCGGCGGATTTCGCGGGGGGCTTTGCGGAAGGGGCGACCGGTTCGACGGGGGCCGGGGCTTCCGCGGGGGCGGCGGCCGCGGCGGGGGGAGGAGGCGCTCCCTTGCGGGCGGGGCGCGGGGCGAACTCCCAGCCGAACTTGCCGCCCTTTTCCCAGGTGAGACGCGCCTTGAACGGGCGGCGCTTCGCGGAGATGAAGCCTTCGAGGAGGTCGGTCTTTCCCTCGTTGAGGAGTTTCTCGATCTGCTCGGGGGAGATGTCGCGCCCCTTGATCTTCTTGGAGATGCGGAACTCGCACTCGGGCGGCTCCTTCGCGCGCTTCTCGCAGCAGTAGGCCATCGCGGTCTCGCGGACGGGCATATCGCAGGTCGGGCACTTGCCGAAGACGCGCTCACTGATCAGCTCGGGCGCGCCGCCGGCCCCCTCGCCGTTGTTGTCCCAGGCGAGGCTGACCTTGAACTCGGGGCTGATCACGAGCATCGCCTGGAAGGGCTTGCCCGCCTTGCTGCGGAAGCCGTCGAGCGGGCCGATCTTCTTGTCGCGGAGGAGCTGCTCGACCTCGGCCACGGTGAGGCTCTTGGAGGCAATGCTCTTCCAGACGACAAAATCGCAGGCGGCGCAGGAAAACCACTTGAAGGTCTCGCGGATCTTCCCGCCGCATTTCGGGCAGGGGGACTCGATGGCGACCTTCGACTCGAACTTCGTGTCGTCGTACTTGCGGGCGTCCTCCACGATCCTCCGTGTGATCGTGCGGATCTGGTCCATGAACTGCGTGCGGCTGAGGCGGCTGTGCTCCATCTCGCGGAGCTGGTGCTCCCACTCGCCGGTGAGCTGGGGGGAGCTGAGCTCGGGCACGGGGATCGAGCGGAGCATCTGGATGAGCGAGAGGCCCTTCGAGGTCGCCACAAGGTCGCGTCCCTCGCGGTGGATGTACTCCTGGGCGAGGAGCTGCTCGATGGTCGCGGCGCGCGTGGCCGGGGTGCCGAGGCCGCGCTCCTTCATCGCCTCGCCAAGCTCCTCGTCGTCGAGCAGTTTGCCGGCGCCTTCCATCGCGCTGAGGAGGGTGGCCTCCGTGTAGCGCGCGGGGGGCTTCGTCTCGAGGGCCTTCGCCACAACGGGGTCGGCGAGGGGTTTTTCGCCGGGCGCCACGGCGGGGATCTGCCCCTCGGTGGGCTGCTCGCGGCCGTAGACCTCGAGCCAGCCGGCTTCCTTGAGGACCTTGCCCTCGGTCTTGAAGGGCTCGGTCTCCACGGTGGTGATGCGGGTGGTCACCTCGAACACCGCCGCGGGGTAGAAGACCGCGAGGAAGCGCTTGCAGACCATGTCGAAGACCTTCGCCTCGAGGTCCACGAGATGGTGCTGCGTGCACTCGGGCGTGGGGATGATCGCGAAGTGGTCGGAGACCTTCGCGTTGTTGAAGATGCGCTTGTTGGGGCGAACCCAACCCTGCTCGAGGATACGGGCGGCGAAGGCGCCGTAGGCGTTGACGGGCACCTCGGGGTTGCCCGTGCGCAGGTTGGAGAGCGTCTTGCGGACGGTGGCGAGATGGTTTTCGGGAAGGGCGCGCGAGTCGGTGCGCGGGTAGGTGATCACCTTGCGGCGCTCATAGAGCGATTGGGCGATCTGGAGGGTGCGGCTCGCGGAGAGGCCGAAGCGCCCGTTGCACTCGCGCTGGAGCGTGGTGAGGTCGTAGAGCAGCGGCGAGAGCTGGGTGGTCGCCTTCTTCTCCTCGGCGACCTCGCCCGGCTTGCCGAGGGTGCGGGCGGCGATCTCCTGCGCGCGCGCCTCCTCCCAGAGCCGCTCGGCCTTGCGCTCGGGATCGTTCTCGTCCTTCTTGAAAGTCTGGTCGAACCACCGCCCGTCGTAGGTGCCCGCGGCGCAGGTGAAGGTGGCGATCACCTCCCAGAACGGGCGTTTCTTGAAGTCGCGGATGGTGGTCTCCCGATCCACGACGATCGCGAGGGTCGGGGTCTGGACGCGCCCGACGGTGCACATCTGCGCACCGACCTTCCCATAGATGCGGCAGGTGAAGGCGCGGGTGCCGTTGATCCCGATCAGCCAGTCGGACTCGCTGCGGCAGACGGCGGCATCGGCGAGGCCCTGCATCTCCGAGGCCTCGCGCAGCGAGGCGAAACCCTCGCGGATGGACTCGGCAGTCATCGAGGAGAGCCAGAGGCGCTTAAAGGGTTTCTTCGACCCCGACAGGGTGTAGAGGTAACGGAAGATGAGCTCTCCCTCGCGGCCGGCGTCGCAGGCATTCACGAGCTCGCCGACATCCTTGCGCTTGATGAGGCGGACGACCGTGTTGAACTGCGACTGCGTCCGCTCGATGGGCTTGAGCTGGAACTGCTCCGGGATCATCGGGAGGTTCTCCAGCTTCCAGAAGCGCCACTCGGGCTTGAAGTCGTTCGGCATGAAGAGCTCGACGAGGTGCCCCACGGCGTGGGTGACGATCGTATCGTCGCTCTCGTAGAAGCCTTCCGACTTCTTGAACTTGCCCAGCGCGCGGGCGAGATCGCCCGCCACGCTTGGCTTTTCGGCAATGATCAGCCGTTTCGACATGGCGCGCACTCTATCCGCCCAAAACCCGTCCACCGCAACAGGATTTTTTCGGTACCCCCCGGCGTCGGGCGAGTTTCCCGCTTCAGGAAGGGGCCGGGGCATGGCAGACTGCCCCGCATGGCGACCAGGGTTCGTCTCGACGTGGCGATGGTGGAGCGGGGTCTGTCCCGCTCCCGCGAGCAGGCGCAGCGCCTCGTGATGGCGGGCCGGGTCCGCGTCAACGGCCAGCCGGGCGCCAAGCCCGGGCGGGGGATCGGCCCCGACGACGCGATCGAGGTGGAGGTCCCCGAGAAGTTTGCCAGCCGGGGGGGCCACAAGCTCGAAGCCGCGCTCGACCGTTTCGCAATCTCCTGTGAGGGGCGCGTCTGCCTCGATCTCGGCGCCTCGACGGGGGGGTTTACCGACTGCCTGCTCCAGCGGGGCGCGCGGCGCGTCTTTGCGGTGGACGTGGGGCGCTGCCAGCTCGACGGGCGCCTTGCGGCCGACCCGCGGGTGACGGTGCTCGACGGGGTCAACGCCCGCCACCTTGCCCCCGCGATGCTCGGCGAGGCGCCTGACCTCGTCACCGCCGACGTTTCCTTTATCTCGCTGGAGAAGGTTCTTCCCGCGGCGTCGGCCTGCGCGTGTCCGGGGGCGGATTTCGTGGTCCTCGTGAAGCCGCAGTTCGAGGCCGGGCGGGAGCAGGTGGGGCGCGGCGGGGTCGTGCGCGATGAGGCGGTGCGCCTCGCGGTGCTCGCGAGAATCCGCGCCTTCGCCGGGAAGGCGTTGAACGCGGAGTGGCTCGGTGATATGGAGAGTCCGCTCCGAGGACCGGCTGGGAATATCGAATACCTCGCGTGGTTTCGTCTCCCCGCCCCCCCCGGCGCCCCGCCCCCATGAAGCCCATCGGCATTTACGGCAACCTCGAAAAGCCCCAGGTGGCGCGCGTGGCGCGCGCCCTGATGGCGTGCCTCCGCCGCCTCCGCCAGCCCTTCCTCCTCGAGGAGGAGCTCGCGGGGCTCCTCCGCCACCGCGACGGCCTGCCCATCCTCGAGATGGGCCGGGCCTGCCGCATCCTCATGGTCCTCGGCGGCGACGGGACGGTCCTCCGCGCCGCCCGTGCCATCCACCCGCGCCAGATTCCCCTTCTCCCGGTGAACCTCGGTAAACTTGGCTTCCTCGCCTCCGTGGCCCCTTCCGAGGTGAACACCCTCCTCCCGGAGATCCTCGCCGGGCGCGCGCGGCTCACGGAGCACTCGACGCTGACCGTCTCCGTCGAGGGGGCGAACCGCCGCTTGCACGGGCTCATGGCGCTCAACGACGCGGTGGTCTCCCGCGGGATCGGCTCGCGCATGATCGAAATGGAGTTGCGCGTGGACGGGGAGTTTCTCAACTCCTACTCCTGCGATGGGATGATCCTCTCCACGGCAACGGGCTCCACCGCCTACTCCCTTTCCGCAGGCGGCCCGATCCTCGTCCCCTGGGCGAGGGTGCTGGCGATCACCCCGATCTGCCCGCACACACTGAGCAACCGCTCGATGATCCTCGGCGAGCGCGCGACGGTCGAGCTGCGCGTCCTTCGCCGCCCGGGCGAACTCTTCCTCAGCCTCGACGGGCAGGACACCTACCGCCTCAACGCCGACGACCGCGTCTCGGCCCGCCTCGGCAATCACCGCGTGAAGATGCTCGGGCCCGCGGGGCGCGGCTTCTTCGCCCTGCTCCGCAAGAAGCTCCACTGGGCCGGCTCGAGCATCTGACCCGAGGTTTTTTCAAAACTCCAAGGGTTTTTGCATGAACCTCAACTAAATCGTTGTGGTTAAGATTTTCAGTCGCGGAGCCTGAAATGTTCAGGTTATGTTCCGCGTTATCCATGAAGATCTCGGAAATCCTTCGGCGGGAATTCATCCAGCTCGATATCGAGGCCGCCACCAAGGATGACGCGATCTATCAACTCGCCCAGCTCGCAAAAGGGCACCCGAACCTCGGGGACTTCCCCTCCTTTTGTCGCGCGCTCTACGAACGCGAGTCCAGCGGCAGCACCGCGATCGGCCACGGGGTTGCCATCCCCCACGCGCGCACCGACCAGGCGAAGGACATCTTCCTCGTCATGGGCCGCCTCCGCGTCGGCGTGAAGTTTGAACCTCACGCGGAGGAGAGCGTCCGCCTGCTCTTCCTGATCGGCATCCCGAAGCAGATGGTCGCCGAGTACCTGCGGCTTGTCGGGATCCTCGCGCGACAGATGAAGCTCGACGCCCTCCGCGAGCGGCTGCTCGCGGCAGCGGCACCCGACGACGTAATCCAGGCGTTTGTCGAGGTTGAAAACGCGACCCCTTAGCCCGCTGACCCCGCTGGTCGCCAAGCGGGGGCTGTACGAGCGTTTTCGCGCGGCCACCGCCGCGCTCGGCTGGCGCCGCTCCGGCGAGCGCGTCCTTCTCGCCCTCTCGGGCGGGCGCGACTCGATGGCCCTGCTCCACCTCCTCCTGGTCGCCGGCCACCGCCCCGTCGCCGCCCACCTCGACCACCGCCTCCGCGGGCGTGCCTCCGAGGACGACGCACGCCGGGTCCGCGCCCTCTGCCGCGCGTGGCGCGTGCCGCTCGTGCTCGGGCGAGCAAACGTTGCGGCGCACGCGCGGCGCCACGGGCTCGGCATCGAGGAGGCGGCGCGCATCGCGCGCTACCGTTTCCTGCGTACGGCGGCCGCGCGACGCCACCTCCGCGTCGTGGCCACCGCGCACCACCAGGGCGACCAGGCCGAAACGGTCCTCCTCCGCGTCCTCCTCGGCACCGCGCGGCCCGGCGCGTTTGGGATGGAGGCGGCACGGCCGATGCCCTCCCTCGCGTGGCCCGGCGAGCGCCCGCCCCGGGGCGCGGCGCCCCGCCTCGTCCGCCCGCTCCTCGACGCCCCGCCGTCCGAGATCGCGGCCCACGTTCGCCGCCAGCGCATTCCTTTTCTCGTGGACGCGTCGAATCGCGACCTTTCCCGTCCGCGCAACTGGGTGCGCCACCGCCTCCTCCCGCTCGCCGCGCGCCGTCTCAACCGCAACGTCCTGAAATCCCTGGTCCGCCTCGCGGCCCGCTGATGGAGGGGTGCGAAAAGGGTGCGCGACCAATTGATTGGTGTTTCCCGCCGTGGGCTTGCCACGCGCCACGCGTGGGACACGGCGGGCTACCGGGGAAAACACGATATCCTTGGTAGCCCGTGC
>CAZZBZ010000028.1:0-39478 GCA_964653025.1 uncultured Verrucomicrobiota bacterium
CGGAAATCTGCGTCTCGCCCGAGGACGATGTGGAGATCCGCCGCATCAAGCTGACGAACATCTCCGCGCGGACACGCCGCCTCGACGTCACCAGCTATGGCGAGATCCTCCTGACTCCCCTGGCGGCCGACCTGGCGCACCGCGCCTTCAGCAACCTCTTCGTCCAGACCGAACTGCTCCCCGAGCGACGGACGATCCTATGCACCCGTCGCCCGCGCGTGCCGAAGGAAGGACAGCCGTGGATGTTTCACCTGCTGGTCCCGTTGGATGGCGACGACGGCCCCGCCTCTTTTGAGACCGACCGCGCCCGCTTCATCGGCCGCGGGCGCACGCTGGTCGATCCCGCGGCGATGGACGGGGCGGAGGCGCTGGGCAACAGCGCCGGCGCGGTGCTGGACCCGATCGTGGCCATTCGCCAACCCCTGAGGCTGGCGGCGGATGCCTCGGTGGTGGTCCATGTCATCTCCGGCATGGCCGAGAGCCGCGAGGCCGCCCTGGCGCTGGCCGACAAATACCGGGAGCCGCACTTTGCCGACCGCGCGTTCGAAATGGCGTGGTCTCACAGCCAGGTCTTCCTCCATCATCTGGGTGCCACGGAGGCGGATGCGCAACTCTACGGACGCCTTGCCACATCGTTGCTTCACGCCAACCCGCTACACCGCGCCTCACCGAGCATCCTGCTGAGCAACCGCCGCGGCCAGCAGAGCCTCTGGGCCTCCGGCGTCTCGGGAGATCTCCCGATCGTTCTTGTGCGCATCGGCGACGTGAACCGACTCTCTCTCATCCGAGAGGTCCTGCAGGCGCATGCCTACTGGCGCACCAAAGGATTGTTCACCGACCTGGTCATTCTCAACGAAGACTTCTCGGGTTATCGCCAGGTGCTGCACGAGCGCATCCTGAGCCTGATCGCCGCCGGGTCCGAGGCGGCCCTGTTGGATAAGCCAGGAGGAATTTTCCCGAGGCGCGGTGACCAGTTGAGCGAGGAGATCCGCGTTCTCTTCCAGTCTGTGGCACGGGTGGTCCTCACCGACACCGCCGAGACGCTGGCCGAACAGATCGAGCGCCACCCCCGCCCCGAGCGCAGGGTTCCCCGCTTCGTACCCACGCGTGTCCAATCCCCGGCAAAGGTGGTCACCACGTCGTGGCCCCGCGAGCAGATCCTCTCCAACGGCCCGGGCGGGTTCACCACGGACGGCCGCGAGTATGTCATCACGCTCGCGCCCGGCCAGACCACGCCCGCGCCCTGGGCCAACGTCCTCGCCAACCCGCAACTCGGCACGGTCGTGAGCGAGAGCGGGGGCTCTTACACGTGGGCGGAGAACGCCCACGAGTTCCGTCTCACGCCCTGGCACAACGACCCGGTCACCGACGCGTCGGGTGAGGCCTTCTACCTTCGCGATGAGGAAACGGGGCGCTTCTGGTCACCCGCGCCACTGCCCGTCCGCAGCAAATCGGCATACGTCACCCGCCACGGGTTCGGCTACAGCGTCTTCGAGCACACGCACGACGGCATCCGCTCGGAAATGACGGTCTACGTGGCCACCGACGCCCCCGTGAAACTCGTGGTGGTCAAACTGCGCAACGTCTCCGATCGCCCCCGCCAGGTATCGGTCACCGGCTATTGGGAGCTGGTGCTCGGGGATTGGCGGCACCGCAACGCCCCCCACATTGTCACCGAGGTGGATCCCCACACCGGGGCGTTGCTCGCTCGCAACATCTACCACCGCGAGTTCGCCGACCGCGTGGTGTTCGCCTCCGTGAACGAGCCGACGCGCACGCTCACCGGCAACCGCGCGGAGTTCCTCGGGCGCAACGGCACGATGGCCAACCCCGCGGTGATGGGACGCGCCGGCCTCTCCGGTCGCGTTGGCGCGGGCCTCGACCCATGCGCGGCACTCCAGGCAAGCATCGAGATGCCCGAAGGACACGAGCACGAGTTTGTCTTTGTGTTCGGCACCGGTTGCAGCTTGGAGGAGGCCCAGCAACTGGTCCAGCGCTTCGGCGGCACCGGTGGCGCCAGCTCGGCGCTGGAGGCCGTTTGGAACCAGTGGAACCGCCTGTTGGGAACGGTCCGTGTCGAAACCCCGGACCCGTCCCTGAACGTCCTCGCCAACGGCTGGCTGGTCTACCAGACGCTCGCCTGCCGTTACTGGGGCCGCAGCGGCTATTACCAGTCGGGCGGCGCCTTCGGATTTCGCGACCAGCTCCAGGACACCATGGCGCTTCTGCTCCCCGCGCCGTGGCTGGCGCGCGAGCACCTGCTGCGCTGCGCCGCGCACCAGTTCCGCGAGGGCGACGTGCAGCACTGGTGGCACCCGCCCGGCAACCGGGGTGTGCGTACGCATTGTTCGGACGACTACCTCTGGCTTTCCTATGCCACCTGCCGCTACGTGACCATGACCGGCGACACCGGCGTGCTCGATGAAACGGCACACTTTCTCGAAGGTCGCGCCGTCAACGCCGACGAGGAGGCCTACTACGACCTGCCACAGCAATCGCCGGAATCGGCTTCGCTTTACGAGCACGGCCTGCGCGCCGTGAAGCGCGGCCTGCGCTTCGGCCCCCACGGCCTCCCGCTGATGGGAAGCGGCGATTGGAACGACGGCATGAACCTCGTCGGCCACCGCGGGCAGGGGGAGAGCATCTGGCTCGCGTTCTTCCTCCACGACGTGCTGCGGCAGTGGGGCGCGCTGGCCGAGACGCGCCAGGACGCCTCGACCGTGCTGCTCTGTCGCGAAGAGGCGGCGAAGCTGCGCGAGAACATCGAAAAACATGCGTGGGACGGAGGCTGGTACTTGCGTGCGTTCTTCGACAACGGCGAACCGCTTGGTTCTCGTCTCAACGACGAGTGCCAGATCGACTCGATTGCCCAAAGCTGGGCGGTCCTTTCCGGCGTGGCCGACCCGGAACGTGCAAGGCTCGCCATGCAGGCCGTCCGCGATCGCCTGGTAAATCCCGACCTCCAGTTGATTCGGTTGTTCGACCCGCCCTTTGACCGGTCGGCCATGGAGCCCGGCTACATCAAGGGCTACCTCCCCGGCGTCCGCGAAAACGGCGGGCAGTACACCCACAGCGCGATCTGGACGATCATGGCCTTCGCCGCGCTCGGCGACCGCGATCGCGCGTGGGAGTTGTGGCGCCTGGCGAATCCCGTGGCCCATGCCGACCGCCCGGACCGCCTTGAAAGATATCGTGTGGAGCCCTACGTGATGGCCGCCGACATCTACTCCTCCCCCCTCCACGCCGGCCGCGGGGGCTGGACGTGGTACACCGGGTCCTCGGGATGGGCTTACCGTCTCCTCATCGAGACCCTCCTCGGCTTGAACCCGGGCGCCGACAAACTGCGCCTCGACCCGCGCCTGCCGCGCGACTGGAACGACTGCAAGATCCACTACCGCCACCGGGAGACCCTCTACCACATCGCCATCACCAAGACCGCCCCGGAGGCCGTGCGACTCACCACGGTGACGGTCGACGGCGTGGCGCAACTCGACCTGGCCATCCCCCTCGTCGACGACCATGCCGAGCACACCGTCGCGGTGGAACTCGGCATGTGACCGAGGAAAAGCTCGCGAAGGCTCGGAAAATCGAGGTCAGGTCTTCAGCGTTTCTCCCCGACCTTCATGAACTCGATACGATAGTTCGCGTCGGGATTCCGTTGAGAAGGGCCGGCGACCAGCATGGCGATATGGCCGGGCACCTGGTGTTCGCGGAGCCAGTCCCTGGCAAAGTCCTTCCATTGGGACGGGGCCTCGGCGAGTTCGACCGGGAACACGCCGTAAGAGAAGGCCAGGCCCTGGCACACCACCGGGTCATGGCTGATGGCCGCGATCCAGACCGAGGGTTTATACCGCGAGATCATTCGCGCGGTGGTGCCGGTGTGGGTGGGCACGAACATCGCCGAAAACGGCACGCTTTCCATCGCATGCTCCACGACGGAAGCGATGGCCTCCGCCGCGGAAGCGGGCTTCTGCCCCAGGCAGAGAGCGCGCAACTCTTGCAATCGTCCCTGGGGGCGGCCCGCCTCGGTGGCGGCGGCGATGCCGGCCAGCATGGAGACGGCTTCCTCGGGGTACTTTCCCGTGGCCGACTCGGCGGAAAGCATGATGCCGTCGGTGCCATCGAGAATGGCATTGGCCACATCGGTGGCCTCGGCCCGTGTCGGCAGTCGGCTGGCCACCATGGACTCGAGCATCTGCGTGGCGGTGATGACCGGTTTGCCCGCGAGGTTTGCCCGGGCGATGAGCCGTTTCTGGGTCAGGGCGATTTCCTTGATCGGAACCTCCACGCCGAGGTCGCCGCGCGCGACCATGATGCCATCCGCGGCCTTCAGGATTTCGTCGAAATGTTCCAGCGCACCGGAGCGCTCGATCTTGGCGATAATAAAGGGTTGCTTGCCGAGGGCCCTTGCCGCCGCGCGCACCGCCTCGATATCTGCCGCGGTCTCCACAAATGACTGGCTCACCGCGTCCACCCCATGTTGCAGGGCGAACTCGAGGCAGGAACGGTCGTGTTCGGTGAAGGCGCTGATCCCCAGGTCGATCCCCGGGAGGTTGAGCCCTTTGCGGGAGCGTAACTCGCCGCCCACGGCCACCTTGCAGATCACGTCGTTTCCCACGACCCGCTCAACCAGGAGCTGCACCAATCCGTCGTTGAGAAACAAGCGGTCGCCGGCCTTCACGACCCTTGGCAATCGCGCGAAGCTCATCGAGACCCGTTCCTGGTTTCCGACAAGTTCGTCGGGGGTCAGGGTGAAGGCCTGGCCGGGGAGCAACTGGATCGGTTCCGGGTCAATTTTTCCGACCCGCATCTTGGGCCCCGGCAGGTCGGCCATGATGGCGACGCGCTGCCCGGTGGCGCGCTCCGCGGCACGGATGCGGGCGATCCATTCGGCGTGGACGGCGAACTCCCCGTGCGAGAAGTTGAGGCGCGCGATGTTCAGCCCGGCGCGAATCAGGCGCTCGATCATCTCCGTCGAGCAGGAGGCCGGTCCGAGGGTGGCCACGATCTTGGTCTTGTGGTCGGGGAGTTGCATGGTGCCGCCCAGCCTGCCCCAAGCCCCCGCCCCCGCCAAGCCCTCTGGCGCATGGACGGCTTGGGAACCGAGGCCGTCCCGCCGTGGTGGGATCGAACCCCGAGGAAAAGTTCTCGGGCAGGCCGTGGCTTCACCCCCCATTCACGTCCTTGCGCGGTCGGTGGGGGCCATGAGGCATGGGGATGAACGGGACGGAAGCGGATTGTCCTGCTTTTGTCATGAAGAGAAAGGTAACGGCAGACAGGCACCCTGATTTCGGCGGCGGTTTGGGTGCCGCTCCCTTGCCGCTCAAGCCATCTCCGTCACTGCTCGCGTACCACTCCCCCACTCGTTGTGCTGACATTAGCGGAGCGCCCTTGGTAAGCGGCGACGGACAACCAATCCTGCTCCAGAAGAGGCCCATCTCTCCCGGATCAGGGCGTCACGGAATCAATTTCAGCGAAGAGTGTTTGGAGGTAACGGAGATCCTCGCGAGCGAACCATTCGCGGTCGCCCTCGCGGGGGGACTCGATGACAATCGGGCCATCGTAGTGCGAGGCCCTGAGGAGGCGGAAGAACTCTCGATGGTTGATCACGCCATCGGCAAGCGGACAGGGAATAAAGTGGTAATAACGATGACCGGGAAGCGTGTAGAGATTCTTGACGTGGACCAGAAAAACCCGCTCGGCACAGATCGCCCACGCCTCCGCCTGCGGAACCCCGAGCGGGTGGAGGAGGATGTTCGCGTAGTCAAAGTTGAGGCCGACGTTCCTCCGCCCGATACGCTCGACGAGGTCGCACGCCGGCTTCGGCAGGTCGTGGAGGTAGCAGTTGTGCGTCTCGAAGGCGAGTTTGAGGCTCTTCTTGGCCACGGCATCCCCGATCTCGCGGAAGGCAGCGATCGCCCACTCCCATTGCTCCGCGGTGGCGCAGGCGGAACCGTTCTTGTCGTACTCGAGGTACGGCGCATTCGGCGCGAGAAGGGTGCCGGTCATCGTATTGCAGACCGTCATCTCAAAGCGGCGGGTGGCCTCCTCGTAGAAGGTGAGACAGGTATCGGTCTCCCGGCGCCGCACGCCAGGGTCGCAGTTCATCAGGTCAGGGCCGGGGCCGCCAAAGCTCACATGCTTGAGGCCGGTCTTGTCGCGCGCGGCGGCAATGGCATCCAGGTAATCGGAAGCCTTCTCCCTTCTTCCCGGGGGAACGCGACGAAACTCGAGGCCGTCGAAGCCCCAGGCAACCGCGAGGCGGCACATTTCGGGGATGGACTGGCCTTGTTCGACGCAGTTGCAGTGGAGGAGAATGGGGTTGTGCATGGTGGAAGAATCACGAAAAGGGTTGAGGGACGGAATGCGAAGGGGTGATGGTCACGCGGCGCGGTGGAACTTGAGTCCCCGCCCATCGGCCAACTTTCCGTTTCTTACTTCGCCTTGAAGAAGTGCCATCCTCCGAGGTTGGGGGCGTTCCCCGGGTCGTCCGAGAGGATCTGTTCGTGCTGCAAAGCCACCTTGCGGAAAGCGGCCGCGTATTCTCCGATGATCTCCGGGCGGTCGTGCTTGAACCACGGGATGAAATACGCGCGGCTCGAGGCCGCCTCGCTCGTCGGCAGGCTCCCCGCGAGTTGACGGAGATCCCGCTTGGAGTTCGCGATGCGCGTCGGACGACCGTGACTGTAGACATCCGCGGTGTTGAACAGCGCATGCAGGTGGAGCGGGCGGTTCAAGCCGGGCATGCAAGGCGCACCTTCCGCCGCCACCGCCTGTGCGAACCGTGTGACCGACAGTCCCCCCAACTCCTCCGGCACGTAAAGCCCGTGGGGCGCATACCACCCCCCCATGGTGCTTCCCGATTCCTTTGGAACGCGGTGAGGGCGGAGCCCAGGCACCCCCTCGAGGAGGTCCCAGAATCGGTTCATGGCCTTGCGGATTTCCTCGCAGCGACGGTCGTAGTGTTTCAGCTGGACGCGACCGACGGCGGAACTTAACTGGTGCATGCGATACTTGTTCCCACCCAACGGGAGACCCGCCAGTGGCTGCAGGTCGGGTGTACGAATCCGCGCATCGAAGCGTTCGTAATGTCCCCAAGCGACGGCACGCTCGTAGATCTCCAGGTTGTCAGTGGCCAGCATGCCCCCCTCTCCGATCGCGAAGGCTTTTCCGGCCATCATGGACATGGCGGCGACATCTCCCATGGTCCCAAGTTTGCGACCTTTGTAGAGACCGCCATGCGCGTGGGAAACATCCTCGATCACCTTGACTCCGTGCTTTCGAGCAATCTCCATGATCGGATCCATGTCGCACGGGTGGCCAAGGTAGTGGACGACCACGATCGCCTTGGTCCGTTTCGTGATGCGGTGTTCGATATCGGCGGGGTCAATGCAGAGCGTCGTCGGGTCGATCTCCGCCAGCACGACGGTTGCCCCGAGAGAGTAGCAGCCCAGACAGGAGGCCCAGTAGGTCACGCTCGGGCAAATGATCTCATCACCCACCCCAACCTTGCAGCCGAACATTGCAGCCTGAATCGCCGCCGTGCCGTTGTTGTGCGCGAGGACATGACGCAATCCCTGCCATCGGGCGAACTCCTCCTCGAACTTCATCGTCACATCGAGGTCCGACATCGCCCCACGGCGCAGCACATCGAGCACGGCGTCCTCGTCCTCGCGGGTAATGATGGGCCACGTAAACATGTCAACGGGGTCGCGCTGGACAGCCTTCGGTCCCCCGAGCAATGCAAGTTTTTCGCCCACAAGGGATTGGGGAGATGATGGGGTGGCGGCGGTGGTTTTCTTCATGGGATGTGTTTGAGGGGTAAGGGTTTGTTTGAATCGTCAACGTCGAAAGCGTGTTTCCCCGGACCAAGGCGCGTTCCGTCCACGCGGACCGCGGTGGTTTGTTCGGGCACCGTGAGGGTCCCCCGAAGGCCGATCTCGGAGCGGCGAGTCCACTCCACCTCCACGAGGCCGTGCGGGGTGGGAACGCACCCGCGGCACGCCGAAAGCCCGGCGCCGCAGGGATCGAACCGGAACTCGGAAAACCCTGGCCGCAGCGGTCGAACCCCCAGCAGGGAGGTCTGCATGAAATGAAGGGGGGCACAGGAAAAGCCGTGGCAAAGACTCCCGCAACCGCTGAAGGCATCCGCCCCGCGCTTCCCCTCCCAAACCGTCGGCGAACCCGCGCGAACCATTTCACCCCAGAGATCGCGAACCACCTTGAGGGCGCAGCTCGTCCTGCCGTTCCGGATCAGAGCCCCAAGCACAAAAAACTGGTAGTAGAATTCCGCGGGGACCAGGGCTGGATCGAGGAGTGTCGCCAAAGCCTGCTCCCGGTGAGGTTCCTCAAACAGACCGAAATACAGCCCCACCGCGTGGGGATGCTGGCTCGAGGTCTGGCGTCCGTCACGTGGCGCGGTGGAATCCAGGAGTCGCCGCTGCTCGGGAGACCACAGTCGGCGGAGAACCGCCGTGACGACCTCCTGTGCCTTTCGCGCGAATCGGGCCCCCTTCTCGGCGTCTCCAATCGCGCTGAGCAACCAGGCGGTCCGCTCATACGCCGCGGCCACAAGCATGTTAAGGATGGCCGTGGTCCCCCCGAGCGCGGAGTTATCGGCCTGGTACCCCCAGTCCACGAAGTTGGATATTTCCTTGGAATCGGGCACCAGCCCATCCGCCGATCGCCAGACCTCATAGACCGCGAGCGCCCGTTCGAGGCGGGGGGCCAGCTCGCGCACGAGGTCGAGATCCCCCGAGTGGAGAACATGTTCCGACAGCGCGATCGTCCAAAGGGCCGGGATTGCCAGGTAAACGGTTTTTTGGTCCGAGGGATAGACGGAGGGAATCAACCCGTTCGGAAGCTGGCCATCCGCGGCCAGCCGAAGGCATCTCGCGGAGAGACGGGGATCGGAAGTCATGGAAAACCAAATCGGCGTTTCCACCGCCGTGTCGCAGACCCACATCGCCTGCTCGCGCCACGGGCAATCGGTGAAGGTGTCGGTGGCGCAAGCGGCCATCGTGTCGGCGCACATCCGCCAGAGACGGTTCAGGAAAGGGTCGTCGCACTCGAAGGCGGCCTCTATGGCGAGGGGGTAGGACCGATTGACCGCGCGAATCGCGTGGAAGCGAACCGGCTCGCCGAATCGCCGCAGGACGAGTTGCAGAAAGCGAAACCCTCGGTCCTGGAGGCGGTGTTCAATCCGCTGGCGACCGGTGCGCAGGAGGTAACGGTCGGCAAAACGGTAGTCGAAACGCTTGGTCCGCACGCGCCCATCTTGCAGCGACTCGGCATAGCCGAGATCGAGAATCGTTCCCTCGGGAGCCTCCACGTCCAACAGGACGCTCCCAATGATTTCCCGTCCAAAGTCCACGATCGCGTAGCTCCCCCGTCCCGTACCCGAGGGCACGATGCGCCACCCTTGATCCTCCTCCCAACGGGGTAGATCAGCCTGGAAGTGACTCTCGGCGTGAAGGAGGTCAGCAAAAAGAGGATCGTCCTCGACGTTGGTCTCGTGACCAGGAACGCACCCGGTTTGTACCAGGCCTGCCGTCGCACATTCCTCCTCGAGGAGAGGCGGGACGTCCCGGGGAACCAGCTTTCGCCCTCCCAGCCCGTGCGCCCCCGCCAACTCGACGGCCTTTGCCCAACCCTCCGCTCCATCGGAAAAGGTCTCCCAGACGGCAGGCTCTTTCCGGAAATCCCGAAGTTCCGCAAAGCCGATTTGCATCGTGTAGAGTGGCGAGTCGACCCGTCGCGACGGGTCGAGGCGCGCGTCCCATGTTGCATCCGTCTCCACCAGACCTTCAATCTCTGCGTAGAGCGCGGGCGCCACAGGGGCGGCGAGGAAGGTCGCGCGGACAGGGCAATGTACCTCCGCGGCGAGATGATTCTCGCCGGGACGGAGCAGCTTCGTGACGTCGTGGCTGTCGTAGAACCAGCGCTGGTGGCTACCCTTCGCGGGGCCGAGACCCACGGGCGTCCCGTTCAGGTAAACGGCATAACGCGAATCGGCGCAGATGCGCAGCATCGCCGCGGAAGGAACGCGCTCAACCGAGAACCTCTTCCGCACCAGGAAGGTACAGTTGTCCGTTCTCTCGCCCGGGGGCGCAATCCAGCGGGCGCGAAGGGAGGGTTCACTCATGGCTTCTGGTCCAGTTCCACACATCCCGCACCGTCGCGGGCGGTGTTGGCGGCCTCGATCAGGCGGATCACTTCCAGAGTCTGCCCCTCGGGCACGTCGCTCCGCCCGTGCGGCAGGGAACGCAGGATGGCGGCAAGAAGGCTCGCGTAGGGGGGCTTGCCAGTGCTGTAGGGATCCACGAAACGGAACCCCTTCTCCCCATGGAGGACGCAGGTGAAGTGCTGGTGCCCCTTGCGGTTCCCTCGAAACGTGGCGATCCTCCCGTCCGCCCACTCCGCGACGAAGATCTCGCATCCTTCCTGCATCGTCGCACGCACCCGCCGACAGCCCACGCCCATCGCGGCGACAATCATCTCCACCGCGTGGATCCCGTACCAGAAGAGTCCCGGCTGGGTGGACTCCATCTCGAGAGGCCCGCACACATCGATACCCTGCACTCCCCCAAGGGTCGCGTCGCCCAACGCGGCCACGAAAGACTCCGCATAGCGCAGCGAAGAACTGCTCATCACCGGGATCCCGGCGGACGAGGCCGCCTCCAGGATGGCCTTCGTCTCGGCGACGGACAGGGCCAACGGTTTGTCGATGTAGGTCGGCTTCCCGTATCGGGCCACGCGACCAAACAGGTCGTGGTGCACCCGCCCGTCCACAGCCGTGATGAACACCAGATCCGCCGCTTCGGCCACCGCCTCAAGGCGGTCCACGATGCGCACGCCGTACTTGCCCTGGATCTCCTCGGTGAATCCCTTGACGCGGTTGATGCTGAGAGGCATGTCGGGCGAACCGCCCGGGAATCCCACGACCACCTTCGCCCCGGGGACGTGATGGGGGTCCTTGGGATCGTTGAGGAGTCTCGAGAACGCGACGACGTGGGAGGTGTCGAGCCCGATCAATCCAATTTTCTTCTCGTTCATGATTCTGAAGTGTTGGTTTTGGTTCTGCGAAGAACTGGCGAGGCCGGTTTCATGATCCTCCGGTTTACTTCTTCCTGTCGGCGAAGACGTGGTCCAGGGACCTCAACAGGTCGAGACGTTTGAAGGACAAGCCGGTGGCGGGATCGCGCACCTCCGCGCCTGTCCTCTTGAAGATGGCCATCATCGCCTCCGCCATGTTCTCTCCGTCGTCCTGCCAGTGATAAGCGTTCTTGGTGATCGCCTCGCGCAGGATCATTGAAGCGGCCGCAAGATAGGCGTTTGCCGAAGAGGTGGCGCCGGCCGGCGCCATGATCTCGGTGTTGGAAAAACGGTCGAGATGAGCCTCGTCGATCTCGGGCTTGCTGCCTCCGATCGCAAAACAATGCTCGGCACAGGCGGGCCACGAAATCCCATGCGTGTAATGGTTGTTGCCGCATGGCGCGCCCACCCAGATGCCAAGATCACGCAGGGCCTTCAGAGGCCCATCGATCGCGGTGGTCACCGGTTCCTGGTGCGCCTGATCGTCGAGCGGCGAGAGGTTGACTGCGGTGATGTTGTATTTCTGATGATGGTCCACAACCCACTGCAGCGCAGCCGCCATGGTTTTTGCCTCGTCCTTCCGCAGATGAACCACCGTGACGCAACGCACCTGCGCGACGAAGTTGTTGTAGGCCAGGCCCAACTTCCCCTCGTGGTTCAAGGAGGAGGGATACCCCACGGTGGTGCCATGATATCCCGGCGGCACCGGCGCGCAGTCCTCGTTGCCATCCAGGCTGTTCCATGTGGCAATCACCTTCTTGCCCCACGGCAGCAAGGCCTGCCATTGGGGCACCTTGAGATCGCAGCCGTCATCCAGGATGGCGAGGCATTGCCCCTTGCCCCAGGTCAAGACCCTCGCGTATTTCTTCCAGGCATCGAGCACACGCATCTGGTGGAAGTCGGCCAGATCGTAGGGTTGATCCACGGTGACCGCCGGACTTTCGGTTGCGGAGGGGGAGCTCATCAGTGCCACCTTGGGAAAACGTTTTGCGGGGAAATGAATGAATCAGGTCCGGACCTGAATGCGAATCCACCGGATGTTCTTGATGCAGTCCTCCTGGCACCAGAACACAAGGAAAACGTCGCCATCGGGCAGGATCTGCATGCTCGGGAAGCCGAACTGCAGGCCGCTGAGTTCGTCACTGCCTGAGCGCTTCCCCTCCATGCCGGAAGTTGCCCCTTGCCAAAGCACCTCCTGGGCGAGGTTGGTCCAACGTCCGTCCTCGATCCGCGCCAACGATGCCCAGAGACCGGGACGGTCGTGGCGGCGATAGGCAGCCAAGACGCGGTTGCCGGGCATGGCGACCAGTTTGCACGTTTGCGCGAGGAAACCGGTTGCCTGTGGCGTCTCGAAGGTCCGCCCGAAATCGCAACTGGTGGTGTAGAGCGAGGGCCGTGTCTGTCCACTCTTCGGATCGTACACCCAGGCCACGGCCAGAATGCGCCGATCCTCCAGGCAGACCACGCCCTGCTCCCAGTGGATCCAGCCAGAGTCTCTTCCGTCGAAGCTTCGTCCCCAGACAGGCCAGGTCCGGCCGCCATCCGCGCTGAGAAGCATTCCCGCCTGCTCCCCACAGGGCAGCTTGCCGTCCCATCCACGCCAGGTCGAAACCGGCGCGGCCAGTTCCCCGTTGGGCCACTCGCGAATCGGATGGCAGATCTCCCACGCCGGGCTTGGAAACGGGGTTTGGATGATCCGCAACGGGGACCATGAGTGGCCGCGATCCCGGCTCTCCACCGTAAAAAGATCTGTCGGGACGTAGCCGAGGTTTTCGCGATTCGCGAGCCCTTCCTCGGGATCATCGCGATGGAACAGTCCGCCGAAACCCATCAGGCGCCCATCGGCAAGCCGACTGGTACGAATGGTGTGGGTCGTCGGTCTTTCCCGTGGCGGCTCGATCAGGGGACCCTCCAAGCGCCAGGTCCGCCCCTCGTCGTGGGAACGGGAGAGGACGGTGTGGTAGTCCATGCTTTCGGGTCCCTGGCCGAGGTCAAATGTTGCCACCAGTTCCCCGTCGTCGAAGCGGGAGATCGACGGATGCATGGCGTGAATGGCGCGGAGATGCGGTTTCGGGTTGCGATAGACCAAACCGGTGCTGGCGACGCAGAGGGAAGACATGGGTCGGGGAAGAGTTGAGTTTGGGGTCGTTTACCTGATGCGCGCGCTTCAGAGGGGAGGGCAGTAGTGATCGGGGCCACCATATCGCACCCAGTACTTCCACACCTTGCACAGGCAGAGGAAGCTGAGGAACATGAACGCGGAGAACCAGAGGTACGTGTAGCGATAGACCTCGATCCAGTCGAAGAAGAGGCCGCAGAGGGGGGCTCCGACGGCAAGCACCGCGGCGCTGGTGAGGGAAAGGGCCGCCGCAAACTGACCAAAGCGATCCTGGGGCAGGATATGCTGGGTCCAGACCGAAAGCGCAATCGAGTAGAAGAGAGTGAACGGGCTGAAAATAACACCCAGGATCACCAACGAGTTCCAATCCCGGACCAGATAGAAGCACACCACGTTGGCGATCACCGGCAAGATCGTCGCGAGCATGATGGCCTTCTGTGGCTTCCAGCGGTCGATGAAGATCCCAAAGAAATAGGCCAGCGGCAGCGTTCCCAGCCGCAGCCATGCGTTCAGCTTGCCTTGTGCATCCAGGCTGATACCCAACTCGTCGCGCGTGAAGAAGATGGCGAAGACATCGCTCAAGACCGCGGCGCTTGCCAAGGCTCGAGCGGCGTACACCCAGAGGTAAATCGGCTGGCTAAAGGACTCGTGAAAGAAGGTCCGCACCGCGGAAAACATACCGGGCCCCTTTTCCAACGGAGGAGGCGGCGGATATTCCCCCTCCCTGACGCGCCAGCACATCAACCCGAAACCGATCACGTAAAGGACGCTGATCCCCACGAAAATCTCGCGCATGTGGTGCTCCGCCAGGCCGAAGATGAAGTAGTTGTAGACCGCGCTGGCGAGAAACCCGAACACACGGAACAGCGAGAGGAAGCGCCCCATGAAGGCGTCGGGGACCACGTCCTTGAACAGCGTGTAATACACCGAGGACATCACCATGTTGAAGATCTGGAACAGGGTAATCAGCAGGCCGCAGACAAGGATGATCGGGGTGCTGGGGCTGAGTTCCAGGATCACCCTCACGAGATGGATCTTGCCCAGCGCGCCGGCGATCTCCGGCGCGAACGGGATGGCCCCCAGGAACAGGGCGATGAAGGGGGTCGGCCACAGCAGGAACGGGATCCGCCGTCCCCGGGACCCCCGGTGGCGGTCGGACTTCACGTTGACGATCGGCGTGATCACGCAGTTCAGCACCGAGGTGATGCTGGTGACCATGATCGCGATCTCGCGGTTGCTGGCCCCGTATTCCCGCAGCAACAGCGGCATGAGCGATGGCCCGGCCGTCTCCATCAGGGTGAAGCAGAAGTCCCCCCACAGTAGCCAGAAGAAGGCCCCCACCAGCCCCATCCGGGTGTAGGCCAGCGTCCCGACGCGAAACTTGTCAGGAACTGGAATGGAGGGTTGGCCCGGTTTCATGCTGGGAGCGAACGTTCAACCGCGAACGCGAAAACGACAGGCCCGGGCATGGAGGACGCCCCCTACGGTCGCGAAGTAGCTGAGCAGCGCCGTGCCATCGTCGAGCAGGACCAGTCCCGGACTTCCAAATGAGAAACGCTGGAGTTCATCCCAGACGTTCTCCCGCGCAGAGGTCACCCGCTCTGCCGCCGGCTCCCCGACGACACGGGAACGGGCGGGATCCCACATTTGAACGGGATGACGGTTCCAGGTCTCTCCCCCGTCGCGCGACCACCAAAGCTGGCTGCCCCCGGGAAACTGACGGTGGTTGTTGACGGCGATGACCAGGCCGGAGGGCAACTGCAGCGGAGCCGAGATCTGGCCGTGGACGGCGAGCGGCACTGGCCTGGACCAACTCCGACCATCGGGGGACCGGGATTGGTGGACCGCCAGCGTCTGCTCCCCTTCGTGAACGAAGGTCCACAGGTGCATCAGAAATCCGCCCCCAGAAAGGCGGGTGAAGCGCGCATCGCAGAAACTGGTCCGCTCCTCCGGATCTGCAGCGAAGACGACAGGGGCGGACACGGTCCGCCCAAGGTCGCTCGTGAACACCGCGGCCGTAGCCTGGGGCCCGCCGCGCAGCATGTTCTCGATGGGAATGCAGATCCCCCCCCCTTCCATGGCAAAGACGTTGCCCCCGGCCGTGGGGCGATGGAGGGCGCCGGTCGCGATCTCGCGTGGCGCCGACCATGTGGCAGCGCCATCCTCGCTTCGAGAGACATAGGTGTGCAGGGGGAAATCCCGGGCTTCCTCGCTAAAGACGTAGATGTCCGTGCGCCGCAACTCCACCACCGTGAAGGCGGCAAGCAGCGCGTTGTCGGAGGCCGCGATTCCCCCGCAGAGGACGCTGGTCGGGATTTTCCCTTCCGTCGGCGGGCAGACAGTCACCGGCTCCCCCCAGGTTGCTCCCCGGTCGGCGGAACGCTGGACGACAAAGGCTCCTTCCGGGCCATGTTTCCCCGGGCCGCGACGGTAACTCAGGAACACCTCCCCATGGGCGGCAACCGCCGCCTGCGTGAACACACAGGCACAGGCCTGGTCGCCCTGCGCGAGATTGGGAGACACTGCCGCGTCGGAGAGGATCTCCAACCCGATGTTCTCTGTTTGGGCAGACATGAAACGAGTAACGATTTCGTCCTTACAATGCCCACATGGTCGGGGTGCGATCCACGCGGACTCCCCCGAGGGACTGCAACGGCACGCGACGATTCCTCCGCAGGGCAAGACGGATGCTCCGTTCAAAAGATCGCGGCCGGGCGAGGCCCTGAATAATTTCCCAGTCGAGGGGCTTGTCGGTGCGCGCGTCGACATCCCAGAAACAGATCCCGTCCACCCCCGCGCGGTGGAACGGCGCGGCGCGTTCGCGATAGTGTTTTTCCGGCGCGAGCCATGAGCGCACGTCAAGCAACTCGGGGGCGAGTTGGCAGCGGGTGCCCCGCACGACTCGCTTGAACCAAGCCAACTCGATCCCTCCGGCGTCCGGCAGCCCACGTGTCTCGAGATACGGGATGAGCACATCCACGATCCCTTCGTGCGCCCACCGGGCCACATCGAGGCCGTAATGGCGGTTGGCCGCCCTCGTCATCAGGACGGTGGCGGCCAGTTCGAGTCGCTTCCCCTTCTTCTGCCCCGCATCGAGGAGTTGACGAACCCGGCGGAGGTAGGCAGTCACGATTTCAGAGCGGAACCGGATCAACCGGGGATCGTCGTCTGCGACCTTCCGAGGGTCCACCCCGTAACGGCGACGGAAACCCTCGACTACCGGCGCCTCGAACAGCGTCATGGGTACGCCCCGGTGAAAACAGAGGTTCAGCCCATCCACCCCGTAGCGAAGATGCTCCGCGAACAGTCCAAGGATCCGGTCCTGCACCGCCGGGAACGCGTAGCTCAACTGCGAGAGGCGGGTGCCGTCCCGGTCGCAGAGGGCGAGTTCGGGATGGCTGAGGACAAAGCGCGAGGAATACGCCTCGTCCAGGGGCGGCTCGGCGCTGATGAACCCGGGGCGGTGGTAAAGATGAAACTCGAGACCGAGCCGTTTTGCGCAGTCCCGCGCCACTCGAAGCACATCAATCCCTACCTTGTGGAACGACCGAACGCTCTCGGCGATATTGCGGTATCCCCCGCTCAGATACACGGGGGCCACCGGGTGAGAACCTCCGCGAAGCTGGTACCAGCGCGTGTCCCCGACGGCAAAACCCCAGTAGATCTTCCGGAACGGGCTGCCACGAAATGGCTCCAGCACGCTCTCGATGTCGGCCTTCGTCGTTTTCCGGTCGAACCACAGGGATAGATCGCCGTCAATGAACCCCCCGAGCCACGGCCGGACGGGAGCGGACGGGGCGGGGCGACGTGCAGGGACGAGCCGCACGTAAGCGATGCCTGAAACAGCGCCCCCGAGCTTCCGACGTCCCACGGGCAGAAACTCCATGGATCTTCCATTGAGGACCGCCTGCTTCCAGAAGACCTCGTGCAGGTGGTTTCCCTGCTCCGGCAGGGAGAGAATATTTCGAAAACATGGCTCGCCGGTGAGGCGAACCCGGATGCCACACAATCCCGTCCCGTACAATCCCGTCCCGTTCAAGTTGCAGGGGAGAAGCCCGATAAAAACGTCGTATCGTCCGCGAAGGCGGAGCGGCAGGCGCACGGCCCCCGCATGGCTCTCGTCCGGGGCGAGGAGCATGTTGCCCGAGTTGTCCCCCGTGGCGTACGGGATCACCTTCCACCGTCCGCGGGCGTAGCGTGTCGCCAGGCGCGCCGAGGGAAGGCACCGGCCCAGATCCGTTTCCCAGTGTTCTCGATCAGCCATTTTTGTGGTTCATCAGCGCGATGATGGAGGTGGAATGTTCAACGTGAATGGCCCGTGCCGGCTTGCCCTGGTAGGGACGGATCTCGCGATCGAGCCGATAGGGCGGGTTGATCTTGAGCGGTTTGAACCGGGCTCGATCTGCTCGAAACGCCTCGACCGCCTCCCGCGCCCCTGCACGGATCCGTTCGCACGCCCGCGCAGGCTGGAGGTGGATCGCCCCCTCATGGAAATGCTCGTATTCCTCGCCACTCAAATCGTCCCCGCTTCCGCCAATGGTCCCCTCGAGAACGGGGATCGTGACGACCCACGGCGTCAGCGCGGCGGCCTCGGCGCACAGGGCCTTCTCGCCAGACGCGAAGATGACGGGCACCCCGAGTTCGCCGGCGCACAGCGCGCCCTCGCCATATTCGCCAACCGAAAGGCCGTTGATGCGCTGGTCCTTCACGCTCCACCAGCCGGTGTGGGTGAGGTGTGAGAACGGGGTTCCCGCCTTCGCGTGCTGGCCCACGTACGCCGAGGCGTCGAACGAGCGATCCAGGCCGAACGGATACACGTCCTTCGGCCAGCCCCGGATCAGCCGCACGCGCGAATCGAGGAGTTCGAGGTTGATGGCGCCTTCGCCGTGACCGTCGCACACGAGGATGTCATCGAAACCGCCGGATGCGAACGACTCGATGGCGGCATTGACCTCCTGGGTCAGCAGCCGCCGCGCGTTCTCGTAGGATCGCCCCGTGGGCGCAAGCCAATCGGCGGAGTTCATCACACCCGCCACACCTTCAAGGTCGGTCATCAGGAAAAGTTTCATGGAGTACTCGAATTGGGGAACCCACCGTGCCGCGGATTGTCGAGATAAGCGATCATCCTCTTCTCATTGGTTGTGAAGTCACTGCTTCAAAACCGGTTTCCATCCATCGTGTTCCACATGAACAGGCGCATGCGCCGAACCATACGGCCGCGGCCTGGGATCAAGCCACTCCACCACGGCGTCCTTGATCGCCCATGCGGTGAAGAAGTTGCCCGCGGGCGTGTGATGGCCGATGTAATAGGGTTCGAGGAACGCCCGCGGCTGCCGTTTGCTCCACTTGAACTCCCCGGCGAACGCGTCTCGCATATCGAGCACGGGATAGCCCCGATTCCGGATAAAATCGAGGAAGCTCCGATCCCAGCGCGGCTGGCCTGCAAGGACGTTCGCCGTGTAGGGAAGGCAGTGTGAGAGAATCACAAGCAGCTTGCTGCCATTGCGGGCCGCGAACTCCTCGACAAGCTTCACGACCTGTTGGGTGGAGTGCAGCGCGGCCTGTTCGGACAGTTTCTCGATGGCGGCGGCGGGTGTGAGAAGTTTCACGGGCTCCATCGAAAGACCGAAGCACTCCGCCACGCCCTCAGCGATCTGCCACGTCGCGGCAATGCGTTCATGGCGCACCATCGCGATGGGCAGGGTGGGATCGTTGCGGAATGTCTCGATCACCCAATCGCGATCGCAGAGTCGGTACACATCCTCGGGCGAGCGGAGAAGGTTCGGCATTTCCTCGAAGCGATCCTGCCCGACGTTCATTTTCAAATGAGGACAGGTGAAACCGCACTCGACGCGCTGTCCGAAGAAGATTGCCCACCAACGGAACAAATTGCGGTGGTGATCGTGGTCGTAGATGTTGAGGAGGATGTGCGACACGGGCCGTTCGGTGGCCACGCGTTTCATCCGAAGGTACGCCTGGTAAACGCTGTAGCCGCCGACGCCGTAATTGCGGATCGGCTCTTGCAAGTGCGCGGCGAGATATTCCGTCCACGTCTCGCCGTCGCTGACCTGGTCGCAATGCGTAAAGCTGTCTCCGAACGCGTGAAGGCGACCGTCGAGCCCGGCATGGTGGACTACTCGGCGGGCGTGATCGGATTCGTACTGGCAGAACGTCTTCGACCTGCTCACGCCGTCCTGCCGCGTGGTCGTCGCCTGAATCCAACCCAACTCGCCATCGAACCGCACGCCGCCGCTGCCAGCAAGAAAGGCATCCACCTCCGCGCGGTCGGGCATCAATGATTCGAGGTATGATTCGGCACTCATCAGACGGTGCGGTCGATGGGGAGGCATCATGCCCGACGAGTCGGCTCGGACGTCGGGCCACCCTTCGCCCCCTGTCCGACGACGACGGTGTTGGCGTAGACCTCGGGGCGGATGTCCCACAGGTTGGTGGGATCGCCGCCCGAGCGGGCTGCAGCAATCGCGGCGCGGGAAATATCCGTGGCGATGAAACCTTCCCGACCGCAACATGAATCCACCACGTCTCCCCGCAGGTTCATGGAGAAGGCGAGGCTTGCGCGGTCGGGCCCCGATTGGTCGGCGTAGAAGATGTACAGCCCGTTGGCGACCGCGCAGACGCGCATGAGACCGCTGTATTCCCTCATGCTGGCGACCGCGCCTTGCTGGGAACCATCGCCGCTGCAGCCGACCGCGAGCAGGATGAACTCCGCGCCACCACGCGCTGCCGCGCGGAAGATCTCCGGGTAGTTCAGGTCGGCGCAGATCCCAACAGAGAACGCCCACCCCTGCGACTTCACTACGAGCACTCGGTCACCTGCCACGAACCACTCCCGTTCCGTGGCATTCGGAAGATGGACCTTGGCGTAGGAACCGAGAAACCCCTCCGGTCCGACCACGAGCACGCGGTTGCTGAATCGGTCGCCTGCCGGCGCGATCGTGCCTACGACCACGGTCATGTTCAGCCGCTTGCACATCTGTTCGAGTCGCGGGATGGAAATCTCCGCGGCATGACGAACGATCTTGCTCGCCTCTTCGAAGGTCCGTTTCGATTTGTTCAACGAACCCGTGATGCATTCCTCTGGAAAAACCGCGAAAGTTGCGCCCTCCTTTTGGACGCGCTCCGCCCATATGGCGATGCGATCCAGGTTGACCTCGGGTTCGGCCATCGCGGACGTCATCGTGATGGCGGCGACGCGGGTGGTGGGTTCAATCGCCTTGGGGTGCGTCATGGGAGAGGGTGGGCGCTTTATGTCGCCATGCGTCAGGGAAGGTCGCCGGTCACCAGGCATCTGGTCAGGAGGGCCCTCGTGCCTTTCCCGTAGAGGAGAAGCTTGAAACCGCGGCTCGTATCCTGTTGCCGTTTGAGGGCAAACGCTTCCGCCTCGCGCCCCACGACCTGGAACGTCACGTCTTCCGGGCTCCGGGCCACCAAGCGGTAGGTCTGCCACTCCTCGGTGTTCACCTTGACCACCGAGGCCGGGTTGGCGGGATCGTAGATCTCTCCGGGTCGCCAGCCCAATCTCCAAAAGTCCGGCTTCCAGGCGTACTGCATTTCGGCGTAGCCCTTGGGGGAGAAGGACCATTTCGCGCGGAACTCGAACACCATCGGCAGGGCAGCGGTGGCGGGATTGGCCGCGGGACCGGTCACCATGCCGAACTTGTCTTCCACCTCGCTGGTGAGAACGAGCCCCTCCTCGGTCATCCTGGCGCTGGAGACATAGACATGGGAATAGGGTTCCCAGATCGCTGACTTCTTCACAGCCCCCTCCACGGCACCGTAGGCCTCCCTGATGCGGAGGCCCGGCGTGGCGAGCGATTTTCGGGTGCCCTGTTTGGCAACCAGTTCCACGCCGGTCAGCCGCGCCCGCGAGTCGTCATGGAAAACCGCCCCCACGCTCTCCCCACCCCCGGTGTTGCCGCTCACGTAAAACTCGATGGAGTTCTTCGATGGATCACGGGAGTCGTTTCCCTGGCATAGGATGGCCTTGTTGCCCATCAGCGCGCAGTCATGCACGACGATGAAATCGCGCTGCATGCTGTTCATGTCGACAATGAGCATGGCCGTGGTCTGTCCCTTGAGTGTGCATTTCTCCAGCGTCATGCTGCATGAGGACTCTTGCCCCTTCGAGTTGTGCATGTAGACCGGCTCACGGGCCTCCAGCACGCAGTTTCTGGCAATAATATGCTGGCCGGCCCACAGGCCGATTCCGAAAGCCGAGGGGTAATCGCCCTCGGCATGAATCCTCCGTAGAATGCAGTTTTCCAACGTCAATGTGTAGGGACCCCCGCGATCACTGTGGACGCAGTATTTCACGTCTTTGCCGATCAGCGTCAGGTTCTTGATGGTGCTGGTGGAGGTGGCCCAGATTACGTGGGTTCGGGCCGCCTCCTCCCCCGGCTTGCGCGAGTAAGTCACGATGCACCGCTCGCGATCTTCCCCGACCAGGTTCACCCAGTCTTTCGTGGTCAGCATTTCCTCGTAGGTGCCAGCCTTAATCAGGATGGTGACCGGGTTCTCCGGGGAAGCGTTGGTCACCGAATCCAGGGCCGCACCGATGGACGCGAATGCCCCCGTGCCATCCCGGGAAACCACGAGGGTACGCTCGGCCGCGTGCAGGGCGGGAACGCAGAAGGCGAACAGAAGCGCAAGGGTCGAGCGAACGATTGGTTCGATCATGGACCTTCTCCCTTCGAGGCAGCGTTCCGTGGACCTCTTCATTTCGAGTAATGCTTTACGACCTTGCCAATCGCCATGGCCACTTTTTCGATGTACGCCTCGTCCATGGACTCCTTGATCTCCGAGCGCACGCAGCTGGCGAGGATCGCCTCGACTTCGGGCAGGCAAACGGTGCGGTAATCCACGGTGGTCAGGCCAAAATCCTTCACCGGCCAGCGACCGGCGAAGAAGCTCTGGTTCTGGAAGACCGGGTAGCGGTAGAGCGGCACGGGAATGTAGCCCTCGCTGCACGGGGCGCCTTCGGCAGCCATGGCTTTCACCAGGGTCGTCCGGTCGCAACGGAACTTCTCCGTCTGGATGCGGAAGAGATAAAACCAGAAGGAACATCGATCGCGGGGATCCACCGCGTGCGGGACCACTCCCGGGATGTCCCGGAGTTTTTCCCCAAGCAAAGTGCCCAAGCGGGCGCGCTTCGCGGCGATGGCCGGCAGACGCGTCAGTTGGACGGCGGCCACGGCGGACTGCGGCTCGCTGATGCGGTAGTTGGGCGCGAGGAACTCCGGGTCTCGACCGCCCGCGACCCGGTCGTACGCCTTGTCGCCACATCTCTGGAACAGCTTCCCGAAGCGCTCCTCGTTGGAGGCCACGATCCCCCCGTCGCCGCAGCCAATGTGCTTGAAGTCATTGAGCGAGTAGCAGGCGATGTGGCCGATCGTCCCCACCGGCTTGCCCTGATAAAGCGCCCCCCACGCCTGGGCGCAGTCCTCGATCAGGACGAGCCCATGCTCGTCGGCGATTTCACGGAGTTCGCGGAGCGTGGAGGGATTCCCGCAGAGGTGGACGGCGATGATCGCCCGGGTACGCGGGGTGATCCTCCGCCGCACGTCGGCCGGGTCGAGCATGTAGCGATGGGGCTCCAGGTCGGCGAACACGGGCACGCCCTGCTGGTAAAGCACGCCGATCACGGTCCCCATGTCGGTCACGGGCGAGGTGATCACCTCATCGCCGGGACCGATCCCCGCGGCGGCCACCGCGATGTGAAGCGCCGCCGTCCCCGACGAACAGGGCATCACATGTTGGAACGGGTACTGCTCGCGGAATCGTTCCACGAGCAGTTTGGTTTGCGGGCCGTTCCAGTAGAACAGTGACGGCTGGCCGATCATCGCGGACAACTGCGCCCGCTCGGGGTCGCCCCACCGCACCGGGCGGGGCATCGGGCATTCAATCACCGGCTTTCCTCCCAGGATCGCGGGAAGGTCGCTCGGATGGGTGGTCGGGAGGGTCGTGGACATGACTATTTCGACGGTTTGGTTTCAGGAATGGTCCCGAAGTAGAGATCTCCGAAGGCGCTGGGATCGGGGAATCCCGTCCCCTGAAGATTGGGCGACCAGAGCAGGAATTCACTCTGGCCTTCATACTTCTTGTTCCACACCCACTTGTGCCGTTCGCGGCCAAAGTTGCCCCGCCAGCGTTGCCCTTCGGCAGGGCGTTCGACCCCCATCTCCGCGAACGGCACCGCCATTTCGATCGTCCATTTCCTAGTGGCCTTGTCGATTTTGAAGGCGTGGCGATAGTTTGGGTTCCAACCGGTATCCGGCTCTCCCGAGACGACGAGGGGATGAAGCGGGTCGTCAATGAACCCCATCCGCCCATCCCACTTGCCTTCGGGAGTCGGCGAAATGACGAACTGCATGCGCTTCCGTCCAAACCCATCGGGGGAAAGCAGGACTTCGACGCACTCGGTGTTGAAGACCTTGCCGTCGCGCCCGTAGCCGGTGACGACCATCTCTCCGATCTGCGGCTCGTCGCACTCAAAGGCGAAATACATATTCGCATCGTCGTAGCCCAGCTTCACCCGCGCGGAGGACTCGGTCTTGCCCAGGGAACTCTCCCGCAGCGGAAACCACGCGGCCCCCGACCACGTCGCTTCGGAAAGATCGCCATCGAGGACGGGCGGGGACTTCAGTCGCGCGATGACGGCCCGTGCCCGCGAGGCGCCGGGAAGCACCCCCGACTTGAGCAACGCGTCAAAATCCCAGGTAAAGGGCGACTGCAGTCGTCCAAAGTTGTTCGCGAATCCGCCATGGAAGTCGGAGACCGGCTCCGTCCAGTAGCGGCTATCGGGAAAGTAGTTCTTGATGAACTCCGGGTCGGTCCGCGGCAACGCGGCGAGTTCATCCACGAATCCGCGAAACACCTTCACCGCATCGCCCACCTGCTTGAGGCTCACCGCGCTCGGGTTGAGTTGGTAAGCCCGGTGGAGGTGATAGACGCGGGCAATGAGCTCGCATTGGCGGAACGAGATCTCCGCAAGACGAATCCAGCCCAGCGCGTCCTTGTCGCCTTCGGCCTGCGCCCGCGCCAGCGCGAGCAGGTTGCCCAGTTGGTCGAGCGCATCCGGCGGGAACATGGCCGTCACGTTGTCGGAACAACCCGTGCTCTCCATGGCAAAGTGCAGATCCACGCGACGGTAGAGGACCTCGTAGTACTGCCGCATGGTCTTTCCCGCCTTGCGATAGGTGAGCGAGCAGTATTCGTCGAGCAGGTTCTCCCATTTCTGGGAAGGGTCGGTCGCGAGACGCCCGATGGTGTAGTACGTCGGCCCTGACGCCCCCCAGTTTTCGCCACCGCCGCACCAGTAGATGCCTTTCACCCCGTTGCGCAGGAGCATCGCCATCTCGCGCGATACCATGGCAGGAGTAAACGTCGGGAGAATGCTGACGTTCAGGTACGTGCCCATTTTGTAGAGATAAACCGTCTCGCCCCCGGGTGCGATGTTCCTCCAGAAGGCCAGGTTCTCCTCCGTGGGCGGCGCGAGCTCGACCATCAGGTTGGGGGGATAGTTCTTGAAACTGATCGGCGGGGTCTGCGTCGGCCCGTAGATGATGAGATGCACGTAGCGATCGGGATATTTCAGCCGTGCGGCTTCCACGACCTTGCGCTGGGTGACGTGGACCTGGTCGGTGACCGTCTTGCCCCAGCCCAGCTTCTTGCACGCGTCGCACTCGCACGGCTGCCAGCCATCGGGCTGGCCGAGGGCCACAAGGTCGAAGCCCTCCGTGAACCTCGCGAGCGTGTAGTCCACGATCCGCTGGAGCACCTCGGGATTCGAGGGGCAGAGCTGGTGATCGGCCTCGGTGGGGCGGATGCGCACCCCGCCCTGCATGCGGAAATACTCGGGGTGCTTCTCCCAGAGGTCCACGGGGACCGCCGGGTCCCAGGTGTGTCCCCCCGCGGAAAACAGCCGCGCGGCCTTGCGGAAGCTGTTGGCGAGCGACCAATCTCCCAGGGTGTACATACGCCCCGCCACGTACATGAACGAAGGCTGGTGGGTGACGTTCAACGTGTCGGGAACGCTGACCGTTTTCAACGGGGGTACATGGACCCCCCGCTCGGTCGGCTGAAGCCAGCGAAAGCCGAGTTGTTCGAGCAACCCGAGCGCGGCGCGGATTGAGCCCTGGGCGCCAATCCGGTCACCCTGCCCTGGCGGCGCCTTCATGATTTCCTGATCCCGGCCCAGCAGGAACAGCGTCCCGTTCTTTACGAGGAGGCGATAGCCGTCGAACACCAGTCGCTCGTCGGTGACTCCGGCCGAGGCGGCGAGGCGCGTTTTTCCAAGGGAGATGAGTGTGCCCGCGGGCTTCTGCGACTCGGGTACGACGGGGAGATCCGCCCCCGAGGAAAGCTTCAGGTACTGGATCAGCTTCTGGGCCGCCTCGCGCTCCAGTTGGGTCGGCTTGTCGGACAACACGAGGGTGGCGACAGGTTTTCCGTCACGGACCAGGTCGAGGGCCGGCGAAAGGACAGGCGCGGACAGGAGAATCGCGGCAACTGCCGCGGCGAGTCGAGGGATCATAGGAGGATGGGGGGACATGGGTGGGTGGGACAATTAACTAGCGCTTCGTTACGATGATTTGCCGCTTCCCGCTTCGAAGGGAGGCGAGGATGGCTTCCACGGCGGCCACGGAGCGCAGCCCCTGCCCGGCGGTGGTGAGGTCGTCGGGCTTCCCCTCCACGGCGTCGAGGAAGACCCGGATCTGCTCACGGTAGAGGTCGTCCCGCTCGACGACGATCGTTTCGGTGGCGGGCACTTCCTTCGCGGGGTTCCCAACCTCGATGCGATTGCCAAGAAAATCGAAGCGCGCCCACCCCCGGTCACCGAGGATTTCGAAACAGGAGAACGACGGTTTCGCCACGTAGTTCACGTGGACCTCAAAGAGGAGCGGTTCCGCGTGGTCCAACACCACCGAGATGACGTTGGGATTGGAGGAGAGGTCGAGGCGGCCCGCCTGGATCCCGCGCGCGTAGGCGCCGGCGGGGGCACGACCCGTGAGCCAAAGGCCAAGGTCGACCCCGTGGACGTAGTCCATCATGATCGCGCCGAAGACCGATTGCTGGTATCGCGAGCGGGAATTCTCCAGCGTGATGTAGCTGCCGACCGAGTAGCGCATCTGGAGGATCTGACCAAGCACCCCTTCGGTCACGAGGGCCCTCAGTCGGAGCATCCCGGGATGGAAGTGGAGCATGAAGCCGACCCGCAGTACGCGCCCGGTCTCCTGCTGGTCAGCGACGAGCTTGAGGGCGGCTTCGAGGGTGTCGGTCATCGGTTTCTCGCAGAGGACGTGCGCGCCGGCGCGCATCGCGGCGGAAGCAATCGGCTGGTGGGTGTCGTGCGGAGTCGCGACGATGACGAGGTCGGGCCTCGATGCGAGGGCAACTGTGAGGTCAGCCCAAACGGGCGTTTCGCCGAGAACTTTCCGTGCCTCCTCGAGGCCTTCGCTGCGCGTGTCGCAGACCTCGACGCGCAGGTCGGGACGCTCCTTGCAGAGACGGGCGTGCCGGAGACCGATGGAACCGGTTCCAACGACGAGGATGCGACGGGGGGAGGCGGGCATGGAAGCAGGCATCAGGGTTTGCGCGCTGGGTTGGAAGAAGCCCCTGGAGTCACTTCATGGACTTCTGGAGGCGCAGGATGGCTTCGGCGATGAGAAGACGCTTCTGGTTCAAGAGGGCGTGGTTGGCCCACTCCCCTTTCGTCGCCACACCGGCGGATGCGGCATCCACCTGCCCGATGAGCGTCCGCGCATCCACCGGGATGGAGCGTCGCAGGTCGTCGAGTTCCTTCCGCGCGGCGGCGGCCGCCTCGCGCGCCTTCGGTTTTGGCGAGGCAGCCGCCTCGGCGATGCGCTTCTCGATGGTCGCGAGGTAGCGCAGGTCGTCCAGGCCCGCGCTGATCTCGAAGAGTTCGGGGGAAGGGAGAGGCTCGCCCGGCGTGGTCCGCGTGATCGTGTAGGCGCTGTCGCACCCGAACGAGTTCCACGGGTCCCCGCGAATCTGGCAGTTGAACCACTGGAAGCGGCCGCGCGCGCCGATCGCCCAGGGGTAGAAACCCCATGTGGCACGGCTCGTGCCCACGTTGTAAAGCCAGAGTTCCGTCTTCTGGCGATGGATCTCCGCGAGGGTCTCACCCGTGATCGGATAAGCGTGGTTCGGCATGATGATCGAGACCAGCGGCACGAGGGCGCGCTCGTACGGGCCGTTCACGGACGCGAGGGTCCGCCAGGGACGATCCCCGCGACCGCGATTGATCGCTTGCAGCGTCTTCACGCCCCGCTCCGCGCCCGTCGCGCCATCGTTCGAAAGCTCGTCGGAGGTGGTGAGGATCACCTCCGGCCAGCCGCGGGCCTTCTCCTGCTGCTTCACCCAGTGGGCGACGCTGACAAAATCGCGCTCCCATTCGGGGGAGAACTGGGCGACCTTGCGACCGTAGTTGCCCGAGGGAAGGCAGGTCCCCCCTACGGACTCGAACCCGTACCACGGCATCGCCTTCATCCCCGCTGAGGCGCAGAGGTCCATCCACTGGGAGAACGGACCGTCGTCGCGGATCTTGAGTTGGTCGCCGTCGTAGCGGGCCTCGTTGCGCAGGTCTTCCCCCGTCATGGAGAGCGAGTTGATCCCGTACCGCCGCAGCATCTGCATATTCTGTCGCTCGTGTTCGAGGACGCGGGCGCGCAGCCAGGGATCATCGCCGAAAGTGCGTTGCCAGAAGTGGGTGTACCAGTAGACGTAGTCGAAATGGTAAAGCCCGGCCGGGATGGGAACGGGCTCCAGTTGGATGGGAAGCACCCGCAACCGAAGCGGGAGGGAGAACCCCGGACCCTTCTCCGTCTCGACGCGAACGGCGCCCTGGTAATCGCCCGGCGCGGTGCCCTCGGGCACGTGCACCCGCAGCCACCAGCGCACGGTCATGTCGCCCCGCAACGGCATGGGGTCCCGCGGTTGCACCACGCGCGGCAACACCTGGTAGTTGTAGCCAGCCCCGCCCGTGAGGCACTCGAGGTACCGCCCCACCCCCACCTCGACCGAGGAGGCGGGAATCCCCCCCTGCCAGGCCCGTCGCCACCCGGCCGACAGGTCGGAGACCCGGACGCGGACGTCCCCGAGGTCGCGCAGGGGTTTGACCGCAAAGGTCAACGTCTCGTACTGGCCCGGCGACGCGAAAGCCTCGAGGACCCCGGCCGCCTCCCCCGGTCGCGGCTCGCTATCTGGCAGGACCGCCTGCGAGAGGTCCCGCACAAAAACCCGACATCCCCGCGCCTCGTCCGCCTTGACCGCGGGAGCCGACGACGGTGACCCCACTGGACGGTTGGCAAAGGGGAGCGACGACACTGCGGCAGCCTTCCGCGCCGCGCGCAGGGAATCGAGTTCCGCTTCCAGTTCAACCTTCCGATCAAGCGGGGCGATGATCAGCCCGCAGAGCGGAAGGCCCTGGGAAAAAAAGTCGCCCGACCTCGGCGAGCTGTAAAAGGGAATTGATCTTCCTCGAACTGCGACGCGATGAAGCGATCGTAAACATCCACACCGGGCCGCCACCAGTCCTTGAAGTGGCGGAACATCACCGTCTCGTACCAGGTCTTCGCGTTGGGCGTGGCATGGCTCTTAACCACCCGGTCATCGCACCCAAATTCCCAACTCAGGAACTTGGGCAGGACGCTCACTCCAAAACCGGAATCGCCGTGCAGGACCCAGGCAAGGTACTCCCTATCGGCCAGGTCCACCGCGAACTGCGACCGCCCGGTGGAAATGATGTAGTCGCGCGCGAGATCATCGGGCTGTCCCCGATCCACCGCCGTCAGGCCATCGGGGTCGATCCAACCGAATTTCTTTTCGGTAGACCATTTGCTGGCGGGCGTCACCGCGGTGAAACCGGGCCAAGACCGGGATGGGGTCGGACCGAAGTCGAAGCGCCAGATTCCCTCGCCCTGCATGAACGCCTGGACCTTCTTCGATCCGTCCGCCATCTGCGCGCTGTTAAGGCGTGCGCATTCCCCCGGATTGAACTCGAGGTCGTCCAGGTAGAACGCGCCGTCCATGCCGAAGAAGTAGAAATAGAGCGCGGCACGCGTGGCGTTGGGCGGGGCCTGGAAGGTCTGCGAGAAGTCGGCCCACGCCTCCGTGCCGCTCACATCCACCGCCGCGTTCTCGTGTTTGAGGTAGGTCTGCTCGTCCGCATACCAGTAGACGCTGACGTTGCTGATGACCTTGACGCTGCTCTTCGTGACGTTCTCGGAACGGTGCCAGACATTGACGGAATATTGCTGGCCAGGTTCGACACGGATAAAGTTGCTGGCGATGTCGCAGGCGTGGGTAATTTCCTGCTGCGGGAGCGCGTGCGGAAGCATCTTCACGCACTTCGGGCCCGAGTGGGCCGCCTTGGGATCCTCAACCACCTGGACAAACTCGGGCATCGCGGCGCGCAAGAGCCATCCATTCTCCTCCTTCTCCCGGTCAAACCCACCATTCGGAAGCAGGTTCGGCTTGCCCACCCGCGAGGCATCGGTCGGTTTCCATGAAGTGCCCGAACGGGGTGCGAAGTAGATCCGAAAACGGGTCTTCTCCACGTCCTTCGATTCTGCGAGCGCCTGCCAGGTGACCACTCCCCGTCCGCCGTCCTTCTTCTCGGGCGCGAAGCGGCAGGGCAGTAGGTCTCCCCCTTCGGTCTTCACCCGCACCGAGGCGGGATCGAGCCCCCCCGTCATCCCAAGTTTCCCAAGCAAAAGGTCGAAATCCGCCCACGCTTGCCCCACCCAGGGATGGGCCTGGGCGGGCAACTCGACCACCCCATAGCAGGGAGGGAGGCTCTCCGCGGCGCGAAGCGATGCCACCAGCAGGCACGCGAGGGAAGATATGACGGCAAGGCGGGTTTTCATGGTCTTGAACGGAGACGGGGAGGGCGCGGCAAAGGATCTTCAGGGAGCGGTCCACCACGCGTTGCTAATGGCGCCCGCCATCAGGGTTTCGCAGTGGCCATCCACGAAGATCAGGTTGTTCCGCAAGTTGTGGCGGTTGTAGAAAGGGTAGACGGGGTTGTTGATCATCCCGTCATGCGCCGCGTAATACACGGGGCTGCTGGGCAGGTCGGTACGCCAGATTCCATCCACGAGGAGCGCCCTCTGGCTGGGATTCGAGAACTGGCCCATCTTCATCGAAGGATAGGCGAGTTGTGGGGCGCCCAGATGAAACCCGTAGGTGTAGGTGCAGAGGAAACTGCCCACCCCCGGGGCCGACGGAACGTAGCAATCCACCGCCACGGCGCCGTCATACTTCGCCTTGTAGGCCGGGCAGCGCCACGCCGTCGCGCGGTCGCTGAAGGCGTCTCCAGTGGCGACCTTGATGTACCCCGCGACCGCTTCCGCCCACACGCTTCCCTGGTGGTAGGCCAAGGGATAGGCGTCGCTGGAATCCTGCGCATACATCGTGATCGCAAGCCCGAGTTGCTTGAGGTTGTTGAGGCAAACCGTGCTCTTCCCCCGCGCCTTGGCGCTGGAGAGGGACGGAAGGAGGAGCCCCGCAAGGATCGCGATGATCGCGATGACGACCAGGAGTTCGATGAGGGTGAACCCCCTCGCCGGCCGTCGGACGGCGCGCGGCACATCATGGATCACACATTGCCCTCGAAAGTCCGGGCAGGCGTTCTCTCCACGGTTTACGCCCGACGGCGGCGCACCAGCGCCAGAAGAACCAGGCCCGCGGCGGCGCCCGCGAGCGTGGAAGGCTCGGGGATGAGGCTGATTGCGGTCAACTGCAGCGCGTCGCGGGTGGCGTCGAGGTTGATGCGATTCAGCGAGAAACTGAAGTTCGTGTTGCTCAGCGGGCTGAAGCTGATGTTGTTCGTCAGGTTCGCCCAATTGGCCAGCTGGTTCTTCCCGCCCACCACCAGGTTGAGGTAGTTGGTGCCGGTCGCCGTGTAGCTCGGGAGGAAGTTGAGCTCGAGCTTCGAGCCCGCGTCGAACGACATGTAGTGGTACCCAAGCGCCGCGACCTTCTGCAACACCAGCTGATCGAACGCGCCCGCGTTGGTGCCCCCGATCTCCATCTCCAGCTTGGCGCCGCTTTTCATATAGACCGCCCCGTCCTGCAACGTCAGCGTGCCCGTGCCGGCGTCGCCCGGCGCGATCACGCCGTAGTCGTTCAACTGCCAGTTGGTGCTGTTCCCCGCGCGCAGCGTCCCCGCGCCGGTGATCCTCGCCGCGGGGTTGCCCGCTTTGCCCAAATCTCCGTTGCCCGTGCTCATGATCTCATAGGCCGCGCCGCTCTTCACCCAAAGCGTGGACGGCACACTCGTGGACGCCTGGAACGACACCTTCACCTGCAATGCTCGAACCACCGCCCCCGAGTTGATCGTCAGCGCCCCGAGGGTGTTCCCGTCGCCAATAAAAAGGTGGTGATTCCCAAGGTCCCAGAGCCCTCCGCCGGCCACCGTGACCAAGTTCGTCCCCGAGCTCGATCCGATGTAGGACGAGGTCGAGGTGGTGTTCGTCGTGGTCCACGTCGAGCCGTTGAGGTTGAGCGTCACATGGGTTCCCTGCCCGACCGTGACAAATCCCGTCGCCTCGTTGCGGTCAAAGATCACGTTCTCGTTGGTCGACCCACCGTAGTGGATGAAGCGCACGTCGTCGCCGGTCGAGGGCGGCCCGCCGCTCGGGCTCCAACTCGCGCCGTTGCTGTAGGTCCCGGAAGACGTGTTCCAGTAGAAGGTGGTTCCGCGCGAGGTTCGAGCGCCCGCGAGCAGGGCGACAACAGCGAGGGCGGCAAGGGCGAATCGAAGGGATGGTCTCATGGTGAATCCTCCAGTCGGGGTAAATACATTTCCGAACTCTGTTGAGCTTGTAGCATGAGGCTGCCGACCTATCAAGAGAATCTTGGATTTATATTCCAGCACAATCCCGAACACTCGGGGAAAATGGTGACTGCCGCGCTCATCGACCCCTCCTTTCGCCGTCCAATCGGGCAATCTGGCTCCTCACGACTTTCAGTGGATCGCGTGGGCAAAGCACTCAGATTCGGATTTTCCCACGGAGGGCAGTTCGAGATGCCGAACGGAGAGGGAGAAGGGGGAGGACCGGGGAGCAAAGAGTTCTCGCGCAAAGCCAAGGGGAGCGGGATGAACAGACCGAATACGCGCGCCAACCAGAGTTGTCGCTCGCCGTATTCGGCCTGCCTTCACCGGGAGGCGGATCTGGAACTCCAAGCAAGGGAGCCGAATACGGTGAGGCCCGATGTCCAGCGGGCCGCGTATTCGGCCCTCGGTTCCCCCTTTGCGATCTTTGCGACCTTTGCGCGAGAAATCCGCTTCCCGCTCGCGTCGAATGTCGGAGTTCCGCCCTCTGCGCCCCTGCGCCCCCGCGGGAAAATTCCGCTCCCCTCTTCTCCTCCATCCTCCGTGGGCAATTCCGACTCCTTCGGATTTATACACTCGAATCGACCGTGAGAGGCAGCAATCTCCTCGATCTCTTCAACTCCACTGGAAATCACGAGGAACCGGCAATCTCCCGCGGGGTCAGGGCGCGGCGGTAAAGGCGCAGGTCACGCATCGCCCCGCGGAATGGATGGCCCACGCCAAAGCCGATTCGTAATGGCTGGTCGTTGCTCAGGTCGTAGTCACCGGGACTGAAGGCGGAGGATTCCGCCACGGATCGGCCATCAATATACAACCGCAGGCGTCCGCCTTCGCGCACAGCGACGAGGTGCCGCCAGCCGGACGCAAGCGCCCGATCGCTGCTCGCCATCCGACCGGCTTCCAGGCTCAACACCCGCCCCGACGGCAACGTGCCGGCAAACAGTTTCCCCCGGTACACCGCCATGCTCCACACGCGCCGCAGACAAACGGTGTCGGTGTTGTCGAGGTTGCCGACGAACGTGAAGCCCTTCGAATCCAGGCGCCACACGTTGGCCATGGGCAACGATCCCGCGTACAGCTTCCCGTTGTACATGGACAGCGCCATGATCTCGCGCTCGTAGCCGGTGCGACCGAGGTTGGTCCATGCCTGCCCGCCGTCGTAACGAAACAGGTCGCCGTCCGGCCAGGTGCCGACGTGCAACTTGCCCCCGTAGGTGATCGCCGCGTACACCTGCTCCGAGCCGGCGGGGTTGCCGCAAGACGTCCATTCCGCGCCGCCCTCGTAGCGATAAACGCCGCTCTTGCCGTTCACCAGCGCATAGAGCCGGTCCTGAAACACGGTGAACGTGAACAACCGCTCGTTCGGACCGATGTATTTCCAGTTCCTGCCGCCCTCGTACTTGAACGCGCCGCGCCGATGATGGCTGGTGACGAACAACTCGCCGCGATAGACCGTGAGGCTCGTGGCCTCATCGGCCTTGCCCGTTTCGTAAATCGCCGCGACCGTCGCGTCGTCGGCAACGGCGTCCTCGGCGCCGGGCTTGCCGCAATCCGTCCAACGCCCCCCGGTCTCGACGCGCCAGACGCGACCGCCGGAATTCGTGTTGAGCGCGGGGCCGAGACGAGACCCGACCGGGTTGTATTTTCCCGTGGTACAGTAGAGCTCGCCGTCGAACTCAACCACCGACGGCACGCTGTTCGAGCCGTCCGGTGTCGCGCCGAGATCAATCCATCGCCGGCCTCCGTCGTAACGCCAGAGGTGGCCCTGCTCGGCCGCCTCCTTCTCGAACGTTCCCGCGTGAAGCTGACCTTTCACCAGCCCGAGGGCCATGACGTGCACGGCGCGCCCCGGTCGTCCGCAATCGGACCATTTCTCGTCGAGCTGCCCTTGATCGATTCCGAAATGCACATTGCGATAATTCGGCTGGGAAGTCGAAGTGATGCCGCTGGCGGAAACGACACCCAGGCTGAACCCGCGCCGCGTTTCGGGGTCGAATTTGCTGATGATGTCGCCGACGACATCGGCGTGGTCTTCGACCTGAATCCATGCGGCGACGGAAAAATCACCCGTGCCGAAGTTCAGCGCGGGATGGTCTTGAATCTCGATGCCGCTGTCGATGCCGTTGAATCGCGCACCGTGGGCAAACTCGATTCGATGGGCTTTGGTTTGAGCGCCGAATCCGCAAAGTTCCTCACCGTCCTTCTCGAATGGCCAGTGGGCAATCAGTCGTTCTTCGCCAGATGTTCTCATGGAATCCTCTCAACTCTTATTTGTGATTCTCCCCTCCCGATGAGTCCGGCGTGCGAAGGCCATGGACCCCGATCCCGCCGCCTGGCTTGGTGTGCATGCGGTATCGTCGGCGTGGTGTCACTCTTGCGCCTCCTCATCGCGGAGGCGTTCGTTCTCCGACGGGCGCGTCGTCTCTCCCCGGATAAACCCCGTCACCACGAAGCGGCCCGGGAGCCCCACCGCCCCGCGCAAGGAACGCTCGCAGATCATCTCAACGACCGACCGCCCGATCTCCGCGAAAGGCTGGCGCACGCGGGTGAAATGCGAACCAACCCCGGGCGATGCAGGAAGGCCCGTGCCGCCGACCACGCTGACCTCGGCGGGAACCCTCACCCCGCGTTCGGCGAGGGCGCGGAGGACTCCAGCGGCCAGCAGGTCCCCGTAGCAAAGGAGCGCGTCGAACGGCGACTGGCGGGATTCCATGACCGCCCGTGCCGTCTGGTAGCCGTCCGCCTCGGTCCCGGAGGACCCGCATAGAACTCCCATCTGCCGCCCCTCCTTCCCCGAAGGGCTGAACCCCGCCATCAGCCCGGCCGCGTAGAGGCTGCTGGAAACGGAGGCATCCACGGCGCCCACCCCCACGAAGGCCACCCGACGGCGGCCGGTCTCCCGCCAGACGCGCCCGAGGCGCCGCGCCGCCTCGAAGTAGTCGGTGGACACGAAGTTCGCCGTGGCGTTGACCGCAGGGGGATTCACGTGGATCACCGGCTTGCCCGCCTCCTCGTAAGCCGCCACGACCTGCGGGTCCACCAGGGGAGGCACCATGAGCAAACCGTCCACCTCGGCGATTTCTCGGAGGAGTTGTCGCTTGACCTCGCCCGAGCTCAGCGAGGTCACGTTCAGGGGCAGGAGCATCATCCGTCGGGGAGCGTTGCTCGCGGCGCGGAGGACCGACTCCATGATCCGCTCCCCCCACATGGAGGGCCCGTGCGGCCGGGGCATGGGCAGGTTCAGAGCCAGCCGAAAGACGCCGGCTGAGGGGCCACTCACCAGAAAGGTGCCGTCCCCCACCCGCGTGCGGATGCGCCCCTCGTTCCCCAGGCGACGGAAAACCGATTGCACCGTGGCGAGGCTCACCGAGACCCGTGCCGCGATTTCGCGCACGGTCGGCAGGCGCGCCCCGTCCGCAAGCCCTCCGCGTCCGATCTCCGACTGCAGGTACGCCATGACCTTCTCCGCGGGCCTCATCCTCGCCTCCACCCCGGCCGGGGAAACGGCGGATGGGACCTCCACACTCCGTAGGGCCGAAGGACTTCCGCGTTTCTTGCGGACAACGCTCATCTCATTCAGAACGCATCTGCTCAGGTGGTTGGGTTTGATCGCTTACTCGCCTCGGGCGGGTTCCGCGGTTCATCGCTTCCTTTTCCTCGCGTGATGCGTGGCGAGCCAACCGTTGAACCACTGAACCGATGAACTGTGAACCCGAGCAGGCATACAAAATCATACATTCTCGTTCATACTTGCCAAGGAAAAACGCGCCTCCCATGGTTCCGTCATGGGTGCCTCCACGCGCTTCGACCCCCAAACCGAAGGGAACATCTCCCTGCACGCGCTGGGAGAGCCCTGGGAGAGCTTCGAGATGGGGCGAACGGTCATGGGGCAACCGGGGGAACGCATGGCCCTGGCGCGCCGGGAAAGCTTCTCACACGGCGGCGGCGAGGGGCTGAGGCTCTTCTTCCGGGACGAAGCCACGGGGTTGGAGGCCACCAGTGAGTTCCTTTTCTTCGGGGACAACCCCGTTTCTCGGCGGCGCGTGACCGTGAGGAATGGGGGCACGCAGCCCATCGGCCTGGACACGCTCCACGGAGCCTACATCCGCAACCTCGAATGGAGACGGCCCGACCAGTTCCGCCTGCACATTCCCTGCAACCACAGCTACGCGGAAAACCAATGGCGCGATTACAGCCTCCCGGACCTCGGCGTGGTCCGCACGCTGCGGCGACGCGCGTCGCACCACCTCGTCAGCGCCCTGGGACGATCCTCCCAGGTCCGCGTGCCGATGGCCCTCCTCGAGGACCGCCTGCGCGGGCGTACCTGGGTCTGGCAGATCGAGCACCCCGGCGCCTGGCTCTGGGAAGTGGGCGAGGAAGACGATAGCCTCAGCCTCGCCCTCGGGGGCCTCGACGAGGCGCACCTGCACTGGTTCAAGACACTGCAGCCCGGGGAGGAGTGCGAAAGTCTGAGCGTGGCGGCCGGCGCCGTCCCCGGGGACGCGGAGCGGGCTCTGGACGCGCTGGTGGACTTCCGCCGCGCCGCCTGTCGATCGCCCCATCCCGTCGACGACGGGCTGCCGGTGGTCTTCAACGACTACATGAACTGCCTGATGGGGCACGTCACCGAGGAAAAGAGCCTCCGCCTCATCCCCCGCGCGGCCGAGGCGGGATGCGAGGTCTACACGGTGGACGCGGGCTGGTTCGGGGCGCGGGGCTGGAATGACGTCGGCGACTGGCACGAGAACCCTGGCAAGTTCCCCGGTGGCCTCAACCGCGTGATGGACGCCATCCGCGAGCGCGGGATGATCCCGGGACTGTGGCTGGAGATCGAGGCGGCCGCGCGCCACGTGGCCCTCGCCGCGAAGCCCGACGACTGGTTCATCTTCCGCCGGGGGCAGCGCCACGCCCACGGCGACCGCTTCGCCCTAGACTTCCGAAACGCCGAGGTCCGCTGTTTCGCCGACGAGACCGTGGATCGCCTCGTGCATGCCCACGACCTGGGTTACCTCAAGATGGATTACAACCTCACCATCGGCCTCGGGCCCGACACGCGCACCGACTCCCCGGGCGCGGGAGCCGTGGACCACCTGCGCGCCGTGCAGGATTGGTTCCGGGGCGTCCGCGCCCGGCACCCGCGGGTCATCATCGAGAACTGCGCCTCGGGCGGCATGCGCAACGACTACGGCATGCTGTCCATCCTGCAGATGGCCAGCTCGTCGGACCAGATCGACCGGAAGGCCTACCCGCCCCTCGTGGTGGGCGGGTTGGCGACCCTGCTGCCCGAGCAACTGGGCGTCTGGTCGTATCCCAAGGCCGGCGAGGACCGCGAGGCCGCCGTCTTCAACATGGTCAACGCGATGCTGGGGCGCATCCACCAGAGCGGCCAGATCGCGGACATCGACGCCTCCCAGTTCGAGGCGGTCAGGGAAGGTATCGCCCTCTACAAGTCCTCCCTGCGCCGCGACATCCCGCGCAGCCATCCGTTCTGGCCCCTGGGCCGCGTCCCTTGCGACCAAACCGAGAGCTTCCAGGCCGCCGGGCTCGCCACGGCCGCGGACCGGCGTGCGTGGCTGGCGGTCTGGCGCATGGCGGGCCCCGAAGCGGAGATAGAACTCCCGCTGGAGCGATTGCCCTTCCGTCCCTCCTCCGTCGAGCAGGTGTATCCCGCCTCCCCGCGCCGTCCCCACTTGCTGCGGTCGGGCGTTCTCCGGGCAACCCTGCCCGCCTGCCACTCCGCCGTCCTTTTCGGCGTCCGCGCATGAAACTCGCCGAGCTTGCGGTGCTGGACGACGCCGAGATCCGGAAGATCCACGCCAAGTCGCTCACCGTCCTCTCGCGCGCGGGAGTCCGCGTGCCCGACGCCCATTGCCGCGGGGCACTCCTCAAGGCGGGCGCCAAGGCGGACCCGGGGGACGATCGGGTCCGTCTCCCCTCCGAACTGGTGGAGGAGTGCCTGAAGCTCGCGCCCCCCGCCTTCGACCTGTACGGAAGGGACGGCTCGCGGCTCGAAATCAGCACCGAAAGCCGCGCCTTCGGTTCGCTGGTGATCGACCCGTGGATCATCGACCACGCCTCCCAGCGGCCCCGCCGCCCTGTCCTCGCGGACGTCGCGCGCCACGCTCGGTTGGGCGACGCGCTCGACAACGTCGGCTTCCTTTACCGGATGGACATGCCCCCGGACGACGTACGGGCGGAGGACGCCGAAGTCCGGACGTTGGAGGCGTTCGTCCTCAACACGACGAAGCCGATGCTGGTCGCCCCCTCGTCGCGCCATTCGCTCGATCTCTGGCTGGAACTCGGGGAAATCCTGGCCGAGGGGCGCCCGTTGTCCGAGCGCCCGTTTCTCTGCGTTTGCGCGCCGGTGACCACGCCGTTGATCTTCCATGCGCTCAACGCCGAAATCATGGCGGAAGCCATCCGACGGGGCCTGCCGCTCTGCGCCCAGACCGAACCCATCGCCGGCACTACTGCGCCGTTCTCGTTCGCGGGGGGCGTCCTCATGGGCAACTGCGAGAACCTCTTCCTCGTCGCCATGACCCAGTTGCTGCGGCCGGGCACTCCCATCGCCTATTCGGTCGGCAACGGCCTGACCGACATGAGGACCGGGCAGGCCGTGTTCTACCCGCCCGACAAGATGCTGTGGAAGATCGCGTCCGCGCAGATGGCGCGCTTCTATCGGCTGCCCATCTGCGGGGAAGCCACCGGCAGCCTCGTGGGCCGCTACGACACCCAGAACGGCATCGAGCACGCCCTGCACATGCTTCCCTCGGTGGCCTGCGGGGGAGGCATGTTCAACGGCCTCGGCTCCTGCTACAACGCTTGCGGAATGTCCGCCGAGATGGTTCTCATCCACTCCGACCTGCTCCGGCTGCTGGAGCGCATCCGCGGGGGCATCGAGGTGAGCGACCGGATGCTGGACGTCGAGGCCATCGTGGAGCGCGGGCCGGGCGGGCATTTCCTGGAGGCGCCGTTGACCCTGGAGATGCTGCGCTCCGAGGAGTTCTTCACCGAGGGCTGCTTCGATCGCCTCGGTGAACGCAGCCCCAACCTCCCCGGGGACTCCCTGCTCGCGAGGGCCCACCGCAGGGTCGAGGAACTCCTCGTGTCCCACGCGCCGCGCGTCTCGCCGGAAGTCGCGCGGGCCGTGCAGCGCTGGGCCGACGGCCACTGCGCGGGCTGAGGGCTCGATCATCGACATGCGCGCCCCGTCCGCAAGCCCCCCACGCCCGATCTCCGACTGCAGCGCCCCTCGCGCTTGACGCCGTCCCGTCGCCGCGGCTATCAGCACCAAGACGGCCTGCTGATGAACGCTCCCTCCCGCATCGTTGACACCCACCAGCACGTGTTCTGGAGCGGACGGGATGATGACGGGCTCATCCGCGACA